>CACFLX010000001.1 GCA_902567235.1 uncultured Pelagibacteraceae bacterium
AAAAAATTATCAGTAAATTCTGTTTCACCTGTTACATTTTCAGGAGTTAGTTTTATTAAAGATATATCTATTTTATCTACTAAAAATAATTCCTTATTTTCATTAATATGTTTTTCTATATCATTAGCACTAATGTCACTTTTGCTTATGTATATTGAATTTAAATCTATAAAATCAATTTCAAGAATTTTTGATTGTTCTTTATAATTTTTATTAATTAAAAAATAAGGCGATTTAATTCCACCACCAATGTATGTAAATAATTTTTTCTTTAGTTCATTGTCTTTTATGTTTTTTTCAAAGTTTACAGAAGATAAATTATTTTCCAGTAAGAATTTTTCATATTTAGTTCTAGAAAATTTATTATTATCGTCATGAAAAGATTTTTGATTTTTTATTTTTTTAGCTAGTATTTTGTCAGATATATAAATTTTTAATTCATTAATTTCTATATCAACAAGCGATGTTGAAACAAGTTGTGCCAAAAGTTGTTCAAGAATATCGTTGTTAATATTCTCTCTTAATACTTCAGTGCTTATTTTTGAATTATTTACAAAATCCGCAAAATCCTTTGTTGATACATTATGATCATTTATTTTAGCAATACTATTCATATTGCCTCCGCTGAAAACACTTCCCATTCCCCAAAAAACAAATGGTATAATTATTATACCAACAAGAACGCCAGCAAGCTTTCCTTTAGAAAAATTTCTTAGTTTATTTAACATATAGTTTTAATTTTATTGATCTATAAAAAACAAACCTATAAATTAAATTTAAGTTAATGACAAATAATATGTTTTTTATTGCAAATTGGAAAATGTTTGGTGATTTTAAGTCAGTAAATTCTGTAAAAAAAGTGATTAAACTTTCTAAGATTAAAAAATATAAAAAAGCGCAAATTATTTATTGTCCACCTTTTACATTAATTGATAGATTTTTAAATTTAGTTAAGAATTCTAAAATCACTGTGGGTGCTCAAAATTGTCATTATTCGGAAAAACCAGGTCCATTTACAGGATCTATAAATTCTGATTTAATAAAATCTAGTGGAGCAAAATATGTTATCATTGGTCATTCAGAAAATAGAGTTACAGGTGATACTAATCAAATTATAAATCTTAAAATAAAGTCTGCACTCAAAAAAAAGTTAAAAGTTATCTATTGCATTGGAGAAACCTTAAATGAAAAAAAAAAAAATAAAACAAACTTAATTTTAAGATCTCAAATAATTCATGGTCTTAAAAATATTAAAAAAAATAATAGTATAATTTTTGCATATGAGCCTGTTTGGTCTATAGGAACTGGCATTATTCCAAAAATTAATAATTTAGAAAAACAAATCTATGATATTAAAAATATGATATTCAAATTTTGGAAATTAAAAAATCCTAAAATAATTTATGGTGGTTCCGTTAATTCTAAAAATATAAGTGAATTGAATAAAATCAGCTCAATCAATGGTTTTTTGGTTGGTGGTGCATCTCAAAATTCTAAGAATTTTATTGATATCATAAAAAAAACTATTAATTAGTCATCATGGAAAATATATTATTGGTAATAAATATAATACTTGCAATTTTGCTTGTAGTATTTGTTCTGCTTCAAAAATCTGAAGGAGGCGCATTAGGAATTGGTGTTTCCCAAGACAATTTTATGTTTTCAAGATCTGCTGGTAATTTTTTAACAAAAGCTACCTCAATCATTGCAGTATTATTTATAATATGTAGCCTTGGTTTAACAATTATTTCTAGAGGTGAAATTGAGCCGACATCATCTGTATTAGATAAAACTGAAGAAAATACTGATGAAGCACCAAAAATTCCTGAAAATAATAATTAATACTTTCATTTTTTATAAACTATGATTATAAAGTAATTCCATGGCGCGATATATATTCGTTACTGGCGGCGTGGTTTCATCTTTAGGAAAAGGATTATCATCAGCATCATTAGCTTATTTACTAAAATCTCAAGGCTATAAAGTAAGAATAAGGAAAATGGATCCATACCTAAATGTTGATCCTGGCACAATGAGCCCATTTCAACATGGGGAAGTTTTTGTTACAGATGATGGAGCTGAAACAGATTTAGACCTCGGACACTACGAAAGATTTACTAATATATCAGCAAAAAAATCTGACAATATTACAACTGGAAAAATATACAGCGATATAATTAAAAAAGAACGTAAGGGTAAATATTTAGGAAAAACAGTTCAAGTAATACCACATGTTACTGACAGAATAAGAGAATTTATAAAAGGTGACATAACTAATGAAGATTTTGTTATATGTGAAATTGGAGGTACAGTAGGTGATATTGAAAGTTTACCTTTTGTTGAAGCTATAAGACAATTTTCAAATTATGTCGGAAGAAGTAAAAGTTTATTTATACATTTAACGTTTGTACCATTTTTAAAATCATCAGATGAAATTAAAACTAAACCAACACAACATTCTGTAAAAGAATTAAGAAGCCTGGGTATACAACCTGATATTATTATTTGTAGATCTCAAAAATCTATTCCATTAGATCAAAGGAAAAAAATATCACTATTTTGCAATGTTTCAATAGATAACGTTATAGAAACGGTTGATGTAAGAACTATTTATGAAGCCCCAATAAGTTTTTATAATGAAAAATTAGACAAACAGGTATTAAATTATTTTAAATTAAAACCTAGAAAAAAAGTCAACCTGCTACCTTGGAAAAAAATTACCCAAACTGTTTTAAGTACAAAAAAAATAGTAAATATTGCTATTATAGGTAAATATGTAAATTTAAAAGATGCATATAAATCTTTAGATGAAGCACTTATTCATGGTGGAATTAATAATAACGTAAAAGTCAACTTGATTAGAGTTGAATCTGATAAATTAAAACCTAACCAAATTAATAAAATTTTAAAAAATGTATCTGGTATTTTAATACCTGGTGGTTTTGGAAAAAGAGGCACCGAAGGAAAAATATCAGCTATCAACTATGCTAGAAAAAATAAAATTCCATTCCTAGGTATATGCTTTGGCATGCAAATGGCTGTTATTGAATTTGCAAGAAACTCTTTAAAAATCAAAAATGCTGGATCCACTGAATTAGATAAAAATTGTTACCCAGTGATTGGTTTATTAAATGAGTGGAATAAAAATGGCAAATTAATAAAAGGAACAAATAAAGATTTAGGAGGAACAATGAGATTAGGTCTTTATGAAGCTAAATTAAGACATAATTCATTGATAGAAAAAATATATAAATCAAAATCTATATTTGAAAGACATAGACATAGGTATGAAGTGAATTTTAATTTAAAAAATAAATTTGAAAATAAAGGAATGATTTTTTCAGGGATGTCTCCAGATAATAAATTACCTGAGATTATTGAACTTGAGAATCATCCTTGGTTTATAGGTGTTCAATATCATCCTGAATTTAAATCTAGACCTTTGTCTCCACATCCTTTATTCTCATCATTTATTAAGGCTGCAAAATTCTATTAATGTTAAATAAAATAGTTAAATGTAATAATTTAGAAATATCTAATAACAAAAAAATAACTCTCATCTCTGGACCTTGTCAACTTGAGTCAGAACAGCACGCTATGGATATGGCAGGTAAAATTAGAGAAATTGCTTCAAAGTTTCAAATTGGATTTATTTATAAAACTTCATTCGATAAAGCAAACAGAACTAGTCTTAAAGGTCAAAGAGGAGCTGGACTAGATGCATCATTGCCTGTTTTCGATAAGATTAGAAAAGAATTAAAAATTCCAGTATTAACTGATATCCATAACCCCGAACAATGCACCATTGTATCTAAACATGTTGACGTATTGCAAATTCCTGCTTTTTTGTGTCGTCAAACTGATTTGTTAATTGCTGCTGCTAAAACTAATAAAATTATTAATGTTAAAAAAGGTCAATTCTTAGCGCCATGGGACATGGTTAATGTAACAAAAAAAATTTCTGAATCTGGTAATGAAAATATTCTAGTTACTGAAAGAGGAGCTAGCTTTGGATACAATACGCTAGTCTCTGATATGAGATCGATACCTATAATGGCAAAAAATGGTTATCCAATAGTATTCGATGGAACTCACTCAGTACAACAACCTGGAGGACTTGGAGAAAAAAGTGGAGGACAAAGAGAATTTGTAGAATATTTATCAAGAGCCGCAACTGCAGTTGGAATAGCTGCAATTTTTTTAGAAACACACCAAGATCCAGATAACGCTCCATCTGATGGGCCAAACATGGTCCCATTGAATAAATTAGAAAGTTTAATTTCTCAAATAGTTGAAATTGATAATCTCGTTAAAAAATAATGAGCAAAATAACAAAAGTTATAGCTAGACAAGTCTATGATAGTAGGGGGAACCCTACAATTGAAGCAGAAGTTTTTGCAAATAACATGAAAGCAAGAGCAATTTGCCCATCAGGTGCTTCAACTGGATCTCATGAAGCTTATGAAAAAAGGGATACTTCTAACAAGAAATATTTAGGAAAAAGCGTTTTAAAACCTGTTTCATTAATTAATAAAATAATTTCAAAAAAATTAAAAAATCAAAATATACATGATCAAGAAAAAATTGATTATCTATTAATCAATCTTGATGGAACCAAACAAAAGAAAAAATTTGGGGCAAATGCACTATTAGCAGTTTCAATGGCAGTTAAAAAATTGTCTGCACGAATTAAAAAAACTCCACTTTATAAAACTTTCTTAATTAAAAATCAGTTCATGTTACCTTACCCTTTAATGAATGTTATTAACGGTGGAGCTCACGCAAACAATGGTCTTAGAATTCAAGAATTTATGATCAGACCAGATAAGGCCAATTCAATAAAAGAAGCAATAAGAATGTGTTTTTTGGTAATTAATAATTTAAAAATATTACTAAAACAAAAAGGAGAGTCCACATCAGTAGGTGACGAAGGTGGTTTTGCCCCAATGATAAATGACAATGAGAAAGCGTTAAAATTAATTGTTAATGCTATACGAAAAGCAGGGTTTAAAAATGGAAAAGATATATCTATTTGCCTTGATGTTGCAGCGAACGAATTATTTAAAAAAAAAAAATACTCAATTCACTCCAAAAAATTTATTAATGTTGATAAAACAATAAATGGATATTTAAAATTAATAAAAAAATATAAAATTAAATCTATCGAAGATCCTTTTTCCGAAGATGATTGGATAGCTTGGAATAAATTAATGAAAAAAACCAATAAAAATACTCAAATAGTAGGTGATGACCTATATGTAACTAACCTAGAAAGATTAAAAATTGGTTTTTTAAACAAATCTTCTAATTCAATACTAATAAAACTTAATCAAATTGGTACTGTAACAGAAACATTGGAAGTAATTAAATTTGCTCAGTTAATTGGATTTAGCACTATTATATCTCATAGATCGGGAGAAAGTGAAGATACATTCATTTCTGATTTGGCCGTGGGTACGAATTCTAATCAAATTAAAACTGGGTCATTAGCTCGTTCTGAAAGAGTGGCTAAATACAATCAACTTATAAGAATAGAAGAGAAACTTGGAAAATCTGCAAAAATGAATAAAATCAATTAATGTTAGCTAAAATAAAAAAAAATTATTTTATACTAATATCTACAATATTATTTTTATATTTTTTTTTCAATCTTTTAGATGGTGAAAGAGGCCTAGTTTCTTATTTTGAAAAAAAAGAATTACTTAAACAATTAAAAAATGAAAAAATTAATGTGTCAAATAAAATAAATAAATTAGAAATTAAAAACTCACTTTTAACAAATAATTTAGATTTAGATTATATAGAAACTTTAATAAGACAAAAATTTTTATTTGGAAAAGAAAATGAAAAAATTTATATAGTTAAAAGTAATGAAGATTAGACACCCAGAAAAAGTTAACAAACCCATCAACCCAATAAAAAAAAAACCATATTGGATAAGATCTAAGCTTCATAACAGTAAAGAATTTTTTTTAACAAAAACAATAGTAAATAAAAACAATTTATCCACTGTTTGTCAGGAAGCAAATTGCCCAAATATAACTGAGTGTTGGAGTAAAAGACATGCTACTTTTTTAATTATGGGCAACATATGCACTCGTGCTTGTGCATTTTGTGATGTGATAACAGGTAAACCTAAGCCTCTTGATCCATTAGAACCTTATAAAATTGCTAATGCAATCAAAAAATTAAATTTAAAGCATGCTGTAATTACATCTGTTGATAGGGATGATCTTAACGATGGTGGAGCGAAACATTTTTATGAAGTTATCTTGGAAACAAGAAAGCAAAATCCTAAAACTACCATAGAAGTTTTAACTCCTGATTTTTTGAGGAAAGGAGATGCTTATAAAAAAGTTATTAATGCTAAGCCTGATGTCTTTAATCATAATATTGAAACAGTTCCTGGTCTTTATAGACAAGTTAGACCTGGATCTAGATATTTTGCTTCACTTGAACTTTTAAAAAATGCAAAAATAATTGATAAAAATATTTTTACTAAATCTGGTTTAATGGTTGGATTGGGAGAAAATAAAGATGAAATTATTCAAGTTATGGATGATTTAAGAACCGCTGATGTTGATTTTTTAACAATAGGTCAATACTTACAACCTTCCGGTAAACACCATCCACTTGACAGATATTATGCACCTGAGGAATTTGATGAATTAAAAACTATTGCGATATCAAAAGGTTTTTTATTAGTATCTTCAACTCCACTTACTAGATCTTCTTACCATGCTGATGAAGATTTTGCCGTACTTAAAGACAATAGAATAAACCATACTAATGCCCAAAGCATCAGTTAAAAGATTAATCAAATGTAAAAAAGAACATTTAATTGATCTTGTTCTTGATATAGAAAAATATCCTTTATTTGTTCCATTCTGTTTAGATTCAAAAGTTTATGAAAGAAATGAGAAGGGCGACCTATTATTTATTATTGCGGATTTAACAATTGGAAAAGGTCCTTTTAAAGATACTTATAAAAGTGATGTAAAATTTAATAAAAAAGACGATTCTATTTACGTAACTAATCTTGATGGTCCTTTAAAATATTTAGAAAATAAATGGCTTTTTATAGAGAATAAGGACATCACCGAAGTTTCTTTCGAAGTTGATTTTGAGCTTAAAAATCATTTCTTAAATATTGTTATGACAAAATCCTTTCAATTTGGTTTAGATAAAATAGCTGATGCCTTTCAAAAAAGAGCAGAGGAGCTATTTAGCAAAACTTAAAATTAAATTTAATGCTTTATTAACAGTAGCCTTTTGAATTAAGCTTCTTTTATTGTTTTTAAAATAGTTTTTTTTAACTAAAACTTTGTTACCTTTTTTAATACCTATATAAACTAGTCCAATAGGTTTTAGCTTAGTGCCACCTTTGGGTCCAGCAACTCCAGTTATTGAAACAGAAATATTGGTTTTGCTAATTTTGTTTAAATTTTTAACCATATATAAACAAGTTTCATAACTTACAGCACCATGCTTCATTATTATTTTTTTAGGAACTTTAAGAATGTTAATTTTGGCTTGATTTGAATAAGTAACCAATCCAATAGTGAAAATTTTAGACGATCCACTAATAGATGTAATAGAACTTGAAAGTAAACCACCTGTGCAAGATTCTGCAAAAGATATTTTTAACCTTCTTTTACTTAATAATTTAACGACACTTTGAGCAAGTTTTTTCATGTAGTAATTACCATATATAAAACAAGTATTGCCACAACATATAAGCCAGCACATACATCATCCATAATAACACCAAAACTATTCTTAAATTTTTTATCATAGTAGCTAACAGGATAGGGTTTTGCGATGTCAAAAATTCTAAATAATATAAACATTATAAAATAAAAAGTTAAAATCTGACTTACATCTTTTGTTCCTTCATGAGCTATTTCATAAAGACAAATAGGTATTGATTGACCAATAAATTCATCAATTACAATTTCTTTAGGATCTTTATTATCCAGATTTTTTATAAAAATACTTATCGCATAAAGAGAAATTAAAAATATTATTATAACTCCAATTAAAACAAGATTGGGGGAAAGGTCAAATATATGAAATAAAAAAAATAGAAATATGGTTGTTGCTAATGAAGCATAACTTCCAGGTATTCTTTTTAATTTACCAATTCCAAATAATGTAACAAATAAAAAATTTATATTATTCATATTTATTAATTGAGACTATGGCTTCACAGGCGATAGCATTTTCTTTTCCAATTAAACCTAATTTTTCTACAGTCTTTCCTTTAAGATTTATAATATTTTTATTTATATTCATTAATGCAGATAAAGAATTTATAATTTTATTTCTATATTTAGAAACTTTTGGTCTTTCACAGATTAAATTAATATCTAAATTGTTTATATAATAATTATTTTTTTCCAGAAAAAAAATTATAGGTTTTAGCATCTTTGGAGATCTTATGTTTTTAAATTTATTTTTATTACTTGGGTATATAGATCCAATATCTTTTTTTCTAAGTGCACCTAATAACGCATCAATAATACAATGAAGTATTACATCTCCATCAGAATGACCCTTTAAACCTGAGTGAAAAGGTATTTTTATACCTCCCAAGTAAAGTTTTTTATTTTTAACTAATCTATGAATATCAAATCCAATTCCATAAAAGTTTTTGATTTTTTTTACATAAAGATCATTTTTTTTTGTTATTTTTGTATTTGTTTCTTCTCCTTTTATAAATTTTACTTTTTTATTATTAATTATGAATAAAGCAGATTCATCAGTTACAGAACTTTTATTATTTATTGATAATTGATATAAAGTTTTATAATCAAAACACTGTGGTGTTTGTGTTAAAAGAACTTTTTGCCTTTTTAAATTAACTACTTTATTCTTATAAGCATATTTAGTGGAATTATTAGTATTTGTAAAAGGTACCACAGCTTTATTTTTGCTTATATATTTTTTTAATTTGTTTAGTAAATTTATAGAAAAGTTTGGTCTTGCAGCATCGTGGATAAATACATTTTTAATATTTTTATTTTGCAGATATTTTAAAGCATTTATTGATGAATCTGATCTTTCTTTTCCACCCTTGATAACTTGTACATTAGGTATTTTAATTTGCTTATTTGTAACAAGTACTATTCTTTTAAATAATTTTGATTTTTTTGCTTTTTCAATTGAATGCATAAATAAAGGTTTGTTTTTATAGTTTATAAACTGTTTTTTTTCTTTAGAATTAAAACGTTTACCTTTTCCTGCAGCAAGTAGTATAAAACAATTATTCATGTATTATTTTTTCTAATTTTTATATATTTTTAGTTTATGTTAAGTTTAATAAAAAGACACGTATTTATAATTACAGTATTTATTTTTACTTTAATTGTATCATTTATAACTTTTTTAACATTTATTGGGAAAAATTTTATTTTAGTTGATGATACAAATTTGGATTACTTATTATTTTTAAATATTGCATTATTAGTATTTTTTTTTGTAATAATATTCAGAGAAATTTTAAACTCTATTAAAAGCAATATAAATGTAAGAGGTACAGTAGCAAATAGAAAATATATTGTTTTTTTTTCATTATTCACACTTATACCATCATTATTAATTTCTATCTTTTCTTTATTTATTTTTTCATTTGCTCTAGAAAAATATTTTGATAGCAAGATTACTTTAGCAGTTAATAATTCTTATGAGCTAGCAAAAAATTATATAGACGAAAAAAGAAATAAGGTTGAGTCAGATATTATTTTAGTTTCATATGATTTAAATAAAAATATTAATATTTTTAAAAATAACCTTAATTTATTACAAAATTTCTTAAATACCCAAAGGTTGTTAAGAGGTTTAGACCAAATTCATATTATTAACAGTGACAGAAAGGTTTTATTCTCTTCAACAGAAACAGGATATCTACAAGTCGAGGAGAGGGCCATTAATATGGTTCTAAATGACTACAAACCATTAAAAATAATAAATGCTTATGAAAATAAATCTGCAGCTTTAATAAAAATACAATCTATGAATAATGCTTTTTTATATGTGGTTAAATTTCTAGATGAGGATATATCAAATTATTTAAAAGAGTCTGAAGAGGCAATAAACTTTTATTATACTGTTGAGGACCAAAGAACAGGTATAAAATTTAGTTTTGCTCTAATTTATATTATAATAGTTACACTATTATTATTTTTATCAATAACTATCGCAATAAGATTTTCTTCACGATTTTTTGTGTCTATTAATAATTTAATTTCTGCATCAAAAGATATTGGTGAAGGTAATTTGAGTACAAAAGTTCCTGAAATAGTTGCTGATAAAGAGATAGAACTATTAAATAAAAATTTTAACTCAATGATTGATCGATTAAAATCCCAACAAGAAAAATTACTTATTTCAGAAAGACATGAAGCATGGGAACATGTTGCAAGAAAACTAGCTCATGAAATAAAAAATCCTTTAACACCTATTCAGCTAACTATAGATAACTTAAAATCTAAATATGAAAAATTTATAGATTTATCCGAAAAAGAAAGATATAGAAAAAATTTAACGACTATTTTATCTCAAATTAAGCAAATAGAAAATTTAGTAAATGAATTTTCAGAATTTGCGAGAATGCCAAAACCATTGTTTAGAGAAAATAATTTAGTAGAACTTATTAATACAAATGTCGATTTATTAAAAAAAACTGATAATGCAATAAATATTAATTTAGAATATTCTAAAGACGATAATTTAAATTTAAATTGTGATTATGAACAGATAAGTAGAACCATTTTTAATTTAATTAAAAATTCTATAGAAAGTATTCAGGAAAAAGCACAAAATATAGGCAATTTTGATAAAAAAATTAATATAGAAATAAAAAGAATTAACCATTATATAGCAATAGATATATTTGATAATGGTATTGGATTTACTAACAGTACTAAAAAGGAACTTATAAAACCATATTACACAACTAAAAAAAAAGGATCAGGTTTAGGTTTATCTATAGTAAACAAAATAATTAATGATCATAATGGTAGCATAGAATTTAATTCAGATTCAAATGGAACTAATATTAAAATAAATTTACCAATAAAATAATAATGTCTGCAGAAATATTAATAATTGATGATAACTCCGATATAAGAGAAATTTTAAATGATCTAATAATTGAAGCTGGATATTCGACAAGACTAGCTGCAAACTACAATCAAGCATTAACAGAGATAGACAAAAAACTTCCAGATGTAGCAATAATTGATGTTAAATTAGATAAAGGTGATAATGATGGTATAGAACTTTTGAATCACATTAAAAATAAAAACAAAAATATTCCTGTAATAATTATTTCTGGTCATGCAAATATAGAGATGGCTGTAAAATCTTTAAAATCTGGAGCTTTTGAATTTATTCAAAAACCTTTTGATAAAAATAGATTATTAAATTTTATTAAAAGAGCTATTGAAAATTTAAATCTTAAAATAGAAAATGAAATTTTAGAAAACAAAATATTTCACACATTTGATCTAATTGGAAAAAGTCATAATATTATTTCTATTAAGGATCAGATTGAAAAAGTTTCAGAGTCGGAAAGTAGAGTATTTATTTCAGGCCCCACAGGATCTGGTAAAGAGTTAATTTCAAGAAAAATTTATAAAAAATCAAAAAGAAGAGATAAACCCTTTGTTATATTAAATGGTGCTCTACTAGATTCAGAAAAATATGAACTTGAATTACTTGGAGAAGAAAGAAAAGACGGTTCAATTTCTTATGGTGCTCTTGAAAAAGCCAGTGAAGGAATTTTATTAATTGACGAAGTTACCGATATTCCTTTAGATACTCAATCAAAAATTTTAAGAATTTTAATTGATCAAAAATTCAAAAGAATAAATGGATCTCATGATATCAAAGTTGATGTAAGAATTTTTTCATCTACTAGCAAGGATATAAAAAAAGAAATTAAAGATGGAAATTTTAGAGAAGATTTGTTTCACAGATTAAATGTATTTAATATAAATATAGATCCACTTAGTAAACGTATTGAAGATATTCCACTATTAGTAGAGTATTTTTTAGAAAACATTTGCAATAATTACAATATCAAGCCTTTCAAATTACAAGATAACAACTATTTATTAAACTACAGCTGGCCTGGAAATGTTAGGGAATTAAGAAATTTAATTGAGAGAGTTACTATTCTTTCACAAGGTAAAGACGATAATAGTGTTCTTAATATAATTAAAGAATCATTATCTCAAAGCGAAAGTGAAAAATTTTCTATTAGTGAAACACTTGATTATCCTTTAAGAGAAGCAAGAGAAAATTTTGAAAAAGAGTATTTAGTGACACAACTTAAGAAATTTTCAGGTAATATATCAAAAACTGCACGTTTTGTAGGAATGGAGAGATCTGCATTGCATAGAAAACTGAAGCTTCTGGGAGTTAAAGATTTTAATTAATGAACATAATTATCTGTGGAGCTGGTAGGGTAGGATTTACAATAGCTAAGCTGCTAACTGAACAAAATCATTCCGTCACCGTTATTGATCAATCAAGCGAAGACATACAAAAAATTAACGAAACTTTAGATGTAAAAGCAATAGTTGGTAAAGCTACTTATCCTTCGATATTGGAAAAAGCAGATGCTTCAGATGCAGATATGATTATAGCGGTAACAAGAAATGATGAAATTAATATGCTCATTTGTCAAATAGCTTTTACAGCATTCAAAATACCAAAAAAAATTGCTAGAATAAGATCTCAAAATTACTTGGATCCTAAATTTTCTAAGTTATATAATAAAGAAAATTTACCTATTGATGTTATAATTTCACCTGAAATAGAAATAGCTAAATCTATACTACGTAAATTAGAATCCCCAGGAGCGTTAGACAATATTCCTTTTGCTGATAATAAAATTAAACTTTTAGAAATTTTTATTGATGAAACATGTCCAATATCAGAAATTAAACTTAATGAGTTAACAAAAAAATTTCCTAAATTAAACGCAAATATACTTGGCGTTATAAGAGATGAAAAATTTATTTTTCTAAAAAAAAATGATGTAATTAAAAAAAATGATAAAGCTTATGTAATAATAAATTCTCTACAAATTAAAGAAACTTTATCAGCATTTGGACATAATGAAAAAATTTCAAATAAAATATTAATTATTGGTGGTGGAAATATTGGTCTCAACCTTGCAAAAAATATTGAAAAAAGCTTTGAAGACGCAAGATTAAAAATTATTGAAAAAGATAAAAAAAGAGCTGAATTTATTGCAAATGAACTTAATAATACAATAGTTATCAATGGTAATGGTTTAGATGAGGATATTTTATCTGAAGTTAATCTTGAGGATGTTGAAACAGTAATAGCTTTAACAAACGATGATGAAGATAATTTAATGTTAAGTGTCCTCATCGAAAAGTTTTCTAAAAATAAAAAAACAATGGCTTTAATAAATAAACCAAATTATTCTATATTAAAATCTTCGCTTAAAATTGATGATCTAATTGATCCTAGAATGACAACTGTTTCAAGTATATTAAAACATGTTCATAAAGGTACAATAGAAACAGCTTACTCAATATTAAACGGTGACTATGAAGTAATTGAAGCTGACATTATAGAAACATCTGAATTGATTAATAAAGAATTAAAAAATTGTGAATTACCAGATGAAATTAGAATTGGAGCAGTTCTTAGAAAAAATGAAATTATAATTCCAAGATCAGATTTTATATTTAAAAAAGAAGATACAGTAGTTTTTTTAACTAAGAAAGATCAATTGCCTTTAGTAGAGAGCATGTTTAGATTGAGTCCAGTATAAACATTATGAATAGATTTATCCTAAATTATTTAGGAGTTTTTTTTCTTCTGCTATCCATACTATCGTTCTTCAATATTATTTATTCTTATTATTTCAATTTATATTTGAATATAGATGCTTATTTTTATACGTTTTTAATTTCATCAATTATTGGAGGCACTTCATTTTTTAAAAAAGAAAATGATCTTAGAATTAACATTTATTCAAAGATTTTTGTAGTAATCCTTGGTTATTTTTTAATACCACTAATTATTTCTATTCCATATTATTTAAGTATTTATAATTTATCTTTCCTAAATTGCTACTTTGAATCAATTTCTGGATTTACGTCTACTGGCTTTACAGTATTTGAAAACATAAAACATCTTGATGAAAGTTTAATTCTGTGGCGATCTACTTCTCAATGGATAGGTGGTATTTATTTTTTATTCGCTATTTTACTTTTGATTGATATTTCAGATGATAGTTTAAAAAAATCTTTAACTAATTTTATATCTTTCAATTATACTGAAATATTTAAACAATCTTTCAAAATTTTTATATTATATTCTATCCTAACTATTTTTTTATTTGTTTTTTTAAAGTTGATAAATCTAAGAACATTTGACTCTTTCAATATAGCAATGACTATAATTTCATCAGGTGGTTTTTTACCAGTCAATAATATTGAAAGTATTGTTAACACAAATTTAAAAGAGATAGTTTTTTCTATTTTAATGCTTTTTTCATATTTTAGTTTATTTTTGTTTTATAATATTCTTTTTTTAAAAAACAAAAGCCTTAATTTTTTTGCTGAAGACATTTATTTGTTTATTTATTTTTTAATTTTGTTAGTTATTTTTTTTGTTTTTTTTAATTCTGATTATAATTTTTCGTCAATACTTTTTTCCCTAACTAGCAGTATGTCTAATATTGGAATTTCATTTAATAATTCACATTCTAATTTGTGGTTTTTATTTTTAATAATAGTAATTATTGGTGGATCATTCTTTTCTACAAGCTCTGGTATAAGGCTTATTAAAATATATTCATTAATTAAATATTCATTAAATGAAATTCTTTCTTATTCAAAACCAAATAATATTTTTGCTAATAAATTTCATTTTGTTAATTTAAACATTGAACAAAAAGATATTAATAAATATTTTTTATCAATTTTAATATTTATGATTTCATTGCTTGTAATCTCGTCACTTCTTTCAATTTTTGGAACAAGCTTTGAAAATTCTTTTAAACTTGGAATATTAACTCTAATGAATACTGTTAATTCAGCAATGTATGGACTTAATAGTTTTGATTTTTCTGAATTAAATTCTTATTCAAAAGTCATTATGATGATATTTATGATTGTAGGAAGAGTTGAATTGTTAACAATATTGATTATTGCTAAAAAATTTCTTTTTAAAAATTAAATTTATATTATATAACATCATTCAATGCGCCCTTAGCTCAGCTGGATAGAGCAACGGTTTTCTAAACCGTGGGTCGGAGGTTCGAATCCTTCAGGGCGCGCCATTTTTACCTATCTATTAAGCTTTTTTTAATATTGATGATACCTCTTGTTTCTGCTTTACTTATATTAATTCAAATTCAATTTTGAATTATTTGTTAACAAATAAATAAACAAGAGGAATAAATAATGTTTAAATTAATAAAACAATTGACTTCTTTAGCTGCAGTAGTTGCTATGTTGTTTGCTTTTACAACAGAATCTATGGCTGCTAAGAAATCAAAAACACTTAAAAACACTCAGAAAAAAGGTTTTGTAAGATGTGGTGTTTCTCAAGGTCTACCAGGATTTTCTAATGCTGATGCAGCAGGAAATTGGACTGGTGTTGACGTTGATGTATGTAGAGCAGTAGCTGCTGCAGTGCTAGGTGATGCGAACAAAGTTAAGTTCACTCCACTAAGTGCTAAAGAAAGATTTACAGCTCTAACTTCTGGTGAGATTGATATCTTATCAAGAAACACGACTTGGACACTTTCTAGAGATGCTGACATTGGTCTTACTTTCGTTGGAGTAAACTTTTACGATGGTCAAGGTTTTATGGTTAGAAAAAACTCAGGATATACATCTGTGAATGATTTCAAAGATGGAATTTCTGCATGTACTAACCTAGGAACAACTACTGAGCTTAATATGAGAGACTTCTTTAATTCAAAAGGAATTTCTTATGAGCCAGTAACTTTCGAAAAAGCTGACGAAGTTGTTGCAGCATATGATGCTGGAAGATGTGATACTTACACAACTGACAAATCTGGATTAGCGGCTCAAAGAATTAAATTGAGTGCTCCAGATGATCATATAGTTTTACCTGAAACGATATCAAAAGAACCTTTAGGTCCTGTTGTTCGTCAAGGTGATTCAGTATGGGAAGACATCGTAAGATGGTCTTTAAACGTTATGATCGAAGCTGAAGAATACGGTGTAACATCAGCAAATGCAGATTCTATGAAAACTTCTGACAATCCAGCTGTTAAGAGATTAGTTGGTGCAGAAGGTGAATTAGGTGCAGCATTTGGTCTAGATAATGACTGGAGTTTAAGAATTATTAAACAAGTTGGTAACTATGGTGAAAGTTATAAGAGAAATATAGCAGACACTGGTATTTTGCCTGATAGAGGTCCGAACGAATTATGGACAAAAGGCGGAATTCTTTACGTACCACCTGCAAGATAATTTTTATCTAATAATCTTTAAAAAGGGCTAGATTTTTCTAGCCCTTTTTTTATAGTATTTCATTTTTTAATTTATGAATTTTAAGCTAAACAAAATAATTCCACAATTAGTAACATTATTAGCTGTAATTTTAGTTTTTGGATTTTTAACCTATAACGCCCAAGTTAATATGGATAATAGAGGGATTGAGTTTGGTTTTGGTTTTTTATCTCAAGAATCTTCTTTTGATGTTCAATTTTCATTAATTGATTATGATGGATCACATTCTTACGCAAGAGCGTATTTAGTTGGATTATTAAATACTCTTTTAGTTGCTTTTATTGGAATTATATTATCAACAATTCTAGGTATAATAGTTGGAATAGCACGTCTTTCACCAAATTATTTAATTGAAAGAACAGCAGCATTTTATGTAGAATTTTTTAGAAATGTTCCTTTACTATTGCAGATATTTTTTTGGTACTTTGCAGCACTTAGAGCATTACCTTTACCACAAGATACTGAACCAATGTTTGGAGTTTTTTTCTTAACAATTAAAGGTTTATTTGTTCCTAGATTTGTTTGGGAAAATCTAGATATATTTTTTTATTCAATAATTGCTGCAATAATTTCTATTATAGTAATTAGAAACTATGCCAGAAAGTTACAAGAAAATGAAGGAAAACAACTACCGGTATTTTCTATTTCAGTAGGCTTATTTATAATTTTACCATTATTAACTTTTTTAATTGGTGGAGTTTCGTTAAATTTTTCAGTTCCTGTATTGGAACAAATGTCAAATACATCATTTAAATACAAAGGTGGCCTTGGAATACCTCCCGAGCTTATTGCCCTGACGCTAGCGTTAGGTCTTTATACTGCAACATTTATCGCAGAATGTGTTAGAGCTGGTATTCAAGGGATTAGCAAGGGCCAAAAAGAAGCCGCAGCATCTATTGGTTTAACTCCCAGACAAATTTTAAAATTAGTTGTTATGCCTCAAGCACTAAGAATTATAATTCCACCTACTACAAACCAATATTTAAATTTAACAAAAAACTCTTCTCTTGCTGCAGCTATAGCTTACCCAGATTTAGTTTTAATTTTTGCAGGTACAGCGTTAATGCAAACAGGAAGAGCTATTGAAATAGTTTCTATAACTATGTTCACCTATTTGTCAATAAGTTTATCAATTTCAGTTTTAATGAATTGGTACAATAAAAAAATAGCGATTAAAGAAAAATAATGAATAAATTAAATTTTTTAAGACCTGATATTGAGAATATAAAAACTTATTTATACTTAGGTATTTTTTTAATTTTTATTTCTATTTTAGATGTTTCCTTAAACGCTTTTTTTAATACTAATATTACATCATTTTTACCAAATTTTATTAGTTTCTTATTACCTTTAATTTTAGGAACTGTAGGCTTACATTTTATTAGAATTGAATTTTCGGGTATTAAAAATTTAGATTTATTAAATAAAAATATTAACACTAATGCATTTAATGCAGTTTTAACTCTACTAATTATTTTTGCGATTATAAAATCACTTCCAGCATTCCTTAGTTGGTTTTTTATTGATGCAACTATATCGGGAGATACAAAAGAAGCTTGTACTGGAACAGGAGCTTGTTGGACGTATATAAAAATTTGGTTAAATAGATTTATATACGGAATGTATCCAAATGAACTTCAATGGAGAATTAATATATCATTCATTGCTTTAATAGCTTTAGCTTTTGTTGGTTTACTTCC
Organism: uncultured Pelagibacteraceae bacterium; assembly: GCA_902567235.1. Taxonomy (GTDB): domain Bacteria; phylum Pseudomonadota; class Alphaproteobacteria; order Pelagibacterales; family Pelagibacteraceae; genus Pelagibacter. The sequence continues at coordinate 18,236 of CACFLX010000001.1, forward strand.
TTCTGAAAAAATAAAGAAATTTTTAACTTTATATTATGTTGTTATTTATCCAGTTATAGCATTTATATTAATTTACTATTTAATTTCAGGAGGTGCGTTTGGTCTTGTGTGGGTTGAAACAGGCGCCTGGGGAGGTTTGTCATTAACATTTATAGTTTCTTTTTTCTGCTTAATTTTTTGTTTTCCTGTTGGAATGTTTTTAGCTCTTGGAAGAAGATCTGATTTACCAACTGTTAGATATATTTCAGTTGGTTTTATAGAATTTTGGAGAGGTGTTCCTCTTATAACAGTTCTATTTATGTCATCTGTTATGTTTCCAATGTTTTTACCAGAAGATTTTTTTATGGATAAGCTTGTAAGAGTAATTATTGCTATTTCTTTATTTGAAGCAGCATATGTTGCTGAAGTAATAAGAGGAGGATTACAAGCATTACCACGTGGTCAATATGATGCTGCAAAATCATTAGGTATGGGATATTGGAAAATGCATATTTTCGTAATTTTACCTCAAGCATTAAAATTAGTTATTCCAGGAATTGCTAATACTTTTTTAGCTTTAGTAAAAGATACACCGCTAATTTTTGTTGTTGGTTTATTAGAAATAGTAGGAATGTTAAATTTAGCAAAAACTAATCCCAAATGGCTAGGTTATGCAATGGAAGGTTATGTTTTTGCAGCAATAATTTTCTGGATTATTTGTTATGCAATGAGTAAATATAGCTACAATTTAGAAATAAAATATAAAACTGATAGATAAAAATGTCTGATCCAATAATTAAAATAGAAGGTATGAATAAATGGTTTGGAGATTTTCAAGTTTTAAAAGATATTGATTTAGAAGTAGAAAAAAATAAAAAAATTGTTGTTTGTGGACCTTCAGGATCAGGAAAATCAACTCTTATAAGATGCATCAACAGATTAGAAGAGCATCAAAAAGGTACAATTATAGTTGACGGAACTGAACTGACAGAAAATACAAAAAATATAGAAGCAATTAGAGCAGAAGTTGGAATGGTTTTTCAGCAGTTTAATTTATTTCCACATCTGTCCATACTAGATAACTGCACGTTAGCACCTGTTTGGGTTAAAAAAATGCCAAAAAAAGATGCAGAAGAACTTGCAATGAAACAATTAGAGCAAGTTCAAATTGCTGACCAAGCTAAAAAATTTCCTGGTCAATTATCAGGTGGTCAACAACAGAGATGTGCAATCGCTAGAGCTTTATGCATGGAACCTAAAATTATGTTATTTGACGAACCAACATCAGCACTTGACCCAGAAATGATTAAAGAAGTGCTTGATGCAATGGTTAATTTAGCTAAGGCAGGTATGACTATGATAGTTGTAACTCATGAAATGGGCTTTGCAAAAGAAGTAGCAGATGAAGTTATTTTTATGGATGAAGGAATGATAGTTGAAAAAGCAGAAACTAAAGATTTTTTTGCAAACCCAAAAAATGACAGAACTAAACTGTTTTTAAGTCAAATACTATAACCTTTCTAAACTACAATAGTCTTATTTTCTTAATAAAATAGCTATTTAAGTTCTTGACATATATTCGGCATATAGCTCATTTTTATAAAAATTAATAAATTTTCTTATTGCAGTACCTTTAAAAAATTAGTTCAATTGTACTTTATAAAATATTTAAGAGGGGTCTTAATGGAAGATAATTTTAATAAACACTTAGGCAATAAGTTAAAACTAAGAAGATTAGCACTTGGTTTAACTCAAACTAAAGTAGCAAAAGCTATAAACGTAACGTTTCAACAAATACAAAAGTACGAAAAAGGAACTAATGGAGTAAGTTCGATAAGGCTATTACAACTTTCAAATTATTTAAAAGTTCCAATAAATTACTTTTTTGAAGATTTTTCAGAGTATTTAATAAATATAGAAAAATCTAAAGAAGGACATATGACGATAAACTATAATTTTTTGTTGAAATTATATAGTGAGTTAACAGCTGAACAAAAAGTTAAATTTAGTAAATCACTAGAAGGAACAGTAAATAATATTTCAAAGGCAGTTTAATTTTTGGCTCCTCGGGCAGGACTCGAACCTGCGACCAATTGATTAACAGTCAACTGCTCTACCAACTGAGCTACCGAGGAATGTAAAAACCTGAACTTACTTTTTTTCAAAATTAAAACAAGATTTATTTTGGAGGCCACGCCCAGAATCGAACTGGGATACAAGGATTTGCAATCCTCTGCGTAACCATTCCGCCACGTGGCCATTTAATTTCATATTAAATTAACTTGAACGTATTTGTATATAAAAAATTTGCAATTAGTCTATTAAATAAACTACTAAAATTATTGTTAATTCATATTATTAAATTATAAACTTAAAATACCATGAGTTTAGATAAATATATACATTCAGATGTAGAGGATAAAATATACACATATTGGGAGAAGAATAATTTATTTAAACCCAAAAAAAATAAGAAGAAATTCTCAATAGTTATTCCACCACCTAATGTTACTGGAAGTTTACATATGGGTCATGCTCTAAATAACTCAATTCAAGATTTACTTACGAGATATTATAGAATGAATAATTATGAAACTTTGTGGCAACCAGGAACTGATCATGCCGGAATAGCGACTCAAGCATTAGTAGAGAAAAAGTTAAATTCTGAGAACATTAAAAAAAATGATTTAGGAAGAGAGAAATTTATTGAAAAAGTATGGGAATGGAAAAATCAATATGGTGACATAATTATTAATCAGCTTAAAAAATTAGGATGTTCATGTGATTGGTCAAGAAATGCTTTTACAATGGATGAAAATCTATCAAAAGCAGTTATCAAAGTTTTTGTTGATCTTCATAAAAAAAAATTAATTTATAAAGCTGAAAAATTAGTAAATTGGGACACAGTTTTAAAAACCGCAATATCTGATTTAGAAGTTGATCAAAGGGAAGTTAATTCTAAAATTTATTATATTAGATATCCAATAGATGGAACAACTGAATATATAACCATAGCAACCACTAGACCTGAAACTATGCTTGGAGATACTGCTGTTGCTGTAAACCCTAAAGACAAGAGATATAAAAAGTATGTTAATAAAATTGTTACAATTCCAATTGTTGGTAGAAAAGTTAAAATCATCGAAGATGATTATGCAGACCCAGAACAGGGAAGTGGAGCATTGAAAATTACACCTGCGCATGACTTCAATGATTACGATGTTGGTAAAAGAAACAAATTAGAAATTATTAATATTTTTACAGAAGATGGAAAAATTAATGATAATGCAATTTCATCATATGTTGGTTTAGATAGATTTGAGGCTAGAAAAAAAATATTAAATGAACTTAAAGAAAAAGATTATTTTGTTAAGGAAGAAAATATTAAAAATAAAGTTCCATATGGAGATAGATCAAACTCTATAATTGAACCTTTTTTAACAGAACAATGGTTTGCAGATGCAAAGAAGTTATCAGTTAAAGCAAAAAAAATAGTTAAAAATAAAAAGACAAACTTTTTTCCTGAGAACTGGTCAAAAACTTATTTTCAATGGATGAACAATATTGAACCATGGTGTATATCTAGACAATTATGGTGGGGTCATCAAATACCAGCATGGTATGGACCTGATAATAAAATTTTTGTTGAACTAAATGAAAGTGATGCAAAAAAATCAGCAAAAAAATATTACAAAAAAGATGTTAAACTAATAAGAGATAATGATGTACTTGATACATGGTTTTCATCTGGTCTTTGGCCTTTTGCAACACTTGGCTGGCCAAACAAAAATGAATATTTAAAAAAGTTTTATCCAACAACAGTTCTTGTAACAGGATTTGATATAATTTTCTTTTGGGTAGCTAGAATGATGATGTTTGGTATGGAATTTTTAAATAAAGAACCATTCAAAGATATTTATGTTCATGCTTTAGTTCGTGATGAAAAAGGACAGAAGATGTCCAAGTCAAAAGGTAATGTAATAGATCCACTTGATTTAATTCAAAAATATAGTGCGGACGCTTTAAGATTTACTTTATTATCCATGGCTTCACCTGGTACTGATGTTAAACTTTCTGAGGATAGGGTTAAAGGATATAGGAATTTTTTAAACAAACTATGGAATGCTAATAATTTTTTAATACAAAACAAATGTAATTTAAAAAATGCTAAAAAACTTCCAAAATTAAAAGTTAATATCAATAAATGGATATATTTTGAGCTTTTACAAACATCTAATTTAATAAAGAAAAATATAGAAGATTATAGATTTGATGAAGCAGCTAAGAACGCCTATCATTTTGCATGGCATAAATATTGTGACTGGTACTTAGAATTATCAAAAACAATTCTTTTTTCAGACAATTTAAAAGCTAAAAATGAAGTTAAAGAAGTTTCTGCATTTGTATTTAGACAAATACTTATTATGCTACATCCATTTATACCATTTGTTACTGAGAAAATATGGCTAACAAATAAATTTGATAGCAAAAATAAGAATTTTTTAATGTTATCTAACTGGATCTCAGGTAAATCTAAAAAAGATAGTGATCACAAACAAGTTCAGCAGATAATAGATATTATTTCTGAGATAAGATCTTTTAAAAATGAGCTTAACGTAAGTCCTGGCTCATTTATTGATATATCTATTAATTCTATCAAAAAAAATAATCAAAATTTCATGATTAATAATGAAATTATTATTAAAAAATTAGGTAGAATTAATAATTTCTTTAAAAAGGATCAAAATAAACCTGCTGCGTCCTTAATTATATCTGGAGACCTATTTAAAATTTATTTTGATGAAAATGTTGATTTAAACGCTATTAAAGAAAACTTATTGAAAAGACAAAATAAATACCAAGAAGAAATGGATAAAATATCACAAAGATTAAGCAATAAAGGCTTTGTTCAAAGAGCACCAAAAGATATTGTTCAGCAAGAAAAAACTAATTATAGTAATTTAAAGAATGATATTAAAAAAATTTCTTTAACTATTGAAAGCCTTTAATGAAAAAGTTTAATAAAAAAAAGCTACCTAGTAGACATACTTCTTTAGGACCCGATAAAGCTCCTCAAAGATCATTCTATTATGCTATGAACTTAACTGAAAAAGATGTTGCAAAACCTTTCGTTGGTGTTGTTTCAACTTGGAATGAGGCAGCTCCTTGTAATATTGCTTTAATGAGACAAGCTCAGTCAGTTAAAAAGGGCGTACAATCTGCAGGTGGTACTCCAAGAGAATTTTGTACAATTACAGTAACTGATGGTATCGCAATGGGACATGAAGGAATGAAATCTTCATTAATTTCAAGAGATGTAATTGCAGATTCAACTGAATTAACAGTTAGAGGACATTGTTATGATGCATTAGTTGGTGTTGCTGGTTGTGATAAATCTTTACCAGGTTTAATGATGGCAATGGTAAGATTAAATGTTCCAAGTGTTTTTATATACGGAGGATCAATTTTACCAGGAAGATTAAATGGTAAAGATATAACTGTTGTAGATGTTTTTGAAGGAGTTGGAAAGTATTCTTCAGGAAAAATATCAGAACACGCACTAAGAAAAATAGAATTAAAAGCATGTCCAACTGCTGGTGCTTGTGGTGGTCAGTTTACTGCTAATACAATGGCATGTGTATCAGAAGCAATGGGATTAGCTTTACCTTATTCTGCTGGAACTCCAGCTCCATTCAATAGAAGAGATAAATATGCTTTAGCTAGTGGAAAAGCTGTAATGAATTTATTAGCAAAAAATATTAGACCAAGAGATATTGTAACAAAAAAAGCTTTAGAAAATGCTGCAACAATTGTTGCTGCAACAGGTGGATCAACAAATGCCGCATTACACTTACCTGCTATTGCAAATGAAATTGGTATTAAATTTGATTTAATGGATGTTGCTAAAATATTTAAAAGAACTCCTTATCTTGCAGATTTAAAACCTGGTGGAAAATATGTTGCAAAAGATATGTGGAAAGCAGGTGGAGTTCCTATGTTGCTTAAAACTTTAATGGATGGTGGATATATACACGGTAATTGCATGACGGTTACAGGCAAAACTATGAAAGAGAATTTAAAAAACGTTAAGTTTAATTCTAAACAAAAAGTTATGAGAAAATATAATAATCCTTTATCTAAAGATGGAGGCGTTGTTGGAATGAAAGGAAACTTAGCTCCAGAAGGTGCAATTGTTAAAGTTGCTGGTTTAAAAAGATTGCAATTTACTGGAAGAGCAAGATGTTTTGATACTGAAGAAGCAGCTTACAAAGCTGTTAAAAATAGAAAATATAAAGACGGTGATATTATAATTATTAGATACGAAGGACCAAAAGGTGGACCTGGTATGAGAGAAATGCTTCAAACAACAGGAGCAATTTACGGTCAAGGTAAAGGAGAAAAAGTTGCACTTATAACAGATGGAAGATTTTCTGGAGCAACAAGAGGTTTTTGTATTGGACATGTTGGACCAGAAGCATCAGTAGGTGGACCAATAGCTTTACTTAGAAACGGAGACATAATTGATTTAGATGCGAAGAAGGGGACAATTAATGTTCGTTTAACTAAAAAAGAATTAGCTAAAAGAAGAAAAAAATGGAAACCAAAGAAAATTAACTTTGGAAATGGAACACTTTGGAAATATGCGCAAACGGTCGGACCAGCTTATTTAGGTGCTCCAACTCATCCTGGTGGTAAAAACGAAGTAAAAACTTACGCAGATATTTAATGAAAATAAGACCTGTAATTCTTTGCGGGGGTGCTGGAACAAGACTTTGGCCTAAGCAAAAAAAACATCAAGCAAAGCAATTTATAAACTTTGGTAACTGGACTTTGTTAGGCAAAACTCTGGAGAGAGTAAAAGCATCTATATTTGATGCTCCAATTATAAGCACAAATGCAAAATATTTAAGACAAGTTAAACAACACTTAAAGAAACACAAAATAAGAAAATATAAAATAGTTTTAGAACCAGCAAAAAGAAATACAGCTCCTGCTATATTAAGTACTGCATTAATTAAAGATATTCCAAACGAACAACCTTTAATGTTTTTGGCTGCTGATCATTTGATAGAGAAGGTTGGATTATTTAATAAAGCTATCAAAAAAAATCAAAAGAAACTCACTCAAAATAATATCTTTATATTTGGGATTAAACCCACAATGCCTTCAAGTGAATTTGGTTATTTTTTAACAAAAAATACCAAAGTAACTAGATTTATAGAAAAACCAAAAGAGGCTAAAGCTAAACAAATAATAAGTAAAAAGGGTTATTGGAATTCTGGAATGTTTTATTTGAGAAAAGACTCAATAATTAATAATTTCAAGAAATACCAACCAAATATTTACCGAAACTGTAATAAAGCTATAACAAAAGCAAAATATAAAAGTAATGTGTATTATTTAAACAAACAAGCATTTACTAAAGCAACAGCTAAGTCTTTCGACTATGCAATATTAGAAAAAACTAAAGATATAAACGCTATAAAATTAGATATTCCTTGGTCTGATTTAGGATCTTGGAAAGAAATCTGTAAAATGTATGGAAGAAATAAAAGACAATACTTTAAAAAGAAAAATGTATTCCACAGACCTTGGGGTAGTTATGTTAATTTATTTAATGGTAAGGAATTCTTAATTAAAGAATTATACGTAAAACCTAAAGGTATATTAAGTCTTCAGAAACATCATCATAGAGCTGAACACTGGGTAGTTACTCATGGTAAACCTAAAATTACTTTAAATAAGAAATATTTTACAATGAAACCTGATGAAACTATCTTTATTCCATTAGGAGCAATCCATAGAATAGAAAATCCCTACAAAAAACCAGTGAAAATTATTGAAGCACAAGTTGGATCTATACTAAAAGAAACGGATATCGTCAGATATCAAGATGTTTATGGAAGAGTAAAATAATTATTTTACAAGAAAATTCACTTTTTTATTTGATAGATTTAAATGAATTTTTTTATATGAACCAAAATTATCTCCATCAATTTGAACTGGTATCAAATCATTTCCATCAATAGTAATGTTTTGTGAATAAGTAGTAATAACATTTTTGTTTTTACTTAAATCACCATTAAGAATTATTAAGAATATAGAATATAATAAACTGATCCTAGTCAAATCCTTAAAAATATAGGTGACTAATTTATCTTCAAAAATATTTGTTTTATTTATTTTATGATGTCCGGCGTAATATTTGGTATTTGAAGATAATATCCAGTCTGCTTGATAAAATTGCCCATCAAAAGTTACATTTAATTTTTTATTATTCATAAATAAGAAATATTGAAAACCTTTGATGCCGAAAATAATTTTACCAAGAATTTTTTTAATTTTTGAATTAATTGAATGAACAATTTTTGCATCCCATCCTATACCAGCCATTAAAAAGAAATAATTCTCATTAATTTTTACAAGATTAGAGGATTTATAATTATTAGAAACCAACACATTTACTATATCATCAACTTTTTTATTCATTGATAATTCAGCTTGAAGTAGATTTGCAGTGCCAGCAGGAATATAACCTATAGCAAAATCGTCTTTAAAATTAAAATCATTGTTAATTAATTCATTAATTGCAAAAGAAACTGAACCATCTCCACCAGCTACTATTAGTCGATCATAATTTTTTTTATTAAAATCTTTAAAAATTTTCTTAGCTTGACTTATTGTATTGGTCTCAAAGTAGTCTACAGAATTGTTTTTTTTTAATTTAGATAAAACTTTATTTATGAACTTTGATTTTCTTCCAGCAGAAGAGTTCAAATTGTAAATTAAACAATACAACATAATTAATCCTTAAAAAATTTTTAACAAATTTGTAACATTCAAATGAAATAAGAATTACATGATTCGTGTTACAGTTGTGTTAAAAAAAGGTTTTTTAAATGCCTAATATACTTAAATACAAAAGTATATTTATTTCTGACGTGCATTTAGGTACCAAGGGATGTCAGGCAAATAAACTTTTAGAGTTTTTTAAAAACTCAAGATCTGAAAATCTTTATCTTGTAGGAGATATTATAGATATTTGGGAAATGCAAAAAAAATTCTATTGGCCACAGGAACACAATGATGTAATTCAAAAAATTTTAAGAAAAGCAAGACATGGTACTAAAGTCTTTTACATTATGGGTAATCATGACGAAATGTTAAGAAAATTTATTCCAATGCATTTTGGTGACATTCATATGGTTAATAGAGTAATTCATGAAACAAATGCTGGAAAAAAATATGTTGTTGTCCATGGTGATGCTTGGGATGGTGTTATGAAACATGCTAAATGGTTATCTAAACTTGGATCAATAGCCTATAATTTATTATTAAAATTGAATGTAATAATTAATTTTTTTAGAAGGTTGAGAGGAAAAGAATATTGGTCTCTTGCAAAATTTTTAAAGTATAAAGTCAAAAACGCAGTCAAATATATTGGTGAATACGAAAAGACAGTCTCAGATTATGCAAAAAGAAAGAAATTTGATGGAATTATTTGTGGCCACATCCATCATGCCGAGGATAGAGATTTTAATGGGGTTAATTATTTAAATTGTGGAGACTGGGTTGAATCTTGCACTGCATTAGCCGAAAATTATGATGGTAGTTTTGAAATATTATATTGGGACAAAATAAGAGAACAATATTTAGATAATAAAGAAATAATTAAACCAATTAAAACCGAAGAATTAAAAAAAGCTTCATAGTTAATGAAAATTTTAATAGCGACAGATGCATATTTTCCACAAGTAAATGGTGTCGTAAGAACCTTACATGAAACAGGCAATGTATTAAAAGAACAAGGTCATATTATAGAATATATTACACCACATTTATTTTTAACTTTTCCGATGCCGAAATATAACGAAATTAGGTTGTCTATAAATGTATGGCCAAGAGTTGGTAGTTTAATAAAGAAAATAAAACCTGATGCAATACATATTGCTACCGAAGGTCCTATAGGGACGATGGCAAGAAGATATTGTTTAAAAAATAATCTAAAGTTTACTACGAGTTTCCATACAAGATTTGATAAATATCTAAAACTTTACTTTCCTATTATACCAGCAAAATGGGCTGAAAAATTCTTAGCAAACTTTCATAACAAGGCCGAGAGAATTTTAGTAACAACAGAATCCATGAGAAAAGAATTAATCGATATAGGTATAGATAATAATAAAATGATTACTTGGACCAGAGGGGGAAATCATGGAGCCTTTAAGAAACCTAAAAAAATTGAATTACATCACAAAAGACCAATTTGGATTTATGTTGGAAGAGTTGCAGTTGAAAAAAACATAAGAGCTTTCTTAGAATGTGATTTAGAAGGTACAAAAATAATAATAGGAAAAGGACCCGATTTAAAAAAATTAAAAGAAGAATTCCCTAAAGATATTTTTTTAGGAGAAAAAACAAATGGTGCACTTGCATCATATTTTGCATCTTCTGATGTTTTTGTATTCCCTAGTAAAACAGATACATTTGGAATTGTAGTTACTGAGGCTTTAAATTGTGGTACTCCTGTAGCTGCTTATCCTGTTCCAGGTCCTAAAGATATATTTGAAGGATCCAAAATAAATTGTTTAGATAATGATCTTAAAGTTTCAGCCCATAAAGCTTTGAAAGTTGATCGAAATGATTGTCTTGAATTTGCAAAAAAATTTACTTGGGAAGAAACAGCAAAAATATTTTTTAATAATATTTCACCAAATCATTAGTAAACTTTTATTAATTTATTTGCATTAAAAAGAGTAATGATGCAAAATTAACTTATCTAAATTTATGGAATATTTCATCATTCTACTTATAGTTGTTATAGTTTATCTCCTATATTTACTTAATCAAAAAAAAAACAAATCAATAAATACCGCTACAATAATTAATAAAAGAGAAGAAAAAACTAAAAGAGTAATTATTGATGAACTTGAGGATCAGTTTTTTGCATTAAATAAATTTAACATAATTAAATATGCCAATCCAAGTGCATTAAAAAGATTTGGAAGTAGTTTAATTGATAAAAACATTTCTTCTGTAATTCGAAAACCAGAATTAATAGAAAATATTGAAAAAGCTATAATTGAAAATAAAACAAAAAATATTGATGTTGAAATAGACTTGCCATCATATCAATTTTATAAGATTTATATCATCCCTGGCCCAACTCATTTATTTACTGAACCAGATTCTGTTGTGTTATTTTTTAAAGATTTTACTGAAATTACAAAAGCACAAAAATTTAAAACTGATTTTGTAGCCAATGTAAGCCATGAATTAAGAACACCTTTAATGGCAATCAAAGGATCTTTAGAAACTATTGAAGGTCCAGCGTCTGATGATGAAAAGGCTAAAAAAAAATTTATGAAAATAATCATTGATCAATCAAATAGAATGGAAAATTTAGTTAATGATCTTTTAATACTCACAAGAATTGAATTAGAAGAACATATAAGGCCAAGCACTTTAGTTGATATAAATGATCTTTTCAAAACAATCATCAGTAATTTTGAGATTATTTTAAAAAAAAAGAAATTAAACATTAATTTATCTCTCGCAAATCCAACAATTGTTATTGGAGATAAAAAAAAATTACAAACTGTTTTTTCTAATCTTTTAGATAATGCAATTAAGTATTCAAATGAAAACAAGTCTATTTTTATATCAAGCAATATTAGCGATGGTAAATTGTTAGAAAAAAATTTTATGATCAGTGTTAAAGACGAAGGTGTTGGCATTCCTCAAAGATTTATTTCTAGAATTACAGAAAGATTTTTTAGAGTAGATCTTGAACAAAGTAATAAGGTTGGTGGAACTGGTTTAGGATTAGCTATTGTTAAACATATAGTTACTCAACATCGTGGACACTATGAGATTCTAAGTGAGGAAAACCAAGGAACTGAAATTCAAATTTATTTGCCAGCGAAAACTTAAATTTAAAAGTATTATATTATAATAGTTTTAGAAGGTTTTTTTTAACAATTCTTTACTTGATTAATGTTAATATTTTAATTAATTTTTTATATGGTTAAAATATTCAAAAATATTTTGATTTTTGCTTTTTTGTTAAGCTCTATAACAACAAGTGTTTTTTCTAAAGATATCACAACATTATTAAGAAATCAGCAACTTACAGTTTTTGATATTGGAATTTTTAGATTAGAAGCAGATTTAAAAACTTCATATCCTTCTATAAAAGATCATTTAGAAGTTACTGAAGCTGAATTTTATACAGACGTAGTTACCTCGTATTCTAAAAATTCAATTGATTTAATTGTTTCTGTTCCTATGAATAAAAATCTCAAGAAGGAAAATTATTTTTCAGATTCTTTTAGATGTAGGAATATTTTTAATTCTGTAAGAGATTTTTTATTGAGGAATGAGAATTTGAGTAATTATAGATATACTATGGCTACAAGTTATTTAACCTCTATATTTTCAACCCCAAGCTCATGGCCTAGCTGGAGATATGATGAAGAAATTAGAGAAGAATTAGTAAACTTAGTAAAACTAGAAATAACTTTACGTCCAAGCAATGAACTCGCTCTTAATGAACAGGTAAACCCTATTTCATGTATTGGTGGCCTAGAAACTGATATTGATCAGATAATTATATCAAAAAAATACAACTAAAAAGTTACCTTTTTAACAAAAGTGTAACAATTCTGTAATATTAAAGATTCAATAAATTTATACGAGTCAGTCATCTTTTAATTAATAAATAACGAAAGGATTAAAGATAATGAAAAAACTAACTATAGTAATTGCTTCTTTAGTTGCACTTTCAATTGCAACTGTTGCTCAAGCAAGAGATCAAATTAAGATAGTTGGTTCTTCTACGGTATTCCCTTATGCAACAGTTGTTGCTGAAAGATTTGGTGGTACAGGTTTTAAAACTCCTGTAATCGAGTCTACTGGTACTGGTGGTGGAGCTAAACTATTCTGTGCTGGTGTAGGTGAACAACATCCAGATATTACAAACGCATCAAGAGCTATGAAAGATAAAGAAAAAGCTCTATGTAAGAAAAATGGTGTAAATGAAATCGTTGAGATCGTAATTGGTAACGATGGTATTACATTAGCTTACAGCAAAGATGCAAAACCAGTAAACTTTACTAAAGAACATTTGTATTTAGCACTAGCTGCTCATACAGTTGTTGATGGTAAATTAGTTCCAAATATTTATAAAACTTGGGACCAAATTGACTCTAGTTTACCAAAACAAAAAATTTCAGTGATGATCCCACCAGGAACATCAGGAACTAGAGATGCTTGGAATTCTTTAGTAATGAAAAAAGGTATGACTAAAGAAGCTAAAGCTCTTTATAAAGCTGGTTTTGAAGCTGGAAATAAAAAATACAAAAAACCTCAAAAACTTTACAGAGAAGATGGTGCTGCTATTGAAGTTGGAGAAAATGATAGTTTAATCATCCAAAAGTTAACTCAAGATAAAGATATGTTTGGTTTCTTTGGTTTCAGTTATTTCTTAGCTGCAAAAGATAAATTACAAGCAGCAAGTATTGATGGTGGACAACCATCATTGAAGTCTATTCAAGACTACAGTTATGCTGTTGCTAGACCTTTATTCTTCTACGTGAAAAAAGCTCACGTTGGAGTAATTCCAGGCTTACATGAGTTTGTGAAAGAATTCACAACAAAGAAAGCTATTGGAAAAGGTGGTTACCTAGCAGACATTGGTTTAGTGCCATTAGACTCTAAGTTGTATAAAACAACTAGAACTAATGCTACCAAACTAGTTGCTATGGGTAATTAATTATTCATCAGTTAACAAATGATTAAAAAGGGGGTCTTTTTAGACCCCTTTTTTTTAAAATAAGAGTAAAGTCCTCAATAAAGGAGATTCTTTGAACTTAATATTGTTTACATTTATTGTTCTTCTAGGTTTCACAAGTTATTATTTTGGACGTAAAAAAGCATACACAATTCAATCTACCAAAAAAAGATTAACTGCATTACCTCAATTTTATGGTTATTATCTTGCGATCTGGTGTGCAATACCAGCCTTTATAATTTTTTCTTTATGGGCAATTTTTGAGCCCACAATTGTAAAACTATTAGTTTTAAGTGATTATTCAAATCAAGGTTATCTTGATGATGAATTAAATTTAATATACGAAAAAACAAAAGCATTGTCTCGAGGTCAATTCACTGGAGAAATTACACCTTTTATTGAAGCTTCAGCTGAAAAATATTTAAGTCTTCGATCAATAGCTCAAAGTTCAAAAGTTGTTATAGTATTATCTGCAATTATTGCCTCTGTTGCTTATGCGTATAAAAGAATTTCATCTAATTCTAGAACAAGAGAACCAGTTGAAAAATTTTTGAACGCAGTTTTATTTACAGCTTCATTAGCCGCAATATTAACTACTGTTGGAATAGTTTTCTCACTTATATTTCAAACTATAGATTTTTTTAAAGTAATTCCATTATTTGATTTTGTCTTTGGAACTCACTGGTATCCAGCAAAAGCTTTTGTTAGAGATTCTTCTGAGGCTTTAGATCCGTCAATGTATTCTGATACTTTTGGAGCGGTCCCTATTTTTGCAGGCACATTTTTTATTGCATTTATTGCTATGTGCGTTGCTATCCCAATTGGATTAATGAGTGGAATTTATTTAGCTGAATATGCATCATATAAAGTTAGACAATACGCAAAACCTTTAATTGAAATTTTAGCTGGTATACCAACAGTTGTTTATGGTTTTTTTGCTGCCCTAACTGTTGGCCCATTTTTAAAAGAATTAGGAACCTCTATGGGTCTTGAAGTTTCAGCTGAAAGTGCTTTAGCAGCAGGAGGGGTAATGGGCATTATGATCATACCATTTATTTCAAGTTTAAGCGACGATGTAATTACAAGTGTACCTCAAAGTTTAAGAGATGGAAGTTATGCTATGGGAGCAACTAAATCAGAAACAATCAAGAGAGTTATTTTTCCTGCAGCATTGCCGGGGATAGTTGGATCTATTTTACTTGGTGTTTCAAGAGCTATTGGAGAAACAATGATAGTTGTTATGGCCTCTGGTTTAGCTGCTAATTTAACTTTAAATCCATTAGAATCTACTTCAACAATTACAGCTCAAATTGTAGTTATTCTAATTGGTGACCAAGCTTTTGGTGACCCAAAAACGCAAGCTGCTTTTGCTTTAGGTATGTCATTATTTTTAGTAACGCTTTGTTTAAATATTGTGGCCTTAAGAGTAGTTAAAAAATATAGAGAGAAATATGAATAAAAATAAAGAACAATTATTAAATAAAAGATACAAGGCTGAGCAGAGATTTCGCTTATACGGTCAAAGTGCAATTTTTATGGCACTTTTATTTTTAACAATCTTTATTTTCAAAATTTTTTCAACTGGCTATTCAGCTTTTCAAAAAACTTGGCTCATTGTTCCAGTAAATTTTGATGCTGAATTAATGATGTTAGATGAAAATCCAACAAAACAAGATATCGAAGATGCGGACTATTACGAAATAGCACTTCAATCAATGTGGAATTTAGACCCTAACGCTAATGAGGATCAACAAAATCAATTAAAAAGAATGGTTTCTTATTTCTTTGAAAGAGAGATAAAACAAGAATTATTAAAAGATCCAAATTTATTAGGAAAAACCAAAGAAGTTTACCTAACTGCATCTGATGACTTAGATCAAGTTTTTAAAGGTAATTATCCAAGAGATTTACCTGAAGACCAAAGAAGAGTAAGCGATTATCAACTAAAAATTTTTGATCAACTTGTTGCAAATGGTAATGTTGAAAGTAAATTTAATATTAGCTTTTTTACAAATGCTGACTCAAGAGAAGCAGAACTAGCTGGAATAGCAAGTTCATTTATGGGCTCAATTTTTTCTATACTTGTTTGTTTAATGATAGCTTTTCCTGTAGCGGTTCTAGCAGCAATCTATCTTGAAGAATTTGCCCCTAAAAATAGATTCACTGATTTTATTGAAGTAAATATAAATAACTTAGCAGCAGTTCCATCTATAGTTTTTGGTCTATTAGGGTTAGGCGTTTTATTAGCTATATTTCAACTACCAAGGTCTACCCCATTGGTTGGAGGTATCACTTTGTCCTTAATGACTTTACCAACAATAATTATAGCTGCTAGAGCATCTTTAAAAGCGGTTCCACCAAGTATAAGAGAGGCAGCACTTGCTATGGGAGCAAGTCGAATGCAAACCACAATGCATCATACAGTTCCTCTTTCTATGCCTGGTACGTTATCAGGAACAATAATTGGTTTAGCTCAAGCTTTAGGAGAAACTGCACCCCTAATTTTAATTGGAATGGTTGCTTTTGTTAACACGATACCTGGATCACCTATGGATCCTGCTGCAAGTTTACCAGTTCAAATTTATATTTGGGCTGAAAGTGCTGAAAGGGGATTTGTAGAAAAAGTTTCAGCATGTATAATGGTCTTACTTGGCTTTTTAATAATAATGAATTTATTTGCCCAAATAATAAGACATAAGTTTGAGAAAAAATGGAGTTAAAATGATAAAGATTAAAGCAAAAGATGTTGATGTTTTTTACGGAAAAAAACAAGCACTCTTTAATATAAGTTTAGATATTGAGGAAAATCAAGTAACGGCATTAATTGGTCCATCTGGTTGTGGTAAATCAACTTTCCTAAGATGTCTTAATAGAATGAATGATGTAATTGATATCTGTAGTGTTAAAGGAGAAATTTTAATTAATGACTTTAATATCAATGATAAAAGCTGTGATGTAGTAAGACTAAGAGAAAAAATTGGTATGGTTTTTCAAAAACCTAATCCTTTCCCAAAAACTTTATATGAAAATGTATCTTACGGTCCAACAATTCATGGTATAGCTCAATCAAAACAAGAAATGGATGAAATTGTTGAAACTAGCTTAAAAAAAGCTGCACTATGGGAAGAGGTAAAAGATAGGTTGCATGAACCTGGAACTGGATTATCTGGAGGGCAACAACAAAGACTTTGTATTGCTAGAGCAATTTCTGTAAGACCTGAAGTTATATTAATGGATGAGCCTTGTTCAGCATTAGATCCTATAGCAACAGCACAAATTGAAGAATTGATTGATGAATTAAAAAAAGAGCACACAATAATAATTGTAACTCATTCTATGGCTCAAGCGGCACGTGTATCTCAAAATACAGGTTTTTTTCATTTAGGACAATTGATAGAACATGGATCTACTGATAAAATATTTAAGAATCCTGATAATAAAAAAACCCAGGACTATATAACCGGGAGGTTTGGATAATGTCTGAAGCACCACATACAGTTAAATCTTACGAAGAAGAACTAAAAAATCTCAATGCTAATATCATTAAAATGGGAAGTGCATGTGAGGAAGCTTTGGGTAAAGCAATTCAAGCCATTACAACAAGAAATAGCGATATTGCAGAAGCTGTAATTAAAGAAGATGAAAAAATAGATAAATATGAAACTTTGATTGAACAACAAGTTGTAAATTTAATTGCTTTGAGACAACCTATGGCAATTGATTTAAGAGAGACAGTAACGGCTTTGAAAATGTCTTCAGATTTAGAAAGAATAGGCGATTTAGCAAAAAATATATCCAAGAGAACACTTTTGCTTAATGAAAATCTTCCAAAGAACTTGGTAGATTCATTAAATAGAGTATCTACCAATGTTCAAAAACAATTAAAATCAACATTAGACGCTTATCTAGAAAGATCTGCGCCAATGGCAATAAATGTTTGGGAAGGTGATGAGCAAATAGATGATCTAACAAATCTTTGTATGCAAGAAGTTATAAAATATCTTAAAGAAAATGAAAAAAATTTAGAGGATGGAACTCACTTGTTGTTTGTGACCAAAAACGTTGAGCGTATTGGTGATCATACTACGAATGTTGCAGAACAAATTTATTTTTTAGTTAAAGGTGAGTATTTAGAAGGCGACAGACCTAAGGGCACCGAGCCAATTGTAACCGGAGAAAAATGATCTATGTCAGCCCATGTTTTCATAGCTGAAGATGAAGCATCAATTGTTGCTTTGTTAAAGTACAATCTTGAAAAAGAAGGTTATAAAGTTAGTCATTCAGAAAATGGAGAAGATGCTCTTAAACAAATAAAATTAAAACAGCCAGATTTAATATTAATGGATTGGATGTTACCTGAATTATCTGGTGTTGAAATTTGTAAAAATTTAAAAAAAAATAATAAGTTTAATGATATTCCTGTCATTATGTTAACTGCAAAAGGGGAGGAAGAAGACAAATTAAAAGCATTTGATACTGGTGCAGATGATTATGTAACTAAACCTTTTAGTCAAAAAGAATTGAATGCTAGAATTAAATCTTTATTGAGAAGATCTAAGCCTCAATCATCATCAGACATTGTAGAATTTACTGATTTAAAAATAGATCGGATTACAAAAAGAGTTTATAGAAAAGATAAAGAAATTACTTTAGGTCCAACTGAATTTAAATTATTAGATTTTTTTATCAAAAATCCAAAAAGAGTTTATTCAAGAGAACAACTCCTAAATAATGTTTGGGGGGAAGATATATATGTTGAGTCTAGAACAGTAGATGTCCATATAAGAAGATTAAGACAAGCAATTAACATACAAAATACAAAACCTTTAATTAGAACAGTGAGATCAGCTGGTTATTCTTTAGAATCTTGAAGATCTTTGGGCCTTATAAATTCTTTTAATACTCCTTTTTTCTCAACTTCATTCCAGGATTTAATATCAAACTCAATTTCTGCAAATGATGCTGTTGGGAATTTATAATTCATTAGTTTAAAATTATTCGTATTATGATTTTTTGTAAGATTTCGTACTAAATTTTTTACTGATGGTTCATGGTTTATAACCAAAATTGACTTATATTCACTTGGTATTTCTTTAATTTTTTTTATAATTATATTCTCATCAACTAAATATAAATCTTTTGAAAAATTAACTTTTTTTGGTTTAGTAATTTTCTTAGATAAAATTTGAAAAGTTTTTTTTGTTCTTTTTGATGACGAAATTAATGCATAATCAAATTTAAATTTTTTTTTAACAAAAAATTCACAAATCATTTTTGCATTTTTCTTGCCTCTTTTACTAAGTGGTCTATCAAAATCATTAATACTTGAATCATCCCAACTAGATTTTGCGTGTCTCATGACGTATAATTGATGCATAAAATCTAAATATATGACTGCTTTAAAAAAACAACATAAAGAAGAGCTGAAATCTAAATATCTAAATAGAGAGCTTTCTTGGTTAAAATTCAACGATAGAGTACTTCTAGAAGCGCAAAATATTGAAAATCCTCTTTATGAAAGAGTAAAGTTTTTATCAATTGCTGGTTCTAATCTAGATGAATTTTTTATGGTCCGAGTTGCTGGATTATATAGTCAAATAAAACAAGAAGTTGACTCATTAAGTTCTGATGGTTTGACACCTGATGAACAAATGGATGAGGTAGTGCTTGAAACTAAGAATCTATTAAAAAAACAGAACAAGATTTTTACTCAACTGATTATGGGATTAAAAAAAAATAATATCAGTGTAGTAAAACCTGTTAATTTAAATACTAAGGATAAAAAAAAACTTCTAGAAATATTTAAAGAAGAGATTTATCCTTTATTAACACCATCAGCTATTGATCCTGCACACCCATTTCCATTTATAATCAATCAAGGAAGAGCACTTGTAATGAAATTAAGAAAAAAAAATAAAAAAAGGATTTTAAACTCGATAATAGTAATACCAAAAGCATTATCTAGATTTATTGAAATAGAGTCTTCAAAAAATCATAAGAAATTTGTTATTCTAGATGACATAATAAGTTTTTTTGCTAATGAAATTTTTCCAGATCATGATTTAGAAAAGAAAATGATTTTTAGAGTAATTAGAGATAGCGACGTAGAGATTCAAGAAGAAGCTGAAGATTTAGTTAGATCTTTTGAATTGGCTTTAAAAAGACGTAGAACAGGTGATATTGTTCGTTTAGAGATTCTCGAAAATAGCGATAATGAATTGGTAAAATTTATTACAAATAAATTAGAAATAAATCCTGATTATATTTATGATGTATCTGGCCTTGTTGGAATTCAAGATATAGATCAAATATGTAAAGTAAAAAATCCAAAATTAAGATTTAAGCATTTTACACCTAGAGAAGTTGAAAGATTAAAAGAATATAATGATAATTTTTTCGAAACTATCAAAAAGAAAGATTTAGTTGTTCATCATCCTTTTGAAACGTTTGACTCAGTAATTGAATTTTTAAACCAAGCAGCAAATGATAATAAAGTTATAGCCATAAAACAAACTTTATATAGAACAACTCTAGATTCACCAATAGTTAAAGCCTTAATAACAGCTGCAGAAAATGGAAAAACAGTTACCGCTTTAATTGAAATTAAAGCTAGATTTGATGAGGAAGCAAATATTCAACTATCAAGAAGTTTAGAAAAAGTAGGTGTCCAAATTGTTTATGGTTTTGCCAAATATAAAACTCATGCAAAATCTTCATTAGTTTTAAGAAGAGAACAAGGTAAAATACAAACTTATTTTCATTTAGGAACTGGCAATTATCATCCTGTAAATGCTAAAATTTATACTGATTTGTCTTTATTCAGTTGTAATAAAAAAATGTCATCAGATGTTGAGAAATTTTTTAATTATGTAACAGGATACGCAAAACCAAAAAATTTAAATAAAATTTCTATTTCGCCAGTAAATATGAGGCAAACCTTAAATGAAAATATTGATGCTGAAATTAAAAATTCTAAAAATGGAAAATTTGCAGCTATTTGGGCAAAAATGAACTCATTAGTAGATCCAGAAATTATCGATAAATTTTATGAGGCTTCGAATGCTGGTGTAAAAATTCATTTATTTGTTAGGGGTGTTTGTTGTTTAAGACCAGGAGTTAAAGATAGATCAGAAAACATAGTTGTAAAAAGTATCATAGGAAGATTTTTAGAGCATTCTAGAATTTATTGTTTTAGCAATGGTTCAAAAAAAATGCCTAATAGAAATGCAAAAGTATATATTTCTTCAGCTGATTTAATGCCAAGAAATTTAAATAGAAGAGTAGAACTTCTAGTGCCAATTGAAAATGAAACTGTTCATGAACAGATTTTAGATCAAATAATGTTAGCAAATTATCTTGATACTAATCAGAGCTGGGAGCTCAATGCTGATGGTAATTATAAAAAAATTAAATATAGTAAGATCGATTCCTTTTCAGCTCATGAATATTTTATGAATAATCCGAGCTTATCTGGAAGAGGTAAAGCTAAACTAAAAATGCAGCCTAAACAACTGCACTTAAGATTGATTAACAGTGGAAGTAATTAAAAGTAAAAATAGTTTAAAATTTAAACAGGCAAAATTAGCTATAATAGACATTGGATCAAACTCTATAAGAATGCTAATTTATGAAGATTTCAGTTCTTCTCGTGTGCCTTTTTTTAATGAAAAAGCAGTTTGTGAACTTGGAAAAAATTTAGATAAATCCAAAAAACTTCACAGAACTGGTACCGAATATGCTTTAAAAGTTTTAAAAAGATTCTCTGAAATTTTAAATGTTTCAAAAATCACAAATCTTAAAATCATTGCAACAGCAGTTTTAAGAGAAGCAACTGATACAAAACCATTTATTGATGAAGTTGAAAAACTTTTTAAAACTAAGATTAATATATTGTCAGGAGATGAAGAAGCTGAATGCTCAGCTGAGGGAGTAAAAATAGGTTTTGAAAATGTTGATGGATTAGTCGCTGATCTTGGAGGTGGTAGTTTGGAATTAGCCCGAGTTGAAAACAATATAGTAACTAATAAAACCTCATTACCTTTTGGTGTTTTAAGATTATTAAATAATCCTATAGTTAAAAAAAGAAATTTAGCAAAATATATCAAAAAATTATTGAGAGATGAAAAATGGCTTTCAAAAAAGAAGTTTAATAATTTATATTTAGTTGGGGGTACTTGGCGAGCATTATTTAAATTACATCTTTTTCAAAACAATCATCCAGTACATATAATTCATCAATATAGTATTGATAATAATGTTTTATCTAAGTTTGTTGAAAAAATTTCATCTTTTAATAAATCTAAACTTAAAACAGTTGAGTATATTTCAAAATCTAGAACACACTATTTACCTTATAGTTGCATTATACTTGATGAAATTATGAGAGTTACAAATCCAAAAAATATAATTTGTTCTATAAGTGGTTTGCGTGAAGGTTCTTTATCAATTGACTATTTTAAAGATGTAAAAGACTCAGAAATTTTTCATAAAGCACTTGAAAATGTTGCAAAAAAAAGAGGTGATTTAGGATCGAATTATAAAAAATATTATGATTTTATTCAGCCAGTTTTTGAAGGCAATGAGCATTTTAATAAGAAATTATTATATTTGGCATGTGTATTAAGTCATATGGATTGGGGTTTAGGAGCATTTCAAAAAGCTGAATTAGTATTTCAAGAAACGATAAACACTCCGTTACTTAGACTGACACATAAAGAAAGAATACAATTAGCTTTGTCATGCTATTGGCGCTACTGCAGTATCAAATATAATCCAAAAATGGAATACCTAACTTTTTTGAATAATAATGAAATTTTTTCAAGCAAACAAGTGGGAGCAGCATTGAGATTTTCCCAATCATTGACCTCGATATCCACGATATTCCTTGAAGAGTTTAAATTATATAAAAGAGGTAATGCTTTATTTTTAAAAATTCCATCCCAACATCAAGAAATAATTTCAAAACAGGTTACTAAAAGGTTTAAAGCTCTTGCTAGAGAATTATTTTTAGAACCAAGAGTAATTTACTCAAATAATTCAAGATAAATTAAATTTAATACTACTTTTAATTGAGTGATATTTTTTTTGTAACATTATTTTAATTTAAATTAAATAATTAGTTAATTTTTCTGTCATATTTTTCTGATAATTTTCGAATTACGCACCCCTCAAAATACGTTCGGTTAAATTTATCGAACGTATTTTATTTAAATCTAATATATATAAGTCTTAATATATAAATTCATTAAACCTTAACAATTAATAAATAATTTTGTAATTTAAATTATCTATAAACGTTTTAATAAAATTTAAAATATTAAGTCTCATTATAATCCCCTAGTAATTAAATTTTGTTAATTAACCACTTACTTCCTTCTCTTTATTGAGAGGGAAGTAAGACGATTTATTTGATATTAATTATCTATAGATGCAGGAGACTGCTCTGCATTTTTCTTAGCAAGTTTTTTTGCTTTATTTTCTGCAACTTTCTTTTCTAAACTAGCAATTTTAATATTAACTTTTGACAATTTTTTTTCTTTAGCTGTAATTTTATTTTTTAGTTTATCTATTGATTTTAAAATTTTTGTTTTTTTCTTTTCATTTTTTTTTAATTTTTTTCTCATTTTTGCCTCCAATTTTTTAGATGATTAATTTAATCACATAATTCATAAATCTGAAAGTTAATTTGATACAACCTGTAGTTTATTGATTTTTAAGATTTGTTATTAGATATAAAAACATTGCTATATGAGAACTATTATTAAATTTTTGTTTTAATATTAATTTATATATATCTCTTTGATTAAACAGATGAATTCTAATATCTTTTTCTGGCTTCGAAATTTTAATTAAGTCTTTTGTGTAATAACCAGTAATTTTAGTAGTTAGTCGTCCAGGCTCAGTATAAAAAGTTGATATTTTACTCAATTTTGATCTTGATCTATATCCTGTTTCTTCTCTTAATTCCTTATATGCTGATTGCAAAGTTGTTTCTTTTTTTTCTACTATGCCAGAAGGAAACTCATAATTAATTTTATTAATTGGAACTCTTTTTTGAGAAACTACTATATATTTGTCTTTAATCTTAGGTATTACTAATGAAAGATTAGAAGTTTTAAGATAATGATAAAACTCTTTTTTCTTAAATTTTTTGTTAATTAAACTTATTCGATTGGTAAGTTTTATATTTTTCAATTTTTCTCTAAAAATAACTTTTTAACAATAAATACAGCAATTAACATTCCTACAAGCTCAGCTAAAATATAATAAGGAGTATTTAAATAACTAATACCAGTAAAAGATTCAGTAAAAGTTCTTGCTAATGCTACAGCTGGATTTGCAAAAGAAGTTGAAGAAGTAAACCAATAACCAGCAGTAATATAAAGACCAACGCTGGCAGCAACAGCAATTTTTCCTGACTTCATAGAGCCAAAAATTATTATTATAAGCCCCAATGTTGCTATTACCTCAGATGTGAATATGTAAATTCCATCTCTTGACTTAGTAGATAATTCATAAATTTCATGTTCAAAAAAGAAATTAGCTAAACCAACACCAATCAAGCAACCAACCAATTGAGCAATGATATAGTAGGGTAATAGTTTCTTCTTTAATTTACCTGTTATTGTCATTGCGATACTTACAAATGGATTAAAGTGAGCTCCTGATACATCAGCAAATACTGTAATAAGCACAAATAAACCTGCTCCTGTTGCTATTGTGTTTGCAATTAACATCACAGCAACGTCATTAGTTAAGTTTTCTGCCATTAAACCTGAGCCAACAATAATCATTACTAAAAAACAACTGCCTAATAGTTCAGCAAGAAAATAACGACTTTTATTTTTCATTAAGTAGTTCCTTTATTTTTTTATTAATATGATTAAAAACTTTTTCAATTATTTCATCTTTTTTATTTAAGTCATTTGTTTCATTAAGTAATTTAACAGGATCTTCTATATCCCAATGAATTATCTGATCTTTATTTGGCCAAATAGGGCAGACTTCGTTATTGGCATTATTACAAACTGTAATAACATAATCCATTTTAATTTGACTATTAATAAACTCATTAAAATTTTTAGATCTATAATTTGAAAGATCATAATGTTTTGATAATAAATAATTCTTCACATCCTCATTTATCTTTCCTGTTGGATTACTCCCAGCACTAAAACCTTTATACAAATCGTCATACTCATTATTTATTATACTTTCAGCAATAATACTTCTTGCTGAATTACCTGTGCATACGAATAATATATTCTTCATTTAAAAAATAACTTTATAAATACCAATTACAAACAATGGAATTTGTAATCCAAAGTTAGTTAAGATTGCTTTATCTTTGCTCATAAATCCTGCAATAGTCCATCCAACAACTCCTAATCCATGAAAATATATATTTAATGGATATATATTTAAATTTGTAAGAAGTATTCCTACTAAAACTAAAAACGTACTGATCCACTTTAGATATTTTTTTATAAACATAAAATTTCCTTTCGTTATTATTATTTCAGTTATGTTAAGAATTTATTAAAATAAAGGATTATCTACACTTTTTGCATAATCCAAAAAACTCAAGATTGTATTTACTATATTTCATACCATCTTTGTCTTTGAAATTAGCTAAGTATTTAGAAAGACCTGCGCTACTTATTTCTGTTACTTTTTCACAGATTTCACAGATTGAAAATGCAGTAGCTTTTGCTACCTGACAACTTGAATTGTGACACGCAATAAAAGCATTTCTACTCTCAATTTTATGAATTTTTCCTATTTCAACTAGCTTATCTAATGCTCGATAAACTTGTAACGGAGCTTTAATACCTTTCTTTTGAACATTAAAAAGGATTGAATAAGCTTTCATTGGTTCAGGAGATTTATCAATTAAATCAAAAATAATTTGCTGATTTTTTGTTAGTAAAGTTTGTTTTTGCATTTTTTATATTTTACCAGTTGTCCATTAGTTTTTCAATTGAATGGATTGTTTTATTTTTAATAATGAAAGTATAAATAGAACTAAAGATGCTGTTATTATTGAAGGTCCTGATGCAGTATTAAACTCCAGTGAAGAAAACAGTCCTATTATTACAGATAACAAGCCTCCAATTATTGAAAACAGTACCATTTTTTGTGGATTGTCTGAGATGTTTCTAGCCATAGCAGCTGGAATAATTAACATTCCAGTAATTAACAACAGTCCAACCATTTTAATTGAAATTGCAATAATTGCAGCCATTAAAATTGTAAATATTGCTTTTGCTCTATCAGGATTTAATCCTTCAGCTTCTGCTAATTCATAATTTACTGTTGATGCGAATAAAGGTTTCCAAATTAATTTTAATACTAATAAAATTAATGAACCACCAGCCCATATAATAATTAAATCATTAACTGTTACGGCTAATATATCTCCAAATAGTAATCCCATAATATCAAATCTAATAAACGTTAAAAATCCAATCACTACTAATCCTACTGCTAAAGAGGAGTGAGCTAATAGACCGAGTAGAGCATCGCCTGGAAGATTTGTTTTTCTTTGGAGCTGAATTAAAATTAAAGCAATTACAGATGAAATTATAAAAACTGAAATAGCAATATTAAATTCAAAAGAATATGCCATTGTAACTCCAAGTAATGCTGAATGCGCAAGTGTATCTCCAAAATAAGATAATCTTCTCCAAACAACAAAACATCCAAGAGGGCCTGTTACAAAAGCAACACCAATTCCTGCTACTAAAGCTCTTATAAAAAAATCATCAAACATTTAATTTTTTTTTATTTCTCCTTCATTTGAATGAACATGGTCATGATTATGTTCATAAATAGAAAGTGTTTGAGCAGCTTGTTCACCAAACAAAGCTTTATACTCATTATTTTTTGCTACATCACTAGGTGAACCAGAGCAACAGACATGACCATTTAAACAAACCACATGGTCGGTAGCACTCATTACAGTATGTAAATCATGAGATATTAATAAAATTCCACAATTAAGTTCTTCAGATATTTTTTTTATCAATTCATACAAGGCAATTTCACCAGTGAAATCTACTCCTTGGACAGGTTCATCAAGTACTAATAATTCTGGTTTTTTTGAAATAGCTCTAGCGAGCAAAACTCTTTGAAATTCACCACCAGATAAATTGCCTAAGTTTTTATGTTTTAAGTGTACTACGCCCGTCAAAGATAACGCCTCATCTATAGCTTCTTCTTTAAGACTTTCAGTTAGGACCATAAAATCTCTAACTCTTAATGGTAATGTCCAATCTATAGAAACTTTTTGAGGAACATAACCAATTTTGTTAGTATATTTTTCAACTTCACCATCAAATTTTTTATAAATACCTAAAGCAATTTTTGCTGTTGTACTTTTTCCAGAACCATTAGGGCCTATAAGTGTTACAATTTTACCTTTTTCAACCTCTAGTGATACTCCCTTAACAAGCCACTTATCATTTTGCTGATAACCTGCATTTTTTAATTTCACTAACGTGTTACTATTTGTTCCCATTTTACCGCTTGACTTTCTAATGTTATATTATTACATAATGTTATATTATAACAACCAATTAATACTTAACCTATGAAAAATCTAAAAAAAATACCATTTATCTTATCTATACTATCATTCTTAACTATTTTTACACCGGCAAATGCTGATTTAAAAGTGGTTGCATCTATTAAACCAATACATTCGCTAGCTAGCTATCTTATGGATGGCATTGGTAAACCTGATTTGATAGTTGATGGATATTCTTCACCACACGGCTTTGCATTAAAGCCATCGCATGCAAAAATGTTACAAGAAGCAGATATCATATTTTATGTAGGTGAAGACTTAGAAAATTTTTTAGAAAAACCATTAAAATCAATTGCCAAAAAAGCTGAAAAAATTGAGCTTATGGAAATAAAAGGGTTAAATAAATTAAAATTTAGAGAAAGAAATATTTTTGATGGTCATGATGATCATGGGCACGATGAAGATGGTCATAAAGAAGATGATCATGATGATGACCATAAACATGAAGAAGATGGTCATAAAGAAGACGACCATGACGATGATCACAAACATGAAGAAGATGGTCACAAAGAAGATGATCACGATGACCATAAACATGAAGAAGATGGCCACAAAGAAGATGATCATGATGATCACGGACATGACGAGGATGGCCATGAAGGTCACGCACATGGTGAATACGACCCTCATATTTGGTTAGATCCAGAAAATGCAAAAGTAATATTAAATGAAATGGTTGAGCATTTAATAGAAAATGATGCAAAAAATGCATCAACTTATAAAAAGAATTTAAAAAACGCTGAAAAAGATTTAGATAAACTTGTGAAAAAAGTAAAATCTGATCTTAATAAAGATTTTAAATCTATCGTTTTTCATGATGCCTATCAATATTTTGAAGAGAGATTTAATGTAAATGTAATGGGTGCATTTACAGTTAATACAGACGTTATGCCTGGTGCAGAACAATTAGCAGAAATTAGAGAAATAATTGAGCATGATAAAGTATCTTGTATATTTTCAGAACCTCAATTTAACCCTGATATCATAAATGCAGTTGCAAAAGATATGAATATAAAAACTGGCGTTTTAGATCCATTAGGAGCAACTCTAGAACCAGGTAAAGATTTATATTTTGATTTGATCAAGAACATGTCTAAATCTTTTAAAGGCTGTTAATTTAAAATTGATCTTTTGTTATAAATAATATCTAATAAAGGGATGAGTACAATTTCCCTTAGTTTAGATGAAATATTTGATCTAGCTAAAAAAACATTATTAGCTAATGGATGTGATGATGAAACAGCATCTATTCTCTCAGATTTAATAATGAAAGCTGAAAGAGATGGCTCATTATCTCATGGTTTATTTAGATTGCCTGCTTATGTTACTGGTCTAAAAAGTGGTAAAATAAACGGTAAAGGTAAACCAGAAATCAAAAAAATATCACCTAGTGTAATAAAAGTTTTAGGCAATAATTGTTTGGCTCCAGTAGTTTTAAGCAAAGGTATTCCAGAATTAGTAAAAGCTGCTAAAGAAAATGGAGTAGCAGTTTTAGCTATTAATAATTCGCATCACATGGCTGCTATGTGGCCTGAAACAGAAATGATAGCAGAGCAAGGTTTAGTTGCTTTTGCATGTACATCTTACAAGCCTGCTGTTGCACCAGCGGGAGCTACAAAGCCATTATTTGGAACTAATCCAATTTCATTTGCATGGCCACGACCGGGAAAAACTCCGGTTGTTTATGATATGGCAACAGCTTCAATGGCAATGGGTGAAGTGCAAGTTGCTAAAAGAGAAGGGCATAAAGTTCCATTAGGTACTGGTTTAACTAAAGATGGAAAAGATACTACTGATCCTGGAGAAATAGCTGATGGAGGCGTATTACTGCCCTTTGGAGGCTATAAGGGCTCAGGGATAGCTATGATGGTTGAATTATTAGCAGGAGCTCTTGTTGGTGATAATTTTAGCTATGAGACAGCAGCTAAAGATAATAATGATGGCGGACCTCCAAGTGGTGGAGAATTCATATTAGCAATATCTCCAGACAAGTTATCAGGAAATGATTGGGATAAACATTCAAATGAATTTTTTGATAAAATGAAATCAATGGAAGGTGTAAGACTTCCAGGTGAAAGAAGACATAAAAATAGACTTGATAAAGGTCCAAGAAATATAAACGAAGAACTTGTTAATAAAATTAAATCTTTAAGCTAATTCAATTTCAATAGGTGTGTGATCAGATGGTTTTTGTCTTCCACGAGGAAACTTATTTATTTTAACATCTTTAACAGCATCAATTAAAGAACTTGAAACTAAAAAATGATCTATTCTCATACCATTATTTTTTTGCCAAGCACCACTTGTGTAATCCCAAAAAGTATAGCCTTCTTTATCAGGATGAATAAACCTGTATGCATCATGAAAACCTAAATTGATTAACTCTCTTAGTTTTTTTCTTATCTCTAATCTAAACAAAGCATCATTTTCATAACTCTTTGGATTATGTACATCTTCAGCTGATGGAATTATATTAAAATCACCACCAATAATTATATTTTCATTTTGCTTAGATATTGATTTTAATTTTTTAATTAAACTATCCAACCAGTAAAGTTTATATGTATATTTTTCTGTATCTACAGGATTACCATTTGGAGTATAAATATTAATTAATGTTATAGTTTTTTTCTTATGTTTTACTTCAGCAGATATTATTCTTGATTGTTTATTTTTATCTTTAAAAATATCATTTTTAATACTATCTAATTTTTTTTTAGAAATAATTGCAACACCATTATAGCTTTTTTGTCCAAATACATAATTTTCATACTTAAGATTTTTAATATCATCGTAAGGGTAAGTTTCATCAGGAGTTTTTATTTCCTGCATCATCAATATATCTGGTGAAAATTTATTTAAATATTCTTTTATATTTTCAATTCGAGCTCTTACTGAATTAACATTCCAGGAACTGATGATCATTAAAGTGAGAAAGAAACGCCACAACCACAAGAAGATTTACTTTGTGGATTACTGATTTTGAAATTATCTCCGATTAATTCTTTAACATAATCAACCTCAGATCCTTTCAGTAGTTCAGCTGATTTTTTGTCGATTAGTATGTTTTCATGTTTAAGATCATCTTCATCTTGTTTATTATCAAATGAAAAATCATATTGAAAACCAGAACAACCACCACCTTTAATAGCGATTCTAAAAAAAGATCCTTTATCTTTTTTTGAAAGCATTGCATTAATCTGTTTTAATGCATTATCGGTAAATTTAATTTCTTTAATCATCATATAAGACTGATATTACTAATATAATGTTAAATTGTCATTTTTAAAGAATGAAAAACTACAAAAAAATAGGGATTATTAAAAGTAAAGGTAGACTTATAAATGAGCCTAATTCTCCCTATAGATCCCCATTTCAAAGAGATAGAGATAGAATTATTCATAGTACGGCATTTCGAAGGTTAAAACATAAAACACAAGTTTTTGTTAATACAGAAGGGGATCATTATAGAACTAGAATTACCCATTCAATCGAAGTTGCTCAAATTGCAAGAACAATATCTCGATATTTAAACTTAAATGATGATTTAACTGAAACTTTAAGCCTTGCTCATGATCTTGGTCACACTCCTTTTGGACATGCTGGAGAAGAAGCATTAAATGAATGCATGAACGATCATGGTGGATTTGATCATAATCTACAGACATTAAGGATAGTGATGTTTATTGAAAACAAATACGTAAAATTTAAAGGCTTGAATTTAACAGTTGAAACATTGGATGGTCTTTTAAAACATAACGGTCCTTATTATGACGATACTGATGTTAAAAATTTGATTGGACTAAAAAATTTAAAAAATAAAATTGATTTAAACTCTTATCCTTCAATTGAAGCTCAAATTGCATCTATTTCAGACGATATTGCATATAACAATCATGATATTCAAGATGGGTTTAATGCAAACATTTTTAGAATTAATGAATTAAAAGAAATTAATTTTTTCAATGAAATATTAAAAAGATATTCATCAAAATTTAAAAAAACTAATAATAGAATTTTAATCTATCAAATGGTTAGAGATTCTATTAATCTTATGGTTAAAGATTTGATAAAAAATTCTTTAATAAACTTTAAACTTAATAAAATTAATAAATTAAATGATGTTTATAAGTCAGAGAATAAACTTGTTTGTTTTTCTTCTAATTATGAAAACATAATTAATGAAATAAGAGATTTTTTAAGCTTTAAAATGTATAAAAATAATAAAGTTTTAAAAAAGAATAATGAGGGTAGAAGAATAATTGAAAAATTGTTTAAAGCAATATCAAGAAATCCTAGAAAATTTTTGACATTTTCAACAAATAAACATAATAAATATAGATCTATAGCTGACTATATTTCTGGTATGACCGATCGATTTGCAATAAATATTTATAAATCATTAAAATGAATATATTTGAAGAATATAAAAATAAATTAATAATAATTATCAAAAAAGCCAAGGAAGATAAGTTGCTAATACTTCCAGAGAATTTAGATGCTGTTAATGTAGATTCAACTCCTCCAAAAATTGACTTTGATATATCAACCAATGTTGCCATGGTTCTTGCAAAACCAAACAATAAGACACCAAATGATTTGGCTCAAATTTTAATTAAACTTTTAAAAAATGAAGATAAAAGTATTGAAGAAATATCTTTTGCTAAACCTGGGTTTATTAATATTAAATTTAATAAAGAT
The DNA here is from genome assembly GCA_902567235.1 of uncultured Pelagibacteraceae bacterium. Taxonomy (GTDB): domain Bacteria; phylum Pseudomonadota; class Alphaproteobacteria; order Pelagibacterales; family Pelagibacteraceae; genus Pelagibacter. The sequence continues at coordinate 50,296 of CACFLX010000001.1, forward strand.
TACTGGAATAATTTTACTAACAATTTAATTAATTCTCCTTATAGTTATGGCGCATCTAACAAAGAGAATAAAAAATATTTAGTTGAATTTGTTTCGGCTAATCCAACCGGTCCTTTACATGTTGGTCACTGCAGAGGTGCTATTTTAGGTGATGTTATTTCAAATATTTTAGAGTTTAATCAAAATACTGTTGAACGTGAATATTATGTTAATGACTATGGTAATCAAATATTTCATTTTAATCATTCAGTTTATTTAAGAATTAGAGAAAAATTGTATGATGAGAAATTTCCTTTAGATAATCCCGACCTTTATCCAGGTGATTATTTAAAAGATATAGCCAATAATATTATAAAGAATAACAAAGATACAAACTTTGAAAACTTTAAAGATATAGAAAATCATTTAAAAAAACTCTCAATTAATGAATCGTTAAATTTAATTAAAAAAAACTTAAACGACCTAGGTATCAGGCATGATAATTTTATAAGTGAGACAACTTTGGTTAATGATAATGAGGTTGAAAAGGTAATTGAAAAACTTAAAAAAACTAAACATATTTATACAGGCAAAATTAAAGCCCCAGAAGGTGAAGATCAAAGCAAGTGGACTGAAAGAGAACAACTATTATTTAGATCTACTGATTTTGGCGATGATAAAGATAGAGCTTTACAAAAAAGCGATTTATCGTGGACTTATTTTGCAAGTGATGTTGCTTATCATAATACAAAAGTTAACAGAAACTTTCATAAGTTAATAAATATTTTAGGTGCAGATCACGCAGGATACATAAAAAGAATTACATCTGTAGTTGAGGCTATTTCAGGAGAAAAAAATAAATTAACATGCAAAGTAAGTCAGTTAGTAAAATTAATTAAAGATGGCAAACCTTTTAAAATGTCAAAAAGAAAAGGTGATTACATAACCGTAGAGGATTTGATTGAAGAGGTGGGTAAAGATGCAACTCGTTTTATAATGTTAAGCAGAAGTAATGAGGCTGAGCTTGATTTTGATTTTTCTAAAGTAAAAGAAAAATCTAAAGATAACCCACTTTATTATGTTCAATATTGCTATGCAAGAATATGTTCTGTATTTAGAAATATTAATTTGAATATTAATGATGATTTAAAAATTAAAAACCAAATTTACAATTATACAAATGATGAAATTAAAATTTTAAAAAAAGTTTCTGAATGGCCAAGATGTTTAGAAACAGCTTCTAATAAATTGGAACCTCATAGAATACCTGTATTTTTATATGAGTTGTCTTCAGAATTTCATTCATATTGGAATAAAGGGAAAGACGATGTAAATAAAAGATTTATTAATAAAGATAATAAAATTTCAGATGATAAAATTGCTTTTTTAAAAGCTGTTTCAATAGTTATTAAATTAGGAATGAATATATTGGGTGTTAATACTCCAGAAAAAATGTAATGATAAAGGAATTAAAATATGTTTTTTATCTAATTGTATTATTTTTTTTTATTTTTTTTGTATCGAGATACTATTTTTCAGATGAATATAAAAAAAAATCTTATAGATCAATAAACTTAATAGAGGAAAAAATTGGTAATTTTTCTGTAAATCTTGTTATTTTAGAGAGTAATACTGATGATATGATTGAGTACATCGAGTACCAAAAAGATAAGAATAAAAAAAAATATTATTTCTGGGAATTATTGAAAAATAATGAATAAAAGAAGAAGTTTTATTACTGGTATTAAAGGCACCAAACTTAATCAAAAAGAAATTAATTTTTTAAAAAAATATAAACCTTGGGGTGTTATATTGTTTTCTAGAAATATTATTACAATTTCTCAAACTCAGAACCTAATCTTTCATATTAAAAAATTATTCAATGACAACAATTACCCTATTTTAATAGATGAAGAGGGTGGTAGTGTATCTAGATTGGGTAAATTTATTGATAACTCAATTTTTTCTGCAGAATTTTTTAATAAACTTTACAAAAGTAATAAAAAAAAATTTTATATTTATTATGAAACTTATATTAATCAAATTTCATATTTATTAAATTTATTAGGCATAAATATAAACACCGTTCCTGTTCTTGATGTAAGAAGAAAAATTACTAATAAAATTATTGGAAATAGATCTTTTTCATCTGATCCATTAATAGTATCAAAGCTAGGTAAATTTTGTATTGATAAATTTCACAAAAACCACATAGCTACAGTAATAAAACATATTCCAGGTCATGGCCTATCAAAAGTTGATAGTCATAAAAAATTACCAATAGTTAGTAAAGATATTAAATACTTAAATAGAGTTGATTTTTATCCATTTAAAAAACAAAAATCGTTATTAGCTATGACAGCTCATATAATGTTTAGCTCTATTGATAAAAAAAATACTGTTACCCATTCTAAGAAAATTCTTAATATAATCAGAAAAAAAATATTGTTTAAAAATTTGATTATGTCGGACGATATATCAATGAAAGCGCTCAAATATTCTGTATCAAAAAATACAACTCAAGCTTTTAAAGCTGGTTGTGATTTAGTTTTACATTGTAATGGAAAATATAACGAAATGTTAATAGTTGCAAAAAACTCACCAATATTAAGTAACTTTGTTATAAAAAAAACATCGCAATTATTAAATATAATTAGATAATGTATCTTATGAACGATTCTCTTTCATTTAACGTAAATCTTAATAATTTTAATGGACCTTTGGAAGTTCTGTTAGATTTAGCAAAATCACAAAAAGTTGATCTAGAAAAAATTTCTATTACAACTTTAGTTGATCAATTTCTTGATTTTATTAAATCAAATGAAAAAATAAACTTAGAATTAGCTTCGGAATATTTGTTAATGGCTACTTGGTTAACTTATTTAAAGTCCAAACTATTACTACCTGAATCTGACGAAGAAGAATTTAAAGCCTTAGAAGTTGCTGAAAAACTTAAATTACAATTAAAAAAACTTGAGTTGATAAGATTATTATCTGATCAAATGCTAAAGAGAAATAGATTGGGAAAAGATGTTTTTATGAGAGGAATTAGAGGTAAAATTAAATCTATATATAGTGAAAAATATTCATTAACTGTTTTTGAAATCTTAAAAACTTATTCAGGAGTAATTATGTCAAGAGAATTTCAAAAAATGAATATTCCAAGACTTCCAGTATTTACAACTGAAGAAGGTATTAAAAGAATTAAAGAATTTTTTGGTAAATTAAATAATTGGATAAATATTAATGAGTTACTACCTAATAAAACATTAAAATCTGAAAATTTAAAGAGAACTGAGAAAGCAGGAATTTTTACCGCGTCTTTAGAGCTTGTAAAAGAAGGAAATTTATCAATTAAACAAAAAAATTTATTTGACGATATCTTTGTTAAGGAAAATAAATGAAAAAAATAAAAAAAAATAATATTGTTAATTTTCCAACAGGTTTAAGTGAAGGTGAGAAAGAAGTTGAAGCAATTTTATTTGCTGCTGCTGAGCCTTTGGATATTGATACGATTGAATCAAAAGTCCCAAAAAAAATTAATGTACTTAATATTCTTAATAAGTTACAAAAAATTTATCAAAATAGAGGAATTAATTTAATTTGTATTTCTAATAAATGGTCTTTTAGAACTTCTCAAAGTTTATCAGGTCTAATGTCTGAGCAAAAAACAGTAGAAAAAAAACTGTCTAAAGCTGCTATAGAAACTTTATCAATCATTGTTTACCACCAACCAGTAACTAGAGCAGAAATTGAAGAAATAAGAGGTGTAGCTTTCGGAACTAATACGCTTGAAATATTGATGGAATTGAATTGGGTTAGAACACAAGGAAGAAAAGAGGTTCCTGGAAAACCAATTCAGTATGGTACAACCGAAGAATTTTTAAGTCATTTTAATTTACAAAAATTATCAGATCTTCCAACTATTGATGAGTTAGGTACAGCTGGTCTTATAGATGCTGCTAATGTAGATTCAACAATATTTGGAACAGGTAAATTTTATAAGGAACAAGAGGAAAAAAAGGAAAATATATACTCTGATATTGATGAAATGTTAAATAGCACTCTTAAAAATGATGATGATAAATAAAAAAAACTTTAATTATTATATAATATGTTTATAACACTTGTATGAGCATAGGTTTTTGGCAAATAGCAATTGTAGTTATACTTGTTGTTCTTCTTTTTGGTAGAGGCAAAATTTCTAGTCTTATGGGAGATGTTGCAAAAGGAATAAAAAGTTTTAAAAAAGGTATGGCTTCTGATGTTAATGAAGAGGGAACTCAGAAAAATATCTCCGAAAATCAAGACACCTCTGAAAATCAAGACATAGATAAAAAAGAGTAATTCAAATGCCAACAATTGGCTGGTTTGAAATTTTAATTATTGTAGCTGTAGCAATTATAGTTGTTGGCCCAAAAGATTTTCCATTAATGCTAAAAAAAGTTGGATCATGGATTGGAAGTGTTAAAAGATATGTTAGTAACGTTCAAAATGAAGTTAGCTCTATTACGGAAGATACAATTGATAAAAATTTAAATGAAGATTTTAATGTAAGTAAAGAAAAGGATAAAGATGAGCAAAAATCAGACTGAAGGAGGTTTTTTTAGTCATCTTACCGAACTTAGAAAAAGATTAATTCATTCATTAATTTTTTTATCAATACTTTTTATTATTTGTTATTATTTTTCAGAATATATTTATGGATTTCTTGTAGACCCTTATGCACAAGCAGTGAAAAATGATGATACTAATAGAAGACTTATTTTTACAGCTTTACAAGAAACTTTTCTTACATATTTAAAAGTTTCTTTTTTTGCAGCATTTTTTTTTACCAGTCCGATTATTTTAATTCAAATATGGAAATTTATCGCTCCAGGTCTTTATGAGGATGAAAAATCAGCTATAATGCCTTATCTTGTAATTACACCAATACTTTTTTTACTAGGCGGTATGCTTGTCTATTATCTAATAATGCCATTAGCTATCAAATTTTTTCTATCTTTTGAAAGCTCAGGTTTAAATACAGCTTTACCCATTCAGCTAGAAGCAAAAGTTAATGAATATTTATCATTAGTAATGAAATTGATATTTGCATTTGGACTAAGTTTTCAATTACCTGTAGTATTGAGTTTGCTAGCTCGAATTGGAGTTGTTGATTCTCAATTTTTAAAAGAAAGACGAAAATATGTTGTTGTTATTATATTTGCTGCAGCGGCATTATTAACACCACCCGATCCTGTTACACAAATAGGTTTAGCAATACCTTTATTATTATTATATGAATTATCTATTATTTCTGTAAAATTTATAGAGAAAAAAAATAAAGAAAAAAATGCATAACATTAAAGATATAAGAAATGATTTTGATAATTTTAAAAATATTATTAAATTGAGAAATATTTCTATCGATCTAGATGAAATATTGGTCTTAGATAAAAAAAATAGATCACTTATTCAGCAAAAAGAAGCTTTTGAACAAGAAAAAAAAAGTATTTCAAAAAGTCAAGATAAATCGTTGTTTGCTAAATCCAAAGAAATTTCTGAGAAGATTTTATCTATCAACAAAGAACAATCTTTGATAAAAAATAAACTTGAAGATATATTGTCTTCAATTCCAAATTTACCACTTAAAGATGTTCCAGTTGGTCTAGATGAAAATGCTAATAAAGAAATTTTAAAATCAGGTACAATAAAAGAATTTAATTTTAAGCCAAAATCCCATTATGAATTAGGAGAAAATTTAAAAATGTTAGACTTTGATTTAGCTACAAAAACTACAGGTGCTAGATTCGTTTTTGTTAACGATAAACTTGCATTGTTAGAAAGGGCTATAGCTAATTTTATGTTAGATACACATACTCAGATAAATAATTATAAAGAAATTTCTCCTCCTTTAATGGCCAATGATTCAACAATGTTTGGAACAGGACAACTGCCTAAATTTGAAGATGATCAATTCGAAATTAAAGTCGATGAAAAAAGTGGTAGAAAATTTTTGATCCCAACAGCTGAAGTTATATTAACCAATATTGTTAGAGATAAAATTGTAGATATAAAAGATTTTCCCATGCGTTTCGTTGCGTTAACGCCATGTTTTAGAAAAGAGGCAGGCAGTTATGGAAAGGACACAAAAGGCATGATTAGGCAACATCAATTTTATAAAGTTGAACTAGTAAGCATCGTTGAAAATAGCAAATGTATAGAAGAACTTGAAAGAATGACAAATTGTGCAACAATGATTTTAGACAAATTAAAATTACCTTATAGAAAAATAGTTCTTTCAACAGGTGATATGGGTTTCAGTGCTGAAAAAACTTACGATATTGAAGTTTGGTTGCCCTCAGAAAATAGATACAGAGAAATTTCAAGTTGTTCCTCATGTGGAACTTTTCAAGCTAGAAGAATGATGTCTAGATATAAAAATAAAAATAATGAAACTGAATTTGTTGGGACACTCAATGGAAGTGGTTTGGCTGTTGGCAGAACTCTGATTGCTATATTAGAAAACTATCAAAATACTGATGGGTCAATAACAATTCCAGATGTTTTAAAACCCTACATGAATAATCTAGAAAAAATTTCAAATAATTAGAGTTGTTTTCATAACTTAGATAGTATAAAAAACTTTTAATTTACAAAGGATTTTATGTCAGGATCAGGAATAGGGCAGTTTATACCTCTAATTTTAATTTTTGTTATATTTTATTTTTTTTTAATTCGTCCACAGCAAAAAAAAGTTAAAGAACATAAGCTAATGGTAGAAAACTTAAAAAGAGGTGATAAAGTTATTACATCTGGTGGTATTGTTGGAACTATTGAGAGAGTTGTAGATAACGACAAAGTTGAAGTTGTAATATCAGACAATGTAAAAGTAGAAATTATTAAATCTACAGGAATACAGGCTTTAGTTAGCAATACTGAACCAAAAAAATAACATTAAAATAAAGTGTTATACTTTTCAAAATTAAAAATCATTTCAGTTTTAATTTTTTCATTATTAGTATCTTTTTTTGCAATATCTAATTTTATTAAAATTGAAAATAATATTTTTAATAGAAATATAAATTTAGGATTAGATCTTCAAGGTGGATCATATTTGCTTTTGGAAATCGATAATACACCTGTAATAATCCAAAAATTACAAAATAAGCTTTCATCTTTAAAAAAATTTCTTAAGGAAAACGATATACGATCAACTAATTTTAAAATAATAAATGATAATAAAATTTCTTTTGTAATTGATGAAAATTCTTTAGATAAAGTTCTATCTTTGCTACAAGATAAAGATAGTGAAATTAATCCTTATTTTCAAAGGTTTAAAACTCATGAGTTTGATATAGAAGAAAAAAAAGTTTTATCATCTAGTAATATAATTTTGCAATTTTCAGAGTATGGTCTCGTTCAATTAAAATCATCATCACAAAATCAGGCAATTGAAATAGTTAGACGTAGAGTAGATGAGATAGGAACAAATGAACCAAATATCCTAAAGAGAGGAAACGATAGAATACTTGTTGAACTCCCAGGTTTAGAAAACCCAGATAGAATTAAAAGTTTATTAGGAAAAACTGCTAACCTTACATTTAGATTTGTTACTTTAAATGAAGAAGAAAGTTTTGGAACAGAAAAACTTTTATTTGAAGATGGTACTGAAGCAATAATTAGTAAAAGAATAATCCTGAGCGGTGATAATTTGGTTGATGCACAACCACGTATGGATAGTCAATCAAACCAAACTGTTGTTACATTTAATCTTGATAGAGTAGGTGCTAAAAAGTTTGCTAGAGCTACTTCTTCAGGTGTAGGAAAAAGACTAGCTATAATATTAGATGGAAAAATTATTAGCGCGCCTAATATAAGTGAACCAATTGTAGGTGGTTCTGGACAGATAACTGGTGATTTTACTTTTCAAACAGCAACTGATTTAGCCTTACTCTTAAGATCTGGTGCTTTACCAGCCCCAATGAATATTATTGAAGAAAGAACAGTAGGACCAGGTTTAGGACAAGACTCAATAAATGCCGGTATATTATCCTTAATCATTGGTTTTATTTTAGTAGTGATTTTTATGATAGTTAAATATAAAATTTTTGGATTAATTGCTAATATAACATTAATTACTAATTTATTATTATTAATAGGTATTCTGTCCTTATTTGAAGCTACCCTAACTCTTCCTGGTATAGCAGGAATAATCTTAACTGTCGGTATGGCTGTAGATGCAAATGTATTAATTTATGAAAGAATTAAAGAAGAAATTAAAAGTGAAAATAATAAAATTTTAGCATTTGATAGTGGATATGTAAAATCAAGAACAACAATATTAGATGCAAATATAACAACTTTAATTGCAGCAATAATTTTGTTTATTTTAGGATCTGGTCCAGTAAAAGGTTTTGCACTAACATTGGGTGTTGGAATTTTAACAACTTTATTTTCAGTTTATTTTATTGCTAGGTTATTTACCGCATTATATGTGATTAAGAATAAAGACAAGGAGAAATTGATTTAATGGAAAAAACTAATATTCCTTTCAATAAATTTTATAAAAAATTTAATATTTTATCATTATTTTTAATATTAATTTCTTTAATATTACTAACCTTTAAAGGTTTAAATTACGGTGTAGATTTTAAGGGTGGTACTTTAATTGAGTTAAGAACCTTAGATCAAACTTTAACTATTGGTGATTTAAGAAAATCATTTAGCAATTTAAATCTTGGAGATTTAACAGTTAAAAAATTTGGTAAAGAAAATGATTATGTTATTAAATTTGAAAAGAAGCAATCTATTGAAGAAAATTTCATTGAAAACATCAAAAAGGATCTAACCAATGAAATTGGAAATGTTTTTGAATTTAGACGAGTTGAAAGTGTAGGTCCTAAAGTTAGTGATGAATTATTAAAATCGGGTGTAATTGCAATTGCTTTATCTTTAGGTGCAATGCTTATATACATATGGATAAGATTTGAGTGGCAATTTAGTCTTGGAGCTATTAGTGCAGTTTTTCATGACGTTGTTATAACACTCGGTTTTTTTTCCTTATTAGGTTTTGAAATTAATCTATCTATTGTAGCAGCTGTTCTTACAATAGTAGGTTATTCAATGAATGATACAGTAGTAATTTTTGATAGGGTAAGAGAAAATTTAAAAAAATATTCAGATATTAAAATCTTTGAAATTACGAATATTTCAATTAATGAAACTTTATCAAGAACAATAATTACATCAGTAACAACATTGCTAGCTCTTCTATCTATATTTATATTTGGTGGAGCAATACTTAAGGGCTTTTCGTTCGCAATGATATTGGGTGTTTTAATTGGTACTTATTCTTCAATATATATAGCCAATCCTATTTTAGTAAGGTTGAACGTTTCTCAAAAAACTATTTTAAAAGAAGAAAAAGAATAAATTTAATATAAATTTTGCGCTGCTACCATTGATAATAACATTGGCAGCGAAAGAAGAACGTTAGTTCTTGAAGCAATTAATGCTTTTTTAGCAGCTGCTGGTTTTTCTTCAGCGCTTGCATCAACAATTCCCAGAACTTTTTTTTGATTTGGCCAAATAATAAACCAAACATTGAAAGCCATAATTAAACCAAGCCACATACCTATGCCTATAGCTGTATATTTGCCACCACCACTTCCTATGCCTAGTGTCATCGCTTCATGAGCATATCCATTAAGGTAAGCAACTATTAAACCAGTAACCACTGTTACTAATGCTGCCCATCTAAACCAAAATAACGCAGAAGGGGCTATAACTTTTGTAATAGCAGGTTTTTGTTCATCAGTTATTTTGGACATGTTTGGTACTTGTACAAAGTTAAAATAATACAATAAACCAATCCACATTACACCAGCTACAACATGAAAATATCTAAATAACCAACTCCAAAAAAGTTGATCAAAGGCAAATCCGCCGCTTCCTATAGATAGAAACAAAAATAAAAGTACCGCTAATATTATAGAGGTATGTATAACCTTCGACAATGATCCAAAAAAATCCGCCATCAAGTAAATGTATACACTATTAAAAAAGTTTTATTAAGCTGTTTTTTTAAATTTACCGTTCAAAATATGTTTAAGAAATTGACCTGTATAACTTTCTTTTATACTGCAAATTTCTTCTGGTTTTCCTTCTGCGATTATTTGTCCACCTTTAACACCACCTTCAGGTCCCATATCAACGATATAATCGGCTGTTTTTATAACATCTAAATTATGTTCAATTACCACAACTGTATTTCCAGTCGCAACAAATGCTTGTAAAATTTCTAATAGTTTTTTTATATCATGTTGATGTAATCCAGTTGTAGGTTCATCTAATATGTACATTGTTCTACCAGTGGATCTTTTTGATAATTCTTTTGCAAGTTTGATTCTTTGTGCTTCACCACCGGACAATGTTGTTGCTTGTTGACCAATTTTTATATACCCGAGTCCTACTTTTTTTAGTGTTAATAATTTTGATCTTATGTTTGAAATATTTTCAAAATATTCACATCCTTCATCTACAGTCATATTTAATACGTCTGCAATACTTTTGTCTTTAAATTTTACTTCTAAGGTTTCTCTATTATACCTGGTACCTTTACATTCATCACACTGAATATAAACATCGGGTAAGAAATGCATTTCATACGTAATTACACCATCTCCTTCACATGCCTCGCATCTTCCACCTTTAACGTTAAACGAAAATCTACCAGGCTTGTAACCACGACTTTTTGACTCTGGTAACGCTGTAAACCAGTCTCTTATAGGCCCGAATGCACCTGTATATGTTGCGGGATTTGATCTAGGTGTTCTCCCTATCGGAGATTGATCTATATCTATAACTTTATCTATTAACTCAATACCTTTAAATCCTTTAAAAGGTTTTGGTATTTTTCTAGATTTATTGTTATTTAAGGTTAAGTTTAATGCATTATATAGAGTTTGTAATATCATTGTTGACTTTCCACTTCCAGACACACCAGTAACACAAGTAAGACTTCCTAAAGGAACTTTCAAATTAACATTTTTTAAATTATTACCAGTTGCACCACTAATTTCTAAAAACCTACCATTTTTAGCAAGCCTTCTATTTTTTGGAATTGGTATGAAATATTTATTAGATAAATATTTACCAGTGATACTTTTTTCATTTTTTTTAATATCTTCACATGTTCCCTCAACAACAACTTTTCCTCCATTATTACCTGCTTCGGGTCCCAAATCAATTATGTGGTCCGCACTTTCCATCGTTTCTGTATCGTGCTCAACAACTATGACGGTGTTTCCTAAATCTCTTAATCTTTTTAACGCATTGATTAATTTAATATTATCTTTTTGATGAAGTCCAATAGATGGTTCGTCCAATACATATAAAACTCCAGTTAAGCCAGAACCGATTTGTGATGCCAATCTTATTCTTTGAGATTCTCCACCTGACAATGTCCCCGACTCCCGTGATAGAGTTAAATAATCTAGCCCAACATTTAATAAAAAATCTAGTCTTTCATTTATTTCTTTTAGAATATGTTCAGCAATTTTTAGCTGTTTATTATCTAGTTTTTTTTCTAATGATTTGAACCAATAAATAGCATCTAATATTGATTTTTCAGTTATTTCACTAATATTAAAGTTATCAATTTTAACACATAAGGCCTCTTCTTTTAACCTATATCCATTACACCTTTCACATTTTGTATCCGATTGATATTGAGAAATTTCTTCTCTCTTCCAATCGCTATCAGTTTCTAAATATCTTCTTTCCAAATTATTGATTACACCTTCGAAAGTCTTTTTATGAGAATATTTTTCATATCCATCATCATAAGTAAATTTAATTTCCTCATCATCGGAACCATAAAGAATTATATCTTGAATCTTTTTTGAAAGTTTTTCCCATTTTTGATCTAATGAAAAATTATAATGTTTTGATAGTGAGGACAGAGTTTGTGCATAATATAAAGTTGTTGTTTTAGCCCATGGCACTATTGCACCATCGGCAATAGTTTTTTTTTCATTGGGAATAACTAAATTGGGATCTACATTTAGCTTTACCCCAATTCCATCGCATTCTTCACAAGCACCGTATGGACTGTTAAAAGAAAACAATCTTGGTTCTATTTCTTCAATAGTAAATCCGCTTTCTGGACACGCAAATTTTGTAGAAAATATAATTTTTTCTATTTTTCTATATTTTTTTGGTAAAGTTTCGTTTTCATATTCAACAAATAATAATCCATTAGCTAAATTTACAGCTGTCTCAACGCTTTCAGCCAGTCTATTACCAAGTGATGAATTAATAACTATACGATCTACTAATACTGATAGATAATGTTTTATTTTTTTGTTCAAATCAGGAACATCATCAATTTCATATAATTTGTTATCTACTTTAATTTTTCTAAAACCTCTTTTTTTGTAAGATAAAATATCTTTTCTATATTCACCTTTTCGACCACGCACTACAGGTGCGTATAAATAAATTGTTGATTTTTTTGGTAATGTTTTAATTCTATCAACTATCTGACTTATTGTCTGTGAACTTATAGGCTTTCCTGTGAATGGTGAATAAGGAATACCAGCTCTTGCATATAATACTCTCATATAATCATAAATTTCAGTTACTGTAGCAACTGTTGATCTTGGATTTTTAGATGTATTTTTTTGTTCAATGGATATTGCCGGACTTAGACCTTCTATTAAGTCAACTTTTGGCTTTTTCATTTTATCTAAAAATTGTCTAGCGTATGCAGATAAGCTTTCCACATATCGTCTTTGCCCTTCGGCATAAATTGTATCAAATGCTAGAGATGATTTTCCAGATCCAGAAAGACCTGTTATAACGATAAATTTATCCTTTGGAATTTCAAGAGATATATTCTTTAAATTATGTTCTTTTGCACCTTTAATAACTATCTTTTTGATCATATTTTTTGTTGCATTATTTTATTTAAATTAATATTCAAGTAAAATTGTGATATATATATATAAAAATCAAATCAAAAAAATTTAAAAATTTATGGCTGGAAGCTTAAATAAAGTATTATTGATAGGACGTTTGGGCGCAGATCCTGAAATCAAACAAATGGTTAATGGTAAAAGTGTTGCAAGATTGAGTTTGGCTACAAGCCAATCGTGGAAAGATAAAAGTACAGGTGAAAAGAAAGAAAAAACCGAATGGCATAGAGTGGTTGTTTTCAATGAGGGGTTGGTTAACGTTGTTCAACAATATCTTAAAAAAGGTGCCCAGGTTTACATTGAAGGACAATTAAGTACAAGAAAATGGAAAGACGAAAAAACGGGTCAAGATAAATATTCAACAGAAATTTTAATTCAAGGTTTTAATTCTTCATTAACTATGCTTGGTGGCGGAAATCAAAATTCTTTAGCATCTCAAGATAATAAACAAAGTTTTGATCAAGATGCTCAGTCATCACAAAACGAATTGGATGATGATATTCCATTTTAGTTTTTATGCAAAAAGACGAAATTACTAATAACAAAAATATAAAATCTATTTCTCTGTATGATGAAATGAGCTCATCATACTTGTCTTATGCGATGAGCGTAATCATTAGTAGGGCGCTCCCAGATATAAGAGATGGATTAAAGCCAGTTCATAGAAGAATAATTTTTGCGATGCACAAGGGTGGTTTTGACTGGTCAAAACAATTTAGAAAATCTGCAAGAATAGTCGGAGATGTTATTGGTAAGTATCATCCACATGGTGACCAAGCTGTATATGATGCATTGGTAAGAATGGTTCAAGATTTTTCAATGAGCCTTCCTCTAATTGATGGACAAGGAAATTTTGGATCTATTGATGGTGATCCACCTGCAGCCATGAGATATACAGAAACTAGATTATCTAAAATTTCCCAGTTTTTGATTGATGATATCGAAAAAAATACAGTTGAATTTAAAAGTAATTACGATGAAACCGAGAAAGAACCAACAGTACTACCAGCACAATATCCTAATTTACTTGTAAATGGTGCCGGTGGTATAGCTGTCGGTATGGCAACAAGCATACCTCCACATAACTTAGGCGAAATTATTGATGGAACTTTAGCATTAATTAATAATAAAGAGATAAAAATTAAAGAATTAATGAAACATATTCCAGGACCAGATTTTCCAACTGGTGGTATTATTATTGGTAAAAATATTATTAAAGAAGGCTACAAAACAGGAAGAGGTTCTTTTAAAATTAGAGGAGAAATAAAAGTAGAAAATTTAAAAAATAACAGAGATAGACTTGTTATTACTTCAATACCATACCAAGTAAATAAATCGATATTAAATGAAAAAATAGCTGAATTAGTTAGAGATAAAAAAATTGAAGGCATAAGAGATATTCGAGACGAGTCAAATAGAGAAGGAATAAGAGTTGCTATTGATTTAAAAACTGGTGTTGAGCCAGAAACTATTAAAAGACAATTATATAAATTCACTACCATTGAAAGTTCATTTGGTTTTAATACATTAGCAATTGTCAACAACAAGCCAAAAACTTGTAATCTTAAAGATTTTTTGGATCAATTTTTGATTTTTAGAGAAGATGTTGTAATTAAAAAAACTAAATTTGATTTAAAAAAAGCTGAAGATCGAGCTCATATCTTAATTGGATTATCAATTTCTGTAGAAAATTTAGATAAAATTATAAAAATCATTCGATCTTCAAAAACACCAGATGAAGCAAAAAAGATTTTACTGAAAAATAAATGGAAAAGTTCAAAATCACAAAAATTTATTAAATTAATTGAAAGTAATAAAAGCTCATCCACATATACATTAACAGAGCCACAAGTTAATGCTATATTAGAACTTAGACTTCAAAAATTAACCGCTTTAGGTATTAACGAAATTGAATCAGAAATAAATAAATTGTCACTTTTAATTATAAATTATAAAAAAATATTAAATTCAAAAAAAGAATTACTTAAAGTTATTAGTAGTGAATTAAAATTAATAAAGGAAAAATATTCAGTTCCTAGAAGAACTCAAATTATCGATGCAGTTCTTAATTATGATATAGAAGAGACTATACAAAAAGAAAGTGTTATTATTACTGTTACACTTCAAGGATATATTAAAAGAGGGGCTCTTAGTACAGTTAAACAGCAGAAAAGAGGTGGCAAAGGTAAAACTGGAATTATTACTAGAGATGAGGATTCTGTAGTTCAAACGCTATCAGTAAATACACACACTCAGGTATTATTTTTTTCTTCTGAAGGGTTAGTCTATCGTGTCAAAGCCTGGAAGATTCCTGAAGGATCATTAAGTTCACGAGGCAAATCTTTATTTAATATATTGCCACTAAAAAACCACCAGTCAATAAGCTCAATTATGCCATTTCCTGATCAATCTACAGATTCAAAAGGCATGTATATAATTTTTGCTACTGCAAATGGCAAGGTTAGAAAAAATAATCTTGAGGATTTTTCTTCGATTAATACATCGGGTAAAATTGCAATGAAACTGGATAGTAACGACAAGATTGCTGGGGTTAAGATATGTAATGATGATCAAGATATAATTTTAAATACCAAATTAGGGAAGTGTATTAGATTTGAATCAAAGAAACTTAGAGTTTTTAAAGGTAGATCATCCAAAGGTATTAGAGGTATAAATTTACAGAAAAATGATGAAATTGTCTCTTTATCAATTATTAACCACGAAAGCATTAAGCAAAGTGGTAAATTAAATAAAAATAATAAAGATGAATTAAAAGCTAAAAATAAATTCATATTATCGATAACTGAAAATGGCTATGGAAAGAGAACTAATCATAATGATTATAGAGTTACAAATAGAGGGGGGAAAGGAATAATTGGTATAGTAAATTCATCTAGAAACGGTAACGTATCCTCCTCATTTCCTGTTTTTGAAGGAGATGAAATATTAATTTCCACAAACAAAGGAAGAGTGATCAGAACCGCTGTTAGAGAAATCAGGATTGCTGGAAGAAATACTCAAGGAGTCAGAATAATTAAACTTTCTGGTGAAGAAAAAGTTGTTTCGGCGATTAAAATTGATGATAATTTAATTTGATGAAAAAAAATGCAATATATCCAGGAACATTTGATCCAATTACATATGGTCATATTGATGTAATACAAAAATCATTAAAAATAATTGATAATCTAATTGTTGCTATTTCCGATGGAAGTCAAAAAAATTATTTATTCTCAATTGAAGAAAGAATTCAAATTGTTAACAAAGCTCTTTTTTCTGATTTAAAATTTAATAGAAAAAAAATAAAAGTAATTTCTTTTAATTCTTTAACAACAGATTTGTGCAAGAAATATAAGTCAAATATTATTTTAAGGGGATTAAGGGCTGCTTCAGACTTTGAGTATGAATTTCAACTAGCGGGTATGAATAGAAAACTTAACAGTAATATTGAAACGATTTTTTTGATGTCAGATGTTAAAAATCAAATTATTTCATCAAGATTGATAAAAGAAATTGCTGAATTTAAGGGTGATATAAAAAAATTTACTACTAAGAGTACAATTAATTCATTAAAGAAAAAATATGAATAAATATCTAGTTAATATAATAGTTTTTTTTAATTTGATATTTTTTACAAACGTTTATTCACAGGAGAATATTATGATATTAAAGCTCAAAGATGGAGATGTAAAAATTGAATTATTTGAAGATGTTGCACCTAAGCATGTTGAAAGGATAAAAAAACTAGCAAGTGATGGTCTTTACGATAATGTTGTTTTTCATAGAGTGATTGATGGATTTATGGCTCAAACAGGTGATGTTAAATTTGGTAATTCATCTTCAAAAGATTTTGATTTAAGGAGAGCTGGCATGGGAGGATCAAATTTACCTGATTTGCCAGCGGAGTTTAATGATTTACCACACGAAAAAGGGACTCTTTCGATGGCCAGATCGTCTGATCCAAATAGTGCAAACAGTCAATTTTTTATTTGTTTTCAAGCTGCACCTTTTTTAGATAGACAATATACTGTCTTTGGAAAAGTCATTGAAGGTATGGAGCATGTTGATAAAATTAAAAGAGGTGATTCCGATAATAATGGCTCTGTAACAGACCCAGATAAAATTATTAGTTTTAAATCTTTATAACTTAGAAATTAATGGCATTAAAAAAATTTTCTTTTAATGTTAAAGAAATAGATAATAAGGCAAGATTAGGTTTAATTAAAACTCATAGAGGAAATATAAATACTCCAGCTTTTATGCCTGTTGGTACTCAAGCAACAGTCAAAGGGGTATTTATTGATAATTTAATTAAAACTGGAAGTGAAATTATTTTATCTAATACATATCATTTAATGATTAGACCTGGCTCAGATAGAATTGAGTCTTTAGGTGGTTTACATCAGTTTATGAATTGTAAATTACCTATATTAACAGACTCTGGAGGTTTTCAAGTTATGTCCTTATCTAAACTTAATAAAATAGATAGAGAGAAAGGTGCCATTTTCAATTCTCATATTGATGGAAGAAAGTTTATTTTAAGCCCAGAAGAGAGCATAAAAATCCAAAAATCTCTTAATTCAGATATTGTAATGGTAATGGATGAGTGTCCAAAAAAAAGTAAAGATTTTAAAAAAATAAAAAAATCTATGGATCTTTCGAGTTACTGGGCTGAGAGATCAAAAAAAGCATTTGGAAATAATCCACATAAAGCTATTTTTGGTATTGTTCAAGGAGGTTTGTTTAAAGATTTAAGAATTAAGTCATTAGAGCAATTAATTGATATTGATTTTAATGGTTATGCTTTAGGTGGATTGGCTGTTGGTGAAAGTCAAAATGAAATGTTTAAAGTTCTAGATGATATAACTTATTTGATGCCTAATGACAAACCAAGATATCTAATGGGCGTTGGAACTCCATCTGATATTTTGGGTGCTGTTAAAAGGGGCATTGATATGTTCGACTGTGTTTTACCAACACGATCTGGTAGAACCGGACTAGCATTTACCTGGAATGGAAGAATTAATATACGTAATTCTAAATATCGAAATGATAACAAACCAATTGATTCTAAAACAAATAATTTTGATTTAAATAAATATTCTAAAAATTATCTAAATCATTTATTTAATACAAATGAAATGCTTGGTTCAATGTTATTAACTTTACATAATATTAACTTTTATCAGGAGTTAATGACTGAGATCAGAAATAATATTAAAAATGGCACATTCCAACAATTCCACAATAAATATATAAATAAGTTATAATATTTAAGATTGATTAAATAAAAAAAATCAATATAAGAAACGCGTTGGGCCCTTAGCTCAGTTGGTAGAGCAATTCCCTTTTAAGGAATGGGTCGTTGGTTCGAGTCCAACAGGGCTCACCATTTAAATTAAGCTTCTTTTATGGGTGGATAATTTATTACAATATCATTTACCCATTCGTTGATTTTTTTTATTCTATTATCAGATGATGGATGTGTACTCATAAATTCTGGAGGTTCTTTTCCTTTATTTGATTTCTTCATTCTTTCCCAAATTTTAGAAGTTTCTCTTATATCGTAGCCTGACAAAGATGAAAAAATTAGTCCTAAATAGTCCGCTTCAGTTTCTTGTTTTCTATTAAATGGATTTAATATACCCATCTGTGTTAATAATCCTACAGTATCGATTCCAGTTGTTCTATTAACTGTTGAAAGTTTGCCTCCTGATAAAATATCAGTAACTTGTAAAACAACATTTGTAGCAACATTACGACTAGCTCTTTCAACGGAATGCTTAGCAACAGCATGAGCAATTTCATGACCCATGACAGCCGCTAGTCCATTAGTGTTTTTAGTAATGTCAAGTATTCCTGTATAAACAGCAATTTTACCACCAGGCATACACCAGGCATTCTTAATCTTTTTATTATCTATTAAAATATATTCCCAATCAAATCCAATAGTTGGATCTTTTATATTTGATCTCTCAAAGTATTCACCTATTGAATATTCAATTTTTTTACCGATTTCTTTTATCTCATTTAGTTGATTAGTGTCATCACTTAACTTTTCTTTTTTTTTAACTTTTTCGTAAATTTGTGCTGCTTGAGCGTTAAGTTTAGCTTCTGGTATTAACTGTAACTGTTTTCTATCAGTAATAGGAACAGTTGTACAAGAAGACATTCCTAGAGATAAACAACCACATCCTAAAGCTTGTAAAAAAAATCTTCTATCCATTTATTTAATTTAGCTGAATTTATTACAATAGATACAAAGAACAACATTAAATTTGAATGATATGCTCGATTTAATCTAAATATTTGCTATAAAAAAGATAATTTTTATAATGAAAAAAATTAGAACAAAAAAGTCATCTTTTGTAGCAAGATTAAGAAACTATTTTATTACAGGAATAATAGTTTTGGTTCCTATAGGATTCACATTATATTTAACAATATTTTTAGTAAACATTTCGTCTAACCTTATACCTGAAGAAATAAATCCCAATAGTTATTTGCCTTTCTCAATACCAGGATTGGAAATTGCTTTATCTATAATTTTTATAACTTTAATTGGTTTTATATCTTTATCGTTTATTGGAAAAAGAATTTTAAAATTAATAAATGATTTATTAAAAAGAATTCCTTTTCTTAGAACTATATATTCAGCCATAGGTCAAATGACCGAGTCATTTGCTAGTAAAAAAAATAATAAAAAAAGTGTAGTACTGGTTCAATATCCTAGAAAGGGTACATGGGCAGTAGGGTTTGCTACAAAAGATAATAAAGGTGAAATTAGCAAAAAAACTAATGTAGAATTAGTCAACGTTTTTGTTCCAACTACTCCTAATCCGACAAGTGGTTTTTTATTAATGTTTCCAAAAAATGAGATTATATATTTAGACATGAGTTTTGAAGAAGCTTCAAAATTTATTGTATCAGCAGGAACCTCAAATCCAAAAAATTAAACAATATCATTTAATATATCGGCTCGATCATATAGTTTTAAAAGTGTCATATATTTTTTAAAGTCTTGATCCTCTTTTTCTATTCTTTTAACTTCTTTTTCAGCAAGTATAAAAAGGTCTTCATTTAAAACTGGATCAGCAAGTCTAAAACTTTGCAATCCACTTTGTTTAAACCCTAAAAGATCTCCATATCCTCTTAGTTTCATATCTTCTTCTGATATCTTAAAACCATCAGTAGTTTTTTTTAGAATATCTATTCTTTTTTTTGCATTCTGACTTAAATTAGATTTAAACATCAAAATACAATAAGATTCTTTATCACCACGCCCGACCCGTCCTCTTAATTGATGTAATTGTGACAAACCAAACTTATTAGCATTTTCAATAATTATTATATTCGCACTAGGAAAATCAATACCAACCTCGATAACTGTTGTAGAAACTAAAATATCAATCTTTTTATTCAGAAAATTTAACAATATGTTGTTTTTGTCCTCTTTACTCAAAGCTCCGTGAAGAAGACCAACTTTGTTTTTAAAAATTTTTTTTAGATCATGGAATCTTGCTACAGAAGATTGATGGTCTACTTTTTTTGACTCTTCAATTAATGGGCATACCCAAAAAACTTGATTTTTTTGACCTATTTTTTTTTTTATAAATTTTATAACTTCATTTGTTTTGGTTTCCAATTTGCTATATGTTTTAATTTCTTTTCTATTTTTTGGTTTGGTTTTTATTATTGAAGTATCCATATCACCAAAAATAGTCATAATCATAGTTCTCGGAATAGGTGTTGCTGACATAACTAGTACATCACAGTTTTTACCTCCTTTGTCAGAAAGCTTTTTTCTCTGTTTAACTCCGAATTTATGCTGTTCATCAATAACAATTAAACCAAGATTACTATATTGAATTTTTTCTTGAAAAAGCGAATGTGTGCCAATTAATATATTTATTTTGTTATCACTAAGATCTTTTAGAATTTCTTTCCTCTCCCTAAGATCAGTTTTGCTTGTTAAAATTTTAATATTAATATTATTATCAAACAACTTTTTAGTAAGTGTATAATGTTGTTTTGCGAGAATTTCTGTTGGTGCCATAAAAGATACCTGAAAACCACTTGAAATTACATTTGCTGAAGCTATTAATGCTACAATTGTTTTACCACTACCAACGTCACCTTGTAAAAGTCTAAACATTTTATGATTTGACTTTAAATCATTGTTAATTTGTTCAATAGCATTTTTTTGATCATCGGTTAATTCAAAACCAAATTTATCTTTTATTTTATCAAGTTCCTTATTATTAAATTTTTTATTTATTTTTTTAACTTTTTTAATTGTTCTTCTGATTTTAGAATTAATTAAAAAATGAGATAATATTTCATCAAATATAAGTCTATTTAAAAATTTTCCTTTTTTTTTAATATTTTTTGGATTATGTAAATCTAATATTGAATTTTTCCACGAAGTATAATCAAATTTTTTTAAAATTTCGTCACTTAACCATTCATTTAGGTCAGGTATGTTTTTTAAAACTTCGTCAATAACATTTCTATATTTTTTTTCTGTAAGTCCTTCTGAGAGATTGTATGTTGAAAAAATCTTTTTTATCGATTCAGAATCTGAAGATACATAAGTAGGATTTGTTATTTGATATTTGTTTTTATAGTAACCAACTTTTCCACTAATAGTAACTCTAGAGTTTACTGGTAATATTTTTTTAATATAGCCTTCATAACTATTAAAGAAGGTGCATTCAATTTTACCTGTTTCATCTTCACAAAAAACTCTTTTAGGTAGTTTTCTTATTCTAGGAAAATTGTATTTTATAACATTTACTGTAATTGTTTGTATTTTTCCTATTTGTAATTCATTAATTTTAACCACATTAGTTCTATCTATTGAATCTCGAGGAAGACTCCAAAGTAAATCAAATATTGTATTGATGTTCTTTTTCTTAAATATTTTTGAAAGTTTTGTTCCAATGCCGTTTATTGTATTGATATCTTTTAATAAGTATTCATAATTATTCATTATTTTATATATATATCTATGTCTGATAATAAAGAAAAACTTAAAAGTAAGATTATCTACAGAGCCTCATACAGAGGCACAAAAGAGATGGATTTATTAATGACAAATTTTGTTAAATCTTTAATTGAAGATTTAAATTTATCGGAATTAAAAGAATTAGATTTACTAGTTAGTTTAGATGATGAAAGGGTAAAGAAAATTAAAAATAATATTTTAAATGACAAAATAGTCACGACCGAGTTAATTAAAAAATTTCAGAAATTTAAGTTTTAATGGCGGAGAGACTGGGATTCGAACCCAGGAAAGAGTTGCCCCTTTGCCGGTTTTCAAGACCGGTGCTTTCAACCGCTCAGCCATCTCTCCGTTCGCAATGGTTTTATAATTATAAAATTTAAATTCAACTAAAAAATACTTAAATATATTTTCTAAAGTGTCTCTTTAGTATAAAGAATTGCATATCTTTAATAATATGAAAATTAATAAATTCAATAAAGGTATACTTTATTCAAGCTCAGGATCATTTTTCTGGGGTTTTCTTGGAACTTATTATTTTCAATATATTACTTTAGTAGGTGCGTTTGAGGTTGTCGTGCATAGATGTATTTGGACTGCATTAATTTTATTACTAACAACTATATTTTTTAAAAAATGGAAAATATTTAAAAAAGTAATTTCAGATAAAAAAAAAATTATATATCTATTTATAACATCAATATTGATATTTGGTAATTGGACCGCTTGGATTTATGCTGTCTCTATAAATAAAATAATTGATGCAAGTATTGGGTATTTTATATTTCCAATATTAAGTGTTTTTTTTGGTTATATTTTTTTTAAAGAAAAATTAAATAAAAAAAGAATTGCTTCTCTTCTAATAGTATTTTTAGCTTCTCTATATCTATTTATTGATATTGAAACATTTCCTTGGATTGGTTTTATTGTTGCATTACTATGGAGTTCTTACAACCTAGTTAGAAAAAAAATTAAAGTTGACACAGATGTAGGATTGTTTGTTGAAAGTTTGTTCATACTACCTTTGGCATTTGTAATTTTATATTTTATTTTTCAAAACAGTACGAATGATTTTACTTTTTCAAATCCTTCGTTAATGTTTTTGCTTTTTTTAGCGGGCCCAATGACTGTGATTCCATTATTTTTGTATATAAAAGGAGTTGAACATGCAGGTTTAGGTCCGTCAGGCATGATATTCTTTATTACTCCTACTGGACAGTTTTTACTTGGTTTTTTTTATTATAATGAGCCATTTTCTACTCAAAAATTTGTCAGTTTTGTTTTAATATGGATTGCTGTCATTATTTATTTAAAAGATTTATATGAAAATTATTAAAATTATATTTTACATTATATTAATTTCTCTAAATACAACCAATATTGTTGTTGGAGAAGATTTTAATAGTTGGGTAATCTCATTTAAAGATTATGCTTTGAAAAAAGGCATATCAAAAGAAACTTTGGATAAAACAATGTCAAAAGTAAAGTATCTTCCTAAAGTAATTAAATACGACAGATATCAGCCAGAATTTTATGAGGATACGAATACATATGTTTCTAAAAGATCTAGTGACACAAAAATAAAAAAGGGAGTAGATTTATTTAATAAAAATAATTCACTAATAAGTAATGTTGAATCAAAATTTAATGTGGAAAAAGAATTACTTTTATCATTAATGGGTATCGAAACTAATTTTGGCAAATATCTTGGAAAAATGGATATATTGTCTTCATTAGCAACATTAAGTTATGACAAGAGGAGAAGTGAATTTTTTACCAATGAACTAATTATAATATTAAAACTAATTGATGCTGGTGTTGTTAATAGCGATATACTGTATGGATCTTGGGCTGGAGCTTTTGGTAATTTTCAATTCATGCCTTCGACTATAAATAATTATGCTATAGACTACAATAATGATGATTTGATTGATTTAAAGTCTACTGAAGACTCCTTTGCATCAGCTGCTAATTATATTAATAAATTGGGCTGGAAAAAACATGGTCCTTGTTTTTATAAAATTAAATTAAAAGAAAATATACCAGTTAAATACCTTAATACATCTGCAAAAAAAATTAAAAATAAAAAAAAATTTAAATATTTTAAAAAATATGTAATTAATTCTAAAAATTTAAAAATTGATGAAAATTTAATTGTTGGCATAAT
Organism: uncultured Pelagibacteraceae bacterium; assembly: GCA_902567235.1. GTDB lineage: Bacteria > Pseudomonadota > Alphaproteobacteria > Pelagibacterales > Pelagibacteraceae > Pelagibacter. Next base: position 74,408 of record CACFLX010000001.1, read on the forward strand.
AACACCTGATAGGGAAATTGTGGAAAGTTCAAAATTATTAGAACCCGCCTATTTAGTTTTCGATAACTATGAGTTAATACTTAAATGGAATAGATCTCTAAGATTTGCTTTAGCTGTTTGCACATTAAAGGATAAGTTTAAAAATGAATTATAAAATCCTATTTATTATTCTTCTCTTTCTATTTTCATGTGAAACAAATACTGTTAATAAAAAAAAAGTTAAAAGTGTTGTTTCCGTAGAAGTTTTTTCAAATAAAGGTTTCGCTCTTCTTTTTACCGATGATCTAAAAAAGAAAAAAATAGTGAATAAAAAAATTGATAATAGGTCATTAATTATATTCCAAAGAAATCTAAAAAAAAATACGAAGGTTAAGATTACTAGTCTTATTAATAATAAATCCATTTTAGCAACAGTGGGCAATGATTCAAAATATCCAGTTTTTTATAATTCTGTCATTTCCAAAAGAATTTTTGATGAACTTGAATTAAGTGAAATTGAACCCTATGTTGAAATAACAACAATTTCTGAAAACTCGACTTTCTTGGCAAAAAAAGCTGAAATGTACGAAGAAGAAAAAAATGTAGCTGCGAAAGTACCCGTTGAAGGAGTTAGTATAAGTGATTTAAGTTCAAATAAAAATAAACAAGAAAAAAAACAAAAAAAAGGAAAATTTAGCTATATTATAAAAGTTGCAGATTTTTATTATCTAGATACAGCTAAACTGATGCAAAAAAGAATCATAGATGAACTTAAACTTGATAACTCGAGGATTAATAAAATTTCCAACACAAATTTTAGAGTTTACCTTGGACCGTTTAATAATTTAAAATCTTTAAAAAATGCTTATGATGATATATCACCTCTTAATTTTGAAAATATTGAAATAATAAAATTATGAAAAAATTCTTAATATCTGTTGTTTTATTGTCTAATTTTTTTTACTCAAATGTTAATTCATTAGAATTTGATATAAAGGCAAAAACGGCAATACTACAAGATTATCTATCGGGTGAAATACTTTACGAAAAGGAAGCTGATCTTAAAATATTCCCAGCATCAATGACAAAAATAATGACCACAATAATTGCTTTTGATTTAATTAAACAAAATCGATTAAGTCTAGATGAAAAATTTTTTGTTTCAGAAAATGCGTGGCGCTTATCTCAAGCTGGATACTCATCTATGTTTATAATGGTTGGTGATCAAATTAGTGTGGAAAATCTTTTAAAGGGTATTATTGTTTCATCTGGTAATGATGCATGCGTAGCTTTGGCTGAGGGTATTGCCGGTACGGAAGAAGAATTTGCAATAATTATGACAGCAAAAGCAAATGAAATTGGTATGACTAATACAAATTTTGCAAATTCATCTGGAATCAATCACCCAAATAATCTTTCTACAGTAAGAGATATATTAATAATGTCTAATTATTTAATTAAAAATTATCCTTTTTATTATGAATACTTTAAGGAAAAAGAATTTACGTGGGATAGAACAGGTGGTGATCCGATAACACAAGGGAATCGAAACCCACTTTTATATAAAAATATTGGTGCTGATGGAATTAAAACAGGATTTCTTGCTTATGAAAAATTTTCTCTAGCTTCATCTATTAAGAGAAATGATAGAAGATTAATTTCTGTTGGAAGTGGATTTGAAACAAGAACTATAAGATCTAAAGAATCACAAAAACTTTTAACATGGGGTTTAACTAATTTTGATACTATAGAAATAGCAAAAAAGGATACTGAATTTACTAGTTTGGATGTATGGTTAGGTCAAAAAGATAAAATCGAAGTTTATTCTAAGTCAGATATTTATAAAACTATTAGAAAAGCCAGATTAAAAAAATTAGAAACAACAATTATTTATGATGGACCAATTAAAGCTCCTATTAAAAAAGATGATAAAATAGCAAAACTTATTATTAAATATGATGGTAATATATTGTCAGAACATGATTTATTGGCTTTGGAATCTGTTAAGAAAATGAATATTATATCTAGAATTTTAAAATCAATAAATTACTTAATTTGGGGTGATGTATAAGTTTCCAATTATAGTATTTGAAGGTGTAGAAGGTTCCGGAAAAAGTTTTCATTTAAAAAATATTAAAAAATATTTTAAAAAGAAAAAAATTAAATATTTAAGCTTTAGAGAACCTGGTGGTTCAAAAAATGCAGAAAAAATTAGAAAACTAATACTTAATAAAAAGTCTAAATTTAATAATTTAACTGATCTTTTACTTTACTTGGCTGCAAGAAATGAAAATTTTCACAATATTTTAAGTAAACATTACAAGAGAAAAGTAATTTTAATTGATAGATTCACCGATTCTACAATAGCTTATCAGCATTATGGAATGGGTATTAATAAAAATTTAATTATTAAGCTTAATCAAATTATTTTAAAAGATATTAAACCTACTTTTACATTTTTAAATATTGTTAACATGAAAAATCTCAAATCAAGAATAAATAAAAGGGTAAAAAATAGATATGATAGTTTTAATAATAATTTTTACAAAAAGGTTCAAAATGGTTTTCTAAAACTGGCCAAGAATAAACGAAACTATAAAATTATTGATTCAAATTTAAGTATTTCAAAAAACAAAGAAATAATTATAAAAAAAGTTAATTCAATTTTATCTATATGAATTTAATTCCTGAAAATAATACACAATTATATGGTTATAGTGATTTTTTTTTATCAATCAAAAATATGTATGATAATGAAAAATTACCAAATAAGATTATTTTTTCTGGAAATAAAGGTATTGGTAAATCTACATTTGCATACCATCTTATTAACTATATTTTTTCTCAAAAAGAAGAAGATAGATATGATTCAGAAAATAATATAATTTCACCAAATAACTTTTCATATAATTTAATTAAAAATGGAACTCATCCTAATTTTTTTTTAATTTCCAATAATGCTGAAAAGTCAAATTCGCAAATTTCAAAAATTAGAGAAATGATTAATTATACAAACAAATCATCTTTTAATAATAAATTTAAAATTATATTGATCGATAATATTGAAAATTTAAATCTAAATTCAATTAATGCTCTTTTAAAAATTATTGAAGAGCCAAATGATAAAGTTCTTTTTTTACTAGTTCAGGATAGTAAAAAAAAAATAATTGATACACTAACTTCAAGGTGTATTAAATTTAATTTATTTATAAATAATGATAGTAGAAATGAAATAATAGAAAAACTCTTAAATAATAAATTTTATACAAATTTAAATAGTGATTTTAAAAATATTTATAATTCTCCAGGTGACATAGTTTCTTTGCATAATTTTTTTAAAAATAATAATATTGATGAAACAATAACAATAGAAAAATTTATTAAATTATTAATAGATAAATCTATTTTTAAAAAAAATAATTATATTACTAATAATATTTCATATTTTTTAGAATTGTATTTTTTAAAAAAGATTTATTCTTTAAAACATAAAAGCAATATTCACGATCTTTATAATTATTTTTTATCAAAAATATCTAATTGCCATAAGTATAATTTAGATCTTGAAAGCGTATTAATTGAATTTGATGGTAAAGTATTAAATGGATAAGTCTTTTTTTATAACTACACCAATTTACTACCCATCTGCCAAACCTCATATGGGACATGCTTACTCAAGTATTGTATCTGACGTTATAGCTAGATTTAAAAGATTGGACGGTTATAAGGTTGAGTTTTTAACTGGTACAGATGAACATGGTCTAAAAATACAACGAGCAGCAGAAGAAAAAGGAGTCGACCCAAAAAAATTCTGCGATGAAATAAGTAAAACTTTTAGAAATTTATCTAAAACTCTAAATCTTTCAAATACCGACTTTATTAGAACTACAGAGGATAGGCATATTAAATCAGTTCAAAATTTATGGAAAATTTTAGAAAAAAATGATGAGATATATCTATCAAAATATTCAGGTTGGTATTCAGTTTCTGATGAAGCTTTTTATAGCGAAGATGAAATTAAAGAAGAAAACGGTATCAATATCTCTGTAACTTCTGGATCTAAAGTTGAATGGGTTGAAGAAGAATCTTATTTTTTTAAATTATCGAAATGGGAAAATAAATTATTAAAATTTTATGATGAAAATCCAAACTTTATTCTACCAAAGTCTAGACGAAATGAAGTTATAAATTTTGTTAAAAGTGGTCTTAAAGATTTGTCTATTAGCAGAAAGTCTTTTTCATGGGGAATAAAAGTTCCTAATAATAATGATCATATAATTTATGTTTGGTTAGATGCTTTAACTAATTATATAAGCGCATTAAATTATCCAGACTTAGATAATATAAAATATAAAAATTTTTGGCCTGCTGACATACATATGATAGGGAAAGATATATTAAGATTTCATGCTATTTATTGGCCAGCTTTTTTGTTAGCTGCTAATTTACCTCCACCAAAAAGAGTTTATGGTCATGGCTGGATATTATCTGGTGAAGAAAAAATGTCTAAATCAAAAGGCAACATATTAGATCCATTAGAAATTGTTGATAAATATGGTCTAGATCCATTAAGATACTACTTGCTTAAAGAAGTATCATTCGGAAACGATGGTAGTATTACACAGGATAAACTCGAAGATTGTATAAATAGTGATTTAGCAAATAATTATGGAAATTTATGTCAAAGGGTAATTTCCTTTAACGAAAAAAATTGCAATCTTTTAATACCTGAAAAAGAAAATTTCAAAAAAGAAGATTTAGTTATACTTGATAAAATAGGAAATAGTGTTGAAGCTTTAAGATTTAATATAGATAATCAGGAATTAAGCTCTTATACAAATTTCATTGTTGACTGTCTATTTGATGCAAACAAATATTTTAATGATCAAGAACCTTGGAAAAAAAAATCTGATATTAAAAGATTAAATACAATCGTATATGTTTCACTTGAAGTTATTAGAAAAATTTCAGTCCTATTAAATCCAATTATTCCAGAAACCTCATTAAAAGTGTTAGGAATTTTTAATTTAAAACAAAATGATCTTTTATTTGAATCAATTAAAAATCATGAAAGTTTAAAATCTAATAATAAAATTAAAAAAATTGATATTTTAATTAAGAAAATAGAAAAAAATGATTGATTCACACTGTCATTTAGATCATGAACCTATGTATAGCGATCTTAAAAATGTTATTTATAGATCAAAAGATGTTGGTATTGAAAAAATTTTATCAATCTGTACTACCATTAATAGTTTTGAAAAAATATTAAAAATTATTAATTTTGATCCTATAATTTATGGAACTTTTGGTATTCATCCTCATGAATGTTCTGATAATATCGTAACCAAAGAAGAAATAATAAATAATGTTAAAAAAAATAACAAAATTATTGGTATAGGAGAAAGTGGATTAGACTTTTACTATAATCATTCAGATAAAGAAAAACAATTAGCAAGTTTTAAAATACATATAGAAGCATCTATTCACCTTAATATGCCTATAATTGTACACTCAAGAAGTGCGGAAAATGAAACATTTAGAATTTTAAAAAGTTATGAAAAGTTTAAACCTAAAATTTTAATGCATTGCTTTACAGGTTCAGCTGAATTTGCACATAAACTTTTAACTTTAGGTAGTTATTTTTCAGCAAGTGGTATTATAACATTTAAAAATAGCACAGATTTACAAGAGACTTTTAAATTGATACCGAATGATAAATTATTAATTGAAACGGATAGTCCATATTTAGCTCCAGTGCCTCTCCGTGGTAAAAAAAATGAACCTAGTTATATAAAACACACTTTAGAAAAGTTAGCTAATTTAAAAAATACTGAAGTTAATAAAATGAAAAAAATTACTTCATATAATTTCAATTTATTATTTAATTTATAATATCTATGTCTTTGAAATTTACAATTCTTGGATGTGGTAGCTCTATGGGTGTGCCAAGACCTGATGGTAATTTTGGAAATTGTGATCCTAAAAACTTTAAAAATTACCGAACCAGATGCTCTGCTATTCTTCAAACAAAAACTGATAATATTTTAATTGATACATCTCCCGATTTAAGGTCACAATTAATTAATAATAAAATTGATAGAATTGATAAAGTTTTATATTCCCATATGCATGCCGATCAAGTTCATGGGATAAATGATTTAAGAGTATTTTATATTAAGAATAAAAAACCAATACCAATATATGCAGACAAAAAAACTAAAAATTATTTAATTAAAACTTTTTCATACTGTTTTACAAATTTGAGCAATGAATATCCAGCAATACTTAAAATGAATTTAGTTAAAGATAAAATTTTGATTAAAGATGGATCAAAAAAAATTGAAATTAAATCTATAAAAGTTGAGCATGGAAAAGTTAATAGTATTTGCTACATCTTTGGTAAAAAATTGGCATATATTAGTGACGTAAGTAAAATATATAGAAAGGATTATAAATTCTTTAAAAAATTAAAGTATTTAGTAATTGATTGTCTTTGGTACAAAAATCATCCATCACATTTGAACTTGGAAAAATCATTAGAATTAATAAAAATATTTTCACCAAAAAGGGCAATACTTACAAACCTTCATTCTGAAATAGATTATGAAATTCTAAAAAAAAAATTGCCTAAGAATGTAGTTCCAGCTCATGATGGCTTAAAACTATATTTGTAATAATTTCTCAATTTTAGACACAATTTTTTTTGATGTTGGGTTGGTAAGTGAAGAAAATGTATCCTCAATTTTACCTTCCTTATTAATTAAAATTTTATAAAAATTCCATTTTGGTACTGCAGTTTTGCCATAATTTTTTTTTGCCCATTTAAAAATTTCGTGAGCATCATCTCCTTTAACGTCAGTTATTACAGACATGGGGAAATTAATACTAAAATTTACTTCACAAAATTCTTTAACTTCGTTATTGTTATTTTTCTCTTGATTAAATGAGTTGGATGGTATTCCTAAAACAATAAGACCATCTTTTTTATATTGATCCCATAATTTTTGTAAATCATCATATTGTTTTGTAAAACCACAATAACTGGCAGTATTTACTAAAAGCACTACCTTATTTTTATATTCTTGAAAGTCTATCTTTTCACCAGCAATACTGTCTATTTTGAAATCAAAAAAAACTTTTTCATACTCTGCTGTTGCGTGATTTTTAAAAAAAAGCATTATTACAGTTATTCCAATTATTAATAATTTTTTCATTAAAATTACTTATTTATTAGGAGTAAGTAATATCAAAAAGTAGCCAAACAAAGTGGATAATAATGACCCAGTTAGTACACCTATTTTCACACCATCCATGTACTGCATATTTTCAACGAAAGCTAAATTTCCTACAAATAAACTCATTGTAAAACCAATGCCCGTTAGAACTCCTACGCCATAAAAATTAAACCAATTTGAATTATTTGGCATTTGAGCAATTTTCAATTTTATAGAAATATATGAAAATACAAAAACTCCTAATTGTTTGCCAAGAAATAGACCCAATACTATACCAAGTGGTACTTTATCTAGTAAGGATGAAAAAGATAGTCCATCCAGTGATACACCTGCGTTAGCAAAAGCAAATAAAGGCATTATTCCAAATGCAACATACGGACTTATTGCATGTTCAATTTTAATTAATAATGAAAAATCTTTTTCTTTTTTTCTGTGAGGTATTGTCATTGCTAACAAAACTCCAGCTATAGTCGCATGGATTCCAGAGTTATGAGTAAAATCCCAAAGGAAAAGGCCTACCACTAAATATGGAAGAAATTTTTTGACATTAAATTTATTTATTATCAACAAAATTAAAAATGCTATTAACATTAAAGAAAGATATTTGATGCTTAAATCACCCGAATAAAATAATGCAATTATTAAGATTGCACCCAGATCATCAATTATAGCAAGAGCTGTTAAAAAAACTTTTAATGACAAAGGAACTCTTCTACCTAGAAGAGATAAAACTCCTAATGAAAAGGCTATGTCAGTAGCTGAAGGTATTGCCCATCCATTTAATGTTTCGGTATCACCAAAATTAATATAAACATAAACTAGTGCAGGAACCAACATCCCACCAACTGCTCCAATTATTGGTAATAACGCTTGTTTTACATTAGACAATTCTCCTTGTAAAAACTCTCTTTTAATTTCCAGCGTAACAAAGAAAAAAAATATTGCCATTAAGGCGTCATTTATCCAATGTATAACTGTAAGTTTTAAACCTATTTCATTAATTCCAATAAATATATAATTATTTAATGTGCTAAAATATAAATCAGAAAAATTTGAATTGCTTATAAATAGTGCAATTATAGCAGCAAATAATAATACCAAACCACTTGCTGCCTCTAGTTTAAAAAACCATTTGAATGGTGACGATAAGTATTTCAACATTTTTTATTTAATTAAATCTAAAATAAATAATTTTATATCATTTATAGATAGATATAAATTATCTAATACAATTTCGATATTTGGCATAATTAAAGAAAGTTGTACTTTAAATGTATCTAAAATTAATATTAAGGCAATAAAAGAAATAATTATCACAATTAAAATATTAAAATAATTTATATCATTTTTTTTTTTAAGTTTTTTACTAAGTTCTTCTTTTGAACCTTTTAAAGACTCAGTGCCTTGATTTTCTTCATCCACTATATCTTCTTTGATATTTTCAGATAAATTTTTATTGTCTTCAATTACTGGTTCGGGTATATTTTTTTCTAATACTTTTGTTTCTTCTTCAGACTCTTCTGTTTTAAAAAACCATTTACGCTCACAAAAACCACATTGTAATGTTCTTCCTTCTTGGGGAATTAACGATGCGTCTACATTGAATTTTTTATCACCACAGGGACAAGTAATTATCATGCAATCTTTTATAACAGATTCTTGTTAAAATTCTTTCATTTTTGACCTATTTATACTTTGAAAATAACATTATGTACTGTATTAGTATCTCATTCGGGGCGTAGCGCAGCCTGGTAGCGCATCTGGTTTGGGACCAGAGGGTCGCAGGTTCAAATCCTGCCGCCCCGACCATTTATGAAAAAAGCTAAAATTTACAAACCTACAAAAACAGCCATGCAGTCAGGTACAAAAAAATTTGATAAATGGATAATTGAATTTATAACTGAAAAACCTGGTATTAATCCTTTAATGGGATGGGAAAGTTCTTCAGACACGTATTCCGAATTAAACCTTGAGTTTAAAACAAAAGAACTTGCTATCGAATATGCAAAGAAAAATAATATTGATTACGAATTAATTGAACCTAAGTCTAGGAAAATAAATAAAAAGACTTATGCTGATAACTTTACAAATTAATGTTTAAATTTTTTAATTCTAAAAAATGGTTTTTGTGGGCTTGGATAGGCTCGTTTATTATTCTTTCATCACTTTGGGTTCAAGTTGTAATAGATGTGAAAATAAATGAATGGTTCGGTGTATTCTATGATATGATTCAGAAAGCACTTGCAGAACCAAACGCTGTTTCAATTGATGAATACTTTGCAAGTTTGTTTTCATTTATTACATTGGCAGGTATGTATATTGCTGTTTATGTAGCAATTAGTTTCTTTACAGCACATTTTTTATTTAGATGGAGAACATCAATGGTTGAGTGGTATCACTCTGTTTATGATAAAGCTCGAAAAATAGAAGGTGCATCGCAAAGAGTTCAGGAAGATACAATTAAATTCACAAGAATAATGGAGGGATTAGGTACTAGTTTAATAGAATCCATAATGATTTTGATCCAATTTATTCCTATATTATTTGGCTTAAGTTTTGGCATTCCTATATTCTTTTTTGGTGAATGGGAATACGGTTTAATAGTAGGTGCCTTGATTTGGACTATTGGTGGAACTGTTTTTTTAATTGTACTTGGTTTGATATTAAGACTGGTTGGTGTTGAATATGATTTGCAAAAGCAAGAGGCTGCTTATAGAAAAATCCTTGTAATTGCAGAAGACAATGAAACTGTAAGGCCAAAAAGAATTGATGAACTGTTTGATGATGTACGTAAAATTCATTATTTAAGTTATTTAAGATATCTATATTTTAATATTGGGCGAATTGCATACTTACAAGCAAATGTTTTATCTGCATACGTTTTTTTAGCTCCAGCCATTGTAGCAGGTGTAGTTACGCTAGGAGTTATGCAACAAATTATTAGAGCATTTGGAAGGGTTGAAGGATCTATGCAATATTTATTAAAATCTTGGCCAACTATTATAGAACTTGCAAGTGTGTATAAACGTTTAAGAGAATTTGAAGATAAGCTAAAATCATCCCAAGAAGATGTAACTATTGAATCAAAATAGTTTATGGTATTTAAAAAAGATTTTTTAGACAAAATAATTAATATTACATCAAATGCAGCAATTGCATGTTATCCACATTTAGGAAAAAAAAATAAAGTATTAGTAGACAAAAGCGCTACAGATGAAATGAGAAAAAATCTTAATCAACTTGATATAGATGGAAGAGTAGTAATAGGTGAGGGTGAGCTAGATGAGGCTCCAATGTTATATATAGGTGAAAAATTAGGTACAGGTGAGGGACCTAGCATTGATATAGCGGTAGATCCACTTGAGGGAACAAATTTTGCAGCAAATAATTTACCTGGAGCACTTTCAGTTTTAGCTATAAGTGCTAAAGGGAATTTGTTTAACGCTCCTGAAACCTATATGGATAAATTGGCTGTTAGTAACGATGTTCCTTTTGACGCTACAGATTTAGATTTTCCAATAGAAAAAAATATAAAAAATATTGCTGATTGTAAAAATAAAGATTTAAATGAAATTACAGCTTGTATTCTTGAAAGGCCTAGGCACAGAGAAATAATTGATAAATTAGAAAAATTAAATGTTAAATTAAAGCTGATATCTGATGGAGATGTAGCAGGTGCACTTTTGGTTACTGACAAGAAATACAATATTGATATTTTTCTTGGAATAGGAGGGGGGCCTGAGGGTGTTTTAGCTGCATCAGCCCTAGATGCATTTAATTGTAAATTTCAAGGAAGATTTTTGTTTAAAACAGATGAAGATATTAAAAGAGCAAAAAAAATGGGTATCAAAGATTTAAATAAAAAATATGATTTGAATGAAATTGTTAGAGGAGATTCTATTTTTTGTGCCACAGGCATCACAACTGGTGATCTTGTTAATGGAGTTAAATTAAAAAATGGCAAATTTATAACTGAGACCCTTGTGACACATAAAAACTCTAAAATTAGCATTGTTAAAAAAGAAACACCAATAACTTGATTAATTGTATTATTTACAATAAAAGATGCAAATTTGGTCCCTTCGTCTATCGGTTAGGACACGTGGTTTTCATCCTCGAAAGAGGGGTTCGATTCCCCTAGGGACCGCCATAAACTAACATGTTAATTTTATTTATATTTTTAAGTTTTATTTGTTTGATATCTTGTCTAGGTTTTGGTTTTTTGTTTTGTAATGTAAATAAAATAAATCATTATAATAAAAATATTGGATTAGTTGGAATTCTAGGGTTATTTTTATTAAGTGTTATATCGAGTTTATCACATCTATTTCTACCTCATGGATACATACATAATATAATTTTATTATTTATAGGAATAATTAGCTTTATTTATTTTAAAAAAAAAAAAGAATACAATTTTTACAAAATAATTTCATTTATTTTTTTGTTACTTTTTATCGGAATATTAATTTCAAAAAATAATGAAGATTTTGGTTATTATCATTTAACAAATAGTTTACAATTTACACAACATAAAATTCAATTTGGTTTAGGAAATTTAAGCCATGGCTTTAAACATATAACTTCTTTATTTTTAATAAATTCAATTTTTTATTTCCCAATAACAGAGCATTATCTTTTTAATATAACTAATTATTTATTTTTAGTCTTTTTTATATCATTTCTGATTTACGAAATTTTTAATAATAAAATAATTAATAATTTTTCAAAAAACTTAATTTTAATTATTTTATTTCTTTTTTTAATAAAGTTTACGCGATTATCTGAGTATGGTACGGATATAGCTGGGCAAATTTTAATATTTATATCAATAATAATTTCATCAGAACTATATTTTAATAAATCAATCCAGTCGAAATTAAAAATAGAAATTTATTACATAAATATCGTTATTTTAATTTTTGCAATAACAACAAAAGTGGTTTTTCTAATTTATTTTTTGATACCTGCGTTGATATTTTTAGAATTTAAAAACAAAAAAATATTTTTCAACTATCTTTTTAAAATTAAAAATTTATTATTTATTCTAATTCCAATTGCGTTATTAATATTTTTTAATTTTGCATCAACAGGATGTTTGTTATATCCAGTTAAATTTACTTGTTTCTCAAATACATTTGAATGGGCTCTTAATCAAAATACAGTCAGTGTAATGAGTAATCACTATGAACTTTGGGCTAAGGCAGGAAGAGGACCTACTTATAAAGTGGATAATCCTGAAATTTATTTAAATAATCTTAATTGGTTATCTCACTGGATTTCAAATTATTTCTTTACTAAAGTAACTGATTTTATTGGAGTTATTTTTGTATCTATTCTTTTTTATTATATTTTAAACATAAATAATTTCAAAAAAAATAAAAATTTATCAAAAATAGATGTTAATAAATTTTTAAAATTTTATTTTATTTTTATTGTTATTTTCTTAATTTGGTTTTTAAATTTTCCAACTTTAAGATATGCTGGTTATGTAATATTTTTTTTAACTCTATCCTTGCCGTTCATATTTTTTATTAATAATAGAATTTCTTTATCAATTAACCGAGATCGAAAAAAAATATTTACAATTATTTTTTTATGTTTTTTTATTTTTGTGTCAAAAAATATTGTTAGAATGAATAAAGAATTTAAGATTCCTGAAATAAATCATCATAATTTTAAAAATTTTCCATTTTTTTGGGTAGACAAGGTTAACTATAATAAAATTGTGAGAGATGATCTTTCTGTTTATATGGTAAAAGATGGCAAAATGTGTTGGAATACTCCACCAACTTGTGTAAGAAATGAAAATTTCATAATGAAGAAAAAATATGGTTATAAATTCTATTTTGATAATCAATAATGGTAAATAAAATTATATATGAGACTAAGTAAGAGAGACTATTTATATTTAGAAAAACTATTAAAGAAATTTGATAGAAATACTTATAACGAAAAAAAATACCCATTGTTAGAAGATGGATTTACAGAATCAGACATTATTAAAGGCATAGAAGTTTTGTTAAGTAAAAAAATTACAATGTCTAATATTACTAAAAAGTTTGAATACGAATTTGGCAAATTTATTGGATCAAAATACTGCTTGATGGTAAATTCAGGTTCTTCAGCAAATCTTTTATCAGCTTTTGCACTTATTAATCCACTTAAAAAAAATAAACTAAAAAAAGGTGATGAATTTATTATACCATCTTTATGTTGGTCTACATCGCTATGGCCATTCATTCAAGCTGGGTTAAAACCAAAATTTATAGATGTGGATATAGATAATTTTTGCTTAGATTATAACTTAGTCAACAATAATTATTATAAAAATTGTAAAGCTATCGTTAATATTCATATATTAGGAAATTGCTCAAATATAGAAAAAATTAAAAAATATTCTGAGAATAAAAATATACATTTAATTGAAGATACATGTGAGGCATTAGGGTCTAAATATAAGTCAAAATATTTAGGAACTTTTGGAGATTTTGGCACTTTTTCATTTTATTATTCACATCAAATTACTTCGGGGGAGGGTGGCATGGTCATATGCAAGAATTTAAATGATTACAAAATAATGCATTCTCTTAGAGCTCATGGTTGGGATAGGGGTATTTCAAATAATAAAAAAAATAATTTCAATTTTGTGAATTCAGGTTTTAACCTAAGACCACTAGACTTAACTGCTGCAATAGGACTAAGTCAATTTAAAAGACTTACAAATATGATGAGCATAAGAAAAAAAAATAGAAATATGATAATAGAAAAACTTAAAAACTCACCTAATTGGAATAACCAATTTACTTTTTTTAAACCATCTAAAAATTTAAAACCTAGTTGGTTTGGCTTTCCTATTTTAATTAATAACAAATATTTAAAACATAAGAATAAATTTTTAAATTACTTAAACTCCAATGGGATTGAAACAAGACCAATTTTAAGTGGTAACTTTTTAAATCAACCATCTTCTAAATTATATAAATTAAATAAAAATAAATTAAATTTTAATATTAGTGAACAAATAGAAAAAAGAGGTTTTTTTATAGGTTTACCTACAACATCTTTATCAAGAGAAAAATTAGCAATGTTAGAAAAAAAACTTCTTACTATTGAACAATTAAAATGATCAAATGTGGAATTACTGGTCATACTGGAAACCTAGGTTCAGCATTAATTAAAACGAACAAAAATATTAAATTTTTTAAATTTAATGGTGATATAACAAATAAAAATCTTGTAAGAAAATGGATAAGTTCAAATGATTTTGAATACATAATTCATTTAGCCGCTATAGTTCCTACTAAAAAAGTTTTAAAAAAATATAAATTAGCAAAAAAAGTAAATTTTGTTGGTACAAAAAATATTGTTGATTCACTCTTAAAATCCAAAAAAAAAATTAGTTGGTTTTTTTTTGCTTCTACATCTCATGTTTATGCGTTCTCAAAAAAAAAAATTAAAGAAACAAATAAAATCAAACCTATTTCTAAATATGGTAAAACAAAATTATTTGCAGAAAATTATATAAGGAAAAAATTAGCAAAAAATAATGTTAAATTTTGCATAGGTAGAATCTTCAGTATCTATGATAACAAAAATAATAATTTTCTTGTTTCAAATCTTAAAAAACAAATGTCTTATAAAAAAGATAAAATTATTTTATCAAATCTAAACCATTTCAGAGATTTCGTTACAACCAAATATATTGCCAAAGTTATAGTTTTTTTAATGAAAAAAAAAATTAATGGATTAATAAATATTGGTTCTGGTAAAAAGACACATTTAAGCAAAATTGCAATCGAAATGGCAAGTAAGTATAAAAAAAAGCTACAGATTATTGAAAATATTAATCCAACAACAATGGTATCTGATATTTCTAAATTAAAAAGGATGGGTTTTAAAAAATAATAAAATAATCAATGTATTATGTTTATTTAATCATAACTAAAAACAAAAAAAGAACAATTTCTTATGTTGGATATACAAATAACTTAGTAAATAGAATTGATTTACATAATTCATCAAAAGGTGCAAAATTTACAAAGGGAAGAAAATGGAAATTAATTTATTATAAAAAATTTAGTAAAAAGAGCATTGCTATGAAAGAAGAATATAAGTTAAAAAAAAATTATAAATTAAGAAAAAAAATTAAATTAGGATTAAAGATTTGAAAATTTCAATACTATTACCTTATAAAGAAAATTTTTCTCCTGCGTATGCAGGAGCTGTATCACTTTTTATTAATGATACTTTAAAAATAAGTAAATACAAAAAAAATACTACTGTATTTGGAAATACTGATTATAGAAACAAGTTTAAACTTAAATATGTAAATATACCTTTGCATAAGTTAATTTTTCAAAGTCAAAATAAAAAATATGTTGAAGAGTTTGCAAAATTAGAAAAAAAAAGAAA
This sequence comes from uncultured Pelagibacteraceae bacterium, assembly GCA_902567235.1. Taxonomy (GTDB): domain Bacteria; phylum Pseudomonadota; class Alphaproteobacteria; order Pelagibacterales; family Pelagibacteraceae; genus Pelagibacter. The sequence continues at coordinate 90,040 of CACFLX010000001.1, forward strand.
TTCTGATTTAATTGAACTTCATAATAGGCCTATTTATTTAACATATCTAACAAATAAATTAAAAAATAAAACTTACATTTTATATTTTCATAATGATCCTCTAACTATGAGTGGATCAAAAAGTATATCTGAAAGAATATTTTTATTAAAAAATTGTTTTAAAATTATTTTTAATAGCAATTGGTCTAAAAGAAGATTCTTGGAAGGAATGAAAAGTGACTATATTAATAGTGAAAAACTTGTTGTTATTAACCAATCTGCCAAAAAAAATAAAATAAATTTAAATAAAAAAAGAAAAATTATAACTTTTGTAGGTAAATTAAATAAATCCAAAGGTTATGACTTATTTGGTAAAGCTATAGTTAAAATATTAAACAAATATAATGACTGGACATCAATAGTTATTGGTGATGAACCACGAGATCAACTTTTCTTCCATCACAAAAACCTAATTAAGTTAGGGTTCAAAAAGCATAATGATGTCTTAGATGTATATAAAAAAAGTTCTATTGCAGTAGTTTGTTCAAGATGGGAAGAGCCATTTGGTAGAACAAGTTTAGAGGCATCGTCTAATGGTTGCGCAGTTATTATTAGTAATAGAGGTGGATTACCAGAAACTATTACAAATGGTATTATTTTAAAAAAATTAGACGTTAAAAATATTTATAAGGAAATTGAATATTTAATTAAAAACACTAAACAAAGAAAAAAGCTTCAAAAATTATCATTAAAAAACTTTTTTTTATCTCATCAATTTGTTTCTAAAAGTATTGATCAAATCAGAGATCAAAAACTTATATTAAGTAAAAATATAAATTTATATCCTCAAAAAAAATCTTTAAGAATTTTACATATAACAAATTTTAATGAGAGACATAACGGAAGATTATTTTTTAATACAGGAAGGCGAATAAACAATGGTTTTATAAGATTGGGTAATAGTGTTTTGGAGTTTAGTGATAGGGATATACAAAAACATTATAAAACTTATACAGATATATCAGGCGCTAAGTCTTTGAATGAAAAATTAAAAAAAACTTGTTATAATTATAAACCTGATCTTGTAGTTTTGGGTCATGCAGATTTAATTTCTAGTGATATGCTAGGTGAACTAAAAGATGAATATCCGTATTTAAAAATTGCACAATGGTTTCTAGATCCACTTAATAAAAATGGACCTGATTATTTTAAAAATAAAAGTAGAATATTAGATAAATCAGAGTTTTTAGATGCTAATTTTATTACAACAAGTCCTGATGTGCTTAACTTTCTCCCAAGAAATGTTAAAAATTATTTTATACCAAATCCATCAGATTTATCATTTGAAACTTTAAACAATTACAATCATGACTGCTCAAATGATGTATTTTTTGCATTAAGTCATGGTGTACATAGAGGAAGCTTAAAGTCGAGAACTGTTGATGATAGAGAGATATTTATAAAAAAGCTGATAGAAAAGTCTAAAGATATAAAATTTGATATTTTTGGTATTAACAAAGTTCAGCCAATATGGGCAGATCAATATTTCAAAACTATTTCTAATTCAAAAATGGGTTTAAACTTAAGTAGGGGTTTGCCAATAAAATATTATAGTAGTGACAGAATTACTCAAATTACAGGTAATGGATTGGTGACTTTAATTGATGAAAAAACTGGTTATAGAGATTTTTTTAATGATAAGGAAATGATTTTTTATAAAAATTTATCTGATCTGTCAGAAAAAATATCAAAGATAAGTCAAGATGAAAAACTAAGAAGATATATTGGTAAGAATGGTAAAGAAAAATATTTAAAATATTTTAATTCAAATTTAGTTGCAAAATTTATTATTAATAAAACCCTAGATATTAATAAAAATAATAAATTTTTATGGCATAATGAATAATGTTTTCTATAATCATACCTTCGCTAAATAATTTGGACTATCTTAAATTATGTATAAAAAGTATTAAAAATAATTCATATCTTAATCATGAAATAATTATTCATGTAAACCAAGGTATTGATGGATCTTTAGAATTTTTAAAGAAAGAAAATATAAAATTTAGCTATACAAAATATAATGCAGGTATATGTGAAGGTGTTAATTTAGCAGCTCAACTATCTACAACAAATTACATTCTTTATGCTCATGATGATTTTTATTTCTGTCCAGGTTGGGATACTGCTTTAGTTAATGAACTAAAAAATTTAAATAATAATTTATTTTACTTTTCTGGCACTATGATTCAAAATGGACAAGTCGAATTGGATTGCGGATCTTCTTTATATGATTTTAATGAAAAAAAATTATTAAATGAATATAAAAATATAAAATTTCATGATTTTCAAGGATCTACATGGGCACCACATTTAATACATAAAGATTTATGGAATAAAGTTGGCGGCTTCAGTGAAGAATATTTCCCTGGTACTGGCTCTGATCCAGATTTAAATATGAAATTATGGAACGAAGGTGTTAGAATTTTTAAAGGTCTGCAACAGTGTAAAGTTTATCATTTTGGTTCTATAGTCACTAGACAAAAGGAAAAAAAATTTAATACAATTACTGAAAGTGGTAGCAAAGGCTCTAAACTTTTCCTTATTAAGTGGGGCATTTCAATAAAGTTTTTCAAAAAATATTTTTTAAGATCTGATACAATTTTTCTTGGACCTCTAAGTGAACCTAGAAAAAATTTCAGTTATTTCTTTGATTTAATTATTTGTAAATTATATATTTTTTACTTAAAAATATTTTTTAAATCTTAATTTTATTTAAAGCATTATTTTTGAATAAATTAGCTTCTTGAATATATCTTCTTACCATTTGTGTGGTTTTGTGACCTGTCATTGCCATTATATTTCTTTCTTCTGCACCAAATTCTGCAGCTGAAGTTGCAAATCCCGATCTAAGACTATGACCGCCATATTTATTTGCATCAAAACCTGAGAGTGATAAGTATTTTTTTATAATTAGAGCAACACTTTTATCTGATATCCCGAAAACTTTACCTGATTTCATTTCTGAAAAATTAATCCAATCTTTTAATTTTGTAACCGGACAAAAAATTTTGTTGTCAAAGTAGGGGATAGCTTTTATCATACCTTCACCAGATTGATCAGTTTTTGATCTCTTAATAAATATTTTTACTCCTTCATTTACAAATTCTAGATCATCATAATCAATATTTACCAATTCTGACCTTCTAAAGCCTCCTGAAAATCCAATAAGTATAAGCGCTTTATCTCTAAGTTGTTTTTTTTCAGGAAGATTAATTTCATCAATTTTATTAATTATTGTTTTTAAATCATTGATTAATATAGGTTTTTTTGCTTTTTGATTACTTCCTTTTACCCTCTTTATACCATGCAAATTCTCCATAATAATTGGGTGTTTTGTATCTAAATAATGCCCTTTCAACTTATGAATCACACTAATTGAAGCTATCCTTCTCTTTAATGTGCTAAATTTTGAGTTAGCCGACAAGTGGGTTAGGTATAATGCTAAAATTTTGGGCTCTGTTGGGATTGAACTTAATCCATTTTTAATACAGAATCTTGAAAAATCTTTAAAATCTGCCTGATAAGCTCTTAAGGTATTAGAAGCCTTTGAGCTTCTAAGGTTTTTTAAAGTTTCTAATTCGAGACTTTTTAAATCTGTTATAAGTTCATTCATATAATTTTCCGATAACCATTAATTATCGGAACTTATATATTAGGTGATTTTTATTGTCAATAGTTTAAATATAAAAATTATGAGTTCATTTAATGGAGAAATTCCTGCAATATGGTTTTTAATAAGCTCAATTGGCTTTATTATATTAAGTTTAATTCAATATCGAAATACTGGTAAAAGCATAAATACAATATTTTTGTCTATTATGGCGATTATCTTCTTTTTAAGTTACATAATTCTAATGATTCCGCGCTAATAATTGTTAAGATAAGCGGCCTTTTATCTATTGATTATAAGAGATGTAACTAATATCTGTTACTTATAAATGCCAAAATATATATTAATTGGACTATTGGTCGTTATTGGAACATTCATGATAATGAATTACTGGCCAAAAATAAAGGAACAAACCAAAAATCGAATATTAATGCTTATATTTGGTGCATTTTTTCTCAGTATTTTTGTATTGCTAATACTCTTAATGTTTTAGTTGAACTTTTCCCCACTATCCACAGTTGTGAAAAACACAGTAAATTCAACAATAAAGTGATACATACAACCTTAGACGTCTGATAATGTTAAAAATGAATTAAGAGGCAACTCTTAACTGGCCAATTGGGGAAAAGCCGAGAGGTTCAAGCCCAGAGGGCAGAAAGTTCTGCAAAGCAGCGCTAAACATGCAGAGCGAAGGACACGGCGGTAGCGCCTACAACGACGTGTCAAAACTACTGTTCTTTGCACCGTAAAAAGTGCAAGGAAACAGGGGTTTTTCTCTATTACATGATCCTTAAAGGTACAAAATTTCAAATAAAAGTCTGGAAATACCTTATGAAAATTCCAAAAGGTAAGGTAAAAACCTATAAAGAAGTAGCTATAGGGATAAAAATGCCTAAATCTGCACGTGCTGTAGCAAATGCATGCGGGAAGAACCCCTATTCACCTAAAGTACCTTGTCATAGGGTTATTAGATCTGATGGCACCGTCGGTGGATTCTCGGCTCCAGGAGGTATAAAAACTAAGAAAAAACTCTTAAAAAATGAAGGATTTTCGCTCTAGATTCCTTTATTACCAACGTTTTTTAACTAAGTTAAGATATTTAAACTTATAATTTTTATTTCTCCCTTTAGTTGTACTATATATGTGTATATCGCAAAAATAACCCCTTCTATGCTCGTTTAAACGCTATATTCGATATTTGCATCACTCTAGAATCTAAGCATACCAACAGTTATTTTACCTACTAAAATCACCAATTTCCTACTTATTTATCTTGTTATTTAAACAAAATAAATTGAGTTATGCTTATAGATTTTACTAAATATTATGTATGTCTCTGAAAGCCTTTATTATAGGCATTTTTAGAACCTTTTTTTATTTTAAATTTTTTTGTATGGTTATTAAGTTAAGTTTAACCCTATATATATCTATTTTAAACTTTACTTTAAGTTTATTAAAATATTTAATAAATACAATAGTTTATATATTATACTTAATCTAAAGTATTAATTTTTAGGTAACTTATATTTACAAATAGAAAACTACTTAATATTAATTTCTCTTCTAAATATATAAATACCTGAGGCTATAATAATGAATAATCCTAAAAAAGTCCAAAGATCAGGGAAGTCTTTAAACACATAGTAGCCTAATATTATGTTGGTTATAATCTCAAAATATCCAAAAGGAGCTAATTTAGAAGCATCTGCATACCTTAATGAATAAATTAGTAGAATATGTCCTAAACAGGCAAAAATACCCATAATAGCGAGCCATAACCACTGTATATTTGTTGGATTAACCCAAACTATTGGTACAAAGAATGTTGATACAGTGGCCCCTACTATTCCGGTTAACAAAAGAGTTAATAATGGATTGTCTGTTGAGTGAAGTTTTCTCGTAATTATTAAATAAATACCATAGAGACAACCTGTGCCTAAAGCTGCCATTGTTGCTAAATTAAATTCTATAAAACCAGGCCTAATAACAACTAAACTTCCAATAAATCCAACTATAACAGCTGTCCATCTTCTTATTCCAACTTTTTCACCTAATAAAATTGGAGATAATGCTGTCGTTACCAATGGGGCTACAAAAGCAAGTGTTAAAGCTTTAGCCATAGATATTACTGATATTGAATAAAAAAAACAAATATTAGCAGAAAAAAGAGTTAATCCTCTTAAAATTTGCAATTTAGGATTTTCAGACAAAGTTAAGTTTTTTCTAAAAAAAATAAACATAAAAGGTAATGTCCAAAAAACAGTAAAAAAATATCTAGCCCAAGTAATTTGAAAAAAAGATAATTCGGCTGACAGGTATTTTGCAATTGTATCCATAAAAGGCAAAATTGCCCAGGCTGACAAATTAAGAATAATTGCCTTCATTAAGAAAAGTATTTTAACGATATAAATACAATAATCGGAATAGTCACCAAAGACATTAAAGTTGAAACCACAATCATACTAGATATGCTATCAACAATTTTTTTAGGAGAGTACATAGAAGCTATTAAATATGTTAAAATAGCGCTAGGCATAGAGGATTGAATTAATAAAACACCTGCTGCATAGCCAGATAAATTAAATATTTTTATCAAAATGAAACCTATTATAGGGCCAATTATCACTCTACCAACTGATGAAATTAAGGAGCTTTTAATTGAAAATACTTTCATTTGAGTTAATGAAACGCCCAAAGACATTAATATTAAAACAATCATAGTATAACCTAATAACATTACAGTATTTAAAACATATTGAGGCATTTGAAGATCAAAATATAAAAAAGCAACAGCAATAATTACTGCATACGTAGAAGGGCTTTTTAAAATAATTTTAATATCAAAAGTTTTACTAGCTAAAAAAATGTTAGCTGTAAAATGCAAAAGAACAACCAATGATGATATAGCGGCTGCAACACCCATGCCTAAGGATCCGTATGCAAACAAACAAATTGGGATTCCCATATTACCTGTATTAGGAAGAAAAAAAGGTGGTAATTCTCTAGAAATATCTTTTTTCATAAAAAATAAAAAAATAACACCTGTTATTGCAAAACAAGAAAGAGCAATTACGGAATAAATGAAATATTCTGAAAATACACTATAGGATACTCCTGAAGATGTAATGGCAAAAATAAATAGTGCAGGAGCTCCAAAATTAGCCGAATAATTTGTAATAAACGTAGTATCTATATCAGATTTCTGCTTACCTAAGAAATAACCTATGCCAACAATAAAAAAAACAGGAAACAGAACCTCAAATAACTTAATATATATATCCATTTAGAATAGTCTTATTCTTGTGGGTACTTTTAATATATTTTTATTTGTCTTAAATAATTTAAGGCACTTGTTAGCATCTAATTCGTTTGTTTTGTGAGTAATAATAATTATAGAGGCCTTCTTATTTTTATGGTCAGGAATTTGAATAAGTCTTTCAACAGAAATCTTTCTTTTAGCCAAAGATTGAGTAATCTGAGAAAGAACTCCAGGTTTGTCATTAACTTCAAATCGAAAATATAGAGAATTTGTGTATTTATTTAGATCGTAAGAGGAAACAAATTTACGTTTTCTATTAGAAAGACCAAAGGGAAACTTTATATTGCCTCTTAAAATAGAAAGAAGATCTGACATCAATGCGGATGAAGTAGCTCCTGGTCCTGCACCCTCACCCTGTAAAACAGTTTCACCAACAGGATCTCCATGTAAAATAACAGCATTCATAACTCCTGAAACATTTGCTATATAAGAATCTTTTTTGACAAGACACGGATGAACTCTTTCAAAAAGTTTATTATTAATTAATTCTGTAATACCCAAAAGTTTAACTCTAAAATTTAATTGATCTGCTATTTCAATATCTTTAAATTCAATATTCTCTATTCCTTCCATCAAGCAATTTTGTTTAGATATATTTTTATTAAAAGACAAAGAAGATAAAATTCTAATCTTTGCAAAAGCATCATAACCATTTAAATCTAGCTTTGGGTTACCTGGTTCAGCATATCCAAGAATTTGAGCTTTTTTTAACACATTTGAAAATGATTGTTTAGAATTTTCCATTTCTGTTAAAATGTAATTACAAGTTCCATTTAGTATTCCATAAACTTTACTTATTTTGTTTGTTGCTAATCCTTCTTTAATTGTTCTTAGAATTGGTATGCCACCAGCAACAGATGCTTCGAATTCTAAATTAACTTTATTTTGTTCTGCTAGTTTAGATAAATAATCACCATGTTTTGATATCAAAGCTTTATTAGGTGTTATTACGTGAATTTTCTTTTTTAAAGCTATTTCAACTACTTTCTTTGAAATACCATCGGATAAACCAATGCACTCAAATAGAATATCAATTTTTTTTAATTTAAATATGGATAATGGATTCTTATAAAAGATTTTTTTATTTATTTTAAACTTCCTTTTTTTATTTTTATTTTTAGCTGAAATAGCAACAACATTAATTTTTTTTCCAGTTTTAAGTTCAATATCTTTTTTTTTTTTATTTAACTCATTAAACAAATAATTACCAATCTGGCCCAAACCTACTAATGCTATATTAATTTTCTTCATGTATATTAATTTATATCTGGAAATTTACTATTTTTGCCATACTCAACTATCAAAGACTTATACTCTTTGTATGATAAATCATTATTAATATCAGTAAATTTTTTATGTGCTAATTCAGCATTCTGAATATTTAAACTTGTACTTTCATTACTTGAAGTGCAAGAAAACAATAAAATAAATGATAAAATTGTAAAAATTATATTTTTCATACTAATCCTTTTTTTACATTATATCCAAAATAATAATTTAAATTTTGTACTGCTTGTCCCGCTCCTCCTTTTATCAGATTATCTATTGCTGACAAAATTATTAATTTATTCTTATGCTTTGATTTACATACAGATATATGACAATAATTTGTGTTAATTACTTCATTAGTACTTATGTTTGAATTAATTGGAAGAATTTTAACAAATAAATCTTTTTTATAAAAGTTTTTTAATTTTGAATTAATATGTTTTATTGAAATATTTTTATTTAAATCTAAATAAATAGTACTCAAAATGCCTCTAAACATAGGAGTTAAATGTGGAGTAAAAGTAAATTCAATATTTTTTTTTGTACAATTATTTAATTCTTGCTGAATTTCAGAGTTATGTCTGTGAAAACCAATACCATAAGCACTTAAAGATTCGTACAAGTTTTTTTTAGCATATTTTTTATGCACTCCTCTACCAGCACCAGAATATCCTGATTTTGAATCAATGATAATATTAGTTGTTTTAATTAGATTGTTTTTTATCAGAGGTATTAGTGGTAATAGTATTGATGTAGGATAACAACCGGGACAAGAGATTATTTTATAACTTTTTAATTTTGTTTTAGATATTTCAGGTAATGCATAAATACTATTCTTAATATTACTTTTTGAATTATGTTTAATTTTGTACCATTTTAAATATTCGTTTGCTGAGTTTAGTCTAAAATCAGCTGATAAATCAATTAAGGTATTTTTTTTTAATAGTTTATTTGATATTTTTTGAGACTCACCATTAGGTAGCGCAGTAAAAACTATATCGACTTCGTTCAATAAGTTATTATTAAATTTTATTATTTTTGGTAACTTTTTATTTTTTATACTTTTATCAAAATAATTTATTGATTTACCTATTGATGTATTTCCACATAAATATTTTATGTTTATATTTGGATGTTTTGTTAACAATTTTACTAATTGAATTCCAATATATCCAGTTGACCCAGCGATTAAAGCATTTAGCTTAGACATAATTTAGTATAACAGTTGAGGTTAAAAAAGAAATTATCTTTTAGAAAATTGAAAACTTCTTCTAGCTTTTCTATGACCATATTTCTTTCTTTCTACTGATCTAGAATCCCTAGTGGTTAATTTTTCTTTTTTTAAAGTAGATTTTAATTCTGCATCAAACATTAATAATGCTTTTGATATACCATGAACCATAGCACCTACTTGACCTGTTAATCCTCCTCCTCTAACATTACATCTCACATCATAATTAGTAGGTTGGTTTATAACTTCAAAAGGTCTTAATAGTAGCATCTTGTGATTTGCTCTTTTAAAATAGTCTTCATAATTTCTTCCATTGACATAAATTTTTCCTGATCCTTTTTTAAGCCATATTTTTGCAATTGAAGTTTTTCTTCTTCCAGTAGCATATTTACTATCTTTGAAATCTAATTTTATTTTTTCTGACTTATTGGCTGATGCTTCCATATTAAATTCTAGCTATATTTTTACTGTTTAATTTTGATAGATCTATTACTTTTGGATTTTGAGCAGAATGAGGATGATCAGAACCTGAATAAATTTTTAATTTAGTTAATTGTTTTCTTCCAAGAACTCCTGTTGGTAGCATTCTTTTTACAGCAAGTTTTAGCGCTTCGCCTGGTTTTTTTTCATAGAGTTTTTCTGGAGTTGTTTCTTTTATTCCGCCTGGATATCCAGTATGTCTATAATATTTTTTATTTTGAAACTTTTTTCCAGTAAATTTAATTTGCTCTATATTTTTAACTACCACAAAGTCACCGTGATCCATATGAGGGGTATAAGTATTTTTATTTTTCCCTCTTATTATTTTTGATATAATTGTTGCTAATCTGCCCACTACAGCATTTTTAGCATCAATTTCATACCAATCGCATTTAATCTCACTATTTTTAACAAATTTAGTCATAGCTGCGGGATTAATACTTATAAAAGGTAATATTGTCAAATTATATTAATATTGATAGTAATTGTAAGGTTTAAGTGTGGGGTAAACAGAGTAAATTTACTAAAATTATTATAACATAACAGGAGAAATACATGAGTGATAAAAAAAAAGGACCAGAAAGTAAAACATATAAATTTGATACTTTAAGTTTACATGCTGGTTATCAACCTCACAAAAATGCAGGATCAAGACAAGTACCAATCTATCAAACAACATCATACCTTTTTGATGATGTTGATCATGCAGCAGCTCTTTTTAATCTTGAAAGAGGTGGACATATATATAGCAGAATTTCAAATCCTACAGTTGGAGTTTTAGAAGAAAGAGTTGCATCTCTTGAAGGTGGGACTGCAGCTTTAGCTACATCGTCTGGTATGAGCGCAATATTTTTAACCGTAATGACTTTATGTGAAGCTGGAGATCATCTTGTTGTATCATCTCAACTTTATGGAGGTACCGTAAATTTATTTAGACTAACATTGCCAAAATTTGGTATTAAATGTACTTTTGTGAAACCCCGTGACACCGAAGGTTTTAAAAAAGCAATTCAAAAAAACACTAAAGGAATATTTGGTGAGCTTGTAGGTAATCCTGGTAATGAAATTATGAATATGCCTGAAATTGCAAAAATTGCTCATGACGCAGGTATACCTTTGATGGTCGATGCTACATATCAAACACCTTATCTTTGTAAGCCATTTGAACATGGTGCTGATATTGTAATACATTCATTAACTAAATGGATGGCTGGACACGGCTCTTCTATGGCAGGGATTTTAGTTGAAGGAGGAAATTTTGATTGGATGCAAAATGATAAATTTCCAACAATGACAAAACCTTATGAGGGATACCATGGATTATCATTTGCCGAAGAATTTGGACCTACTGCCTTTACAATGAAAGCAAGAGCTGAAGGAATGAGAGATTTTGGTCCTTGTTTAAGCCCACAAAATGCTTGGAATGTTCTTCAAGGTATAGAAACTTTATCCGTAAGAATGAAAAAACATTGTTCAAACGCTGAAGAAATGGTTAAATATTTATTAGGTCATGAAAGTGTTGCCTGGGTGTCACATCCAAGTGTTCCGGATCATCCTGATCATGCGCTAGCAAAAAAACTATTACCTAATGGTCGTGGATCAATGATAGCATTTGGTATTAAGGGCGGAAAAGATGCAGGAGTTGCATTTATAAATAGTGTTAAACTTGCTTCTCACCTTGCAAATGTTGGTGATACCAGAACTTTAGTAATTCATCCTGCATCAGGAACTCATTCACAAATGGATGAAGCAACTTTAAAATTTGCTGGTCTATCTCATGATATGATTAGATTATCAGTTGGAATTGAAGATATAGAAGATATTAAAAATGATTTTGAAGTTGGATTTAGAGCAGCTAGAAAACCAAGACTTGTTTCAAATCAATGAAATTCAAAGTAAATGGACATGAGGTATTCGCCTCTACCGGTGGACGACCATTTGACAAAAATAAACCTCTAATTATTTTTGTACATGGGAGTGGCTTAACTCACATGACATGGGTTCTTCAGACTAGATATTTTGCTTTTCATGGTTATACCTGTTTGGCTTTAGATATGCCTGGACATGGGTTGTCTGGTGGTAAGAGCTTAAAATCAATTGAAGATATGGCTGATTGGATTAGTAGTGTTATAGATTCGGTTGGATATAAAGAAGCATCTTTGGTTGGTCATTCTCAAGGTTGTTTAGTTACAATTGAGTGTACTGCAAGATATCCTGATAAAATTAAAACATTGAGTTTAATGGGCGGTGCTGGAGCTATACCTATGAACCCAGATCTATTAGCTCTTGCTGAAAGTGGAGATCCAAAGGCAGTAGATTTAATGATGGATTGGGCACATGGCCCAGCTGGCCATTTTGGTGGCCACCCAGTTCCAGGATTATATCATATAAATACTGGGGGCATGTTAGCTAAATCAAGGACTATAAAAGATACTCTTGCTGTAGATTTTCGAGCATGTGATAATTACAAAAATGGATTTGAAGCTGCTAAAAAAATTAAAATACCAACATTATCTATACTCGCTACAGACGATAAAATGTGTCCCGTAAAAGAAGGTAAAAAGTTAGCTGATTTAATTGAAGGAAGTAAAGTTGATATTATTGATAATTGTGGTCATATGATGCTGCTTGAAGAAGCAGATAGAGTTTTAAAAGTATTAAAATCTTTTATTACAACCAATTATCCTTCAAAACATTAATAAATTTTAAGCTTGATTGTAATCCTCAGTTAAAGGAGAATATTGAAAAATAAAGGAGGAGAACAATGAGTAAAAACCCAGAAACTATTGCTTTACACGGTGGTGATTACAGAAGTGACCCAGCTACAACAGCTGTAGCAGTGCCATTATATAGAACAACTTCATATCAATTTAATGATACAGGTCATGCAGCAAATTTATTTGCACTTAAAGAGTTTGGAAACATTTATACGCGAATAATGAATCCAACTAATGATGTTTTAGAAAAAAGAGTTGCAGCTCTAGAAGGAGGTTTGGCAGCTTTAACTGTCGGTTCAGGACAAGCAGCGTCAACATTTGCTATTATGAATGTGTGCCAATCTGGAGATAATTTTATTAGTTCAACTGATTTATATGGTGGAACAGTAAACTTGTTTACACATACATTAAAGAAATTAGGTATAGAATGTAGATATGCAGATCCAGCTGATCCAAAAAACTTTGAAAAACTTATAGATGAAAAAACAAGATGTTTTTATGCAGAAACATTGCCAAATCCATATCTTAGGGTATTTCCAATAAAAGAGGTGGCTGATATTGGTAGAAAACACAATATACCTTTAATAATGGATAACACAGCGTCACCTGTTATTTGTAAACCACTAGAACATGGTGCAGCAGTTGTCGTTCATTCATTAACTAAATTTATTGGTGGTCATGGAACTGTAATAGGTGGTTGTTTGGTAGATGGAGGAAACTTTGACTGGACAGCTGATCCCAAAAGACAACCCTTGTTTAATGAACCAGATATGAGTTACGGTGGAGCTAAATGGGGAGAAGTTGTACCTCAATTAACTGGAGCAAATGTATCATTTGCAATAAGAGCAAGAGTTTGTTTATTAAGAGATTTGGGTGCACCATTAGCACCTGATAATGCCTGGGGTATTATACAAGGATTAGAAACTGCTCCTTTGAGAATGAAACAACATTGTTCAAATGCTGAAAAGACTGTTGACTTTTTAAAAAAACACAAAAATGTTGAAAGAGTCATTTACCCTACTCTTCATGAAGGAGAGATCGCAGCAAGATCTAAAAAATACTTCAAAGGTGGTAATGGAGCATTAGTAGGTATTGAGGTTAAAGGTGGTGTTGAAGCAGGTAAAAAATTTATTGAATCGTTAAAAATGTTTTACCATGTAGCTAACATAGGAGACGCAAGAAGCTTAGCAATTCACCCAGCTACAACAACACATAGTCAGTTGACAGAGGAAGAACTTTTAGCAGCAGGTGTAACGCCTGGTTATGTAAGATTGTCTATTGGTATTGAACATCCTGATGATATTATTGCTGATTTAGATCAAGCTTTAAATAGCTCGGGCAAACCTAACTTGAAAGCTGTTGGTTAGAATTTAAATAGAGTAGATAAACTGAGGAACTGACTAAAAAGATTGAACTTAATTGGTGCATAGATGCTAAAAATATCTGTGCACCATATAATAAAGTAAATATACCTAATATAATTTGAATTAATAAAAATATACCAACAATATTAATTGCTAAATATAAATTTTTTAATTTAAATCTATAAATTTTAATAATTATAAAAAGAAAAAATAATAAAATTACATACGCTAAATTTCTGTGCATAAATTGTACAAGAGATGGATCGCTAAAAGCTGAAAACTTAAACATATTTATAAAATTATTATCATCAGGAAAGTATGAAGAGCCCATCAAAGGCCAGGAATTGTAAATTTGTCCAGCATCCATACCAGAAACAAAAGCGCCAATTATAATTTGACAAAAAATAAATAATAAAAAAAATAAAGGTAAGTAATAATTTATTTTACCATTTATATTTTTGTTAATTTTTAAAGTAAAATAATTCCATAATATTAAAGATAATATTAAAAAGGCTATTACTAGATGAATAGACAAACGGAAATGACTTACATCAACTCTATCAACTAAACCACTAGAAACCATATACCAACCAATGAATCCTTGGAAACATATTAAAAGGAAAATAATATACAAATTTAATAACTTCTTAAAACCTTCTTTAAATGTAAAAAATAATAATGGCAGCAAAAATAATATACCTATAACTCTTCCTAAAAATCTGTGTGCCCATTCCCACCAGAAAATTACTTTGAACTCCTGCATAGTCATAGAATAATTTTGCTCAGTAAATTCTGGGATTTTTTTATATAAATCAAAATAATAAATCCAATCATTATTATTTAAAGGAGGTAAAAAACCAGAAAAAAGTTGCCATTGTGTTATTGATAGTCCAGAATCAGTTAGTCGAGTCAAACCACCAACGACTATCATAAGTGAAATTATCCAAAACATTAATGCTAACCAAAAAGAAATATAATTTTTTGTAATATTATTTTCTATGTACATATTTAGATAAATATAATAATTATAGACTAATCCAACTGATTTAATGTCGCCAATTAATAAAAAAAAATTAAAAAAATTAAGACAAAGATTAGATAAACTAGATAATTCATTTATTTATCTAATTAAGAAAAGAACAAAATTAGTAAAAGAAGTTTTAAAACTTAAACAACATAAAAATGAAATTGTAGATAAAAAAAGAATTAAAGTTATTCTCACACAAATAAGAAAAAAATCTATAAAAAATAATATAGATCCAAAGATAACTAATCGTATTTGGAAAAATATGATTATGTCTTATATTGATTACGAGAGAAGAAATTTCAAAAAAAAATAATTATTTACTATGTGGTGGGAGTTTTTTTTCTACAAAAATTTCATGTTTTCTTGAAGCAGGATTATATTTTTTTGCTTTTAATTTAATTTTAGCTTTTTCACCACCTGCAGGTTTTTTCACATAATAAAAAAAAGGACTATCAGGTTTTGATTCAGGAACTAATCTTACCTTAACATGAGTTTTTTTTGCCATACTAACCTAACTTTTTAATTTCTTTTAATAAATTTGATATTTTTTCAAGTCTAGTTTTTAAATTATTATTTGTTGTCTTTATAGATATATTGGAGGTTTCGTCAAGATTAAAAGAGCTTTCATTTAATAAAAATTTTTTAACACCATTAATTGTAAGACCCTTATCTTTTAATAAAAATTTAATCTTTTTTAAAGTACGAATTGTTTCATTATCATAATATCTTCTTCTACCAGAAAAAATTTTAGGTTTTATTTGTTTAAATTCTTTTTCCCAAAATCTAATTGTGTGAGTATTTAATTTACCTGTTTTTTCATTAATTAAGTTGAGATCTTTAGCAACTTCTCCAATAGTTTTATAAGCAGTATTAAGTTTTTCCTTCATTTTTTAAATTAATTTTTTTTTTTAGTTCTTTAGATGGTTTGAATAGAATCACATTTCTCTCTGAAATAATTTTACTTTCCTTTGTTTTAGGATTTCTTCCAATTCTACTTTTTTTTAATCTTAATTCAAATGTGCCAAATTTAGCTATTTTGATTTTTTTATTTTCTTTTAAATTTTTAAAAATTATGTCAAAAAAATCTTCTAAAAGATTTTCTGCAACGTTTTTTGAATAACCTATTTGCATATAAATTGAATTAACAATTTCTTGCTTTGTTAGGTTGATCCTCATTATTTAATTTATACTACGTTTTATCTTGTCTATTAAATTATTTTTAACAATTTTTTCACATACTGACAATGAATTAGCAAAACCAATAAAGTCAGTTCCACCATGACTTTTAATAACTGGTGAATCTAGGCCAAGTAAAATAGCACCATTATATAACCTTGGATCAAGTTTTTTTTTAAATTTTTTTAAATTATTTATAGAAATAATAGATCCTATTTTTCCCAATATAGAACTTGTCATAGCTTCCTTTAATTCACTTGTAATAAAATTTGCTGTTCCTTCGGCAGTTTTTAATGCAACATTTCCTGTGAAACCATCAGCTACAACTACATTAACATTACCATCCATTATATGACTTCCTTCAATAAATCCTTTAAATTCAAATTCTTCATTAACTATCTGATTAAGTTTTTGATAAGTTTCTTTAATAATTTCATTTCCTTTAACTTCTTCAGAACCAATATTTAACAGTGCAACCTTGGCTTTCTCTTCGGGAAATAGTGATTTGAGCAACGACGATCCCATTATTGCAAAGTCTATTAAATTTTTATCACTACATTCAATGTTAGCGCCCAAGTCAAGAACTACACTCATGCCTTTTTTGCTAGGCCATAGTCCAGATAGAGCTGGCTTATCTATATTTTCAATCATTTTTAAATTTAATTTTGCGATCACGAGAAGTGCTCCAGTATTTCCAGCTGAAATTACTATATCTGAAAGATTATTTTTTACACTCTCTATAGCTAACCACATGCTAGTTTTTTTACCACGTTTTGCAGCAGTAAATGCACTATCCTCACTTTTAATTTTTTCTTCAGTATGTACTAATTCGAAAAAACTACTATCAATAGATTTTTTTTTGATTAATGGTTCAATAAGATTTCTATCACCGAATATTTTATAAAAAATATCTTTACTTTTCTTTTGATGTAATTCTATCCCATCAATAATTTTTTGAGGTGCATTATCACCACCCATTGCATCGACTGCAATTGTAATCATTTTTTTCATATGAAAATTATTCTTTAGGGTCTAAAACTTGTCGCCCTTTATAAAAACCTGTTTTTATATCTAGGTGATGAGGTAAACGATATTCTCCAGATTTTTTATCCTCAACAACATTTTTGGGAGTAACTCTAATATGCGATCTTCTTTTCCCTGCTCTAGATTTAGTTGTTTTACGTTTTGGTACAGCCATAATTAAATTTTAAGACTTATTACATCTTTTGTAAAATAATTAAAAGAGTTTTTTGATAAATAAACTGCATATTTATCAAAATAATCAATGTAAAAGCTAGATTCTTTGTGCACTTTTAAATATTTTGAAAATATTTCTGATTTCTCATTTAGATCAAGTTTTCCCCATAACTCAACTTTATCAATAACAAAATATAGAAAACTAACATAATCTTTCATTCTTTTATTAATAGTAGCATCACCGTAACCAACCTCTCTTATGGACAGTTCAATTTGCCTGAAAACAAAATCATACAATTCTTGAAATATTTTTTTGTTATTTTGATCTTTATATGATTTTAAAAAGAAAGCAAAATGTAATAAAAACAATATTAATCGATCGGAAAAAGTTTCACTATTTGACTTATTAGCATAAAGTGTTTTATTTCTAGTTAATTTAATTAAATTATTGTAAATATTTAGATAATTTTTATTCATATGAAATATTTTATATTATTTATCTTTTTATTTACATTAAGTTGTAGCATTAATAAAGTTAAGAATAACCATGGTGTTTTATCATTAGAAAAAAAATTTAATAAAATCCAAATAAATAAATCAAATTCAAATGATGTTATTAATATATTTGGACCTCCATCAACTAAAAGTACATTTGATAATAATGTCTGGATATATATTGAAAGAAAGAAAACTAATAGATCTATATTTAAATTAGGTAATCAAAAAATTGAAAAAAATAATGTGGTAGTTTTAGAGATTAACAAAAAAGGTATATTGAGTAAAAAAGAAATTTATGACATTGCAAATATGAATAAATATGAATTTTCAAAAAAGAAAACTAGTAAAAAATACGGGAAAGATTCTTACATATATGGAGTGCTTTCAAGCTTAAGGGATAAAATTGATGCACCTATAAAAAGGACAAAATCTAAAAAATAAATCTATCCTGCAATAACAGCTAAAAGTAAAAGAGCAACAATATTGGTAATTTTAATCATTGGATTTACTGCTGGTCCAGCTGTATCTTTATATGGGTCTCCAACTGTATCACCAGTAACGGCTGCTTTATGTGCCTCAGATCCTTTTCCACCAAAATTTCCATCTTCTATATATTTTTTTGCATTATCCCATGCTCCACCACCTGCTGTCATTGATATAGCAACAAATAGACCTGTAATAATTACTCCTAGGAGCATTGCACCAACAGAAGATAACGCTGCAACTTGACCACCAATAGGTAAAATAAATAAATACAAAACAATTGGAGATAATACTGGCAATAAAGAAGGTACTATCATTTCTTTTATTGCAGCCTTAGTCAATAAATCAACTAATCTTCCATAATCAGGTTTAGCTTTTCTTTTCATTATTCCAGGAATTTTTTTAAATTGTCTTCTAACTTCAACAACTACAGCGCCTCCAGCTCTTCCTACAGCTTGCATGCCCATTGAACCAAATAGATATGGAAGCATACCACCAACTAACAGACCAACAACTACAAAAGGATTTGATAAATCAAAAGTTACAACAATTCCTTCTAACTTTGATCCAGCAACTTTTGAAAAATGTTTAATATCTTCAGTATAGGCAGCAAATAAAACCAAGGCTCCTAAACCTGCTGAACCTATTGCGTATCCTTTTGTAACAGCTTTAGTTGTGTTCCCTACAGCATCTAATGCATCAGTAGTTTTTCTAACATTTTTTGGCAGATTAGACATTTCTGCAATTCCACCAGCATTGTCAGTTACAGGACCATAAGCATCTAAAGCAACTACCATGCCTGCTAAAGCTAGCATAGTTGTTACTGCAATTGCTATACCAAAAAGACCAGCTATATAATTTGTTAATAATATTCCGCCAACAATAATTAAAGCTGGAATAGCAGTTGCTTCCATCGAAACAGCTAAACCTTGAATTACATTAGTACCATGGCCTGTCGTTGATGACGATGCTACACTTTTAACGGGTCTATAATTAGTACCAGTATAATATTCTGTAACCCATATTAGCAATCCTGTTATAACTAATCCTATAACACCACAAATATATAAACTCATTCCTGTAAAAGATTTATTAGAAATTGTATAAATATTTTCTAATCCTAAAACATAATCTGTAATGGGATATAAAATTAATAAAGATGTAACAGCTGTAACAATAAATCCCTTATATAAAGCAGCCATAATATTTTTGGATTTACCAAGCTTAACGAAAAAAGTCCCAATGATGGATGTTAATATACAAGCACCACCAATAGATAAAGGATAAACCATCATATTTAGATCACCATGAAAAAATATTGAAGATAAAACCATAGTGGCTACTATTGTTACTGCATAAGTTTCAAATAAATCAGCAGCCATACCAGCACAATCACCAACATTATCACCCACATTATCAGCTATTACTGCTGGGTTTCTTGGATCATCTTCTGGAATACCTGCTTCTACTTTACCTACTAAATCTGCACCTACATCAGCGCCTTTTGTAAATATTCCGCCTCCTAATCTTGCAAAAATTGAAATTAATGATGCACCAAAACCTAATGCTACTAGAGCATTTACTATCTCTCTTTCATCAACTCCATAGGATAATAACAAATAATAATAGACTGCTATTGATAAAAGGGCTAAGCCTGCAACCAACATGCCTGTGACCGCCCCAGATTTAAATGCAATTGAAAGTCCTTGAGATAAACCTTTTCTTGAAGCTTCAGCAGTTCTAACATTTGCTTGAACAGATACAAGCATACCAACATAGCCAGCAATTCCAGATAATGCTGCTCCAATTAAATATCCTAGCCCAACTAAAATACTAAATGAAAAACTAATTATTACTAAAACAACTACACCTACTATCGCTATAGTTTTGTATTGTCTATTTAAATAAGCTTTAGCTCCAACTTGAATCGCAGAGGCTATTTCTTGCATCTTGCTATTTCCAGGACTAGAGTTTAGAATATTTTTACCTGTAAAAAAACCATATACGATTGATAATAAACCTGCCAAGATAATAAGTTGAAGTATATTTGACGCTGAAGCTTCCATAATTCCTTTAATTGTTAGTTAATTAGTTATTATTAAAAATCGGACATTACAAAAAAAGAAATAAAAGGCAATATTTAACTTATTAAAACTTATGTGAATAACCTTTAAATTTGCTAAGATTTAGAGGCTTATTGTCCAGTTTTAACAAATTTTTTTTATAACCACTAACTATTTTACCAATTATTGTGAATTTTTGATTCATTCTTTTTCCAACTGATTTAATTAATAATCGCTTTTTTTGAGGTGCTGTAAATAATATTTGATAGTCATCTCCATTAAATAAATATTGGGTTCTTAATTTTTTATACTTTTTTAAATAAAATTCTAAGTTTTTAGAAATTGGAATTTTATTAACATTTATATCAAATGATAATTTTTGCATATTAATAAGTTTATTCATATCAGTGAGCAAACCATCCGAGATATCCATAGAGGTATTGGCAAATTTATGCATTTCTTTATAAATTTTATGAGGTAAATTTGGACAATAAAATTGATTAACAAAATATTTTTTTAATTTTGAACTAATTTTAATATTATTTTTAATTATTTTTTGTCCCACAAAACTATCACCTATACTGCCTGTAACATATATATCATCATTTAATCTCGCTTTATTTCGTTCAACAATTTTATTTGAAAAACCAATGCTTGTTATAGAAAATGAAACTTTACTAGAATTAGTAGTGTCGCCGCCTGATAATTTTAAATTATATTTTTTTTGTTCTTGATTTAATGATTTTGAAATTATTTTCAAATTTTTTCTTGTAAATTGACTTTTATTTCCGCTTCCAGAAATAAAATAATATTTGGGTTTAACACCTTTTGCTATTAAGTCAGAAATTGAAGATCTTATAATTTTTTTTACTACTAAATTTGGATATTTAAAGTTAGGAAAATGTATACCTTCATTATAAGTGTCAACTGATACTACTAATTTGTTTTTCTTATCAAAAAAAACATCATCGTTTAACTTTTTTGCGTAGGAATTATTATTAGAGATTTTTTGAAAATAGTTTTTTATTAATTCAAATTCATCCATTAGAATTTCTTATTTTCTTTGATATTTTATCTAATAAAGCATTTAAATATTTAGTTTGTCCGTCTTCTATAAAAAAATTTGACGCTCTTAAGTATTCATTTATAATAATTTTTGAGGATATTTTTGGTTTATATAAAAATTCAAAAATTGCACTTTTAACTATTACTTGGAAAACTTTATCTAATTTTTTTAGATTTAAGTCTGTATTAAGATGATTTGATATTTCGTCGTTAATTACATCATCTCTTTCGATGGTTCCATTAACCACATCTTTAATAAATTTTTTAAATCTATGTTTAGGAAAAGTTAAATTTTCATCTTCATTAAAATATTTTCCATAAAGTTTTTGGATTACTATTACCCTGGGGTTATTTTTTGGACTATATTGTAAAGTCATATTATTGAGATAGTACTGAAATTACTGCTTTGGCAGCTTCTTTTCCTTTTTTTCCTCTAGCCTTTGCTTGTTTCATATTCAGGCAAGTTATAATACCGTTACCTATTGGTTTTTTACTTTTAACAGCAAGATTCATTATAGCCTGTGTTGATGCGCTTGAAATAAAATCAAAATGAGGGGTTTCACCCTTTATAACACAGCCTAAAGCTAAAAATGCATCATATTTTTTAATATTTTTTGAGATAGTAACAGGAATTTCAAAGACACCCGGAACTCTAATTACTTTTAAAGAAAAATTAGTTAAATTATTTTTTGCACTTTTTAATAATAATGAAGAAATATCTTCATAGTAATCCGATAATACAATTAATATTTTTTTCATTTAATTATTTCTTGTTTAGTTATTTTAATTCCATAGCCATCTAAGCCAACTACTTTTTTTCTAGATCTAGTTACTAATATCATATTCTTTATCTGTAAAGATTTAATAATTTGTGCTCCTATACCATAGTTCTTGATCAGTTTATCTTTTCCTTTTTTATAGAAATCTTTTCTTTTATAGTCTCTTAAAGTTTGAGTAACCGATTTCAAATTTGTGTCTCTTATAAAGATTAAAACACAATTATTGTATTTTTTAAAATGATTTAAAGTATTATTAAAAGAATTAGGTAAATTTTGATTTAATAAGTAATTTTGTACGACATTTGATGAAATAACTCTAACACGAGGAATAATTCCTCTTTTAATTTTTCCTTTTATAAGTGCAAAATGTTCTGAACCATCCAATAAGTTTTCATATATTCTTATTAAGTATTTCTTACCTTTTACTTCAATATTAGATTTTTTTTTAAGTTTAATTAACTTTTCTTTTTTCAATCTATAGGCAATGAGATCATCAATTCTTCCAATTTTTAATTTAAACTTTTTTGCAAAGTTATGTAATTTATCTCCACGAGCCATGGTTCCATCATCATTCATGATTTCACAAATTACAGCTGAAGGGTTTTTTTTAGCTAGTTTAGAAATATCTACAGATGCTTCTGTGTGACCCGCTCTAATCAATACTCCACCATCTTTTGAAATAATAGGAAAAACATGACCAGGGGATACTATTTCATTTTTTAATACATTTTTTTTTGTAGCAACTTTAATTGTCCTTGCCCTGTCTTGTGCTGAAATACCTGTTGTCACTCCTTTCCTCGCTTCTATTGAAATTGTAAATGCAGTTTGATTTCTAGATTGATTAACTGGAGACATATAAGATAAATCTAACTTTTTTGCCTGGTTACTGTCTAAAGTTAAGCAAATCAATCCTCTTCCATATTTTGCCATAAAATTAATTTTTTTTGGATTAACATCCGAAGAGCAAAATACTAAATCACCTTCATTTTCTCTATTTTCATCATCAACCAAAATATACATGCCACCCTTTTTGGCTATTTTAATAATGTTTTCAATAGAACTAAATTTTTTATTTTTCATTAAAATATTTTTTGACATATTTCGATAAAATATCAATTTCAATATTTACTAAACTATTAATTTTTAATTTAGACAAGTTCGTTAATTTATATGTATGAGGTATTACCCATACCTCAAAACCATTTTTAGTAATTTTAGAAATCGTTAATGATACACCATTAATTAATATTGATGCTTTTTCAATTAAACTTTTCTTTTGTTTGCTATTTGATGAAAATTCCATTTGATAAGATTTATCAATTAATTTAATTTTTTTAACCTGCGAAACATAATCTACATGACCTTGGCATATATGACCTGATATATTTTGACCTTTTTTTAGTGGAAGCTCCAGGTTAATAACGTCTCCCTTGTTAATTTTTTTAAATTTACTTCTATGTAATGTTTCATTTGATAAGTAAAATTCTAGAATTTTATTTTTCTTTGATACAAGGGTTAAACAAACACCGTCGCATGATATGGAAACACCCAAATCTTTTGACTTTAATGATAGATTGGATTTAATAAATAAGTTAATACCTTTTTTTCTTTTAGATATTTTATGAACTTTTCCTTGGTTAAATATAATTCCATTAAACATTTTAATAATACCTTATTATTTTGTCTCCATCTAAAAAAGTTTCGATATTTTCTCTCTTTTTAAAAAAATTAATTATTTTTTTTAAATCGGCAATATTATTTTTTCCTAAGTTTCCTAATTTTTTTTTACTTTTAAATAAATAAAATTCATTAATCAATTTGTCTTTTAAAACACTTTTAGTCAATTCCTTTCCGCCTTCAATAATTATTGATCCAATTCCAATATTATAAGCTTTTGAAAATACTTTCTTTAAGTCAATATTATTGTTTGAATCTAGGTCTGTGTAACTAAGCCTAATACCTCTTAACTTAAAATATCTTATTTTTTTTTTGTCTTTACTGGAATGAAAGATAATAGTGTTATTTTTGTTTTTATCAGTAATTATAGGTGAGTTCTTATTAATTTTTAAATTTTTATCAATAATTAATCTTTTGGGAGAAAAATTTTCTAAACCATTAATTCTACAGGATAATTTTGAATTATCAGCATTGGCAGTTTTAGATGAAATTAAAATTGAGTCAAACTTATATCTTAGAATATGTGATACATCTATTGAATGCTGGTTGGTTATAAATTTATTATTTGATGATATATAATAATCACTCGAACAAGCTATTTTAGCAGCAATAAAAGGTTTTTTGTTTTTTTTGTGTTGAAAATAATTTTTATAAATTATTTTACTTTCAGATTTTAAAACACCTCTTGATACATTGATTTTTTTTGATCTTAAAAGCGCATATGCTTTATTAGAAGTTCTTTTGTCAATGTCATTTATTGAATAAATAACTCTTTTAAATTTTGATTTAATTATTTGATTTGTGCATGGTGGTGTTTTTCCATAATGTGTGCAAGGTTCCATTGTAATATATATTGATGAATCTTTGAGTTCATTTTTTTTACATTTAATTATAGCGACAGTTTCAGCATGTGGTCTTCCTTTAAATCCTGTTTGACCAAATGAAATAATTTTATTATTTTTTTCTATTACACAACCAACAGAAGGATTTAATCCAGTTAAACCAATTCTTTCTTTGGCTAAATTCATGGCAATGCCCATGAAATACTTATCTAAATTGTTTGATTTATCTTTTTTTGAAGACATCAATTTTATCTACGAATTGAATAAAATCTTTTTCTTCTCTAAAATTTCGATAAACTGATGCAAATCTAACGTAGGCTACAGGATCTAAATCTTTTAACCCATCCATAACCATTTTGCCGATAGTATTTGAAGCTATTTCGCTTTGACCTAATTCCTCTAAAGATCTTGAAATGTTAGTAATAAACTTCTCTACAGTTTCAGTATCTATTGGTCTCTTTTTAAGAGCGATATAAATTGATTTTGAGAGCTTATCTCTGTCAAAAGATGATTTTCTTCCATTTTTTTTAACAACCATTAATTCTCTAATTTGAATTCTCTCAAATGTAGTAAATCTCTCCCCGCAAACACAAAGCCTTCTTCTTCTAATGGCTGTACCGTCTTCAGTTGGTCTAGAATCTACAACTGAAGTTTCACCTTTTTTTTCACATGGACAAATCATTTTCTTAAATTTTTATAGATTGGAAAAGAAGAGCAAAGTGAAACAACTTCTTTTCTAACTTCGTCTTCAACTTTGCTATTATCATCTGGATTTTTAGATAATCCATCGATTACTTTAGTAATTAATTTACCTACTTTTTCAAATTCCTTTAAACCAAAACCTCTTGTTGTTGCCGCTTGAGATCCAAGTCTAATACCAGATGTTATCATTGGGCTTTCAGAGTCAAATGGAATACCATTTTTATTACATGTTATGTTTGCTCTAGATAAACTTTCAGCAGCTAAATTACCTTTAACATTAAAAGGTCTTAAATCTACAAGCATTAAATGAGTATCCGTACCACCAGAATAAATTTTAAAACCATTATTTTTTAAAGTTTCAGATAAAATTTTTGCGTTAGCTAAAACTGATTTTATATAATCTTTAAACTCAGGTCTTAGTGCTTCTAGAAAACCAGCTGCTTTTGCTGCAATGATATGCATTAAAGGACCACCTTGATAGCCAGGAAAAACTGCAGTGTTAATTTTTTTTGCTATATCTTCGTGATTTGTTAAAATAATACCACCTCTTGCACTTCTAAAAACTTTATGTGTAGTTGAAGTTACCACATGTGCATACTCGCATGGATTTGGATACCCTTTTCCTGCAACTAAACCAGAAAAATGTGCCATATCTACCATAAGATATGCGCCTACCTTATCGCATATTTCTCTAAATCTTTTAAAATCTATAACTCTAGAATAAGCACTTCCACCAGCTATTATAAGTTTAGGATTGTGCTCTAATGCTAGTTTTTCAACATGATCATAATCAATAAGTTCAGACTTTTTATCAACATCATATCCTATTGGATTAAACCATTTACCAGACATAGATATTTTTAATCCGTGGGTTATATGCCCACCAGAATTTAAACTCATTCCCATAAATGTATCCCCTGGTTTTAACAAAGCTAAAAATGTTGCACCGTTAGCTTGGGCTCCAGAATGAGGTTGTGAATTTGCAAATTTACAATTAAATAATTTCTTTAATCTTTCATTTGCTAAATTTTCAGCAACATCAACATGCTCACAGCCATTATAATATCTTTTACCTGAATAACCCTCAGCATATTTATTTGTTAATACTGATCCTTGAGCTTCTAATACTGCCTGAGAAACAATGTTTTCAGATGCAATTAATTCTATATGTTCTTGTTGTCTCTGTAATTCATCATTTATAGCTTTATATAAATCCGGATCAGTTTTAGACAAGCTATCTTCAAAAAAACTTTTATATTGATCATTTATGTATTTACTTTCACTAGACATAATTAAATTTTTTTAACTCTTCTTAAGTGTCTACCCCCTTCAAATTTGGTACTTAAGAAAATTTTAATAAGACTGATTGCTTTATTTTTATCAATCAATCTTTCTCCTAATGTAATGATGTTTGCATTATTATGCAATCTAGATAATTTAGTATTTTTCTTACTATAGCATAAAGCAGCTCTAATATTCTTCGTTTTGTTGGCTGCAATAGCCATTCCCATGCCAGATCCACAGATCAAAATACCAAAGCTTCCTTTGTTTGATGCTACTTTTTTTGATAATTTTTTTGCATAATCTGGATAATCAACTGAATTTGAAGATTTTGGGCCTAGGTCAATAACTTTTTTTAGTTTTGATATGATGCTATTTTTTAGATTATAGCCAGCGTGATCGGATGCAATAAAAATCTTTTTCAACTTAAGTAAATTTATAGACTATTATTAATTAAATTTATAGTCCAAAACACATGCAACTAAATGGACTCTATTTTCTTCTCCGCCATTAAATGCATTGTGATATTTTAAATTATTAGTAACCCAAACAGAACCATCGGCTGGCATATGTTGAGCTCTTTTATCAATAACCATAATAGCTCCTGGATTAGTATAAATTGGAATATGAAGTCTTGGTTCAGGATCTCTGTGCCAACTCAATGTTGACCTTGGTTCTTTTAATAAAAGTCTTACTCTTCCTAATTTATATTTTTTAGATAATTCATCATAGACTTCTTTGAAGTAAGTATGTTTAAAATCTTTTACGAACTCTGTATATTTACTCTCATCAATCTTTACATCTCTTGATACTTCAACGCCTGTTGAGTCAGGTTTTGTCCAATAAACACCTCTTGTCTTACTACCTTTAATAGAGTCAGGATCTCCTGGAATTTGATTTAGTGAAATAGCAGCAAAATGTGGAATGCCCAGACTTGTATCAAAGCCTTTTATTTTTAAAACCTCATTGCACGCATTTCTAAGCTTATCTAGATCAAAATGAATATCTTGTTTTTGAAAATCACTTGGATTTTTAGTAGATTTTATTTCAGTTAAAGACGTAACGTTGTTCATGTGCTTAAATAAATACTTTATTTATAATTATAATACATATAACTTTTGTCGCATATAAAAAATTATTGAGAATGATTATCACTGGAAAATATCCAAATTTAAGACTTAGAAGAAACCGAAACTCAGATTGGTCACGAAGATTAGTTAGGGAAAACACTTTGTCTACAAATGATTTGATTCTTCCAATATTTCTTATCGATGGAATCAATAAGAAACAATCGATTAAAAATATGCCGGACATTTATAGATTCAGTATAAATAGATTATCTGAAATAATTGATAAAGCTGTTTATAATAAAATTCCAATGGTAGCGTTATTTCCATATACAGCAAAAAAATTAAAAAATGATTCTGGCTCAGAATCTATTAATGAAGATAATTTAGTATGTAAAGGAATTCAATATATTAAAAAAAAATATAAAAACTCTATTGGTATAATGTGTGATGTAGCTCTAGATCCTTATACTTCACATGGTCATGATGGATTACTTCAAAAAGGTAAAATACTAAATGATGAAACAGTGGAGATTTTAGTTAAACAATCATTAATTCAAGCTCAGATGGGTTGTGACGTAATTTCGCCATCAGACATGATGGACGGAAGAATCGGAGAAATAAGAAAAAATTTAGATAAAAATAATTTCAAAGATGTTCAATTATTATCTTATGCTGTTAAATATGCATCAAGTTTTTATGGACCATTTAGAAATGCTGTGGGATCAAAAAGTTTACTCAAAGGAGATAAAAAAACTTATCAAATGGATTATAGTAATAATTTGGAGTCTTTAAGAGAAGTTGCGTTAGATATAAAAGAAGGTGCGGACATGGTAATGGTGAAACCAGGAATGCCTTATTTGGACATAATTAGAATGGTAAAAGATAATTTTAAAATTCCAGTTTTAGCTTATCAAGTTTCAGGGGAATACAGTTTAATTTGTAATGGAATTAACAAAGGTATAATAGACAAAAATACTATAATAGAAATATTGACTGGATTTAAAAGAGCTGGAGCTAATGCAGTAGTTACATATTTTGCAAATCAAATCGCAAAATATTTAAAATAAAAAAACTATTCTTTAATTGTATTCAAAAAATCGATCCTAGATTTAGGATGAGAAATATTATTTGGCCCTAAAATAGATTTATCTAAATAATCGCTAATTAATTTTAATCCGTTAAATATTTGATTAAAATCAATATTTTCATTATTTTTTTCGACTAAAAAATTTGGTATATATTTTTTTTCATTTGAACTAGATACAAAATATAATTTTTTATTATCAATAATTTCTTGGTTAACAATATTTTTTAACTCGAGATCGTATCCAATTAACTTTAATAGTTCTAATTCCCAAAATATTAAACTATTTATCCAATCCTTTTTTTCAAGAAAATTATAAAAATCACCGATAATTTTATATATATCTATGTTCGATTGGTTTTCCACCGTTAATAATTTAATCAAGTTCATCGAAGAAAGAATACAAGAAAGTTTTTTTTTATTATCAAAAAACAAAGGTGTTAATATTTTTTCAATTTCAATATTTAAATATCCAGCCTTATTTTCATTTTTAGAATTATAGTTAATATGAAATTTATTTCCAATTTGGAGATAATTTCTTATTTTTTTTGATGTAGCACCATAAATAACACCAGAAATTTTACCGTGATTTTTGCAATAAAATTCTGCAATAATAGAATTTTCACCAAATTTATTTTTTGATAATAAATATCCTGTATCAGACCAAATCATAATTTATTTTATACTATCAAGTAAATTTTTTGCAGCTACTTGCTCAGCTTTTTTTTTAGAATTTCCCGATCCTTTAAAAAACTTTGTATCTTTTAATTTAACAGATATTATAAAATTTGGTTTATGCTTTGGACCAGAACTAGATACTAATTTATATACTGGCAGTGATTTAAATTTTTTAAGCGAAAATTCTTGTAGTTTAGTTTTTGAATCAATTATTGTTATTTCTGATAAATTAATAAATTTTTCCCACATATTTAAGATAAACTTTTCAGAAATATCAAATCCTTTATCATAATAAATAGCTCCAATTAAAGCCTCAATAGAATCAGCAATTATTTTATTTTCTACTTTGATTTTTTTATTTGTATTCCCAACTAAAATAAATTTTTCTAGACCAATAATTTTAGCAACTTCCAAACATTTGTTTTTATTAACAAGAGATGCTAATTTTTTGTCTAAAACACCTTCTTTTTCATTAGGATAAAGTTCAATTAATTTTTTTGAAATTACGAATCCTAGTATTCTATCTCCCAAAAATTCAAATTTTTCATAATTGTTTTCTGCGTCGTAACTTTTATGGGTAATAGATTTTTTTAGATAATTTAAATTTTTAAATTTAATATTAATTTTTTTTTGTAAAATATTTAATTTATCACTCATTAATTAATTCTTTTAAAAAACCTTTTAAATCTAATTATTTTTTTCCAATCCCAAAATTTGAGAATACTCCCTACTCTATAATCAGATGAAAAAAATAAGAATTGTGCTTTTCCAACTAAATTATCTTTATGAACATATCCAACTTCAGATAAATATCTGCTATCCTTGGAACAATCTCTATTGTCACCAAGAAAAAAAAAATGGTCCTCTGGAACTATAAACTTATCAGAATTTTTAAAACTATAATCTAAACTATAAGCGGTTTTATAAATTTTTCCATTAGGTAATTTTTCATTAAAAAAATTAACATTAATTTTATCATTTCCACAAAAAACACTTTCCGATGATTTAACTAATGTTTTTAATATTTGTTTATTATTAATGTAAACATCTCCATCTATAAATCGAATTTCATCACCAGGTAATCCCATCAATCTTTTAATGTAATCTGTTCTATTATCGTATGGTGTTTTAAATACAACAACATCACCTCTCTTTGGTATAGAATATAAAAATCTACCACTAAAAATATTGGGACTGAATGGAAATGAATGTTTACTATAACCAAAAGAGTATTTGGTCACAAAAAGTCTATCTCCAACTAATAGGTTGGGCTCCATTGATGATGAGGGTATATAAAAGGGCTGTAATAGTAGCGATCTAATTATTACAGCAATTATCAAAGCATAAAATAATGTTTTTAAATTTTCAACTATTGAATTTTTACTAATCATTTTTGAATCACTGAAAAAGCAATAGAATATTTTTTTTCATCAGCTAAAGATAGAGAAATTTTAATTTTTTTTACTTTTAATTTAGTGCAAATAAGTTCTTTTGCTTTATTATTTAATTCATAATAAGGTTTGCCATATCTGTCGTTTAAAATTGATATATCCTTAAAATTCAATCCTTTTCTAAAACCAATTCCAATTGCCTTAGATAAAGATTCTTTTGCAGCAAATCTTTTTGCAAAATAATTTATTTTATTATGAATTTTTTTTGATAAATCTATTTCCTTTTTTGAATAGATACGCAGAATAAATTTTTTATTTTTAATTGATTTTTTTATTCTTAAATTATCAACAATATCAACGCCAACACCAATTATTTTCATTATTTTTTAATGGATTTTTTAATTTTTTTTATAACTTTACTTAAACCTACAGATATAGCTTCGCCAATTATAAAATGTCCTATATTAAATTCTTTAATTTCTTTGATTTTTGAAAGAATTCTCGTGGTTTTGTAATCCATACCGTGACCAGCATGTACTTCGATTCCTAAAGAATCAGCGTATTTTGCACATTTTTTAATTTTTTCAAGTTCATTTGAATAATTTTTTTTCTTTTTAATTAAATTGGATATTTTTCCTGTATGTATTTCTACACAATTTGCATTAATTTTTTTTGAATAAACAATATCTTTAAATGATGGATTAATAAAAAGACTTGTTCTTATTTTTCTATTATTAAGTTTATTTACAATAAATTTTATTTTTTTAAAATATTTGGAAAGATTTAATCCTCCTTCCGTAGTTACTTCTTTTCGTCTTTCAGGAACTAGACAGACAAACTTTGGATTACTTTTTAGTGCAATTTTCATCATCTTGTAACTACAAGCAATTTCTAAGTTTAATGGAATTTTGGTTTTTGACAAATTTTTTAAATCAATATCATTTATATGCCTTCTATCTTCACGTAGATGTATTGTAATAGAGTCTGCTCCAAAATTAATTGCTTCTTTTGCTAATGTTATAGGATTAGGATGCAATCCACCTCTAGCGTTTCTTAATGTTGCAACATGATCAATATTAACACCTAATCTTTTCATTTTAGATGTCTGCTACCAGGCTTTGTGATTGGAATATTTTTTAAGTTAAGTGGTAAATTTTTTTTTTTATATGTTGGAATGTTTAATTTAATTTGTGAAACAATTTTTTTTTTAATTTTTAGATTATTTTTATTTGATCTATCAATTATGCACGCAAAACCAGCTAGTTTTGCTCCTGATTTTTTAATAAGTTTAACACATTCAAGGCTAGATTTTCCTGTCGTTATTACATCCTCAACTATTAAAACTCTCAGTTTTTTTTTAATATTAAAACCTCTTCTAAGTACAAATTTACCAGACACTCTTTCACAGAAAATTGTTTCTTTTTTCAGCAATTTACCAATTTCATAGCCTATTATTATACCCCCCATGGCTGGTGACAATATAAGATCTATTCTTTTAATTTTTCGTTTGATCTTTTTACTTAATGATAAGCATATTTTATTAGCTTTAGTCGGATTACTTAGTAGTTTTGCACACTGAACATAAATTGGAGAGTGAAGTCCCGAAGACAATACAAAGTGACCTTCTAACAATGCATTAGTTTTTCTTAAAACCGCTAAAGAGTTTTTTAATGAAAGCATATTTTTTATTTTTATGTCTTATAATTTTGAAATTATATTCTTTTTGTTTTAGCTCACTAATAAGTTTTGTAAAGTTCTTCAAGTCATGAATTATAAGATTAAATCTAAAATTTATTGCTTTTTCTGTTTTTTCCACCATTTCAACACTTGAAATATTAACTTTATTCTCACCTATCATGGTAGTTACATCACCTAGTTTCCCTGGTTGATCAATTAAAGAGATCCATAATGTTGTATTGTATTCTTTAACTTTAGATGACTGAGATCCATCCTTGTACTGCCAATATCTTCTTATAGCTGCCCTGGCTTTACCTGTTTTTGTTGAAGTTAACCAATGTAGTGATGGTGAAGCTTTCTTGGATGTTATTATTTTGACAACATCTCCATTGATTAAAGAGCTTTGTAATGGACTTTCCTTTCCGTTAATTTCACAACCTATTGCAGCATCTCCAATTTTTGTATGCACTGCATAAGAAAAATCTATTGGGGTAGCGTGTTTTGGTAGCTTTATAATCATCCCTTTTGGTGTAAAACAAAAAACATTTTCTTGGAACATTTGTAATTTTGTATACTCAAAATAATGTTCTGGATTTTCATTTTTTTCTATAATTTCAACCAAATCTTTTAACCAGTCATATTCTTTCCATGTTAATGAATTAAATCTTTCTGATGATTTATATTTCCAATGTGATGCGATTCCTCTTTCGGCAAAATCATGCATTGGTTTAGTTCTAATTTGAATTTCAATAGGTCTTTTATTTGGACCAATAACTGCTGTATGAATAGACTGATAATTATTAATTTTAGGCGAAGAAATGTAATCTTTGAACTTACCAGGTATACAATTATATTTTGAGTGAAAAACTCCTAAAGCTTTATAACAGTCATCGATCGTATTTAGAATTATTCTAAATCCAATAATGTCAGTTATTTGTTCAAGTGAAACTCTTTTTTTTTGTACTTTTCTCCAAATTGAAAAAGGTGTTTTTTCTCTTCCTACTATTTCAGATTTTAAACCATTCTGATTTAATACATCTGTAAATTCATTAGATACATTTTTTATGTTGGTTGTTCTATTTTCTTTTATTTCATCAAGACGATTTTTAATTAATTCTCTTGCTTCAAAATTTAGAACTTGAAATGAAAGATCTTCCAGTTCATCTCTAATTCTATTCATTCCCATTCTGTCAGCCAATGGAGCGTAAATCTCCATTGTTTCTTTTGCCTTACGTACTTGTTTGTCTCTGCTTGTAACAAATTTAATTGTTCGCATATTGTGCAATCTGTCAGCAAGTTTCACCAGCAAGACTCTAATATCTTTTGAGGTAGCCAAAATAAGCTTCCTAAAATTTTCAGCTTTTGAATTTGATATAGCTTGATTTTCAAACTCAGAAATTTTTGTAACACCATCAACCAAATCAGCAACCTCCATACCAAATTCTTCTTTAATAGTTTGGTAAGTTGCGTAAGTATCCTCTATTGTGTCATGAAGAAGACCTGTAGCTATAGTTGCACTGTCTAATTTCAATTCTGTTAAAATATTTGCTACAGCAACTGGATGAATTATATATGGAGATCCTTCATCTCTTTTTTGCTTTTCGTGTGCTTTTAAAGCAAAATTATAAGCTTTTGTTAAAGTTTCAGGATTTAGAAACTTATTGTAGGATTTTACCTTTATTATTAATTCTTCTGAATTTAGCATTTATAAATTATACCATTTATTTAAATTTGTTTAATAGAGTAAAGAGAGGAATTGTCTAATTTTCCTATTAAATCATGAATTTTTGATTTTTTTAATGGATGTTTCCAGTTTTTTTCAATCTCAAATAACGGAATTAAAACAAAATTTCTACTATGTAGTCTTGGATGAGGAATTATTAATTTATTACTATTAGCATATAGCATGTGAATTTGACCTTTATAATCAAGAATATCAATATCACAAATTCTTGGTCTATTAATTAATGCTTTTTTTCTTCCAAGTTTTTTTTCAATATCTTTAATAGTAAAAAATAAATTCATCGGTTTTAATTTTGTTATAATTTTAATTACAATATTATAAAATTTTGGATGATTTTTATTAGGCCAAGCATATGTTTCATAAAAATTTGAGCTTTTTAATATTTTAATCGAATTTTTAGCTAAAAGAAATTTAGCTTTTTCAATGTTTCTTTTTTTATTACCTAGGTTAGATCCTATGCTTAAAAATGCTATATTAACTAGATTTTCTGAAGTATCTTGCTTTATCACGATTCCAATCTCTATTTTTTTTTGTTTGTCTTTTGTCGTATTGTTTTTTTCCTTTAGCAATAGCAATTTCTAGTTTGGCCTTACCTTTCTTAAAATACATTTTTGTAGGTACTAATGTGTATCCTTCTGCGTTTATTTTACCAGCAAGCTTATTGATTTCTTTTTTATTTAATAAAAGTTTTCTTTCGTCAGTTGGATTATGATTTGAATAACTAGCTTGTTTATACGAAGAAATATGAGAATTAATTAAGTAAATTTCGCCATTTTTTTCTATAGCATAAGAATCAGCAATATTAACTTTTCCAGATCTGATAGATTTAATTTCTGAACCTTTTAAAACAATACCAGCTTCAATTAACTCATGGAAAAAATAGTTAAAACTAGCTTTTCGATTTAAACAAATAATTTTTAAACCAGGATTGGTTTTTTTTTTCATTAACTAATAAGTTTAGCTGATGATAAAGCTTTTTTAACTTCTTCTTCCGTTTCTTTTTTAATTTTGACTAAAGGAAGTCTAATTTCATCATTACATAATCCTAAAAGCTTAGCTGCATATTTAACTGGTGCAGGATTGCTTTCAATAAATAAAGATTTATGTAAAGGTTGCAATATTTGATCTATTCTTTCAGCTTCTTTTATTTCATTGTCAGATTTTGACTTTGAATACTTTTGCATGTCTGAGCATAGTTTTGGAGCAATATTTGCTGTTACTGAAATAATTCCTACTCCACCTCTTTTATTAAATTTAAATGCTAATCCATCTTCACCGGTAAGCTGTATGAATTCGGGACCTAATTTTTTTATTGTTTCATCAAGTCGATTTAAATCACCAGTAGCATCTTTTACTCCAGCTATATTCTTAAGTTCAAACAATCTAGCCATGGTATCAACAGACATATCAATTACACATCGACTTGGTATATTGTAAATTATAATTGGAAGACCAGTGTTATCATTTATGGTTTTGTAATGTTGATATAAACCTTCTTGAGTCGGCTTATTATAATATGGAGTAACAACTAATGCTCCATCAGCTCCTGCTCTTTCTGCATGCTTCGTAAGTGCAACAGCTTCTTCTGTTGAATTAGATCCTGTGCCGGCTATCACAGGAATTTTACCTTTTGCCTCTTTAATACATAATTCTATTACTTTTTCGTGCTCTTTGTGGCTTAATGTGGGAGATTCTCCAGTAGTTCCAGCTGGAACCAAGCCATTAGTATTATTCTCCAAATGAAAATTAATTAATTTAATATAATTTTCCTCATCTAGATTATTATCTTTGAATGGTGTTATAAGTGCTACATTTGAACCTTTAAACATGAGATCTTATAACATAAATTACTAACGATTCATTAAATTTATTATGAAAAAAAAGCTTTTAAAATTTACAATAATTTTTTTAATCTTATTTAATACTGGTTATTTTACATATGCTAATGAAAAAATTATTCTTCCAGAAAAAAAACCGGATATAAATAAATCGCAAATATCAAATAAAGTTACAAATTATTTAATTCCAATAAAAAAACCTGCCTTAATCACAGAAGAAACAAAGCAAAAAATAGTAGAGAAATTAATTATAGATGGCGAAATTATACCACAAAATAAACCTTTGGTTGTTAAAAAAGAAAAATCAATTAGGGCAAAAAAATCTAAGTATTATTCAAAAAAAGATTATGAAATAGCAAAAATAGCAATTAGATCAATGGAGCAAAGAAAATGGTCTTCTGCTGAAAAATCTGCAAAAAAAGCAAGAGATAAATCAATATATACTTTTATAAGATGGAAACATCTTTTGACAACTGGAAATCAATTAGCTTTTTATGAGTACAAAAAATTTATTGAATTGAATTCTAAATATCCAAGAATAAATAGAATAAAATATTTAGCCGAGCATAAAATGTCTGTGAGCGACTTATCTCCAAAATTTATTATAGATTGGTTTGAAAAAAATCCACCGTTAAGTGGATTTGGTAATATTGTTTTAGGCCAAGCAAAACTATTAAAGGGTCAATCTGCTGAAGGGAGTAAATTAATTAAAGAAGGATGGATCACCGCAGATTTAAGTAGAAACGATATGAAATTTTTTAGAAAAAAATTCAAAAATATTTTAAATTCTAATGATTATATTAAAAGAGCCGACTATTTAGCGTATGAAAATAAATATTGGGATTTAAAAAGAATGCTCAGATACTTACCAAAAGATTATCAACTTCTTTATACCGCAAGACAATTATTGATGAGTAAATCTTATGGTGTAGATGCAGCAATAAGCAAAGTACCAAGCAAATTTAAAAATAATCATGGTTTGAATTATGACCGCTTAAAGTGGAGAAGAAAAAGAGGAAGAGTTGATGGATCTCTTGAAATTTTACTTAAAATAAAAAATACAAAAGAATATATGGTAAGGCCTGATAAGTGGTGGATCGAGAGAGGAATTATTGGAAGGTCTTTAATTTACAAAAAAAAATATGAAACTGCATATAAAATTGTAAGCAACCATGCCTTAACAGAAGGTCCAGAATATGCCGAAGCTGAGTGGATGAGTGGATGGATTGCATTAAGTTTTTTAAATGACCCTATTTTAGCAGAAACTCATTTTAAAAATTTTTATAATAATGTTGGCTACCCAATAAGTCTCTCTAGGGGAGCTTATTGGTTAGGAAGAACATATGAAAAAATTGGTAAAAAAGAATTGTCTATACAATGGTATAATGAATCTTCAAAATACTTAACTACTTACTATGGTCAACTTTCACATTTAAAAATAAATCCAAATAAGGAAATAGAATTAAATAAACTTATGGAAGTTGATAAAGATTATGCAGAAAAATTTTATAAAAAAGACATAGTTAAAGTAATTCATTTATTAGATGAGTTAAATAAAGACAAATATACAAAACATCTTTTGCGAGGACTAGCAATTGATAATATTGATATGGGTAGTGAAGTTTTGGCTGCAAAATTGGCATCTGATATATCGCGATTTGATTTTGCGATTCAGATAGCAAAAATTGCATCTTATGAAAAAAGATTTCATAATAAATACAATTATCCAATAATTAGTACTCCAAAAGTTATAAATGGCAGAAAAATTCCGGACTCAGCATTCATATTATCTATAATAAGACAAGAAAGTGAATTCGATACAAGTGCTCATAGTCATGCTGGAGCACAAGGACTAATGCAATTAATGACTTACACCGCTAAGGTCGTAGCGAAGCAAGCAAAGTTACCGTATTCGAAATCTAGACTAACTTCAGACCCAGAGTATAATGTAAATTTAGGATCGCACTATATAGCTGGTTTAATTCTTGAATATGATGGTTCATATCCTTTTGCAATAGCTGCTTACAATGCTGGCCCCAAAAGAGTTAGGTATTGGAAAAAAATAAATAAAAACCCCCAAAAAAAACAAATTGATTATATAGATTGGATTGAATTAATTAAATTTAAAGAAACAAGAAATTATGTTCAGAGGGTTTTGGAAAATTATAATGTGTACAGATACATTCTTGAGCAAAAACCAATAAAATTAAAAGATTTTTTCAAAAACGATCCTCTCTATTAATGGCGGAAAGGGAGGGATTCGAACCCTCGGTACATCTTTCGACGCACGACGAGTTAGCAACCCGTTGGTTTAAACCAGCTCACCCACCTTTCCGTTGACTACTGTGTAACTTGAAATCATTGAATATTCAATATTAATCAAGTAATTTCGTGCAAATTATGAAAAACAAATATTCTATATTTTCTCTAATTAAAAATGCTTTTAGCTACCATGAAAATTGGCAAAGAGCATGGAGAGATCCTGAGCCAAAAAAAGAATATGATGCAATAATTATTGGTGGTGGAGGTCATGGTTTAGCTACAGCCTTTTATTTAGCTAAAAAGCACAATATGACAAATATTGCAGTTGTTGAAAAAAGCTGGATTGGAGGAGGAAACACAGGAAGAAACACAACTATAATTCGTTCAAATTATTTATGGGACGCAAGTGCAGGTTTGTACGATCATGCTTTAAAAATTTGGGAAGGATTATCACAAGAATTAAATTACAATGTAATGTTTAGTCAACGAGGTGTTATGAATTTAGCTCATAACCTTCAGGATGTAAGAGATTTAAAAAGAAGAACTCATGCAAATAGATTAAATGGTATTGATGCTGTATGGTTAAATACTGAGGAAGTAAAAAAATTCTGCCCAATAATCAACACTTCACCTGATATTAGATATCCCGTTTTAGGAGGCACTTTACAAAAAAGGGCGGGAACAGCAAGACATGATGCTGTTGCATGGGGATATGCTCGTGGAGCAGATGCGATGGGTGTTGATATCATCCAAAATTGTGAAGTAAAAGGGATTAAAAGAAATGGAGATAGGGTTGAGGGTATAGAAACAACAAGAGGATTCATTAAAACAAAAAAAATTGGAGTAGTTGCTGCTGGTCATTCTAGTGTTATTGCAAATATGGCTGATTTGAAATTACCTCTTGAAAGTAAACCTCTTCAAGCATTAGTGTCAGAGCCAGTCAAGCCCATTATAGATACTGTAGTTATGTCTAATGCAGTTCATGCTTATGTAAGTCAATCAGACAAAGGAGAATTGGTTATTGGTGCAGGAACTGATGCTTATGTTTCATATACACAAAGGGGAAGTCATGACGTTGTTGAGGGAACTTTAAAAGCAATATTAGAGCTCTACCCTATTTTTAGTAGAATGAAAATGTTACGACAATGGGGCGGTATTGTTGATATTTGTCCTGATGCTAGTCCAATAATCAGTAAAACACATATTAAAGGATTATATTTTAATTGTGGATGGGGAACCGGTGGATTTAAAGCTACACCTGGTTCAGGTGATTTATTCGCACATACCATTGCTAATGATGAACCTCATAAATTAAACGCTGATTTTAATATAAATAGATTTGTAAGCGGTGATCTTGTTGATGAACATGGAGCAGCCGCTGTAGCACACTAATGTTTTTAATTAATTGTCCATATTGCGGTGAAAGAGATCAGAGTGAATTTTCTGCTGGTGGTGAGGCACATATTATAAGACCAAAACAGCCAACTGAATTAAGTGATGATCAATGGGCAGAATATCTATTTATGAGAAAAAATATTAAGGGAGTACAATTTGAAAGATGGAATCATGCACATGGATGTAGAAAATGGTTCAACATGGTTAGAGATACATCAAACGATAAAATTCACGCTGTTTATAAAATGGGTGAAAAACCACCAATAAAATAATGAGCAAAAATTTAAGAACATCAAATAATAAGTTTATTGATCAAACATCCAGAATATCTTTTAAGTTCGACGGTAAAACATTATATGGCTTTAAAGGTGATACATTAGCATCTGCTTTATTAGCAAATAATATACACCTTGTAGGAAGAAGTTTTAAATATCACCGTCCTAGAGGAATAATGGCATGTGGTTCTGAAGAACCTAATGCAATTGTACAAGTTGGAAATGATGCTTCATTGACAGAACCAAATACAAGAGTAACTGAAATAGAATTATACGAAGGTTTAGAGGCATCAAGCCAGAACTGCTGGCCAAGTGTTAATTTTGATGTAGGTGCAATAAACAATTTTTTCTCCCCTCTTATACCGGCAGCTTTCTATTATAAAACTTTCATGTGGCCTGCTAATTTTTGGAAAATGTATGAATACTTTATAAGAAAATCTGCAGGACTAGGTAAGTCACCTACAAAACCAGATAAAGATATTTATGATCATAGATATTTACATTGCGATGTTTTGGTTATTGGCGGAGGTATATCTGGAATAATAGCCGCAAAAACAGCAGCAAAAAATAATTTAAATACATTATTAATTGATGATAAAAATAACTTAGGTGGAACTACTCTTTTCCAACAAAATGAATGTTTTAAAATAAATAATTCTTATTCAAATGAGTGGTTAAAAAAAGAAATTGAAACTCTAAAATCACTTAAAAATTTAACTATAAAAACAAGAACATCTTTGGCTGCTTATCATAGTTACAATTATCTTTTAGCTAGAGAAAATTTAACTGAACATTTAGATATAAATGAGAAAAAAAATAAAATTCGTCAAAGACTTTGGAAAATCAGAGCAAAAAAAGTAATTATAGCTACGGGGGCGATGGAAAGACCGTTAATTTTCAATAATAATGATAGACCTGGAATTATGCTCTCGTCTTCTATCAAAAAGTACATAGATTTCTATGGAGTAAAATGTGGACAAAAAATATCTTTATTTACAAATAATGACTCAGCTTATGAAACTGCAATCTCTTTAAATAATAGTGGAGTAAGTGTTAATTCAATAGTTGATATAAGAGATAAAACTAATTCATTAATAGTTAAACAATCTGAAAAATTAGGTATTAAAGTTCATTGGAAATCTTCAGTTGTTAATACAAATGGTTACAAAAAAATCAATTCTATTGAAATTATGCAGTTATCTGACGATGGAAATGCCGTTGTAGGAAAAAAAATAAAAGAAGAATGTGATTGCTTGGGTATTTCTGGAGGATGGACACCAAGGGTACATTTGTTTACACAGTCTGGTGGTAAACTTAAATTCAGAGATGAAGATAATGTTTTTTTACCAAACAAATCAGAATTGGATCAAATAAGTATCGGTTCATGCAATGGTGATTTTGAACTTGATGAAATAATAAAAAATGCAGCTGATTCAATCAATAAATTTTTAAAAGTTAATAATAATGATTATGAAAATTTAGAAATAATTTCTTCAAAAGAAATTGATAAAAAGAATATTTGGCTACTTCCATCTGATAAGCCTTTTGGAAAAACTAAATCATTTTTAGATTTTCAAAACGATTCTACTGCGAATGATGTTAAATTAGCTTTAAGAGAAGGTTTTAAATCAATTGAGCATGTCAAAAGATATACAACGACTGGCATGGCTACTGATCAAGGTAAACTATCTAATATGCATGCACTTGGAATTATAGCTGAAACCGCTGGTGTTAAAATGGGTGAATTGGGAACAACTACATTTAGACCTCCTTACACTCCATTAACATTCGGTGCGATAGTTGGAAGAAATGTTGGTGAGTTTTTTGATATTACAAGAAAAACACCATTGCATGACTGGCATGTAGAAAATAAAGCTGAATTTGAAAATGTCGGTCAGTGGAAGAGAGCTTGGTACTATCCAATAGAAAATGAAAATATGCATGAAGCTGTTCAAAGAGAAAGTAAGGCAGCTAGAGATAGTGCTGGTATATTAGACGCATCTACACTTGGAAAAATAGACATTCAAGGAAGTGACGCATCTGAATTTTTAAATAGAGTTTATACAAATGCATGGTCAAAATTAGAAATAGGAAAATGCAGATATGGTCTTATGCTCAATGAAGATGGAATGGTTTACGATGATGGAGTTACAACTAGACTGTCAGAAAACCATTATTTAATGACTACAACAACAGGTGGTGCTGCTAATGTTCTTTCAAAATTAGAAGATTATTTGCAAACAGAATGGCCTGAACTAGATGTGTATTTAACTTCAGTTACTGATCACTATGGCACTGTAAGTATCTGCGGACCTAATTCAAAAAAAATTCTTTCAAAAATAATTCCTGATCTAGATTTATCTGATGAAGAATTTCCACACATGTCTTTCAAAAATGCATTAATCGATAATATAAATTGTAGAGTAATGCGTATTAGTTTTACTGGCGAACATAGTTATGAAATTAATATTCAATCATCATTTGCAAAATCTGTTTGGGAAAAATGCTTTGAGGCTGGTAAAGAGTTTAACATTACACCATACGGAACAGAAACAATGCACTTACTCAGAGCAGAAAAAGGATTTATAATAGCGGGTCAAGATACTGATGGAACAATGACTCCCGTAGACTTACAGATGGATTGGATAATTAGTAAAAAGAAATATGATTTTATTGGTAAAAGATCTTTATACAGAAGTGATACAATTAGAGAAGATAGAAAGCAATTAGTTGGATTACTAACTGATGATCCAAAAGAAATTTTGGAAGAAGGTGCGCAAATTGTTGCTGAAACAAATAAGCAACCAATTGAGATGCTTGGTCATGTTACTTCTAGTTATTTTAGTCCAAATTTAAATAAATCAATTGCACTTGCTGTAGTAAAAAATGGTAAAAAACTGAAGGGTCAAAAATTATTTGTTCCGATGAAAAACAAAACAATTAATGTCACTATAACAGATACAGTTTTTTTAGATAAAGAAAATAAGAGGTTGAATGCTTAATTTTAATACTCCAATTATCGATACAAAAGAATATTCTGAAATAAAAATTTCAGAGATTGAACCAATACTTAAAATAAATTTGAGAGGTAAAAGTAGAGATTTTGTAACAAAAATTGGAAAAGAATTGTCTATAATTACACCTGTAGATCCTAATACATCTTCAAGTAACGAAAAATTTAATCTTCTTTGGTTGAGTCCAGATGAATGGTTTTTGTACTCAAATGATAAGATTGATATAAAGGATGCTAATGTTTTAGAGAACAAACTTTTTAATGAAATTTCCAAAGTAAAACTAGGTTCTGTTACAAATGTTTCTGATCATTGGATAATGATTAATCTAAGAGGTGCAAAAATTTTTGAATTATTATCTGCTGGATGTCCATTTAATTTTAATAATTTTAAAAACTCAAAAGGTGCAGTAACACAAACTTTAATTAATCATATTGATGTAATTATTCATAAT
Source organism: uncultured Pelagibacteraceae bacterium (assembly GCA_902567235.1). Classification (GTDB taxonomy): domain Bacteria; phylum Pseudomonadota; class Alphaproteobacteria; order Pelagibacterales; family Pelagibacteraceae; genus Pelagibacter. Next base: position 133,741 of record CACFLX010000001.1, read on the forward strand.
AAGAATGTTAATGATTTGAATTTATTTGTTAGAAGATCATTTTCGGCACATTTATGGTCATGGATGAACGACAGTGCTAGATTTATTTAATTTAAGCTTGAAGTAATAAATTATTATAAAAAAATAAGAAATTGAAAAAAACCAATTAATTCCTACCCATAACCAGAAGAAAGTTTCAAAACTCGCATTTATATATTTTGCGATATAAAATACTGCAATTGGATTAAGAACATTTCTAAAAAAGTTAGAAATCATTGCATTTTCTGACTTTTTTAAGGCCATAAAAAAACCGTTTGATAGAAAAAAAACAGGGTAAGCAGGTAATACAAAAGCTGAAATTTTTAAATATCTTTTTCCATATTCAATTACTTCTGGGTCACTTGAAAAAAAACTTGTAATTACACTTGCGGATAAAAAAACCAAAGTTCCAGCTGTAATCATTATAATAAAAGCATATTTAATAGCAGTAAAATAAGTTTCTTTGATTCTGACAAGATTATTAGCTCCATAATTTTGGGCTATTATGGATATTATGGCAGTATTTATTCCAAGTATTGGAAGTAGAACTACTTGTTCTATACGAGTACCAACACCATAACCTGCAACAGCAAATTCACCAGATTGACCTACGTAAGTAAAAATTATTGCAGCGGCTAAAGCGTAACCACATATTGAGACAGAGATAGGCATAGACTGAAAAAAGATATTTTTAAAAAATAAAAATTTTGGCACCAAATATTCACTTGTAATATTTCTTACTCTTTCGTTTTTAAGAACTTTAAATAAAATAATCAAAAAGGACACTAATTGAGAAATAATAGTAGCGATACCTATGCCCTTAACTCCAAAAGCAGGTATAAATAAAAAACCAAATATTAAAATAGGATTTAATATTACGTTTAAAAGAAATGATAAAACTAAAACATTACGATAAGTTTTTGTATCTCCTTCAGCATGAAGTAAAGAGTTTAAAGAAACAACTAAAATAAATAAAACAGAACCTGAATAAATAATATTTGTATATTCAAGACCTAAAGAAGCAACTTCTTCTGTTGATCCCATTAAAAAAAATACTCCTTCAGAAAAATATAAACCTAGAAAAGTAATAAAAATAGAGATTAAAATTCCATAATAAATAATATGAGAAAAATAATTTAAAGTTTTTTTATTATCTTTTTCACCAATACTGTTTCCTATTAAAGATGTCCCAGCAACAGTTACTCCAATAGATGTGGCAATGATAATAAAATATATTGGAAAAGATTTACTTAAAGCCGATAGTGCTTCTGGAGATATTTTTCCTGCAAAAAAAGTATCAACAACATTATAAAGGGTTTGAAATAAAGTACCTATCATAGCAGGAACAGCAAGTTTTCTTACTAGCTTAGGTACATTATCTTTTAGCAAATCCATATTTAAAATTCTTTTTGGAATATATGTTTTCTTCCAAGTTTTTTTGCAACATTTATTTGCTTTTGTCTCATTCTAAATCTTTCTTTTTGTGAGTTTGTTAGAGTATCGTGACAATTTGGACATGACACACCTTCTTCATACTTACGTGATTTTTTATCTTTAATCGATATCGGCTTTCTACATCCACTGCACATAGAATAAGTACCAACAGACAATCCGTGTTTTAAAGAAATTCTATTGTCAAAAACATAACATTCGCCTTTCCACAAACTTTTATTTTTTTTAATTTTTTTTAGGTAATTTATTATTCCACCCTTTAATTGAAATACCTTATTAAAACCTTTTTTTTCTAAATATACGCTAGCTTTTTCACATCTTATTCCACCAGTGCAAAACATAGCTATAGTTTGTTTTCTATCTAATTTTCTTAGATAATTTGGAAATTCTCTAAATTTATCAATTTCTGGATTAACTGAATCTTTAAATGTACCAACTTTATATTCAAATTGTTTTCTAACATCAATCAAAACTGTTTTTTTATTACTAATAAGTTTATTCCATTTATTTGGTTCTAGATGATTTTTCGTTTTTCTTTTTGATATTTTTATTCCCATAGGAACTACCTCATTTTTTATTTTAACTTTGCCTCTATGAAATATTTGAAACTTACTTTTAGATAAATTTTGACTATCGAAGTTTATAAAATTAAAAGTTTTTTTAATTTTATTTAGCACTAGCTCTAAATTTTTTTTGTTAGATGATATTGTTCCATTAACTCCTTCACTAGAAATAATTATCGTTCCCCTTACATTATATTTGCTGAAAATATCATTTAATAATTTTTTAGTTTTTTTGATTCGATGAATTTTTTTAAACTTATAGAAACCAGAAATATAATACATTATAATTTTCTACAAACAGTTAGGCCATCACCTAAAGGGATAATTAAATTTTCAACTCTTTTATTTTCATTAACATAAGAGTTAAATTCTCTTATACTTACAGTTAACCTATCCTGTTTATTATTATCAACAACTTCACCATGCCATAAAACATTATCTATAACAATTAAACCATCTTTATCGATTAAATCTAGTGAATGATTAAAATAATTTATATAATTTTCTTTATCAGCATCAATAAATACTAAATCAAATTTTTGCTTCTGATCATTTAATTTTTTTAAACTTTCTAATGCAGGAGCAATAATTAATTTAATTTTATTCTCTTGATCAGCTTTTTTGAAAAAATTTATTGCTATCTCACTTGTTTGTTGATTTTTATCTAATGCTGTAATTGATCCATCATCTGGCAATGCTATGGACATAGATAATGTACTTAATCCAGTAAAAGTTCCGATTTCTAAAATTGTTTTTATTTTAGATATTTTGATTAATAAATGCAAAAAATGACATTGTGATATTGAGATTTGCATTCTTTTAATATCTCCTAGTCCATCATTATGTTTTATTATTTCTTTTTGAACAGGATGAAGTTTTGTTGAGTTATTATTTATATATTCTTCAATTTTCTTATTAACAGTAATATTTGAACCCATTCTACTTAAGTTTCTTTTTTAATATCTCATTAACCAATTGAGGATTAGCTTTACCACCAGAAACTTTCATTGCCTGTCCTACAAAAAAACCAAATAGTTTTTCTTTTCCTGACTTGTACTCTTTCACTTTATCTTGATTTTCATTTATTACTTTTTCTATAAGTTTTTCTAACTCCTTAGGGTCGCTTTGTTGTTTAAGACCTTTTTCTTTGACTATATCTATAGGATTTTTATCTCCCTCAGCCATCATTTCAAAAACTGTTTTTGCGATTTTACCTGAAATGGTCCCATCTTTAATTAAATTGATTAATTTAGATAGATTTTTTGCACTTATTGGGCTTTCCGTAATTTCTAAGTTTTTTTCATTTAATAAGGCAAATAATTCACCTGTAATCCAATTTGATGAAAGTTTCACATCAGAATTTTCTATTACAGTTTCAAAATATTTTGATGTATCTAAATCTGATACTAAGATATTTGCTTCATACGAGCTTAAATTAAATTTTTCAATAAAACGTGATTTTTTTTGATCTGGAAGTTCTGGAATTTCTTTTTTAATACTTTCAACATAATCGTCGCTAAATTCCAAAGGCAACAGATCAGGATCTGGAAAATATCTGTAATCGTGTGCATCTTCTTTAGATCTCATTGATCTTGTTTCATTTTTTTTTGTATCAAAAAGTCTTGTTTCTTGATCAATTTTTCCACCATCTTCCAAAATATCAACTTGTCTATTTGCTTCGTGTTCTATTGCCATTTGCATAAACTTAATTGAATTTACATTTTTAATCTCGCATCTAGTTCCATATTTATCATCACCTTTTTTTCTAACGGATACGTTAACATCTGCTCTGAGTGAGCCTTCCTGCATATTTCCATCACAAGTTCCCAAATATCTCATTATTGATCTCAATTTTTTTATATAAACATTGACTTCATCTGGTGATCTTAGATCTGGCTTACTTACAATTTCCATTAAGGCTACACCTGATCTATTTAAGTCAACTAGTGTATTTTTTGGATCAATATCATGAATACTTTTTCCGGCATCTTGTTCTAAATGTAATCTCTCAATTCCCACAGTTTTTGATCCAGATGCTAAATCAAGAACAACAGAACCTTCTCCTACAATTGGGTCTTTATATTGAGATATTTGATATCCTTGCGGTAAGTCTGCATAAAAATAATTCTTTCTATCAAAAATAGATTTATTATTTATTTTAGCGTTTAATCCAATTCCAGTTTTTATAGCTTGTTTAATACAGAACTCATTAATAACTGGTAACATTCCAGGAAATGCTGCATCAACTAAACTTACCTGGGTATTTGGCTCACTTCCAAATTTGGTAGGTGATGTAGAAAATAATTTAGATTCTGATAGCACTTGAGCGTGAACCTCAAGTCCAATGACTACCTCATATTTTTTTCCATTTCTCTCGATCAAATAGTCTTTAGTCATTCATCCACCACTCTTTTAAATTAAATTTAAAATTAATTTTATCCTCCATTGAATAAGCTATATTTAAAATATTTTGCTCATCAAATGATTTTCCAATAATTTGAAGACCTAATGGATATCCTTTTTTGTCTAATCCAGCTGGAATTGAAATTCCAGGTAAACCAGCAAGATTTACAGGGACTGTAAATATATCGTTTAAATACATTGAAACAGGATCATTTGATTTTTCCCCAATTTTAAATGCTGAAGACGGTGTTGAAGGTGTTAATATTGCATCAACTTTTTGAAATATATTGTTAAAATCATTTTTAATTAATCTTCTAACTTTTTGTGCCTTTAAATAATATGCATCGTAATAACCTGATGATAAAACATAAGTGCCAATCATAATTCTTCTCTTTACTTCATCACCAAATCCTGCAGATCTAGTTTTTTCATACATATCGATTAAATTATCACCTTCAGTTCTAAAGCCATATTTTACACCATCATATCTAGCAAGATTGGAAGAGGCTTCTGCAGGTGCAACTATATAGTAAGTTGGTAATGCAAATTTTGTATGTGGAAGTGACACATCAACGATTTCAGCACCACAATCCTTTAAATAGTTTTTTCCATCATCCCATAATTTTTCAATTTCTTCCGACATTCCATCAACTCTATATTCTTTTGGGATTCCAATTTTTTTACCTTTAATGTCTTTCGATAAATCTTTTGAATACATTGGTCTTTTAAAATCTACAGAAGTTGAATCTTTATTGTCAAAGGAACTCATTACCTCTAATAAGAGTGCTGCATCTTTAACATTTCTTGTCATAGGGCCCGCTTGATCTAAAGATGATGCAAATGCAACTATTCCATATCTTGAACAACTACCATAGGTAGGCTTTAAACCAACTGTTCCAGTAAATGATGCTGGTTGTCTAATAGATCCTCCTGTATCAGTACCTATGGTTGCTGGTGTTAATTTAGCAGCTAAAGCTGATGCAGAACCACCTGAAGAACCTCCTGGAACTAAATCTTTATCTATTGGACTAATTACGTCACCAAAATAACTTGTTTCATTTGAAGAACCCATCGCAAATTCATCGCAGTTTAATTTACCCAGAAGTATTGCCCCATCATTCCATAAATTTTGAGTTACCGTTGACTCGTATGTTGGAATAAAATTATTTAATATTTTGCTGCTTGCTGTAGTTTTTACATTTTTTGTACAAAATAAATCTTTTACTGCAATTGGTACCCCAGATAGCTTTTTATTAAAATCAGGTTTTGAGTCAAACTCGGCAGCTTTTTTTAGAGCGGTATCAAAAGTTTCTTCATTATATGCATTTAAACTTTTAGATTTTTTTGAACGTTCAATATATGTGGATGTCACGTCTTTAGAGGAAATTTTTTTATTTTTTATATTCAAAACTAATTCTGATAAACTAAGATCAATAATATTTGACATTATTCAACTACCTTTGGAACAACAAAAAAATCTTTATTTTCATCTGGTGAATTTTTAAGAATATCTTCTCTTATATTTTTAGATTTAATTTCATCTTTTCTAAGTCTTAGTTTTGTTTCAGCTATAGAGCTTAAAGGTTCTATATTTTCAGTTTTTAATTCATTAAGTTGTTCAATCCACTCAAATATAGAATTTAGATCAGTCTCTAATTTCTTAGCTTTTTCTTCATCTAATGAAATTCTTGATAATTTAGATATATGTTTAACTGTTTTAAGATCTATACTCATGTGATATTTAAATTAAGGGCAAATTATCATTAAATATAGAAATTACAATATGATGAACATTGGCGATATTAAGAAGCATATTAATAACAAATCTAGACTAATAGGAGTTGATATGGGAACTAAAAGAGTCGGTTTATCAATTTCTGATGAAAATAGAAAAATCGCTACTCCATTAAAGACGATAAATTATGAAAATATTCAAATCTTCATCAATGAATTAGATAAAATAATTAATGAGAATAATGTTCATGTTATCATAATTGGAAATCCTAAAAATATGGATGGTACAGAAGGTACTTCATCCCAATCAGTAAAGGATAAAGTAAAATTAATATCTGAAAAAATTAAAATACCAGTATTTTTGTGGGATGAGAGACTTTCGACAGTTGGGGCGTTCAATTTGTCAAGTCAGCTAGATGTAAAAGTTACAAAAAGAGTAAAAAATATAGATGAAAATGCTGCTGCCTTTATACTTCAAGGAGTTTTAGATTTTTTAAATAATTAAGCTTGCATTATTGGCGCTCTATAGTTATAGAGTTGGTTTTAATGGCAAATGTAAAAAAAGCTATTAAAATCTCACAAAAACATCTACTAGGAATCCAAGATCTATCAATATCTGATGTAAATTTTATTTTATCAGAAGCAAAACAATTTATTGCTCTAAATAAAAGTAAAAATAAAAAATTAGATGTTTTAAGAGGTAAAACTCAAATTAATTTATTTTTTGAACCCTCTACACGTACACAAAGTTCATTTGAACTCGCAGGCAAAAGATTGGGTGCAGACGTTATGTCAATGAATTTAAATAATTCTGCAATTAAAAAGGGAGAAACTTTAATTGATACTGCAATGACTCTTAATGCAATGCATCCTGATATAATAGTTGTTAGACATCAGGACTCTGGTGCATCGAATTTATTATCTCAGAAAGTTAATTGTGCTGTACTAAATGCGGGCGATGGAAGAAGAGAACATCCAACTCAAGCATTGTTAGATGCATTAACTATTATAGATAGAAAAGAAAAGATTGAAGGACTAAAAATTGCAATATGTGGAGATATAGTTCATTCGAGGGTGGCAAGATCAAACATATATTTACTAAATATGCTGGGAGCAGAGGTTAATATTATTGCTCCATCAAATTTAATGCCAAAGGATATTGACAAACTTGGAGTTAACAGTTTCTCAGATATGAAAAAAGGATTAAAGGATTGTGATATAGTCATGATGCTTAGGCTTCAAAATGAAAGAATGACTAGTTCATTTCTTTCATCAAATAGAGAATATTATGAGTATTATGGATTAACACCAGATAAATTAGACTATGCTAAAGATGATGCCTTAATAATGCATCCCGGCCCAATGAACAGAGGTATCGAGATTGATACAAATTTAGCTGATGACATAAATAAAAGTGTAATAAAAGAACAAGTTGAACTTGGTGTAGCTGTAAGAATGGCATGCCTTAAAATATTTTGTGAATAATGAAAAAAAAATACTTTTTAAATGCAAATATAATAGATCCTCAAAACTCTATTGATGAAATTGGTGGGTTAATAATTAATGAAAATGGATCAATTGAAGCTGCAGGTAAAAAAGTAAATACAAACAATATACCATCTAGAGAAAAATATATTGACTTGAAGGGAAAATATATAATTCCAGGAATTGTTGATATGAGAGTCTTTGTAGGTGAACCTGGATTTGAATATAAAGAAAACTTTAGAACATTAAGTGAGGCTTCTCTATCAGGAGGGGTAACATCAGTTGTTACAATGCCTAATACAAATCCTATTATTGATAATGTTTCTATAGTTGATTTTTTAAAAAGAAGAGGAAGGGATAAAGCTAAAATTAATATATATCCAACAGCTTCCTTAACAAAAAATCTTGAGGGTACGAATATGACTGAGTTTGGACTTCTACAAGCCAAAGGAATTGTGGGATTCACTGATGGGTATAAAACAATTCAAAATACAAGATTGATGTCTAGAATAATGAGATCAGCATATGATTTAAATTGCTTAATAATGCAACACGTTGAAGATAAAGAACTTGCAAAAGATGGAATGGTAAACGATGGGATTATTTCAACAAAGCTTGGTCTTCAAGGTATTTCAGATTTAGCAGAAAAAATTATTATTGAGAGAGATTTAACATTGTTGGAAGATTTTAATTGCAGATATCATATATCTCAAATTTCATCACAAAAGTCTTTGGAGGTAATTAAAAGAAGAAAAGAAAGTGTAGAATTTACATGCGGTGTTTCAATAAATAATTTATCATTAAATGAAAATGACATTGGTGACTTTAGAACATTTTTAAAATTATCACCCCCATTGAGAACTGAAGATGATAGATTAGCCTTAATTAAAGGAATAAATAATGATTTAATTGATGTAATTGTATCTGATCATAAACCAGAAGATGAGGAGCAAAAAAGACTAACTTTCGCTCAAGCTGCAACTGGTGCATCAGGAATTGAAACACTTCTACCATTAGCTCTAGAGCTCTATCACAATGAGTCTATAAAACTAAATAAAATAATTAAAGCATTAACTTGTAATCCAGCTAAAATTTTAAAAATAAATAAAGGAAATTTAAGTATTGGTAATGACGCTGATTTTTGCATACTTGATATAAATAAACCTTGGGTAGTTAAAAAAGAAAATTTAATATCAAAATCTAAGAATACATCAATTGAAGGAAGAAAATTACAAGGTAAAATTACAAATACATTTGTAAAAGGAGAGGAATTGTTTAAAATTTAATTATGGAATTAATTTTAGTTATTTCAATTTCTTACCTTATGGGATCAATTCCTTTTGGATTAATATTAACAAAAATTTTTTTAAAAAAAGATATAAGAGAAATTGGTTCGGGAAATATAGGAGCAACTAATGTTTTGAGAACTGGAAATAAAACAATAGGATACTTAACATTAGTGCTAGATGTTTTAAAAGCAATAATGCCTGTAATATATATTAAGTTTCAGATTCCAGAATTAGTCTACGTCTCATCTTTATCTGTATTTATTGGTCATGTATTTCCCGTTTGGTTAAAGTTTATTGGAGGAAAAGGTGTTGCTACATATGTTGGTATATTGTTTTCTATAAATTATATTTTTGGAGCTTTATTTGTTTTTTCATGGTTAATAATTTTTTTTATTTCTAAATATTCATCTCTTGGATCAATACTGTCAGCTTTGTTAATTCCAATTTTTATTTTTTTAAATTCAAATTATGAAAATGAATATTTTTTTATAATAATGTTTGTTCTAATTTTGTATACTCATAGAGAGAATGTTAAACGTCTGATAAATAAAGAAGAATCTAAGACAAAAATTTATTAATTTGACTATTGATCTATTTTTTGTGTAGTTTCACAAATTATGAATTTAGTCATTGTTGAAAGTCCTGCTAAAGCTAAAACAATTAACAAATATCTTGGTGATGATTATACAGTTTTGGCCAGTTATGGACATATAAGAGATCTTCCATCTAAAAATGGATCAGTTGATCCTAGTGATAAATTTAAAATGATATGGGAAATTGATAGTTTTTCAAAAAAATATTTAAAAGAAATTACTGATGCAGCAAAAAAATCAGAAAAGATTATTCTTGCAACAGACCCAGATCGTGAAGGTGAAGCTATAGCTTGGCATGTAAGAGAGTACTTAGAGGAAAAGAAACTTTTAAAAGATAAAAAAATTGAAAGAGTAGTTTTTAATGAAATTACTAAAAAAGCTGTAACAAATGGGATAGATAATCCAAGAAATATAGAAACTAATTTAGTTGATGCATATATGGCAAGAAGAGCATTAGACTATTTGGTTGGATTTAATATTTCACCAATTTTGTGGACAAAATTACCAGGTTCAAAATCCGCAGGTAGAGTTCAATCTGTTGCATTAAGATTGCTTACTGAAAGAGAGCATGAAATAGAACAATTTAAACCTGAGGAATTTTGGTCTTTAAGTGTAAATTTTAAAAACTCGAAAGGTGATATTTTAAATTCAAATATTGTATTATTAAATAATTCAAAAGTAGAAAAATTCTCTTTTAAAAATAAAGAAGATATTAATAACGCTATAGAATTAATTAATAAATCAACATACAAAATTTCAGATATAACCTCAAAAATATTTACAAGAAATCCTCTTGGACCATTTACTACATCTACACTTCAACAAACTTCTTCAAGCAAACTAGGATTTGGAGCTTCTAGAACAATGCAAATAGCTCAGAGATTATATCAAGGTATAGATATTGAAGGTGATACAGTTGGATTGATTACATACATGAGAACCGATGGTACCAACATATCAAAAGATGCTGTTAGTGACTTTAGAGATTTTATAAAAGATTCTTATGGTGATAATTATTTACCTAAAGAGCCTAACAATTATTCAGGTAAAAAAGCTAAAAATGCACAAGAGGCTCATGAAGCTATAAGACCTACAGATATAACCAGAACACCGGAATCAATAAAAAAATTCTTAAGTACAGATCAAAATAAACTGTATGATTTAATTTGGTCAAGAGCCCTATCATCTCAAATGGAAGCAGCAAAATTTGATAGAAAAACCATTACAATTACTTCTACAGATAATTTAAACCAATTTAAATGTTCAGGATCAACAATAAAATTTGATGGATTTCTTAAACTTACGAGAATTGATATAAATGAGGATGAAAAAATTCTTCCAGATGTAAATAAAGAAAAAGTTTTTGCAAGTGACTTCATTGATGAACAACACTTCACACAACCACCGCCTAGATATTCTGAAGCAAGTCTGGTAAAAAGACTTGAAGAATTAGGAATTGGGAGACCTTCAACTTACGCAAGTATTATTTCTGTAATTTCTAATAGAGGATATGCTGATGTTGTTAATAAAAGATTTTTTCCAACTGATAGAGGTAAGCTTTTATCAGCTTTCTTAGAAAAATTATTTTCAAAATATGTTGATTATGGTTTTACTGCAGGGCTAGAAAATCAATTAGATGATATCACTTCTGGTAAAGAAGAATGGATTAAAGTACTTGATAATTTTTGGAAAGATTTCAACAATAACGTGTCAAATGTTAAAGAAAAAAGAACGCGTGAAGTATTGGATTTATTAAATGAAAGTCTTGGAGAATTAATTTTTGAAGCAGACGAAAACGGAAAAATTAATAGAAAATGTAAATTATGTAATACTGGAGAGTTAAGTTTAAAAAACAGTTTTAGAGGTGGTGCATTTATTGGTTGTTCTAACTATCCAGAATGCAAGTTTACAAGGCCTTTATCAAAATCTAAAGCTAATGATCAATTCGCACTAGCTGAGCCTAAGTTAATTGGCCAAAATGAAAATGGTAAAGATATATATTTAAAGAATGGAAGATTTGGTCCGTATCTTCAATATGAAATCATCCAAGAAGAAATTACAACTAAAAAGAAAAAAAAGAGAAAAGAGAACGATAATTTAAAAAATGTATCAATACCAAAAGGAATAAATATTGAACAAATTAATTTAGAAAAAGCAAAATATCTATGCTCTTTGCCTAAAATTATAGGTCAACACCCAGAAAATGGAAAAGATATAACAATAAATTCTGGTAGGTTTGGACCTTATTTAAAGTGTGAAACTAAATCTGCTAGAATAGAAAATGTTGAAGAGTTATTTACTATAGGTTTAAATAGAGCAGTTACATTGATAGCTGAAGCTAAACCTGGAAGAATATCATCATCATTAATAAAAGACTTGGGAGAGCATCCAGAAGATAAAAAACCAGTTCGAATCATGAAAGGTCAATATGGACCATACATTAAATATAAGTCATTAAATGCTACTATCCCAGAAGAAAAAGACCCTTTAGAGCTAAATATGGATGATGCTTTAATATTGATTGAGAAAAGAAAAGAATACGATAAGAATAAAAAAAGAAAAAAGAAATGAAACTAATTATAATATTTTTTATTTATCTAATGTCATCTACTGCAACATTTGCTGAAGAAAAAAAAGATTGTAGCGAAAAAAAATTAGTTAATAAAATTTTATGTAAAACTTTAGGTAAAAATAAAGATAATAAAAGTAAATTTTCTTTTGGTCTTGATACAAATAATATCAAAGATAAAAAATATTTGACTGATTGGTTTAAAAAGAAAGAATGAATTTTGAAGAAAATTTAGCTAAGGAAAACATCAAATTACCAGATGCTCCACAGCCAGTAGGTTCTTACGTTGCATTTAAGAAAAGTGAAAAATTATTATTTATATCTGGCCAAATTTCAATCGATGAGTCTGGCAATTTAATTAAAGGTAAATTAGGCAAAGACTTAAAAACTGAAGATGGGTATAACGCTGGTGTTAGATGTGCAGTAAATATAATAGCTCAAGCAAAAAAAGCTTGTGATGGTGATTTATCTAAAATTAAATCATGTATTAAGTTAACTGGATTTGTAAATTCAACAGACAACTTCATTGAACAACCAAAAGTTATTAATGGAGCATCCGATACTATGGTCAAAGTATTCGGTGAAGCAGGTATGCATACAAGAGCAGCTGTAAGTGTTAATAGTCTTCCTTTGGGCGTTGCTGTTGAAGTTGATGCAATTTTTGAATTAAACTAAATTATCTTCCAATACTAAAATAATTTATTTTATCTTTTTTCATTTTTTGTACTGAATAAATATTTCTCATATCATAAACAATAAACTTATTTTTTTTAACAATTCTTTTAAAGTTGATCAGCTTAAATTCATTCCATTCAGTGTGAATAATAATGAGATCACTTTTTAAGCATGCTGAAGAAATGCTACTACAAAACTTAACATTTTTCAGTTTTTCAAAATCTATTTTTTTTCCTGATGGGTCAAAATATTTTATATTAGCTCCTTTTCTGTGTAGTCGTGGAATCATAAATAAGCTAGATGCCTCTCTCATGTCATCAGTGTTTGGTTTAAAAGTAACACCTAAAAAAGTAATATTTTTATTTTTAATTTTGTTATTAAATATTTTTTCAACTCTTTTTGTTAATAACAATTTTCTTTCATTATTAGATTTTATAACACTTTTTATTATTGATAGATTGGCCTTAAAGGAACTAGCTGTATCAACAATAGCTCTTGTATCTTTTGGAAAACAAGATCCACCATAAGCAGGTCCTGCACGCAAAAATCTTTCACCAATTCGTTGGTCTAAACCCATACCTGCAGATACATCTTTTATATCAACTTCAGTTTTTTCGCATAAATTTGCAAGTTCATTTATGTATGAAATTTTGGTTGCCAAAAAAGCATTTGATGCATACTTGATTAATTCAGCACCTCTTCTAGAAGTGTTAAAAAACCTACTAGTTTTTTTAATAATTGGTAAGTACAAAGATTTAAGTATTTTAATAGCTTTTTTGCTATCTGTTCCAATGACTACTCTATCAGGATAAATAAAATCTCTAATAGCCTCACCCTCTCTTAAAAATTCTGGATTTGATACTACGTCAACAAGTTTTCTTTTTTTTAAATTTTTAAGAATATTTTCTATTTTATCTCCTGTTGAAACTGGAACTGTAGATTTTGTAATAATAATTTTATATTTTTTTATAGATTTTTTTAATTCATTAGTAACTTGAAAAACATATTTTAGATCTGCTGAATAACCATTATTTTTTGTCGGCGTACCTACGCATATAAATATAATATCTGAATTGGTTACTGCATGGTTCAAATCTGTGGTGAAAATTAATCTTTTTTGTTTATAATTTTTTTTTAATATTTCTTCTAATCCAGGCTCATAGATTGGAATTTTTCCTGAATTTAAAGAATTTATTTTTTTTTTATTATTATCTACACAATAAACTGTGTTACCTAAATCAGAGAAACATACACCACTGACTAGCCCAACATAACCTGTACCTATCATGCAAAGTTTCATATTTTCGAAATCTCTATTGATGAATTTGTATAACCATCCATTGTTCCACAGTCTAAATATTTTCCTTTAAAATTATGACCAACAAAAGTATCTCCATCCTTTATTAATTTTCTTATTGAATCGGTGATATGTATTTCGCCACCTTTACCTTTTTTTTGATTTTGTAGTTTTTTAAATATTTTTTTTGGTAGTATATATCGGCCAATAACTGCATTATTAGACGGTGCTGATTTAATATCAGGTTTTTCAACAACATCACTAATATAAAAATTATTTTTATTTATATTATTTTTTTTTGAATATATGCCCCATCTATTAACTGTTTTTCTTTTAACTTTCATACTAGCCATAACAGAACATTTTTTCTTATTATGAATTAAAATCATATCTTTCGAACAATTTCTTTTTATTATTAAATCATCTGGTAGTAACATTAAAAAAAATTTATCTTTTATTAAATTTTTAGTTTTTAAAACAGCATCACCTGTACCATTTGGATTATTTTGATAAACAAATTTAATCATTTTTTTATACTTTTTAATTTTCTTGTATTCATTAATAACTCTTATATCTCTCTTCTTTTTGATTATTTTTTGGTAGAACCTATCATTATAAAAATATTTTTTTATAATTTCTTTTTTTTTAGAGATTATAAAAATTATTTCTTTTATTCCGGCATCAATACATTCTTCTATTATATACTCGAGGCCAACCTTACCATTTATTGGTAAAAGTTCTTTAGCATAAACACTTGTTAAAGGTAATAATCTTGTGCCTAATCCTGCTAGTGGTATTATTGCTTGTCTTATCATTAGAATGTATTAATTAAATGGATTACCATAAATGATAATTTTTAAAAGTATAAATAAATTAAACAAAGAAGTTAATTTTAAGGCAAACGTAGGTTTTGTGCCTACAATGGGCTCATTACATCACGGTCATATTTCGCTTATTAAATCATCAAAAAAAAACTGTAAAAAAACCTTGGTAAGTATTTTTGTAAATCCTTCGCAATTCAATAAAAAAAGTGACTTACATAATTATCCAAAAAATTTGAAAAAGGATATTTTGATTCTAAAAAAACATAAAGTGGATTATTTATTAATTCCAAGGATAAAAGAAATTTACAAAAGCAACAAAGATAAAAAAATTAAATTAAGTAAAAAAGACAAGATAATGTGCGCAATATATAGACCGGGTCATTTTGAAGGAGTTTTAGCAGTAATTAAACAATTTTTAAAAAAAATTAAACCAAAAAATATTTTTTTAGGTGAAAAAGATTATCAGCAGCTTTTTTTAATTAAAAAATTTATAAAAAAAAATTTTAATATTAAAATTTTTTCTTGTAAAACAGTGCGTGATAAAAATAAAGTTGCACTATCATCAAGAAATATTTTATTAAATAAAAATGATCTTAAAAAATCATCCTATATATCTAATTTATTATTTAATTTAAGAAATAAATTAAAAAATAGCATCTCTTTTAAATATAAAATTAAAAATATAATTAAAGAAATTAATAATCTTAAAGATATTAAAATTGAATATTTAGAAATAAGAAATAAAAAAAATCTATCAAAAAAATACAACAGGAATAATTTTAAGATATTTTTAGCTTATTATAACAAAAATATAAGGTTAATTGATAACTATTAATTTTAGTAAAATAAATAAGAACCAATACCAAGAAAGGATAAAAAACCTATAACATCAGTAATTGTAGTTACAAAAACACTAGATGATATTGCAGGATCAATATTCATTTTTTTTAAAGATACGGGAACTAATATTCCAAAAAGTCCAGCAACTATCATATTTAAAACCATTGAAATTGATATAATTAATGAGAGCGTTACATCGTTAAACCATAACTGAACAACACCAGCGCTAATAATTGCAAATATAATACCGTTTAATATTCCAATTGAAAATTCTTTTAAAATGTTTTGTGAAAAATTATTTTTAGTTAGTTCGCTGGTAGCAATGGTTCTTATTGTAACAGCTAACGTCTGCATCCCAGCATTGCCACCCATTGAAGCAACTATTGGCATCAATACTGCTAAAGCAACAACTTTTTCGATATCTTCCTGGAAAAAACCAATAACTACAGATGCTATTATTGCTGTAAATAAATTTAATAAAAGCCAAGTAAATCTTCTTTTAGTTTTTTTTAAAACACCGTCGGTAATTTCTTCATCACCCACACCGGCTAGTCTTAACGCATCTTCTTCTGCTTCTTCTTTTAATACAGTTAAAATGTCATCACTAGTTATCATACCAACTAATTTATTATTTTTATCTACCACACAAGCTGAATTTAAATTATAATTTTCAAATAGGTGACCAACTTCTTCTCTATCCATATCAACAGGTATTGATAATTGTGATTCATTCATTATAGAAATCATCTCTGCATCTCTTGATGTTCTTAAAACCTTTGATGAAGAAACAGTACCAATAGGTTTAAATTCATTATCTACAATAAAAATTTCTAAAAATTCCTCCGGTAAATCTTTATTTTCTCTCAAATAATCAATAGTTTGTCCAACTGACCAGTTGCTAGGTATTGCTGTAAATTCTCTTTGCATTATTCTAGCAGCAGAATCTTCTGGATAACTTAAACTTTCTAAAAGGACAAACCTATCTTTTGGTGGTAATGAACTTAAAATTTCATTTTTATTTTTTTCATCTAAATTTTCTAAAATTTTAATTGAATCGTCTGATTCTAAATTTTTTAATATATATACTATCGCATCTTGTGATAAATATTTGATAACTTCAGATTGAACAGACTCGTTGATTTCTACAAATACTTCAGGATCTATCTTGAAGTTATTAAGTTTAATTAAATTTTCTCTGTCATTTTCGTTAAGATGTTCAATAATATCAGCTGCATCAGCTGGGTGCATTTCTTTAAACGAATTAGAAATAAAAACTGCATCGTTATTAGCAATTTTATCTGTAACAACCTTGATATATTCTTTATTAAACTCAAAATTGACTTTTTTATCTTTTATTTTTCTTACTAAAGTCATAAAAAACCTTTATTTTTATATGGCACTATTAATGGATAATTTTTATATTACAATTCTTTAATGAACATAGAGATAAAAAGATCAATAAAACCAGTAAATTATTTAGACGCTATAAAATTTTTAGAGGATAGAGTCATTAAAATTAATAATAATCAAGCAAATGAACTAATTTGGATATTAGAACATCCTTCAACTTTTACAGCTGGACCAAGCTCTAATAAAAGAGATATTTTAGACAAATCAATTGATATAATTAAAACTTCAAGAGGAGGTAAAATTACCTGGCATGGACCAGGTCAGTTAATTTGTTATTTGGTAATTAATCTTAATAATAGAAAAAGAAATATAAGGAAATTTGTAAATATTATTGAAAATTCAATTATACATTCACTAAAATCTTTTGGTATCAAATGTTTTAGTGATAGAAAAAATATTGGAATTTGGTCAAAATTAAACAATAAGGATAAAAAAGTTGGAGCTATAGGTATTAAAGTTAAAAGATGGATTGCTTATCATGGATTCTCAATAAATATAAATAATGATATTTCTAACTATCAGAAAATTGTACCATGTGGAATAAAAGATAAAGGTATTGCCACTTTAAAAGAAATTAATAATCGAAATTATAATAAGCTCTCAGATGTAATTATAAAAAATTTAGTTACTAATCTAAAAATTTAAGTCTCTTCGTTTTTATAAGTTTTTTAAAATAATTAGGCAATAATGCTTTAAAAGTAAATTTTTTATTATTTATAATAAATTTTATTTTGTAAGAATGAAGCATTAATTCTTTATTTTTAGTTTTTAAATTTTTTTCAAAAGTATATTTATCGTCACCATATATAGGGTGGCCAATAAGAGAAAGTTGTTTTCTTAATTGATGTTTTCTACCAGTAATAGGATTCATTTCTAACAATGTACAGTTTGAGTTTTTATCAAGAACTTTAAATAAAGTTTTTGATTTCTCAGTGATTTCTTTTTTTCCTTCATATCTAATTAAATCTTGATCTAAAATACCTTTGTTAGTTTCTAATTCTCCATAACATATAGCTATATAAGTTTTGTGAATTTTTCTTAGTCTAAATAAAGAGGTAAATAGTTTTGCAGTATTTCTATTCTTGGCAATTATAAAAACACCAGAAGTGTCTTTATCTAATCTATGAACCGAGTATGGTTTGCTGTTTTCAAATATTTTACTTTTTGAAAAAATATCAATTAGATTTTTTTTTGATTTAGTTCCACCTTGTACAGCTATACCAGCCTCTTTATTTACTACTATAAAATTTTCATTATCATCAATAATTAAATCTTCATTCTCTTTGATTACTTCATCAGAAGGTTTAAATTTTATATTTTTTTGTATAATTTTTTCTTCAAATTTAAGGTTATAAACGTTTATAATATCTTTAACTTTTAATTTAGTTGAACTTTTAGTTTTCTTTTTGTTAAGTTTTATTTTTCCTGCTCTTAGTGATTTTTCAATTAATCCCTGTGGTACATTGCCAAGGTTATTTCTTATCCATTTATCAATTCTAATACCTTCGTAAGAATGATCTACGATGTATGGCTTATTCATCTATATTATGAATTTATGCTGTGGCTACTTTTTTTTCTTCCGTGCTTTTTTTATTTTCTTTTTTTTTTCTATCTACTCTTTTTGCTTCAACATCTCTATCTACAAATTCAATTATAGCTAATGGTGCATTATCTCCATATCTATAACCAGCTTTGATTATACGTGTGTATCCACCTTTTCTACTTTCATATCTTTTTGCTAACGTTTTTTTTACTTTATTTGCAGATTTCATATCTTGTAATTTAGAAGCCAATATTTTTGTATTTTGCAAACTATTTTTTTTTCCCAAAGTTATGATTTTGTCGGCTTGAGGTTTAAGTACTTTTGCCTTTGGTAATGTAGTTGTTATCTGTTCATACTTAATTAGAGAATTAAGCATATTTTTAATTAATGCTTTTCTATGCTCAGAAGTTCTATTAAGTTTTTTATAACCAAATCTATGTCTCATTATATAGCTTCTTCAAGTTTTTTGGATAATTCTGCAATGTTATCTGGAGGCCAATTAGGTATCTCCATTCCTAAATATAATGACATAGTATTTAATACCTCTTTAATTTCATTTAAAGATTTTCTACCAAAGTTAGGTGTTCTAAGCATTTCACCTTCTGATTTTTGAACTAAATCGCCAATATAAATTATATTATCATTTTTTAAACAATTCATAGATCTTACTGAAAGTTCTAGTTCATCAACTTTTCTAAGTAGGTTTTTATTAAATTCTGGTTCAGATGGTTTTTCTCTAATAACCACATCTTGAGGTTCGTCAAAATTTACAAACATTCCTAATTGATCTTGAAAAATTCTTGCTGAATAAGCAACTGCATCCTCTGCTGATATAGAGCCGTTTGTTTCAATTTCCATGGTTAACTTATCATAATCAAGAGCTTTTCCTTCTCTAGCAGTACTAATAGAATATGAAACTTTTTTTACAGGACTAAAAAGTGAATCGATTGGAATTAATCCTAATGGTGGTTCTTCAGGTTTATTCATATCTGCCGACACATATCCTTTTCCATTTCCGACATTCATTTCCATATGAAAGTTAGTTTTTTCATCTAAATTACATATAACAAGGTCAGGATTAAGTATTTCTATATCTGAAACTTGAGCGATATCAGATGCTTTTATTTCACCTGGACCTTTTGCATCTAAAATAAGTTTTTTGGTTCCTTCACTATTACTTTTTAATGCAAGTGATTTAACATTTAAAACAATATCAGTAACATCTTCTCTGACACCTTTAATTGATGAAAATTCATGAAGCACACCATCTATCTGAATTGCTGTAACTGCAGTACCTCTTATTGAAGAAAGTAAAATTCTTCTTAAAGAATTACCTAAAGTCAATCCATAGCCTTTTTCTAGAGGTTCGGCTATGATTTTCGCATATGATTTATCATCACTTAATTTAATATCTAATTTCGCAGGTTTAATAAGTGATTTCCAATTTTTAATATTTACATTTGAAGTTTCCATTATACTCTCCTTTTTTTTGGTGGCCTAGTTCCATTGTGAGGCATAGGCGTTGTATCTTTTATAGTAAGAATTTTAAATCCTCTTGCTTGCAATGCTCTTAGTGCAGTTTCTCTTCCTGAACCTGGACCTTTTACTTCCACTGATAAGGTTTTCATTCCAGCTTCAAGAGCTTTAACTGCTGCTGCATCAGCCGCAACTTGTGCTGCGTAAGGAGTTGATTTTCTTGAACCTTTAAAACCCTTTTGTCCCGCAGATGCCCAAGAAATAACATTACCACTGGTATCTGCAATTGAAACTATTGTGTTATTAAATGTTGATTGCACATATGCAATGCCATTCAATATATTTTTTTTAGCTTTTTTTTTCTTTGAATAAGAACTTTTCTTAGTTGGTTTATTTTTTTCTGTTGACTGGTCTTTTAGTTCAGGTTTTGATTTTTTTTCGTTGCTCATTAATTATAAAAATTATTTTTTAAGTGGTGTTAGTTTTTTACCTGCAATAGCAATTGCTTTTCCTTTTCTAGTTCTTGCATTACATCTAGTTCTTTGTCCTCTTACAGGTAATTTTTTTCTATGTCTTGATCCTCTGTATGATGCAAGGTCAATTAATCTTTTAATGCTTAAAGAGTTTTCTCTTCTTAAATCACCTTCTACTGTAAAATTTTTATCAATATACTCTCGTATTTTTAAAATTTGATCGTCAGTTAATTGGTTAACTCTTGTTTTTTTAGGTATCTCTAAATCTTTACAAATCTGATAAGAAAATTTATCACCAATTCCATAAATATATGTAAGTCCAGTGTGAACTAACTTATTTTGAGGAATATTTATACCTGCTATTCGAGCCATAATTTGTGATAAAATTTAGCCTTTTATATAAGAAGTTCTTTTAATGTCAATCTCTTATCCAGTGATAATTTGCTCAATTTTGCTTGAAATTACTTCGATTTTTTCACTTCCATCAATTTCATAAAAGTTTGGATTTTTAGAATAGAATTCTAAGACAGGTTTGGTTGTTTCCATATAAGTATCATATCTTTTAAGAATAGTGTTTAAGTCATCATCAGATCTTTTTTCTAAAATTTTTCTTCTCTCAATTCTTTTTATTATTGTATCTTTGTTTACATTTAGAAAAAAAATAAAATCTATTTTTTGCTTTGAATGGTTTAACAATAAATCTAAATTTTTAGCCTGATTTAATGACCTAGGATAGCCATCAAATATTAATTTATTTTTTTTTTGAGGATCAAATATAATATTTTTTATTAACTTGTTAACTATGTCATCGGTCGCAAAATCACCTTTAGAGATAATTTCTTCAATTTCTTTACCAATTTCAGATTTATTTTTAATCTCACTTCTTAGAAGATCTCCTGTTGAAACTTGATGAAGACTAAATCTTTTTACAATATTTTGAGCTTGAGTTCCTTTTCCTGCACCTGGTGGTCCAAAAATTACAACATTCACTTTTAATTATCTTCCAAATTTAGTTTTCTTTATTAATTGTTCATATTGTGAACTCATTAGTCTAGTCTGTATTTGTGTAACAGTGTCTATAGCAACCACTACAACAATTAAAATTGATGTTCCGCCTAGATAAAAAGGTATTGGGTAGTTAGCAATTAAAAATTCTGGCATTAAACATACCAATGTTAAATATAAGGCACCAATTGTAGTTAACTTAGTTAGTATATTGTCAATATATAATGCCGTGCTTTCTCCTGGTCTTATCCCTGGTATAAATCCACCATATTTTCTTAAATTTTCAGCTGTTTCGTTAGGGTTAAAAGTTATTGATGTATAGAAAAAAGTGAAAAATATTATTCCTGATGCATATAACAACATATAAAGAGGCTGTCCTTGTGAAAAGAAAGAAACAATTGTTTGAAAAGTATCATTTTGTGAAACATTAAAATTAGAAAAAGTTACGGGCAACAACAATAATGCGGATGCAAATATTGCAGGTATTACACCTGCCGAATTTATTTTTAATGGTAAATGAGAAGAATCTCCACCATAAATTTTGTTACCCATTTGTCTTTTGGGGTAATTAATTAAAATTTTTCTTAGAGCTCTTTCCATGAATACAATAAACATTATTGTTGCAACTAATAAAACAAAAATAAAAATTATCATAGCTGTTGAGATTGCACCTGTTCTTCCTAGTTCAAAAGTGGTTACTAGTGCTCTAGGGATTTCTGCTACTATACCTGAAAAAATAATTAGAGATATACCGTTACCAATTCCTCTTTGTGTAATTTGTTCACCCAACCACATTAAAAACATTGTTCCGGCTACTATTGTGGTTACAGTTGTAATTTTAAAAAACATACCTGGATTTATTACTAAATTTGCTGAAGACTCTAATCCTACTGACAATCCATAACCTTGGACTGTTGCTAATAAAACAGTTCCATAACGTGTTATTTGTGTTATTTTTTGTCTTCCTGTTTCCCCTTGGCTTTTTAAATTTTTAAAATAATCAGAAACTCCTGTAAGCAATTGAACAATAATTGATGAAGAAATATAAGGCATGATACCAAGTGCAAAAATTGCCATTCTACTTACTGCACCTCCTGCAAAAACGTTAAACATTCCTAACAAACCTTTTTGGTTTCCTTCCATCATCGTTTGTAATTGTTCAGGATCTATTCCTGGAATTGGAACAAATGTACCAAATCTATAGACTGCCAAAATAAATATTGTAAAAAAAATTCTATTTCTTAGGTCGTTTGACTGCGATGCTTCACTCATATTCTATTTTAGTTTTCTTTTTTTAAAGTTACTACTCCACCAGCTTTTTCTAATTTTTCTTTTGCTGATTTAGATATAAAATCAATATTAAGATTAATCTTAACATTTATATCACCAGAGCCTAAAATTTTAATCTTATTTGAGGTGCTATTAATTATTTTCGACTTTTTTAGAGTTTCAATATTAATTTGTGAATTTAAATCTATTTTCTTACTATCAACTAATTTTTGAATTTTATCTAAATTTAGAATAGCTATCTTGGCTTTTTTTATTGGATTAAATCCTCTTTTAGGCAATCTTCTGTATAATGGCATTTGACCGCCTTCAAAACTTTTTATTGCAACTCCACTTCTAGATTTTTGTCCCTTTACACCTCTTCCAGAAGTTTTACCTTTACCAGATCCTATTCCTCTTCCGACTCTAATTTTTTTATTTTTTACTTTTGATGTGTTATTTAAACTTGTCATTATCCTCTTTTTTCAATTATTTCAGAAATTTTTTTATTTCGTAAAATTGATATGTTTTTTGGAGAATTTTGTTTTAAGAGTGCTTTCATACAGGCTCTTATAACGTTATGAGGGTTTGCTGTTCCTAAAGATTTAGCAACTATATCTTTAATACCTAAAACTTCGCAGACTGCTCTAACTGGTCCGCCCGCAATTATTCCAGTTCCTTTAGGGGCCGCTCGAAGTTTGATTTTACCAGCTCCATCTTTGCCATATATATCGTGATGGATTGTTCTTCCATCTCTTAACGGGATTTGCACTAACTGTCTTCTTGCAAGTTCATTAGCTTTTTTAATCGCATCAGGAACCTGTTTAGCTTTTGCGTGTGCTATACCAATTTTGCCATTTTGATTTCCAACCACTACCAAAGCTGAAAATCCAAATCTTCTACCACCTTTAACAACTTTGGTGATACGATTTATATGAACTAATTTTTCTAAATATTCATTATTTTTTTCATTTTTTTCCATAAATTAAAACTCCATTCCATTTTTTCTTAATGTTTCTGCTAAAATTTTTATTCTACCATGATATTTATAAACACCTCTATCAAAATAAATTTTTGTAATTTTTTTTTCTGCTGCTTTTTTTGCTAAATTCTCTGCTACAATTTGTGATAATTCCGTTTTATTCTTTTTATTTAAAGATTTTATTACTTTGTCATTTGATGATGATGATAAGATTGTTATGTTTTTTTTATCATCTATAATTTGAGCACTTATATTCTTTGAAGATCTTGATACACATAATCTAAATCTTCCATCTTTAGAAAATTTTTTTAAATTATTTCTAACTCTAAATTTTTTTCTCTCTTTAGTTGTTAATTTCATTACTTTTTCTTTCCTTCTTTTCTTAAAATGTATTCACCCTTTTCTTTAATTCCTTTTCCTTTATATGGTTCAGGAGGCCTGAAAGATTTTATTTTTGAAGTTATCATTCCTACTTCTTGTTTATCATGACCACTTATTTTTATTGTAGTTTGTTTCTCAACAGCTATTTTAACACTATCTGGTATATCAAAATTTATATCATGGCTAAATCCTAATTGCATATTGAGTTGCTTTCCTTTTAATGCAGCTCTATACCCAACACCACTCAATTCTAGTATTTTCGAATAACCTTGACTAGCTCCAGTTATTGCATTATTTAGCAAACTTCTATTCATCCCCCATAGTCTTTTGGTATCTTGGTTAATCTTCTTTGGTTTTATCGAAATGTTTTTGCCTTCATTGATTTTTAATTCAAATACATCAGTGTCTATATTTAAAGATTTTTTACCCAATGGACCTTCAATGTTTAAAAGATTACCATTTAATACAACTTTAACTTTTTCAGGAATTGCTATATTTATTTTACCAATTTTAGACATTAAAATACCTTACAAATAATTTCGCCACCTACTTTTTGCTTTCTTGCATCTATATCAGTCATTACACCCTTTGGAGTTGATACTATCGCAATACCCAATCCATTGTTAATTTTTGGTAGACTTTCTGCACTTGAAAATATTCTTCTTCCAGGTTTAGAAACTCTTTGGATTGAGCTTATTACAGGAGAACCATAATTATATTTAAGTTCAATTTCTAATGAAGGTTTTTTTTCATCATCTAATACTTTGTAATTTATAATATACCCTTCATTCTTTAAAACCTCAGCTATTTTTACTTTAAATTTTGATGAGGGCAACTGAACTTTTTTATGGTTTCTTAATAAAGAGTTTTTAATTCTTGCTAACATATCTCCAATTGGATCATTTAAACTCATATTTTACCTTTCCTACCAGCTTGATTTAATCATGCCTGGTATTTTCCCTTCTAAACCTAATTGCCTTAATGCAATTCTTGATATTTTTAATTTTCTATAAACGCCGTGAGGCCTGCCAGTTATTTGACATCTATTTCTTATTCTCACCTTAGATGAATTTCTTGGTAATTTTGAAAGTTTTTGCTGAGCTTTAAATCTTTCCTCTAGAGGAAGTTTCCTATCCATAACAATATCTTTTAATTTTTTTCTCTTATTATAAAATTTATTTGAAAGTTTAATTCTTCGATTATTTTTGTTTATAGAGCTTAATTTTGCCATACTAATTACTCCTCTTATTTCTAAATGGAAAGTTTAATTTTTTTAACAATTCAAAACTATCTTCTTTTTTTATAGATTTAATAACTATTGTAATATCAAGTCCACGTATTTTGTCAGCTTTATCAAAATTAACTTCTGGAAAAATAATATGTTCCTTTATACCAAAAGTATAATTACCAAATTTATCAAATCCATCTGGGGATAACCCTCTAAAATCTTTTATTCTAGGTAATGCAATATTCACCAATCTATCTATAAATTCGTACATTTTATTTTTTCTTAATGTAACTTTTAACCCTGCATTAGTATTTTTTCTTGTTTTAAAATTTGAAACAGATTTTTTAAATTTTGTAATAATTGGCTTTTGCCCAGTTATTAAAGATAAATCTTCTTGACTTGATTTAATTATCTTTGAGTCATTTCCATCTAATCCTAAACCCATATTCAATACAATTTTTTGTATCTCAGGTACCATATAAAGATTTTTGTAACCAAATTGTTCTTTTAAACTTACTTTTATTTCCTTAGAAAATAATTCTTTTAATCTAGACATAATTACTTTTTGGCCTCTTTTGGTTTATTCTTTTCTTTTTTAAATAATAATAAATTTGAGATATTTACAAAATTCTCCTTAGAAACAATTCCACCTTTTTTTTCTTTTGTTGCTTTAAGATGTTTTTTTACCATATTTATTCCTTTAACCTTGGCTCTATTTTTTTTTCTATCAATTTCAATTACTTCACCTTCTTTTTTTTTATCTTTTCCTGTTAAAATTTTAACTTTGTCGCCTTTTTTTATCATTGTTATAGTACCTCAGGTGCAAGTGAAATTATTTTCATTTGCCCTCTTGTTCTAAGTTCTCTTGTTACTGGGCCAAAAATTCTAGTTCCAATCGGTTCACCTTTTTCATCAGTTAAAACTGCTGCATTGTTATCAAATCTAACTTTAGAACCATCGTTTCTATGTATTCCTTTTTTTACTCTAACAACAACAGCTTTGTGTACATCACCTTTTTTAACTTTCCCTTTAGGGATGGCTTCTTTAACAGCAACTACGATAGTGTCACCTATGCTTGCATATCTTCGCTTGGATCCACCTAAAACTTTAATACATTCTATTCTCTTAGCTCCTGTATTATCAGCTACTAATAGTTCAGTTTGAACCTGTATCATTTTATATCTCCTAAAACTTCAAATTTTTTTGTTTTTGAGTAAGGTTTTGACTCTACAATAGAAACCTTGTCACCATTTTTATATTTATTATTTTCATCATGCACACTATATTTTTTTTTTGATTTTATTACTTTTTTTAAAACAGGATGTTGATATTTTCTTTCAACAATAACTGTAATTGTTTTGTTGGGTTTATCACTTACTACTATTCCTTTTAATATTTTTTTAGGCATGTTGTTTATTTCCTAACATTGTTTTTAATCTAGCTAAAGATTTTCTTGTTTCACGAATTTTTGCTGGGCTTTTAATTTGTCCATTCGTTTTTTGAAATCTAAAATTAAAGAGATCTTTTTTTAATTTATCTAAATTTTTATTAATTTCTGATTTTGTTAATTTTTTAATTTCTTTTTTTTTCATTATATTCTCTTAATAAATTTGCATTTAATTGGTAATTTTGCTGACGCTTTGTAAAGAGCTTCTCTTGCAACTTCTTCTGGAACTCCATCAACTTCAAAAAGTATTCTTCCAGGTTTAACTCTACAAGCCCAAAATTCTGGTGAGCCTTTTCCTTTACCCATTCTAACTTCTGTTGGTTTTTTTGAGACTGGAATATTTGGAAACATTCTTGTCCAGACTCTACCTTGTCTTTTCATGTGTCTTGTCAAAGCAACTCTTGCCGCCTCAATTTGTTTTCCAATTACTCTTTCCGGCTGCATGGCTTTTAATCCATAGGCGCCATAATTCATTAAGTTACATCTTGATGCATAACCATGAATTCTACCTTTGTGTGCTTTTCTATATTTTGATCTAGTTGGTTGTAACATAATTATTTTTTATTTGTTTCTTGGCTAAACTCTTTTGTAAAAATTTCTCCTTTATATATCCAAACTTTAACACCAATTATTCCATAAGTAGTAAGTGCTTCAGACTCAGCATAGTCAATGTCTGCTCTTAATGTATGGGAAGGTATACTTCCTTCACGCAACCACTCAGTTCTAGCAATTTCATTTCCTCCTAGTCTTCCACTAATTGAAACTTTGATTCCTTTGGCACCAAGTCTTAATGCTGATTGCATTGCTCTTTTCATTGCTCTTCTGTAAGAAACTCTTTTTACCAATTGTTGAGCAATATTTTCTGCTACCAAATAACTGTTAGTTTCAGGCTTTTTAACTTCTTTAATATTTAAAATAACTTCGTTATTAGTCAATTTAGACAATTTTCCCTTGATTTTTTCAATATCACTTCCTTTTTTTCCTATAACAAAACCAGGTCTTGATGTGTAAATAGTTACAAAACACTTTTTAGATGTTCTTTCTATCATAACTTTAGAAACACCTGAATTTACTACATTTTTTTTAACATATTTTCTAATGTTAAAATCTTCGATTAAATAATTTCCAAATTCCTTTTTTTTTGCATACCAAACAGAATCCCAGCCTCTATTTATTCCAAGTCTCAAACCTATAGGATTAACCTTTTGTCCCATATTATACCTTCTCTACTTTCTCTTTTTTAATTTTTTCTTTTGCTTTTTCAGCAAGTATTATTGTTAAATTTGAATATGGTTTTAATATTGGAGAAGCTCTCCCTTTTGCTCTAGCTCTAAATCTTTTCATCACAATTTGCTTTCCACAATAAGCTTCTTTTATAAATAATGTATCTATATCATACTGAAAATTATTTTCGGCATTAGCAACTGCTGATGAAATAGTTTTTTTTATATCACTGGATATTCTTTTATCTGAAAACATTAAATCTCTAATAGCAATATCAACTTTCTTTCCAACTATAGATTTTAAAATTGGATTAAGTTTTCTGGTACTAGATCTTACATTTTTATTAATTGATCTAATAATTTTACTATTATTATTTTTTTTTGTTTTTTTTCCCATTTTATTATTTTTTTTCCTCTTTTTTTACTTCTTCAGCTTTAGCTTTCTTGTCAGCTGGTGTGTGGCCAGAAAATGTCCTTGTCGGAGCAAATTCACCTAATTTATGTCCTACCATATCTTCTGAAACTGTTATTGGTATAAATTTTTTTCCATTATAAATCAAAAAACTTACTCCTACAAAATCTGGAATAATTGTTGATTTTCTTGACCATGTTTTTATAGGTTTTTTATTAGGATCATTTTTTTGATTATCAACTTTTTTAATTAAACTTTCTTCAACAAATGGTCCTTTCCAAACTGATCTAGCCATAATTAACCTCTTTTTTTCCTTCTTCTAACAATAAATTTGTCAGTTCTTTTATTGTCTCTAGTTTTAAGTCCTTTGGCTGATTGTCCTGTTCTTGACACCGGATGTCTACCTCCAGCACTTTTACCTTCACCACCTCCATGAGGATGGTCCACAGGATTCATTACAACACCTCTGGTATGAGGTCTTCTACCTAACCATCTTGATCTTCCAGCCTTACCAATTTTTATATTTTTTTGATCAGGATTAGACAAAACTCCAATAGTCGCCATTGATCGTGAGTCAATTTTTCTAACTTCTCCAGAAGCCATTTTAATTAATGAATAATTGCCGTCTATTCCAGATATTGTTACAGAAGTTCCTGCTGATCTGGCAATTTTTCCACCAGCTCCTGGCTGTAATTCTACATTATGTATATTTATTCCAACAGGAATTTCTAGTAATGGTAAACAATTTCCAATTTTGATTTCAACATTTGGACCATTTTCAATTTTGTCACCAACATTTATGTTTTGTGGTGCTAGATAATAAAACTTTTTACCATCTTCAAATTTTACCAGCATTATATAGCATGACCTATTTGGATCATATTCGATTCTCTCTACTTCAGCTTTCATGCTGAACTTTTTTCTGTAAAAATCAATATGTCTATATCTTTGTTTGTGGCCACCTCCATGGTTTTTAGACGTAATTCTTCCAGCATTATTTCTTCCTTTGGAAGCGTTATTCACAGATGTAAGGGGTTTATAAGGCTTACCTTTCCACAATCCTGATTTATCAACTAAAATTGTTCCTCTTGTCGATTTTGTGTATGGTTTAAATGATTTTAGAGACATATTAAATTCCAGTTGTCAGGTCAATATTTTGACCTTTTTTTATTGTTATAATTGCCTTTTTAAAACCAGCAACTTTTACTTTTCTTCCTCTTGTAACTTTAATTTTTGATTTTTTATTTATAATATTAATTTTTATTACATTTACTTTAAATATTTTTTCTATATTTTTTTTAAGATTTTCTTTATTTGCTTCGCGTG
>CACFLX010000002.1 GCA_902567235.1 uncultured Pelagibacteraceae bacterium
TAATAGATACTGCAGGAAGACTACAAAATAAAAAAAATTTAATGGAAGAATATAAAAAAATTGCAAATGTAACAAAAAAAATCGATCCAGATGCTCCTCACGAAGTTTTATTAGTTTTAGATGCAACTTCTGGACAAAATGTAATTAATCAAGTTGAAGAATTTAACAAAATAATTCCAATTACAGGGTTAATTATGACTAAACTAGATGGAACAGCAAAAGGTGGCATTTTAATTGCGATTGCAAAAAAATATAGGTTACCAATTATTGCTTTAGGTTTAGGTGAAAAAGAAGATGATCTACAAATTTTTAAAGCAGAACAATTTGCTGAAGCTTTTATTACAACTAATTAATTAAATTATTAGAAATTAAGGGTTTATAGTAATTGCAATTATATTTTTCCTCTAAACTTAAGTAACCACATTTCTTTGCAACAGATGAAATTATAAACTCTAATTTATTTTTTTTATCATATCTTTTTAAATTTCTTTCAGAGATATCAAAAACTAAATTAGCATTAATATTTTTAATGGCACTTACCATTATTAAAGTATTATTATCATTTAATAAATAATATGCAAAATCTTCTGGGAAAACTGGAAAATCGTAATTTTCAATAATTTGTTTTGCTTTTGATGGAAACCAATCATAAGAAATTAACGACTCATCAGATTTAGTATGATTATTATAAATATATAAATCCTGAGGATAATCGGTAATATAATTAAATTCTTCACCTCTAGCTAACACAGCTTTACTTCTAGTTTTAAAATAAAGTGTAAAATCATTATTATAAGATTGCATTTTTCCTATATAAAAAAAATCTTCAGTTTCTAAGTTATTAGGTTCTGCTAAAGAATGATGGCAATTTAAGATAATAAATAAAAAGATTAATAATTTTCTCACAGAAATTTTTTAATAATAAATTGAGTAAACTATTTGTTTAGATTGTGTCTTAATTTAAACTTTGAATAAATGAATCGATCGATTTAATTAAATCTTTATTAAATTCCATCATATGATCGTCATATTTTGGGAAATATGAATACTTGGGTTGGTTTGCTAATTCATATAATTTTTTTCCCATCCAAAACGGTACAATTTTATCATCTTCACCATGCATAATTAAAATAGGAGATTTTATATTTTGAATCTTTTTATCGCTTTCATATTTATCTTTAAGGAGCAACTTGATGGGGAATATTGGATACTTAGATTTACCAGCAGCTACCATTGAGGTGAAGGGAGATTCTAAAATTACACCAGCGAAGTTATTATTTTGAGCAATTTCAGTAGCCACACCTGTACCTAATGATTCTCCATAAATTATAATATTTTCTTTTCTAATTCCTTTATTCTTTAACCATTCAACTCCACTCTTTGCATCTTTATAAAGGCCTTTTTCTGTTGGTTGACCTTTATTGCCGCTAAAACCTCTCCATGAAATAATTAAAAAATTCACATCCATATCATTAAAATGATTTATTTTGTGTATTCTGTTTTCTAAAGATCCTGCATTACCATGTAAAAAAAGAATAGTTTTATAATTTTCTATATCTTTTTCATGATACCAAGCTAGTAGTTCAATGTTATCTTCATTTTTGATTTTAATTTTATCAATTGAAACTGTAAGCATATCTCCAGAATAATTGTTTTCTGAAGGATGATATAATAGGCTTCTTTGAGAATTATATAATATTAATGTTATAATTAAGTAAATTAAAACTAATAAACCAACTATAGACAAAATATACATTTTTTTTTTATTCATTTTTATTTTTCATAATAAAATATGAATAACTTAAAATACAAATAATTAAATAAACAGTAAAAGAAATTTGAAAACTTTGAATTTCTCCTTTCCCTAAAAATTGAGACAAATCAATCACTAAACCAATTCCCCATTGCATTAAAAAAGTACCTACAAAAATAAGTAAATTAAATGATGTAAGCGATTTTCCTGCTAGACTGGTCGGAAAAGATAAAGCCACAGCAGGCTGGGTAAGAGTTAGTACAATTGAGGTAAGTATATATATGGTAAAATGTAATGCACCTGCATTTTCTCCTGAAATAATTATAACAAGTAATGATAAATAGCTAATTGGTAGTCCATACTTCATTAGTCTCATCGACTCTAGGCCAAGTTTTGTAATTTTAGGTAAAATGTATCCAAAAATAAAGAAGGCAATTAACATTGTTATATTTATCCAAAAAAGTCCTGTTGCACTCTCTAATGGTGTATATCCCGTAACTCTAACCATCCAGGGACCAGCCCATAAAGTTTGAATTGCAACCATTCCTCCATAATTAAATAAACCAAGAGGAATTGTACTTCTAAAAAACTTATTTTTCCAAATATCTGATAAAGATCCTGCATTCTCTCCATCTTTACTATCTTCACTTTTCCATGAAGGAATAAAAAATAATGTTAAAATTATAATAAGAAGTATTACAATAGCTACAGAGCCAAATATCCATCTCCAACCAATAACTGGTAATAAAATTTGAACAGGAAGTGTTGAAAAAACAAAACCCATTGAAAGCACCATTAACATCCACGCATTAGCTCTTTGTTGGTATTCGTCTGCAAACCAAATTCTGTAACCAGTTAAAGGTCCCATTAAACATGCGCTGACACCAACTCCAATTAATATTCTTGATATAAGTAAGCCTGAAAAACTTTGTGCTAAAGCAAAAGCAGTTGTTCCAATAATTGCAATTAATAAAAATGATGAAATGACTTTTTTAGGTCCGTGCTTATCAAGTAAATATCCCAAGGGTATTTGCATAGAGGCAAATCCTAAAAAATAACCACCGGCTAATAATCCTAGATCACCAGCGGTTAAATTAAAGTCTGAAGTTAGTAAAGGGGACAGAGTTGCAGTAATTGCTCTTAAGAGTGCAGATATAAAATATCCACAAGTAAATACAAAAAATATTAAGACCGCTTTTTTAATCGGTAAAATATTTTTTTCCATTTATTTAAATTAGAAATTTAAAGATATATCACGGTGAATAGAGTTACAACTTGCAACAAATTTAGCTTGTTCTTTTGTTAAACGAGATTGCAATCTCAAACCTATATTATTTTTAATAACCTCATTATATTTTTCAAGTTCTGGCATTAAATTTTGGGCTGCATCTTTTCTCCAATTTAGTTCCTTATCAAATAAAATAAATGCTTCTGAGCTTGCATCTGAGATTTTATTTTCATCTATTTCTTCACTATCAACTAAAGAATATAGATCATCTAATCTATTGGCAAACTCCTCTGTACCTGAAATTTCACTTAGTTTTTCAAATAGGCCATCTATAAGTGAAATTGAATTTTCATAGTTTTTATTATTAATTTCATATTTTAAATCTTGAATTTCAGATGAAAGTTTTTCTAAATTTACATGATCTTTTATAAACATAGCAATTTGATCTAGATTATCATATGCCTCGTCTACATTTTTTTTATATCTTTTTGTTTGAGTATTTTTGGCTTTCTGAATAATTTCAAATTCTTTATTTTTAGATGTCCAATTTTCTGGAATTTGTTTTGCTATTTCATCAATTTCTAACTTATAATCCTCAATTCTAAGTTCGATTTTATTTTTTTCAGATAAGTCATCTTTTTCCAAATTTCTAATTTCCGCTTTTGATTTTTCTATTTTTAATTCTATTTTTCTTATTTTCTTTTGTTTTTTTCTTACATTGAAATGAAGATCTCTATAATCTTCAGCAAATAAGTTATAATCTTCCTCGGTTTTTTGAAGTTTTTTAACCAGCGCAAAAGTTCCAAGCGCGTTTTCAAAATGTTCCTCAAAAATATCTAATTTATCATTGGGAAGATCTGAAGGAACCAGCTGCTCAAAACTTTTTATAGCAGCTGTGATTTTTTGCTCATCATTGTTGTAAATATCAAATTTATATTCTTGTAAACAATGTTGAAGCTTAGGATTCATTGGAGGCGGGGCCACATGAGATGTTAAGTATGTTCTAGCAGGTAAATAGTTTACTAAACTTGGATAAAAACCTACAATCGCAAGTCCAATTAATTGTAATACTATGAAAGGAACAACACCTTTCCAAATATTTAAGGTTGTAATAAATTTCGGTGCAACACCTTTTAAATAAAATAAAGCAAAACCAAAAGGGGGAGTTAAAAAAGAAGTTTGTAAATTTACCCCAATCATTACACCTAACCAAATTGCACTAACATTAGCTCCTGTTTCAGCTAATAATATTGGTGCAATAATAGGAACAACTACTACTGCAATTTCTATGAAATCAAGGAAAAAACCTAAAAGAAAAATTACTATCATGACAACAATAAATTGAGTCCAAAATCCACCTGGCAAATCTTGTAAAAAATCTCTTACTAATTCTTCACCTCCAAAAGCCCTGAACCCTGAAGTTAACATTGCTGCACCTAAAAGAATTATAAATACCATCGAAGTAGTTACACAAGTTTCAGTAACAACTTCTTTTAAAACGTTATCAACTTTATAAGATCTCCAAAAGCTCCAAATTATACCTATTAAAAAGATTAAAGTAAAAAAACCTGTTATTAAAATTGCAGTTAAGTTTCTGGTTTCTATGGCTTTAATATTTAAATTATAATTATTTGAAATATAAAAAATTGGAATTAAAGCTATAACTGTTATTAGCAAAGGATAATATGCATCTTTTTTTCCTTGATGTAGACGATACCCAGCCATTATAGTCGCTCCTATTGCTCCAATAGAACCAGCTTGGTTTACTGTTGCAATACCCATTAATATAGATCCAAGAACTGCAAATATTAATGCAAGTGGTGGAATTATTACCATTATAACTTTCATCCAAAATTTAAAATCAAATTGACCTTTGAATGGAACTGGTGGAGCTGCTTTAGGGTTTAATCTTGCATATACAAATACATACAACATATACAAACCAACTAATACTAATCCAGGTAGCAATGCTCCAAGAAACATATCTCCAGCACTAGTAGAGCCTACTCTAAACTCACCAGGCATATTAAACTCTCCTGTTATTAATTTATAATCTGCCTGCCTCATAGTATTTGCTACATCAGCAGCACTAGCTAACTGGTCTGCAATAATAATTAAAACAATTGATGGAGGAATTATTTGTCCAAGTGTTCCAGATGAACAAACTATTCCACTTGCAAGACTTCTATCATATTTATTATTCAACATAGTGGGTAATGAAATTAAGCCCATTGCAATCACAGTTGCTCCAACTATTCCTGTAGTTGCTGCAAGCAATGCTCCAACAAAAATTACTGAGATTCCAAGTCCTCCAGGGATAGGACCAAACAATTGACCCATTGTTACCAAAAGATCTTCTGCAATTTTAGATTTTTGCAACATTATCCCCATGAAAATAAACAAAGGTATTGCAATTAAAGTATCAGTTTCTACATCCCAATAATTACTCCTGAAATTTGTAATCCCTGCTGTTAACCATTCTATTGGTCCATCAGTTGCATAATATGCGCCTACATCCCCTTCAAAAAGATATCCAAAGAAAGCTGCAGCACCTATTGAAATAATAGCTGAACCTGGTAATGCAAAAGCAACGGGAAAGCCTGATGCCAATGCCACTATCATAATTAAAACAAGTAAAGATAAAAATAAATGTTCCATAGTTTAACTTTTTAAAAGTTTATAACTGCTACCCATAAAATAACTTGTAAATTGAATTAACATACTGACGCCAAATACAGCTAAATAAACTGCCATTAGGTAAAGTAAATACAATCCATTGGATCCTTGTTGCGTAATTTCAAAAGAAATAACAGGACCATTAATAATACTTGCTTTACCACCCATTCCTAAAAATAAAACGATAAGACATAGTGGAATTCCTAACAGCAAAGATCCCATTGAATTTGTCCAGGCTTTTTTTCGTTCACTAAAACCAGTGTACAAAACATCAACTCTCACATGGCCTTCATGCATTAATGCATATGCACTAGCAAAAAGATAAAGGGCAGAGTACCAAAAACGAACTAAATCTCCCTGAAAAGCTTGTTCATACTCAAATATGAATCTTGATACTACAATAAAAAATTCACTAGCAACAACTAAAACAGCTAACCAAATAAAACCTACTGTTCTTGTAAAATAACCAATTACAAATGAAATTAATATTAAAGGAAAATGAACAAAAGTAATTCTAAAGGCTGGAATAACTAATTTAACTTTTAAAGTTTCGCCAAAAATTGGTTCTACTAATTTCTCTACAACCATAAATGAAACTATTAAATCTGCGATTCCAACAATTAAAACTGCCCAAAAAGATGAACGAATAATATAAGCTGTGAATTTAGTAAGAATTTCTGAGTCAGTTTCTAAAGTTTGTTTAATAGATCTAAATACATAAAAAATTGCTAATAATATTGAAGCAAAATAAAAAAATAATTGTATGTAGGCTGTTGTTAATAATGAACCTTCCAAAGGGTTGCTTAATTTTTTAAATCCAAACAAACCATAATGTGAAAATAATTTTTTAACACCAGGCCATTCGAACCATACTGTTAGAACATTATTTAATAAGAAAATAAAAGTAATAGCTAATATTGAATAACTAAATATTCTTATCAATATTGGTAAATTACTTTTTGAAATCATAAAATAAAAAATTTTTGTCTTATTAAAAAAGGGCCCTAAAAAGGGCCCTTAATTTTTAATATTATCAAACTTTAAGTATTATAGTCCTAAAGCTCTGTTTCTTTGAGCGATGTATGGTGAGTCTGACAAGTTTGTCCAAGCACCGATCTCTTTACGAGCTTTAACAAAAGCTTTATGCGTTCTAGCAGCAAGATCACTGTGTTGTTGAACTTCATCATAAACCTCAGCAGCACCTTTGGCAAAAGCATCATAAACTTTGTCATTAAACTTCTCAAGTTTAACACCATGATCGTTTATTAAACGACCTAATGCTGCACCATTTTTAGCATTGTACTCAGCCATAGTGATTTCGTCAGCCCAAGCACAAGCAGTTTTAATTATCATTTGGTCTGATTTTGTTAAACCAGTAAACCAAGATTTATTAACACCACATGCTAACATCGAACCAGGTTCGTGCATACCAGGATAGTAATAGTACTTAGCAGCTTCATGGAATTTCATAGCCTCGTCATTCCAAGGACCTACCCATTCAGTTGCATCAATTGCACCTGAAACAAGGTTTTCATAAATTTGTCCACCAGGAAGTGAAATTGGAGAACCACCAAGTTTTCCAAGTACTTGCCCTCCTAATCCAGGCATACGCATTTTTAAACCTTTAAGGTCATTAGCTGATCTAATTTTTTTGTTAAACCAACCACCCATTTGAACTCCAGTGTTACCAGCTATGAAACTTTGAGTACCAAAGTCATCAGTTAGCTCATCCCAAAGTGCTTGTCCTCCACCATGGTGAATCCAAGCATTGATTTCAGAATATGTGAAACCAAATGGGCACGCTGTAAAATATCCAAATGCTGGGTGTTTTTTAACCCAGTAGTAGTCTGCACCGTGATACATTTGTGAGTTACCAGAAGCAACTTCATCAAATGAGTCAAATGCTTTAACTCTTTCATTTGCAGCATAATAAGTAACTTGTATTCTTCCGTCACTCATATCGCTTAGTCTTTTTGCAAGTCTTTGTGCACCCGTACCTAGACCAGGAAAATCTCTTGGCCAAGTAGCTACCATTGCAGCTTCTACTCTTTCAGCAGCGACTGCTGGAGCAGCTAAAGATGATGCAGCAACAGCAGCAACACCAGTTGCAGCAGCAGCTTTAAAGAACTTACGTCTTGAAGGTGATTTATTTACCTTCAATGATTTTTTTTCTTTAATCATGTTTTTTCCCTCTTGTTAGTTAATTAACTATTTTTATTTAAGCATATAACTAAGCAAGAGTCTTAAAAAAAATACCCAATATGAACGTAATTACAATTATAGATTGTATATTTTAGTTTAGATCAAAAATTTTTCCAGGATTCATTATATTATTTGGATCCATACTTCTCTTAATAGATTTCATTGCCGGCAAGTTATCAGGATGTTGTTTTAATAAATAATGTTTTTTTTGTAAACCAATACCATGTTCTCCCGTTATTGTTCCTTCTAACTCTAAAGCTTTTTGAATAAGTTTATCGCTATAATCTCTTATTAGTTTTTGTTTTTCTTCATCTTTAGGATCATACAAAATAATAGAGTGAAAATTACCATCACCAACATGACCAACCATTGGTGCTATTAGGCCATTTTCTTTAACATGTTTTTCAGCCCAAGAAACACATTCCACAAGCTTTGAAATAGGAACACATATGTCTGTAGAATATACTTTCATATTATTACCTAGAGCTTTAACTGAATAATAAACATCATGTCTTGCTTTCCACAGTTTATTTCTTTCTTCTATAGACTCGGCCCATTTAAAATCACTTCCACCATTATTTTTAGATAGCTCTTCAACAAGTTTTATTGTTTCTTTATTTGACATTTCACTGCCATGAAATTCGAAAAAAAGGGTTGGAGAAGCTTTTACATTCTCTAATTTTGAATATTTAATGCTTATTTCCATTTGATCCTTGTTTAACATTTCAATTCTTGCAACATTTAATCCATATTGGATTACTTCTTGAGAAGTTAAGACTGCTGAGTCTAAATCAGGAAAATAACAAACTGCACTCATAATATTTTCTGGAATTGGAGACAATCTTAACTGTACTTCCGTTATAATTCCTAGTGTTCCTTCAGAACCAATAAATAGATTAGTTAAATTATATCCTGCGGAAGATTTTTTTGCCCTGCCCCCTGTTTTAACTATATCTCCATTTGCTAAAACTACAGTTAAGCCTGATACCACTGTTCGCATTGTTCCATACTTAACCGCCATTGTGCCAGATGCTGAAGTGGAGGCCATTCCACCCAATGCAGCATCTGCACCTGGATCGATTGGAAAAAAAACTCCATCCTCTCTTAAATACTCATTAAGTTGTTTTCTTGTAACATTTGCTTGAACTCTACAATCAAAATCAGCTGCATTGACACTTAAAACTTTGTTCATTTTTTCTAAGGAAATTGTAATACCATTTTCATTACCTACTACATTTCCTTCAAGAGAAGTTCCTGTTCCAAAAGGTACAACAGGAATTTTATGTTCATTACATAATTTCAATATTTTTGAAACTTCATCATTTGTTTCTGGAAAAACTACTGCTTGAGATAAAATTGGATCATATGTATCTTCACCACGAGCATAATTTGCTCTTGTAGACTCAGACATTGAAAATCTACCATTAAATATACTTTTTAATTCTTTTTGTATCTGTTCGTTCATTTTTTTAAATAATTTTAAATTATATAATAAATTATACTATATTAACTTAACATTTTTCTGATATTTTCAAGTGCCTTAGAAATATTATCTTGGGAAGCCGCAAAGCTAAATCGCACATAATCTATGGCTTTTTTTCCAAAAGATGTACCTGGCACAATTGCTACCCCTGCTTCATGTAAGCATTTTTTTGCAAACTCTTTTCCATTCATTCCAGTTCCTATAACATTTGGAAAAGCATAAAATGCTCCACCTGGTAAACTACAATCAATTCCCTTAATGCTGTTAAGTCCATCAAAAATTAATTTTCTTCTTTTAGTAAATTTTTCCATCATAAAATTTAAGGAGTCATCTGGGCCATCAAGTGCAGCTATTGCTCCATATTGGATTGCTGCATTTACACACGAGTGATTATTAACACAAAATTTAACAACATGTTCCACAAGATTTTCTGGCCATACTGACCATCCTAGCCGCCAGCCTGTCATTGAATAAGCTTTACTCCAACCATCAAGTACGATTAATCGATCGTATAAATGTGGGTAATTAAAAAAGGTTGGCATTTTTTTTTCATCAAAAATTTGTCTGCTATAAATTTCATCACTCAAAATTGCAACATTTGGAAATTTTTTTAAACCCTCTGCTAATTGATCTATTTTATTTTTTTCTGTGAAAGCTCCTGTCGGATTATTTGGATTATTTAATATTATTAATCGAGTATTTTGGTTTATTAGTGACAAAATTTTTTCTGGATTAATTGAAAAATCTTTATTCTCTAGCATATTTATTGGAACTGCTTTTGCTCCAGTATAATTAATCATAGATTCATAAATTGGAAAACCTGGATCTGGATATATTATTTCAGCGCCAGGTTCCCCAAATAATGTTATAGCATAATACATCGTTGGTTTACCTCCGGGCATAATAATAACTCTTTCTGGGTCAACATCTGCGTTATAAAGTTTTTTAATTTTTCTACTAACAGATTGTCTACATTCAATTATTCCATTTGGTAGAACATATCCATGATGACCTTCATCTAGAGCTTTTTTTGTTGCATCTACTACGTGCATTGGTGATTTAAAATCAGGTTGACCAAGACTTAAATGTATTATTTTCTTTCCTTCCTCTTCTAATTTTTTTGCTTCTGCTAGAATTTTAAAAGCCGACTCTGTACCTAGTCTTTCAAGGTTTTTTGCAAGTTTCATAATTATTATTTTTTAAAAATAATTTTTGAATTATTTAATTCTTTTAAGTTTTTACAACCCATCAGTAACATATTTCTCTCAATTTCTTTTTGCATATTTTGCAATGCACGTTCCACACCTGCTTGACCTCCAGATGCAAGAGAAAATAAAAACATTTTTCCGAAACTACAAGCTTTGGCGCCTGCTGCAATTGCTTTTAAAACATGAGTTCCTCTTCTAACCCCACCATCTAATATAATTTCTAATTTATCGCCAACTGCATCTGAAATTTCTTTAAGTTGATCAAATGGAGATCTTGATCCATCTAATTGTCTTCCACCGTGATTTGAAAGAAATATTGCAGTACAGCCTATATCGATTGCTTTTTTTGCATCCTCAACTGACATTACTCCTTTTAAAGCAAATGGACCATTCCATTTTTTTATACAGTATTCTGCATCCTGCCAGTTCATCCCTGAATCATACTGTTCGTTAACATATTCTATAACTGATTTAGTTATATTAGTTCCCTTATCAGTTTTATGTTTAACGTTTGAAAGCTCAAATTTTTTATTTGTTAAATAATTAAATACCCAACCTGGTTTTGCTGCAAATTCAAATAAACTTTTGATCGTAAGTTTTGGAGGAGTAGTAAAACCTGTTCTATGATCTCTCTCTCTATTGCCAGCAACAATTGTATCAACTGTTAAACATAAACCATCAAATTTTGCTTTTTTACATCTATCAATTAAATCGTCTGTAATAGATTTATCCTTATGAATATAAAGTTGAAATAGTTTGGGACCGCTTGAAACATTTACAATCTCTTCAATAGATGATGTGGCCATAGTAGACATACCATACATTGTTCCTAATTTTTCAGCTGCTCTTGCTGAAGCTATATCTCCTTCTGGATCGTATAATCTTTGCATAGCTGTAGGAGATAAAAAAATTGGCATGCTTATTTTTCTTCCAAAAATTTCTGTTGAAATATCTGGTTTTCCACCACCAGCTAAAACGTTTGGAATTAAATCACACTGATTAAAAGATTCTGTATTTCTTTTTAGAGTTATTTCATCATCTGCACCTCCATCAATATAATGAAAAATTGGAGACGGTAATTTTTTTTTTGCTAGTTTTCTGAAATCTTCAAAATTGTGACAATCATTTAGATTCATAGTTTTCTAAACCTTAGATTACCTCTATTTAAATCACTTATCTTTTTACAACCCATGAGTTTCATATCCCTCTCCAGTTCAGCCTTGTACTGTCCTAAAGCTCTTTCAACACCAGCTTGACCAGCTGCAGCTAGTGCGTAAAGATATAGTCTTCCACCAGAACACGCTTTGGCACCAATAGATAAAGCCTTAAGCATATGAGTTCCTCTTTGGAATCCTCCTTCACAAATAACATCTATCTTATCTCCAACTGCATCTACAATTTCTGCTAATTGATCAAATGGTGATCTTGATCCATCAAGTTGTCTTCCTCCATGATTTGAAACCATTATTCCTGAGCATCCAATATCAACTGCTTTTTTAGCATCTTCAACACTCATCACTCCTTTAAGCGCAAAATGACCTCCCCATTGAGAACATAATTTTTCAGCATCATTCCAATTCATAGATTGATCCAACATGGTAGAAAAATAATTGCCAATAGAAGTATTCGTACTAGTACCTTCTTTTACATAGTCTTGAAGATGTGGTAATTCGAACTTACCCTTTGTTAAATAGTTTATTCCCCACATTGGTTTTGTAGCAAAGCTATACAAACTTGATAAGGTAAGTTTAGGAGGAGAAGTAAAACCAGTCCTAAGATCTCTTTCACGATTTCCTCCTGTAATTGTGTCTACTGTTAAAGCCAAAACATCAAACTTTGCTGCCTTTGCTCTCTCCAAACAAGAATCATTTAAACCTCTATCTTTATGAAAATAAAATTGAAACATTTTTGGTGTATTAATTAATGAAGCTATTTCTTCAACACTTACAGTAGCTAAAGCTGAAACTCCAAACATTGTATTAAATTTCTGAGCTGCCTTTCCCACAGCTCTTTCTCCATCATAATGAAAAAGTCTTTGTAAAGCTGTTGGTGCACAATAGAATGGGAGATCTAATTTTTTTCCAAATATAGTAGTTGATAGATCTATATTTTCTACACCTCTTAATACATTTGGAACTAAGTCAACATCATCAAATGAACTTGTATTTCTACGGTAAGTAATCTCATCATCAGCTGCCCCATCAATATAATGAAATATAGGCGAAGGTAATTTTTTTTTAGCTAATTTTCTAAAGTCACTAAAATTATGACAATCTTTAAGTTTCATTTATTTAATTTAAAACTGTTTGACAAAATTAAACATATAAC
The DNA here is from genome assembly GCA_902567235.1 of uncultured Pelagibacteraceae bacterium. Taxonomy (GTDB): domain Bacteria; phylum Pseudomonadota; class Alphaproteobacteria; order Pelagibacterales; family Pelagibacteraceae; genus Pelagibacter. The sequence continues at coordinate 12,879 of CACFLX010000002.1, forward strand.
TATTTGCCCCAGGATTTTTGTCTCCTAAACTAGCATTAGATATATGATTATATGAAAAACCTAGCTCACTATTAGAAAAAATATCTAATGAAAATTGAAGTTCACTCTTAAACTCAATTGCATGACCTAAATCTTTTCCATCTCCCTGGCTATAAATGCCTGGAGTAAAGGATGGAGTAAAATTTAGTTTACCTAAATTATAAAATGCTTGAATTCCCGTATATCCGTAAGCAGCATTATTTTCTGTAATTAAGAATCCTGTCACAGGAGATATTGTTCCTAGAAAACTTTCTCTAACTAAATTTTCGTTTTCATGTTGAAAGCCAAATAAAGCAGCTTTTTGACCATCATCACTATAGTCAAACATACCAGTGTAAAAATTTAATGAGTGTTCATTAATATTTTCTTTTTTTTCTTCACTATATGATGGAAGTATCAATAATAATAAAAAAAATAGATTTAATATTATTTTAAGTGCTTGTTTCATTTTATTTAAACCTAATTAATAAACACTTTTCTATAAATTAATAGGCCTCCAGAAATAAATAAAATCAATGGAAATATCCATAACATTAAATTTTTTTTATTAAACTCAGGATCATATACAATCCATTCTCCATATTGATTTTTTAAATAATCATAAATTTGATCTTCAGATTCTCCATTTTCAATTTTATTTTTAATTAATAATTTCATACTAATGGCAAAATCTGATTGTGAATCATAAACTGATTGCCCTTGACAAATTAAACACCTAAGATTTTTGGAAATTTTATCTACTTCGGAAGAAATATTATTTGCAATCGAAAGTTTTTGAAAAGATATAATAAAAAATGATATTAATAATATGTATTTAATTATTCTCATCATTGGATTATTTTTATAATTTCAGAGATATTGTCACTTGTTAAAGGGCCAATAAATTTTTTAATAATTCTTGATTTATTATTTAAAAGAAAACTTTCAGGAACACCATAAGCTCCTAGTGATATAGATATAATGCCATTGGGATCAATTAAATTTTTCGAAAAAGGATTTCCCATTTCATCTAAAAATTTAATAGCATTATTCTTTTTATCTTTATAGTTTAAACCAACAATATTTAAGTCTGTTTTTTTACTTAAGTTCATAAGTTTTCCGTGTTCTGACCTACAAGGAACACACCACGAAGACCATATATTTATTAGTGTAAAATTATTATTCTCAATAATATCTTTGGAGTTAAACTGTTTATTCGAAAATAGTTCAGTGCTAATAAATTCTTCTAAATTTTTATTTTTTACTTCTTTTGGTTTATAAAAATTAGGTTTATCTAAGCCCAAATAAAATATAGTAAAAATAAATGTAAAAAACAATAATATAGATAAATAAAAAATATTTTTTTTCATATACTAATTTTTTTTTAATACACTCAATATTCCTCCAATTGAAACTAAACAAACTGAAATCCAAATCCAAATCATAAATGGTTTTGTTTGATATCTAACATTAAAAATTTCTTCTCCTTTAAGTAAATTTATGACTATAAATTTATCATAAAAAATAGTCGTTTTTATATCTGCCTCACTAGTTAGTATATTCGGTTGATTATAAATTCTAATTTCAGGATACAAAGAAATTATATTTTTTTTTTCATCTTTTATTTCAAAATTTGCAATAATGGACTTATAATTTTCTTTATCAATTGATTTAATTTTTAAAAATTTTATTTGTTCTTTATTGTAAGCTAATTCTTGTCCTAATTTCATGTTTGCTGAAAATTCGCTTGAAAATAAACTGTTTAAGAGAATACTCATTACAAATAAACTAAATCCAAAATGTGAAATAGTCTGAGAAAAATTATTCTTTTTATTTAAAAATTCATTAATAGTAATAAATATTAAATATAAAGCAGCGCCACCTAAAATTGAAATGAATAAAATTTCTGATGATGTTTTTTTAATTATATAAAAAGATATAAAAATACACACAAAAAATAAAAAAATTCTTGAATATTTTATATTTTTATAATTATCTTTGATCCATTTTAAATTAGGCCCTAATGCCATAAAAATTAAAAATAATATTAAAAATGGAATTATAAGTTTATTAAAAAAAGGAGGACCGATAGAAATTTTTTCATTAGTTATAACTTCTAAAAATATCGGATATGTAGTTCCTATTAAAATTACAGATAAAAAATACATCATAAACCAATTATTAATTAAAATTGATGTTTCTTTACTAATTAAAAAAAAACTTTTTTCTGATCTACTTTCATTAACTTGATAGATAAAAAATAAGATTATAGATAAAAATATTAATGAAAATAGAAATATTAAAATAAACACTCCTCTTTCAGGATCGTTTGCAAATGTATGTACTGAATTTAAAATTCCAGATCTGACTAAAAAAGTTCCAATCATACTAAATGTAAATGTTGCTATGGATAGTATTATTGTCCATGATTTTAGAAGGTTTCTTTTCTCCAGCACTATGACTGTATGAAAAAGAGCAGTTAAACATAACCAGGGCATTAGAGATACGTTTTCTACAGGATCCCAAAACCAGAATCCTCCCCAGCCCAATTCATAATAAGCCCATATTGAGCCTAATAAAATTCCAATTGTTAAAAAGAACCATGCTATTTGAATCCACTTTTTTATATGGTTTGCCCATTCTTTATTAATATTTTTTTGAATTAATGATGCTAAAGAAGCAGAAAAGATTATTGATGATCCAACATAACCTAAATATAGAATTGGAGGATGAATTGCTAAAGCAGGATCTTGTAAAATTGGATTTAGACCAAGACCTTCATTTGGAATTGGAAATAAAAAACTAAATGGATTTGAGGTTAATAATAAAAATAAAAAGAAACCTAAAATAATAATTTGTTGAAAAAAAATTGATAAAAATCTGTATTTTACAGGTTGTTTTTTGGAAAAAATAATAAATAAAAAAATAAACAAAGTTAAAACAAGCAACCAAAGTAATAAACTTCCTTCATGATTTCCCCATGTTCCAGTAATTTTATAAAATATTGGTTTTGTTGAATGTGAATTATTATAGACAGTCGCATTACTAAAATCTGAATTAATAAAAGAATAAACTAAGGATATAAAACTAATTACAACAGTAAAAAATTGAAGAAATAAAAGTGAAAAAATATTTTGATTTATTTTTTGACTATTTTTTATGAAATAAAAAATTGAATAAAAAAGTAAAATTACTGAAATAATAAAACCTAATAAAAGTGAATAATATCCTATATGACTTAAAATCACTTAGTTGCCTCCAGAGCTTCTTTAACTTCGGGTGGCATATAATTTTCATCATGTTTTGCGAGTATTTTCTTTGCGTTGAAAAAATTACGATCTTTTAAATAACCCTCAGCAACAACACCTTTTCCTTCAGAAAATAAATTAGGAACAGCACCAGAATAAGTAACATTTATTTCATTTTTGAAATCAGTTATGACAAATCTAATTTGGTTTTGATTTAATTTAATTGTCTCTTCTTTAACCATTCCTCCAACTCTTATTCTTTTTTTACTATCTATCTCAGGTAAATTTTTTATTTCTGTAGGAGAGTTAAAATAAACAACGTTTTCTTCTAATGATTTTAGGATTAAAAAAACAGATAAAACAACAATTAAAAAAATAAATGATAAAAACAACAACCTTAATTTAACTTTTTTACCATACATGTTGAGTTAAAGTTAAATTTTTGAAACTGAATTACTTGCTAAAATTCCTTTATATGTCTCTTGTGCTCTAGCAGCTTTTTTCTTATCTGAAGATAAAGTTAAATATTTAGCATCAAATTTAATTTTTTCTTTAATAAGCTGAACTTTTATAACTGTGTATAAAGCTGTAAAACTAATCAATGTAAATGCAAATGCAGACCAAACATAAATCCCATAACCATTCATTGAAATAATTTCATTAATCATAATCTATCTAGTCCTTTATTTTTAATTTTTATCAGTTCTGTATTATATTTCATCAAAAAAATCAGGATAGAGAATAGTGCAAATGCCGCAGTCATTAAAGTCAATGGTATCATCATAGAAGTATGTATTGAAGTTTTTGAGAATATACTTATTGAAGCTGGCTGATGCAATGTTGACCACCAATCAACTGAATACTTAATAATTGGAACATTAATGGCACCTAATATTGCAATCAATGAAGTTAGCTTATCAACCTTTTCTGAGCCATCATAAATTCTCCATGCCAAAATATATATAATATAAAATAGAGCCAATATTAACATTGATGTAATTCTTGCATCCCAGGCCCACCAGGTTCCCCAAGTTGGTTTGCCCCAAATAGATCCGGTTACTAAAGCAATTATATTAAAGACCAAACCTGCTGGGGCTAAACTTTTTGCGATTAATACAAAAGATTTAATTTTAAAAATTATTATTGCAAAAGATAAAATTGCAATAGTTGAAAAAGTACCAAGAGATATCCATGCTGAAGGCACATGAACATACATTATTCTTACTGAATGACTTTGGATATAATCCTCTGGAGAAATTATTAGCGCCTCTAATAAGCCAATTGAAATTACAATAATAAAAATAAATAAAATATACTTTGGAGCTTTAGAAGTTATTGAAAAAATTTTATTTGGTTCAAAATTTTTTAGCATTTAAGACTTATATATATACAAAAATTTATTTTGTTGAATTATTTTTATGATTATACTGATCAAGAATACTACAGAGGGAGATAAATAAGGGATAAAAAAGTATCCTTGATCAGAAATGGTAATGTGTTTTCTACCTGTTGATAATATAAACCTTAGATATGTCTAAGATTTGAGTTAATTGTGTTAAAATATTGTCTATATGTTAATTTGAGGGTTTAAAGTAGGTAGAACCCTTCTTTCCTGAAAATATTTCATTAATTAAAGGATGTTTTATAGGGTCTTTAGAATCATCTACTAATAAATTTTGCTCTGAGACATAGGCCTCGTAAGTAACATCATCGTTTTCAGCTAAAAGATGATAGAAAGGCTGATTTTTTTTTGGTCTGACATTTTTTGGTATAGATTGATACCACTCTTCAGAGTTATTAAATTCAAAATCAACATCATAAATTACACCTCTAAAGTCAAAGTGTTTATGCTTTACTACATCTCCGATAGAAAATTTTGATTTTTTAATAGTCACGAACTTAAATATGGGGATTTAAATTAAAAAATCAATAAAAAAATTTCAAAGTATTTTTATTCTGTTAATATGTTTCTTGTGAACAAATCATTTATTAAATTTATCACTGATTTTGGACCTCTTTTAGTTTTTTTTAGTTTTTATTACAAAAATGAAAAAAACTTAATAATTGCTATTCCTCCATTCATAGTTGCAACTCTAATAGCTTTAATTGTTGTATGGATTTTGGAAAAAAAAATTCCAATGATTCCATTGTTGGGAGGAATTTTTATAACTCTATTCGGTGGACTTACAATATACTTTGATAATCCAATTTTTATATATTTAAAACCAACAATTATAAATATTTTATTTGGTATAGGTCTTTTATTTGGAAAATTTTTTACAAAAGAACCAATTTTAAAAAAAATGTTAGGCAAATCTCTGCAATTAACTGAGGAGGGGTGGAAAATATTAAATTTAAGATGGGTATATTTCTTCTTTGGATTAGCAATATTAAATGAAATTATTTGGAGAACCTACTGTCCTGAACAAGAATACATATGGGTAAACTTTAAAGTTTGGGGAATATTGCCAATAACAATTATTTTTACAGCTTTTCAGATATCAGTAATAAATAAATATAAATTAAATGAATAAAAATCTTAAATTAGTAATAAATAATGTTTTTGCAGAAAAAAATTATAAATATTTTTTTGAAAAAAACGAATTGAAAATTATATTAGATTTATATGCAAAAATGGTATCGGAAGGTTCTTGGAAAGATTATGGATTGAATATTTCAAGTAAACAAGTGGGTTTCAGTGTGTTCAAAAATTCAACCGAAAATGCAACTTATAAAATTTGTAAAAATTTTAAACCAATCAACAAAAATCTAAAATATTTAATCACAGATTCAAAAGGAAAAATATTAAAAAACTCTAGTGAACTTAAAAATTTACTTACAAATATTAATTGGAAAAAATTGTAAAATTATCTTCTTTGACCAAAAAGTCTTAGAAGCATTATGAATAGATTTATAAAGTCCAGATAAAGAGTTAAAGCTCCCATAACTGCTTTTTTACCCATTAACTCACCTGAGTCAGAAGCAGCATACATATTCTTAATTTTCTGAGTATCATATGCTGTAAGACCAACAAAAATTAGTACTCCTAAAATTGAAATTATAAAATACATCATTGATGACTTTAGAAATATGTTAACTAAAGAGGCTATAATTATCCCAATTAGCCCCATCATTAAAAAAGAACCTAGCTTAGTTAAATCTCTTTTAGTTGTATATCCATAAATACTCATTGCGCCAAATGTTGCGGAGGTAATAAAAAATACTCTTGCAACACTAACTCCTGTATAAACTAATAAAATCCATGATAGTGATAAACCCATAAGGGCAGCAAATATCCAAAATACCGTCTGAGCTTTAGCTGCACTCATTTTATTAATTCCAAAACTCATATAAAAAACTATTCCAAGTGGTGCTAACATCACAACCCATTTCAATCCAGAAAAGAAAAGTGTATTTCCAAAGCTTGTAAAGCCTGCTATTGCTCCACTAGCATCAGTTACTACTGACATTTTAAAAGAAAGAAGAGCTATAATCCCTGTAAGCAACACTCCTGTTGCCATATAATTATATACTTTTAGCATGTAGGCTCTTAAGCCTTCATCCATCACTACAGTTGATTGTGTAGCTGTTTTTACTTTATTAAATATATTTTGCTTATTAAATTCCATACACTTTATATAATAGCCTTTTACTATTTATTCAAGATATCATAAAAACCTTTAAAAATATTTAATATTTAATGAATTATAGAAAATTAGGCACAACAGATCTTAAAGTCAGCACTATTTGCTTGGGAACAATGACTTGGGGTGAGCAAAATACTCAAGAACAAGGTTTTGAACAAATGGATTATGCTTTAAATCAAGGTATAAATTTTTGGGATACTGCAGAATTATACGCAGTTCCACCTAAAGCAGAAACTTTCGGCCATACAGAAATAATTATAGGTAATTGGTTTAAAAAAACAAAAAAGAGAAACGAAGTAATTTTAGCTACGAAAGTTGCTGGGCCGAGTAGAGAATATTTAAGAGATGGAGGGTATAATTATGGAATTGAAAAATTGACAGAAGCAATAAATGATAGCTTAAAAAGATTGCAGACAGATTACATTGATTTGTATCAACTTCACTGGCCTGAAAGAAATACTAATATGTTTGGTAAGCTAGGTTATGAACATAAAGACAAAGATGACTGGAATAAATTTGAGGATGTATTAGGAAATTTACAAAAATTCGTTAAACAAGGAAAAATTAGAGAAGTAGGTTTATCAAATGAAACACCTTGGGGTGTTTCAAAATATCTTGAAATTTCTAAAGAAAAAAATTTACCAAGGATGATGTCTATTCAAAATCCTTATAGCTTATTAAATAGAACATATGAAATTGGACTTGCTGAAGTTTCTATTAGAGATCAAATTGGACTTTTGGCTTACTCTCCATTAGCAAGTGGATATTTAAGCGGAAAATATAGAAATGAAACATATCCAAAAGGATCTAGAATGGAGAGAGATTGGGAATTTTGGAAATATAGATATAATACGCCTAATTTGAAAAATGCAGTAGAAGAATATTATAAGATAAGTAAAAAATATAATCTTGATATGAGTCAAATGTCATTAAAATTTTGTGAATTACAGCACTTTACAACAAGTGTAATAATTGGAGCAACAACAATGGAGCAGTTGAAAACTAATATAGAAAGTGTAAATGTAAATTTAAGTGACGAAATTATTAAAGAAATTAATGAAATTCAAAAAATTTATCCAAATCCATGTCCATAATTATTAGATCAATTATATTTTTTTTTGGTATTATTATTTTTCCTTCAACTTTTGCATCCGCAGAGGAACTAAAAAAAATTGGAAAATTTAAGGACTGGGAAACATTGGTTTTAATTAAAGATAGTGGACTAACTTGTTTTGCTCAAACTAAACCTATTTTGCAATCACCTAAAGCAAATAAAAGAGAAGCTAGACTTTTTGTATCATTCAGGCCTAGTGATAAAGTTGTTGATGAAATTAGCACAACGTCTGGTTATGAATTTAATAGTCAAAATAGAATATTGGCTACGTCAGGTAAAAAAAAGTATGAATTTGATATTACTCAAAATAGTTTTGCTTGGATTAAAAGTAATAAAGTAGAAAAAAAAATGATTAAAACTATGAAAAAAGGTTCAAGAATAATGGTATCTGGATATAATAAATCTGGATCTCAAACAATTGATCACTATTCATTGTTAGGTTTCACAAAGGCCTATAATACTGCAAAAAAAAGCTGCACATAATTTAAAATGAAATCAAATAAAAGAATTGTGCTCGCATATTCTGGCGGGCTGGATACTTCAATTATTTTAAAATGGCTTCAAGAAAATTATAAAGCTGAAGTTATCGCTTATACGGCTGACATTGGACAAGAAATTGATAAAAAAAAAATAATTAAAAATGCAAAGAACCTGGGTGTAAAAAAAATAATAATAAAAGATTTAAAAGATATTTTTGTTAAAGACTATATCTACCCAATGATAAGGGGTCATGCAATTTATGAAGGTGTTTATTTATTGGGAACTTCTATTGCAAGACCTTTGATTGCAAAAGATCAAATAAGAATTGCGAAAAAATTTAAAGCATATGCAGTTTCACATGGATCAACAGGTAAAGGAAACGATCAAGTAAGATTTGAACTTGGTTATCATTACTTTGGACCAAAGATAAAAATAATAGCTCCTTGGAGAATTTGGAAACTGAAATCCAGAACTGACTTAATTAATTATGCAAAAAAAAATGGGATACCAATTCCAAAAGATAAAAAAGGTGCACCACCATTTTCAATAGATGATAATTTGTTTCATACCTCAACTGAAGGAAAAGTTTTAGAAAATCCAAAAAATTCAGCCCCGGATTTTATTTTTCAAAGAACAGTTTCTCTAGAAAAAGCACCAAATAAAGCTTCCTATGTAACAATAGGATTTAAAAATGGTGATCCCATAACTATTAATGGTAAAAAATTATCTCCTTCAAAACTTTTAGAAAGACTCAACCAATTAGCTGGCAAAAATGGAATTGGAAGAGTTGATTTGGTTGAAAATAGATTTATTGGAATAAAATCAAGAGGTGTTTATGAAACTCCTGGAGGAACTTTATTAATCAATGCTCACAGAGCAATTGAATCTGTTACATTAGATAAAGAAACTATGCATAAAAAAGATGAAATAATGCCTAAATATGCAGAACTTATTTACAATGGTTATTGGTATTCAAAATCAAGATTTAAACTTCAAAAAATTGTTGATCTAAAAAGAAATAAAGTTAATGGATCTGTTAAACTTAAACTATACAAAGGTAATATTATAATTGTATCTAGACAAACTAAAAGTAATGCTTATTCATTGAAAAAAGTTTCGTTTGAAGAAAATAAAACATTTAATAAATCAAATGTTGAGAGATTTATTAATTTCCATAAAAAAAAATTAAAATAAAATATTATTCTTTATTTTTTGCAATTTCACGAGGATCTGGAATTTCTCCGAAAGAATATCTTATTACATGAATTATTACCCAGCCCAAAGCCATTGATGTTAAAATATAGTAAATGAAAGCTAAAGACTCGTTTTGAGCAAAATCTTTTAGATCTGCTCCCCAGTAAATTATATTCCAAAAGAAAAAAAAGAATAATTCATATATAATTATAATTTTAAACATAGAGTGAATGCTAACTATAATGATTTCAATTTTTTGCAAAATTTTTTACATTCATTTTTTGTCGCATGCCCAGTAATCATTGTTTAATTCTTAAGGTGCGACATAAAATACAAAGAATGAAAATAAAATTTCAAATAATCATAATTTTTAAATAATGAAAAACATAACTAAAAATCTTCAATTTATTTTATTAACAATAATTTTAATTAGTACAGTTATTGCTGTTGGAATTGAGATTAAAAAAATGTTCTTAAATCAGACAGTTACTTTAGCTGATTTACTATTAATGTTTCTTTATTTAGAAGTAATGGCAATGGTTAGAGTTTTTTGGGACCAACAATCAATAAGTATTACTTTACCATTACTTATTGCAATAACTGCTTTATCAAGATTTATAATATTACAAGGTAAGGAAATGGATCCATCTGGATTAGTTTATGAAGCTGTCGCTATAGTTCTTATTGCCTCAGCGATAGTAATTTTAAGATTAAGACATAGCGATAAACTTGGACTTAAATCAAAAAAAAAATCTTAATAAAATAAAAAAATATGAGTGCTAAGTATTTAATTTTTGGAGCAACTGGTTCTATTGGTTCTAATTTGGCAAATAAATTATATGAATCAAACCATGACTTTCATCTCGTTTCAAGAAATGAGAATGAACTTAAATCTTTATCTGAAAAATTAAAATGCACATATACTGTTGCTGATGTTTTAGAAGATAATTTTATTAAGAATGTAAAATCTGAAATTACTGAAGTAAAAGGAATTGCTTATTGTGTCGGCTCGATAGATTTGAAGCCTTTTAAAATGGTAAAGGAAGATGATTTTCAAAAATGCATGAAGTTAAATCTTTACTCTGCAGTTGAGATTATTAAAGCATATCAAGATAGTTTAAAAAATAATAAAGGCTCAATAATATTATTTTCTACAGTTGCCGCACAAAGAGGTTTTGCTAACCATTCAATTATTGCATCTACTAAGGCTGCGATTGAAGGATTGGCAATTTCTCTTGCAGCTGAGTTTGCTCCAAATATTAGAGTAAATTGTATAGCTCCAAGTTTAACAAAATCAAAAATTTCTCAACCATTATTAAAGAATACTATTATGGCCGAAGGTATTGCAAAAGCTCATCCTATGAAAAGAATTGGTGAAGGAAAAGATGCTGCTGCAATGGCTAAATTTTTACTTACTGAGGAAAGCTCCTGGATAACAGGACAAATAATCGGTGTAGATGGTGGGAGGTCCTCTATCTAATGAAAAAAAATAATAAAACACCTATTTCTTCAAAGTTTACAAGAAAATATATTTATTATTACTATTTGTTTTTTTGGTTAGTTTTGATTGGCTATTTACTTATAAGATAAAAAATTAAATTTATGAAATATAATGTAGATGAAGTCATCGGTATGGCTTGGTCTGACAAAATTTCTTTTGAAGAAATCAAAAAAAAAACAGGTCTTATGGAAAAAGAAGTTATTTCCATAATGAGAAAAAATTTAAAAAAAAAAAGTTATGTTATTTGGAGAAAAAGAGTAAGGGGACGTATTTCAAAACATAAAAAAAAAACTAAATATAAATTAAAATTTTATGAATTTTAAGCCATCTAAAGCTTTTGCTAATGAAAAATTAGAGAGTTTTATTGAAAAGGGTCTTATAAATTATTCTAAGTTAAGAAATTTTGATTATGGACCTGATGATAGATCAAATATTTCCTGTCTATCACCTTACATATCTCATGGAATAATTAGTGAAAAAGAGGTAATCGATAAATCCTTAAAAAAATACTCATTCATAAAAAATGAAAAATTTATTCAAGAAGTTTTATGGAGAATTTATTGGAAAGGATGGTTAGAATTGAGGCCAAATGTTTGGTCAGATTATTTAGAAGATTTAAAAAAAATAAAAGAAAATTTTAAAGATAAACAAAACTATTTAAGTGCGATTAATGGTAAAACAAATATTGAATGTTTTAATTATTGGGTAAATGAACTCAAAAATCATAACTATCTTCATAATCATGCAAGAATGTGGTTTGCAAGTATTTGGACTTTTACTCTTGGTTTGCCTTGGCAATTAGGTGCTGAATTTTTTATGAAATATCTTTTTGATGGAGACTGTGCATCTAATACTTTGGGATGGAGGTGGGTTGCAGGAGTTCAAACAAAAGGTAAAAATTATGTTGCTTCAGAGTGGAATATAAAAAAGTTCACCAATAATAGATTTGATAATATTAAACTTAATGAAAATCCAGTTCCAGTAGTAGATGATAGAAATTATACGATTTTGAATAATGATTTTCTAAATACAAATTTATCTAACAATCAGAGTCTATTAATATTTGAAAATAATATGTCTTTCGAACAATCTAACTTTAATGATCAATCATTTGAAAATATTTATTTTGTTTTTAATGGAAATGAAACTAGACAAATAAAATTAAATGAAAAAGTTTTGAACTTCAAAAGGTCTCTTATTAATAATCAAATTGAAAATTTAAACAATAAATCATTAAATTGTAAAATGATTAATATTCAAGATTTAAAAAATATGAAAGAAAATTTATTGGCTTTATATCCGTGTGTAGGTGAAAATCTTGACTACATTAATTCAAATAATCTTAAAAATATTTCTTTTTTATACAGAAAAATTGACCAGTATTCCTGGAAATATTGCAATAAAGGTTTTTTCAATTTTAAAAATTATATACCAAAGATAATTCAGGAATTTATTTAGAGTAGCATCTTTTAGAACAGTATTTTACTCTATCCCAATTTAATTTCCATTTTTTTCTCCAAACAAATGGTTTTTTGCAAACTAGACATGTTTTAGATGGCAAATTTTGCTTTTTCATTTGAGTTGGTTTTTATTTTTTAAAAATAAAAAGTATGCAACGAATTCATAAATATAATGAAAAAGAAAAAAAAGAGCTTTTATTGAAAATACTTTTGCTAAAAAATTATATTTTGGAATTTTTGACCAAATGATTACAAAAGCTTTAGCTCCACCTATCACCTTTCCATCATCTATAACATGAAGTCTTCTTAAAAGTTCTTCTTGTGATTTAGATGTTAATTTTAAAGCCTCATCATTATTTGTAATATCAATCCATTCTAAATTACTATTAGCAATTTTTTTGTAATGATTTATTTCCAATCTACAAACACTACATGAATTGTTAAAAAAAATTTTAATTCCCATAAGTATTTTTATTAATAAATTTTTCTGCCTCAGATAAAATTAATTTTTTTCTTTCAGTTTTCATTTTATCAAATACTCTAACCATCATTGAAAGCCTAGGGTTTTTTAAAAAAAAATTTCTGTTGCGATTAATAAATCTCCAATACAAACCATCCATAGTGTTACACCAATCTCCTTTTTCAAAATTCATCATTTTCATAAAATAACTTGATCCACAAATATAAGGTTTTGTTGCAAAAATTCCTCCATCACTAAATAAACCCATTCCATAAACATTTGGTACCATGACCCAATCAGACGAGTCTACAAACATTTCCATAAACCATTTGTAAACAACTTTAGGTCTTAGCTCACATAAGTTCATAATGTTTGAAAGTATCATTAATCTTTCAATATGATGTGACCAGCCATGGTGTAATGCATTCTTAATTGCATAATCTAAAGGAGGTAAACCTGTTTTTCCTTCGTACCATGAATTTTTCATCTTTCTATTTTGCTTAAAAAAATTTCTTGTCTCCATTTCATCACTATATTTTTGATAAACTCCTCTCATGAATTCTCTCCAACCAATAACCTGCCTTACATAACCTTCAAGAGAATTAAGTCTAACTTTGTTTTTTTTATGAAATTCTAAAATTCTAGAAATTATAAACTCTGGAGTTATAAGACCCAAATTAATATATGGACTTAATGCACTATGAAATAGAATATTATTTTCTTGATGAACTGCATCCTCATAATCACCAAATAAATTTGATTTTTCTTTTATGAAGAAATTTAAAAGTTTAACAACATCATTATACTCAGTTGCAAACCAAAAATTTTTAGTACTACCCGGATGATCCTTAAATATTTTTTCAATAATAGGTTTTAAATTTTTTGTATGTTTTGTTTCTGTTATGTTTGGAAACTTTGGAACTTTTATATTTTTTGGAAGTTTCTTTCTATTATCTTCATCAAAGCTCCATTTACCTCCTTCAGGATTTCCATCTTTCTTCATTAAAATATTTAATTTTTGTCTTGTTCCTTTATAAAAAGTTGCCATAAAAGGTCTTTTATTTTTTGATAAGTAATCATTGAACTCTTCTCTAGAATTTAAAAACATCGGTGATTTAATTTTATTCCAGATTAGGTCATTTTTTTTAACAAAATTTTGTATTTTTTTTTCAAAAAACTTATCTTCAATTTCAAAACTTGTAATTTCTTTAATTTTTTTTGACTTAATAATTTTTTTAGCTTTTTCTAGATAATCTTTTTTAAAATCACTTGATTCAATTTTAGTATATTCAACTTTGAACTTATTTTTTATCAATTTATCTGAGTGGGATCTCATTGCAGATAAAAATAACAAAATTTTTAATTTATGATGTTTTTCATAAGTACATAATTCATAGTCTTCAGCCATAAAAATAATATGATTATTTTTAAAACTATTTAAATGTTGAATTGGAAATAATTGGTTTCCCAATATAAAAAATAACTTCATGAGAAAGTTATAGATTATTTAATTTTGTAAATTAATTAGATCTTTTGAAGCACTCTATAGTATTTTTCAGAAGACATGCTATAGTCATTGGGCCAACACCACCTGGAACAGGTGTTAAAGCTTTTGCAACTTTTGAAACTTCATCAAATGCAACGTCTCCTACTATCCCTTTTTCAGTTTTATTGATTCCAACATCAATAACTATCGCATCTTTTTTAACCCAGTCACCTTTAACAAGTTCAGGCATTCCAACCGCAGCAACTATAATATCACCTTTTAAACACTCACCTTTTAAATCTTTTGTTTTAGAATGTGTAATTGTAACTGTACAATTTTCTTTTAAAAGAAGTTGTGTCATTGGTTTTCCATTTAAATTTGACCTTCCAATTATGACTGCTTTTTTCCCATTTAGATTAGGTTCAATTTTTTTTATTAATAAATAACATCCAAGAGGTGTACAAGGTACTGAGCTTTCATAACCTGAAGATAAATTTCCAACATTCATAGGATGAAATCCATCAACGTCTTTGCTTGGTAAAATTGCTTCAATAACTTTTTGCTTATCAATATGTTTTGGTAAAGGTAACTGAACTAAAATTCCAGATACACTATCGTCTTTATTAAGTTCATCAATTTTATCTAAAACTATTTTTTCCTCAATTTCACCAGGATATCTTATAACTTCTGATTTTAAGCCTACTTCATTTGCGGCTTTTTCTTTCATTCGGACATAGATTTGGCTTGGAGCCATTTCTCCTATTAAAATTACAGTTAATCCTGGAGCTTTATTGTATTTAGATTTTAATTCAGAAACTTCTTTCTTTAACTCTTCTCTTAATTCCGCTGCAATTTTTTTTCCATCTATTAATATCATGATTTAGTTAAATATTATTGGCGCTAAGTAAAGTTTCATACACATTTCTACAAACCAGATCAACAAAAGAAGTATAATTGGTGAAATATCAAAAGCACCTAGGTTTGGTAAAAATCTTCTAATCCTATTCAAAATAGGGTCTGTTAAACGATATGTTAATTCTAATATTGAATAAACAAATCTGTTTGATGTATTCAAAACATTAAAAGCTATTAACCAACTAATAACTACATTTGCAATTACAACGTAAGTGTAAATTTTTAAAACTTGGAGTACTAAATAAAAAATGGCAATCATTTTTTCTCAACATAAATAGATTGACTAGGAAATGCAAAAGATGCACCATTTTTTTCAACAATTTGTTTTATTTGAATTGCCAATCTCTCTTTAACGGCTAGCCACTCATCCCAATCATCTGTTTTAGTAAAACAACGAACATACATGTCAATAGAACTATCCGCAAATTTGTCAATTCTAACTGCATATCCAAGTTCAGGTTTATAATCTTCATTTTTTTTTATATATACTTCAATTTCATTTCTTATAGTTTTAAGTTGATCCACAGTTGAATCGTATTGTAAATTAATTGTCCAACTAATAATCCAATTTGTAGTTTGACTTACATTTATCACAGCATTTTCTGCAAACTGAAAATTTGGAATGATTGCAGTTGATTTATCAAATTTTCTAATAACTGTAGATCGAAAACCTATTTTTTCTACAATTCCCTCTATTATTCCTTCTACTAAAATCCAATCTCCAATTTTAAATCTTTTTTCTACTAATACTAATATTCCAGAAATTAAATTTTTAAATAAATCTTGTGCACCGAGTGCAACAGCAACACCGAATAAACCTAAACCTGCAATTATTGGTCCAATTTTTATACCCCACAGCTCAAGAACTGCTGCTATACCTAAAATAAATATTAAAACTTTTAACGATTTAATAATCCAACCGATAAGCTCCCTTGTCAAAATTTTATTCAAACCACTTAATACATAAGAAACTGGTTCTATAATTTGATGCATAACCCAAAAAATAAAAATAGTTATTAAGGTTCTATTAATTGTATCTACAATTTCTCTACTTTCTTCAGAGAAAGACATATAATAACTTGCAATAAAAAAACCAATAACTATTGGTAAAAATCTAGCTGGTCCTTCCATTGCAGAAACAAAAGAGTCATCAAATTTATTTGTTGTTCTCTTGGCTATATTTTCTAATCTTTTAATGATTACTTTACTAATTATCCCTCTAAATATTAAAAATATAAAAAATATTCCAACACCAATTAATATTTCCAGAATGTCTACACCTAAGATTCCTCTTTCCCAAACAGAAAGAAATAGTGATTTAAAATTATTAAATAATTCCATTTTTAAATTTTATACAACAAAAATTCCTCTTCTCCAGGACTAAAAATAAAAATTTTTTTCCACTTAATTTTATTTAATACTGACGAGGATTTTTCACTAATGCACATTAAATTGGTGTTCATCCAAAAATCGTTTAATTTGTAACTATTTATTAATTTTAGGAAGCTCAAAGCGCTATTTTGAGAATAAACATAAACGACATCAGGCATGTTTAATCTTAGTTTTTCAATAAATTTTTCGTCTAATTGACGGTTAGGTTTTGACGTATAATTTACTACTCTTTTCACATTATAGCCTTGTGATACTAAATTTTTATTAATATCATTCGAAATAATTTCTCCACTTAAATAAAGCATTTTTCCATGTGATGAATTAAAATTTTGTAATATCAATTCTTCTAAATTTCTTACATTGCCCTCGGCAGTTATAACATTTTGAAATCCTAAGCTAAGAGCTTTTTTTTCAGTTGCACTTCCAACGCAAAAACAAATAATTTTTTTATCAATTAATTTTGTATCTAAAAATTTTAATGCATTAGCGCTTGTAAAAATTATTGCTTTGTAGTCTATAAAATTTATTTTTTCATGTTCAATCTTTTCAATTTGAATAACTGGCATATGTGAAACTTTATGTCCAAGTTTACTAAATTTTAATATTAATTCATTGCAGTCTTCTAGTGGTCTTGTAAATAAAATATGCATATTATTTTTTATAATTTCCTTTGGATTGCTTTTTTAAATTTTCACCAATCTCAATACCTAATTCTGCTGCATATTTTATATCTTTAGAAGATTTACAATAATATCTTTCTTTTCCATCTAATGAAAAAAGTTCTCCTTTAAGCGTTATATTTTCATTGTTTATTTCTGATATTGCACCTACTGCAGTTTCACAGTCTCCTTCTAAAACTTTGAGAACATTTCTTTCTGCTTCAACACTTTTAAAAGTTTCCTCATCATTTACCTTTTTTAAAACATTTTTAATATACTCGTCATCACTTTTACATTGTAATGCAATAACTCCTTGCCCAGCACTTGGTAAAATTTCATCAATTGAAAAAATTTCAGAAATATGTTCATTCAAATTTAAAGAGTTAATACCAGCAAAAGATAAAATCACTGCATCGTATAAGTTTTGATTTAACTTATTAATTCTAGTATCAACGTTTCCTCTGATTAATTTATAATTTAAATCACCTCTTTTATTTTTTAATTGAAATTCCCTTCTAAAAGAAGAAGTTCCAATTATTGAGTCTTTATTTAAATCTTTAAATATAATTTTATTTTTAGAAATTAATACTTCTCTTGGATCATTTCTTTTTAAAAAACAGGTAGTCAATAATCCTTCGGTTTCATCAGATGGCATATCTTTTAAAGCATGTACCGCAATATCAATTTTATTTTCTAATAATTCTTTTTCAATTTTTTTGGAAAAAAGTCCTTTACCTCCTATTTCGGAAAGTCTATCTTTTTGATTTAAATCTCCAGCTGTTGTTATTGGTTTTATTTCAATACTCTCTATATTAAACTCTTTAGATACTTCTAAAATTTTTTCTTTCGCTTTTGTAGCATAGATTAATGCTAATTTGCTGCCTCTTGATCCAATAATAATTTTTTTGCTTTTCATTAAATTAATTTATATTCCATCTTTATATTTAGAATTTGAAAGTAATAAAAACTAATTTATGTCAAAAAAACCAGTAATTCTTGGAATAGAGTCTAGTTGTGACGAGACAGCAGTCGCTTTATTAAGAGAAAACAACCTGGGTGAGCCAGAAATTTTGTCTAATATAGTTTCAAGCCAAGTAGATATTCATAAAGAATTTGGAGGAGTGGTTCCTGAACTTGCCGCTAGAGCCCACATAGAAAAAATAGATTTGATTACAAAAAAAGCATTAGATGAAAGTGGAATTAATTTAAATGACATAGATGCAGTTGCAACAACTTCAGGTCCTGGTTTAATAGTTTGTTTATCTGTTGGAATAAATTTTGGGAAAGCAATTGCAGCATCATTAAAAAAACCATTCATTGCTGTTAATCATTTGGAAGGTCACGCTTTAAGTCCCAAATTAAATTCAAAAATAAATTACCCTTACCTTTTACTTTTAATATCTGGAGGACACAGCCAATTTTTATGTGTTGAAGGACTAGGAAAATACAAAAGACTAGGAACTACTATTGATGATGCTGCTGGTGAAGCATTTGATAAAACTGCGAAGTTACTTGGTATCGAATTTCCAGGCGGTCCTCAAATAGAAGTATTGGCAAAAAAAGGTGATCCAAAAAAATTTAATTTACCAAAACCTATAATTAATAAAGGTGGATGTAATTTATCTTTTGCAGGACTTAAAACAGCTATTCTAAGAATTTCAAAAAATATAAAAAATGAAAAAGATAAATATGATCTTGCAGCTTCTTTTCAAAAAACAATGGAAGAAATATTATATAAAAAAAGCAAAGTTGCTTTTCAAGAATTTAATAATATTAATAAAAATAAAAATAAAACCTTTGTTGTTGCTGGTGGTGTTGCGGCAAATAAAAAAATACGAGAAGTTTTAATAAGACTTTGTAAAGAAGAAAATTTTGAAGCAATATTTCCACCTATAAACTTATGTGGAGATAATGCTGCAATGATTGCGTTTGCTGGTTTAGAAAAATTTAAACAAAATCAATTTAATAGTTTAGATTTCCCTGCAAAGCCAAGATGGCAACTAGACGAAAATGCAGTTTTTTTAAAAGGAGCTGGTGTAAAAATTTAATGAAATACTGGTTAATGAAATCTGAACCAAATGTTTGGTCTATTAGTAATCAAAAAAAAGCTGGATTAAGAGGAGCAACTTGGGATGGCGTTAGAAACTATCAAGCTGCAAATAATTTAAGAAAGATGTCCAGGGGTGATCTTTGTTTTTTTTATCATTCAAATATTGGAAAAGAAATTGTAGGTATAGTTGAGATTATAAAAACAGCTTTTATAGACCCAACAGACAAAAAAAAAAAATTTGTAGCCGTCCAGGTTAGATTTAAAAAAGCTTTAAATAAGCCAGTTTCTTTAGAAAATATTAAAAAAAATACTAATCTTAATAACTTGCCTCTCATTAAACAAAGCAGATTGTCTGTGATGCCCATAGATACTAAAAGCTGGAAAATTATTTTGAAGATGAGTAATATTCATAAAAAATAAGTCTTTATGCCAAAAAAGAAAAAAAGAAAAAAAATTAAAAAGAAAAAATCTTTAAGAAAAAAAAGATTAAGAAAAAATAAAGTTAAAAAAATTGAAAATTCTGAGTTAATTTATAAAACAAAAAGTGACTGGATTAAAAAAGCTATAATTAATAAATCTGGATATGAAAAAAAATATTCGGATTCAATAAAAAACAATGATAATTTTTGGAAAAAAGAAGGTAAAAGAATTACCTGGATTAAGCCATATACAAAAATTAAAGATTATAAGTACAGCAAAAGTGATGTTAATATTAAATGGTTTTATGATGGAACTCTAAACGCTTCAGCAAATTGTATTGATCGACATTTAAAAAAAAATAAAGATAAAACTGCAATAATATGGGTTGGAGATGATCCAAAAGTACAAAAAAAAATTAGCTACAAACAATTACATCAAGAAGTTTCAAAAGCAGCAAATGGATTGAAAGAAATAGGAGTAAAAAAAGGAGATAGAGTTACTATTTATTTAACAATGATACCTGAGTTAGCATATACAATGCTAGCATGTGCAAGAATAGGAGCTGTCCACTCAATTATTTTTGGGGGCTTTTCAGCAGATAGTATTTCTGGGAGAATTAATGATTGTAAATCTGACTACGTTATTACTGCTGACGAAGGTGTTAGAGGAGGAAAAATTATAGATTTAAAAACAACAGTTGATGAAGCTCTTCTAAATTGTCCAAATGTCAAAAAATGCGTTGTAGTAAAACGAACTGGAAATAGAATTAATTGGGATGAAAGTAGGGATGTTTGGTATCACGATATAACAAAAAAAGCCTCAAAGAGTTGTGAACCTGAGGAAATGAATGCTGAAGATCCATTATTTATTTTATATACATCTGGTTCAACAGGAAAACCTAAAGGAGTTTTGCACACAACTGGTGGATACATGGTTTACGCATCAATGACCCATCAGTATATTTTTAATTATAAACCAAAAGATATATATTGGTGCACTGCTGATATTGGTTGGGTCACAGGTCACAGCTATATTATTTATGGACCTCTTTCAAATGGGGCTACAACAATAATGTCTGAAGGTATACCTAATTATCCAGACTGGTCTAGATGGTGGCAAATAGTTGATAAATTTAAAGTAAATATTTTTTATACCGCACCTACAGCAATAAGAGCTATGATGAGAGAAGGAGATAGTCCTGTAAAAAAAACCTCAAGAAAAACACTTAAATTACTTGGAACTGTTGGTGAACCAATAAATCCTGAAGCCTGGCAATGGTATTTTAAAACTGTGGGCGACTCTAGATGTCCAATAGTTGATACTTGGTGGCAGACTGAAACTGGGGGTATTTTAATTAGTCCTCAAACTGGAGCAATAGACTTAAAACCTGGATCTGCAACAAAACCATTTTATGGAATTAAACCAGAAATAGTTGATAAGAATGGCAAGGTTCTAAAAGGAGAAGCACAAGGTAGATTATGTATAGCTCAATCTTGGCCAGGTCAAATGAGATCAGTATATGGAGACCATAATAGATTTATAGAAACATACTTTTCTCAATTTGATGGAAAATATTTTACTGGAGATGGATGTAGAAGGGATAAAGATGGATACTATTGGATAACTGGGAGAGTGGATGATGTTATTATTGTATCAGGGCATAATTTAGGAACTGCTGAAATAGAAAGTGCATTCGTAGCCCATCAAAAAGTTGCTGAAGCTGCAGTAGTGGGATACCCACATGATATAAAAGGAAATGGATTGTATTGTTATGTAACTCTTAATGTTGGAGAAGAACCCAATGGAGACTTGGAGAGAGAATTAAAACTTTGGGTTAGAAAACAAATTGGTCCTATTGCTACTCCAGATTTTATTCAATTTTCACCTGGGCTACCAAAAACAAGATCAGGAAAAATAATGAGAAGAATTTTGAGGAAGATTGCTGCTAATGAACATGAACAACTTGGAGATACAACAACTTTAGCTGATCCAGGTGTTGTTAAAAGTCTAGTTGATAATAGAAAAAATGTTTAAAATTTTATTCTCTCGTTAAATTCTTTTTTAACAATATCCCACTTTAAAATTACAGAATTTAAAACAATCTTACGATCAAGGTTTTTTAATTCATCAGCTATAGGTGCCCACTTGTATAATGATAATGCACTTGGATTAAATGGAAAATCATTATAATAAGTGTTCCAGTTAATGTTCTGTAATCTTTCATTAAAATTCTTTTTTGCTTCCTCAATAATATCTAATGGCATTTTATTTGTAGTTTCATCATCTAAAATTTTTAAAAAAATTTCTTTAGCTTTGTCAATTTCTTGATAATTCAAATTATTTTTTAAATAAGAAAATGTAAAAAATGTCAGATCTTGGAGAGCAACGGCATACATATTCCACTTAGCTAAATTTACAGATGCCATGAATTTATCATTTTCAAAATGAAGAACATATCTTGTTCCCATTCTAGTTTTCAAATAACCATAAAGTGTTACTTGAGTAACCCAAGCTGATTTAGACTGAATAAAATCCTCTAACTCATCCAAATTACTTATTTTTGTCTTTGGTATGAAAGCTTTAAAAAGTGAAAAAAGATAAATCTTAAAGTCTTTCCAAGTAAGATCTTTCCAAGTTAATTTGTATTTTGCCATAAAAATAGCTGTTTATTTATTTTATACCCTAAAAACACCACTATTATTAACAATTTTAACACTTTAAATCTCTTTCATAATGGTTATGGTTTCCGCCAGTTATAACTAAAAGAGGAGATAATAATGTCAAAACAAGCACAACACTGGGAAAAAACCAGAGGATTGTTAATGGTAACATTAGCAATTTGGTTTGTATTCTCAATTGGCATCTTCCTTTTTGGCGCTGAAATGGAGTCCGTTGGTGGACCCTTCGGTTATCCACTGACATATTGGTTTACTTGTCAGGGATCTCTTGGAATTTTTGTAATCCTAATTTTTTGGTTTGCGAACAGACAAGAAAAAATCGATGAAGAGTTCGGCTTCAGTGAAAAAGGAGATGATTAATGATTAAAGGTAATTTTATAGATAATTTGCCTAAAGTTTATGGAATCTACACAGGTGGATTTTTAGCTTTCATAATCATTATGGCAATTGGCGAACAGATGGGTATGTCAGCAAAAGCAATAGGAATTGCATTCGTTGCTTTTACTGTGGCCATCTACGCTATAATTGGTTATCTATCACGTACAGCACAAGCTGATGCTTATTACGTAGCTGGAAGGCAAGTACCAACCGTATTCAACGGAATGGCAACTGCAGCAGACTGGATGTCTGGTGCATCATTCGTTGCAATGGCAGGTGGTATTTACTTCAAAGGTTACGGTTATATGGCACTACTTGTAGGTTGGACTGGTGGATACGTATTAGTTGCATCTTTATTAGCACCATACCTAAGAAAATTTGGCTGTTACACAGTTCCAGATTTCATTGGTACAAGATACGGTGGTAATTTAAGTAGGTTTCTAGCAGTAGTAGTCTTAACTGTTGCTTCATTTACTTATGTGACTGCACAAATTAACGCTACAGGTACTATTGCATCTGTTGCTCTAGATATCCCATTCCAATACGCAGTTTATGTTGGATTAGTAAGTATTTTACTATGTTCAATGTTAGGTGGTATGAGAGGGGTAACTTGGACACAGGTTGCACAATATATCGTACTGATAATAGCTTACTTGCTTCCAGTATTTTGGATCAGTAACAAAATGGGTGCGGGTTTCTTCCCACACTTTATGTTAGCTGATGAAGTTGCGAGAATTGCTGATCTTGAAGTCCAGTTTGGTTTAGGAACAGTAAAAAACTCTGCAGCTGATTTAGCAACTGTACCAAAAGGTTTAGCAGGTATAACTAAAGCTCACTCAGCGGTTAACGCTACACCTTGGGCATTTATTTCATTAGCACTAGCGATGATGATGGGAACAGCTTCATTGCCTCACGTGATGATGAGATATTTTACTACTCCAAGTGTAAAAGCAGCTAGAAAATCAGTAGGTTGGTCTTTATTCTTTATCTTCCTACTTTATTCTTCTGCTCCAATGTTAGCGACACTATCTAAATTGTCATTGATAGATCCTAACTTAGCGACTGGAATTATCGGTAAATCGATAAGTGAAGTTCAAGCGATAGATTGGTATCAAAACTGGAACCAAGCAAACTTAATGTTTGTAAGCGACTTTAACGGAAATGGAACTCTTGAATTAAATGAGTTTTTCATGGGTGGTAAAGCCGTTGTGTTAGCAACGCCAGAAATAGCTGGATTACCATATGTAATCTCAGGTCTAGTTGCTGCTGGAGGTATGGCAGCTGCCATGTCAACAGCCGATGGTTTAATTCTAGCAATTGCAAATGCTTTGTCTCATGACTTGTACTACAAGATCATTGATCCAAAAGCAGAAACTGCAAAAAGACTAGTTGTTGCAAGGGTATTACTTGTAGTAATTGGTTTTGCTGGAGCAACTATTGCAGCAATGGAGATCCAAGGTATCTTAGGTTCGGTAATCTGGGCTTTTGACTTTGCGATGTCTGGATTGTTCTTCCCACTTGTACTTGGTGTATGGTGGAAGAGAGCTAACAGAGAAGGTGCTATAGCTGGTATGGCTTTAGGTCTTGCTTCTGGTATGGGTTACCTAATTTGGGTACGAAATGGTGGAAGTGGATTCTTAGGTATTACACAGTTAACGTTTGGTATCTTCGGTTCAGCTGTCAGCTTAGTATCTATGGTTGTTGTAAGTTTAATTACTTCAGAACCTGATGCTGCTACACAAAAAATGGTTGATGAGGTTCGAGTACCAGCTGGTAAATCGATCCTTGGCAAACACTAAATAATCTTTTAAAGGGGCGATTAATTTCGCCCCTTTTAATTTCTCATTTTTTCAAATATAAATTTTAAAATGTCTGCTAACTTTCATCCTTTAGTATATATAATTGATTATATTCTTGGAATTATTATGTGGACTTTGATTGGAAGGGTTGCAATGAATATTTTTCAAAGAGAAGACTCTCAATTTTTTTTTATGAAAGTATTTGTTAAATTTACTAATCCATTAATTTATATGTTTAAACCCATAACCCCTTCATTCATAATCCATCCGCTAGTACCTTTATATGTGGCTTGGTTTTTCTTTATGATAAGATTTTACTTAATGCCATGGATTTTGGGTTATTCTGTAATGGGTATGTTATCTTTTCCTCTGGAAAGTGAAATTTCGAGACAAATTTACCAATTTTTTAATTCAATTAAATTTTAAAAATTGATACTAGTAAATCTAGCTATCAATGAAAAAAATACAAATTTCACCATCAATTCTTTCAGCTGATTTCAGCCAGCTGGGAAATGAAATAAAGAGATTAGAGGAAGGTGGGGCAGATATGATTCATGTTGATGTTATGGATGGTCATTTTGTTCCTAATCTTACAATTGGTCCACCTGTAATTAAAAGGTTACGTAATTTTACCAAGCTACCATTTGATGTTCATTTAATGATATCTCCGGTGCACAAATATATTGAAGATTATTCAAATGCTGGAGCAGATATAATTACAATACATCCAGAGGCAACAGATAATTTAATAGATTCGATTGATCATATTAGAAAGCTAAATAAAAAAATTGGAGTTTCTTTAAATCCAGATACTAAATTAAATATTATTGAAAATGTTTTAGATAAAATAGATCTAGTTTTAATCATGAGTGTTTTTCCAGGATTTGGTGGCCAAAAATTTATGCCAGAAGTTGTAGAAAAAATTAAGGCTTTAAAAAAAATTAAAGAAGAAAAAAAACTTAATTTCGACATTGAAGTTGATGGTGGTATTAATTTTACAAATAATAAAATTGTAATACAGGCAGGAGCAAATATTCTAGTTTCGGGAACAACTATTTTTAAAGAAAATAATGGTAATATAAAAAAAAATATAGATTCTCTGAAGTTAGTATAAGTTAATGGTTTTAAAGAATTCTTTAAATTTTGTTAGTGAGTTTTTAAATTATTCATTAAATCAAATAAGAAAAATTTATTTAAGTTCTGGAATTTATAATAAAAAAATTTCAAACATTAATGATAAACTAATTGAATATAAACCAAGTCCAAATTTACTTGATTGTTTGATTAAATACGAAAAACAAAAAAATAATATTGAAAATTTTTATTTAAATTCTGTATGGACCAATCAAGACATTAAAGAAAATGATTATAAAAAACTTCATAGTTTTTTTTGGTTATTCACAATTGATCTAAAATCATCAAAAAAAATTACTCAATCAATTATTTTAAATTGGATTGAGAAAAATCAAAAATATAATTCTAAAAACTGGGAATTAGATACCTTGTCAAAAAGAGTCATAGCTTGGATATCAAATTCAAAACTAAGCTATAATGATAGCGATGAATTCTATAAAGAAAAATTTAATAATAGTATTAAAAAACAAGTAAATCATTTAATCAACGAAATAGGCAGATCAAAATGGTTAAATGATAAAATGATTGGATGTGCTTCAATTATATTAACGGGACTCTCGTACAAAGATGAAAAATATTTAGATTATGGTTCAAATCTTTTAAAAAAAATTATTAACTTTTCTTTTGATGCACAAGGATTTCCAAAATCTAGAAATTTGGGACAACTTGTATTCTATTTAAAATATTTTGTTTTAATAAGAGAATGGCTTAAAGAGTCTCAAAATGAAATTCCTGAGTATTTAAACGAAATAATTTTTTATCTAGGTCAAAATTACAACTTTATATGGCAAAACATTAATCAAAATTTATTGTTTAATGGTAACCGTGTAAGCCAAAACAAAGATTTTGATAAATACTTAAGTTTTCATAATTATAAATTTAAGAATGAAAGCAATGAATATGGAGGATATGCTATTTTAAAAAATAAGAATGTTATTCTTTCTGCTGATTTAGGATCTTCTCCAGAAAAAAAATTTAGCAATGATTACCAGTCTGGAGCTTTATCTTTTGAAATATATTTTAATAATTGTAAATTAATTTCTAATTGTGGTTATTTTCAAAATTATAAACATCAGCTCAACTCAATTTCTAAGTCAACTGCAACACACTCTACTTTAATTTTGGATAATCATTCTTCATGTAATTTTAAAAAAGATTCTGATGGTATTTTTAAAGTTGATCAAGGATTAAAGGTATTAAAAAAATCTGTAATATCTGAAAAAAAATATTGGAGCATCATTGGATCCCATGACGGTTATATAAAAAAATATGGTGTAATTCATGAAAGAAAAATAGAATTTTTTATTGAAAAAAATAAGTTTATAGGAACTGACAAATTAATAAAAAAGAAAAAGTTTAAAAGTTCAAATTTTGAAATTAGATTTCACTTTGAGCCTGGAGTTAAAATAAATAAAACTCAAGATGAAAAATCAATTCTTATTGAATTAGAAAACTCTGGTTGGAAATTTTCTTGCAAAGATCATAAGATTGATGTTGAAACTGGTTTATATTTCGGTAAAAAAAACTCTTTTATTGAAAATCAAAATATATACATTTCAGGATTAACTCAAAATGAAGATCAAAAAATAGTTTGGGAAATAATAAAAATTTAATGAAAAAAATAAAAACAGCTTTGATTTCAGTTTCTGAAAAAAAAAAATTAAGCAAACTTTTAAAAACTCTATCTAAATACAAAATTCAAATTATCAGCTCGGGTGGTACTTTTAAAAAGATTAAAAAACTAGGATACAAATGCTTAGAAATTTCTAAGTATACAGAGTCAAAAGAAATATTGAATGGAAGAGTTAAAACACTTCATCCAAAAATTTATGCTGGAATTTTAAGTATAAGAAAAAATAAATCTCATGATAAAGATCTAAAAAAAAATAATTTCGGAAAAATAGATCTTGTCATTGTAAATTTTTATCCTTTTGAAAAAAGCCTTGAAAATAAAACTAAACATAGCAAAATAATTGAAAATATTGATATTGGTGGACCTGCAATGGTCCGAGCTGCAGCTAAAAATTATAATGATGTCGCGGTAATAACTAATCCTGAACAGTATGAAGAACTAATAAGAGAGTTGAACTCAAATAAAAGTGGAACCACTTTAGAATTTAGACAAAAAATGTCAGAAATTGCATTTACTGAAACTGCTTATTATGACGGATTAATATCAAATTATTTTAATTCTAAGTCAAAAAACATCTTTCCTGAAAAAAAAATAATTTCTGGTAACTTAGTTGAAAGATTAAGATATGGTGAAAATCCTCATCAAAAAGCAGCTATTTATTCTATTAATAAGAAATTAAATATTAAACAATTACATGGAAAACAATTAAGTTATAATAACTATAACGATATTTTTTCTGCTCTATTAATATCAAAATCAATGCCAAAAAATACTGGAACAGTTATCGTAAAACATGCTAATCCTTGTGGAGTTTCTATAAACAAAAATAAATTTAATAGTTTTAAACTAGCCCTCGCTTGTGACCCTACAAGCGCATTCGGTGGTATTGTTTCTTGTAATTTTAATATTAATAAAAAATTAGCATTAGAGTTAAGAAAGATATTTTTAGAAGTAATAATTTGTAATGGTATAAAAAAAGATGCCCTTAAAATATTAAAAAATAAGAAAAACTTACGAATTATTGATGCTAGTAAATTAAATAATAATAATCTAAACAGTGTATCAACACTATTTAATAACTTTTTAATACAAACTAAGGATATTTTTGCTTTTTCAAAATCAAATTTTGAAATTGTATCAAAAAACAAACCTAACAATCAAACTTTGAAAAATCTAATATTTGCATTTAATATTTGCAGATTTGTAAAATCAAATGCAATTGTTATAACAAATAAAGACTCAACTATTGGAATAGGATCTGGACAGCCTAGTAGGATAGATAGCTGTGATATTGCAATAAATAAGATGAAAAGATTTTATAAGGAAAAATTAAATGATCAAATTATTGCAGCTTCAGATGCATTTTTTCCTTTCGTCGACGGTATTGAAAAATTAGTTCAAGCAGGTGTATCGGCAATAATACAACCTTCAGGTTCAATTAGAGATAAAGATATTATTAAATTTGCAAATAGAACAAATACTATATTGGTTTTTTCAAAAACCAGACATTTTAGACACTAAAAATTTTATCAATTTTTGCAGCTAAAACAAAATCACTTTCATGTAAACCTTTTATTGCATGAGTAAAAATTTTTATTTTTGCATAACCCCACCCAAACCAGATATCTGGATGATGTCCTTCTTTTTCAGCTATATTTCCTACTTTATTTATAAAGTCTTGGCTCTCTAAAAAATTTTTAAATTTAAATTCTTTTATTAAAAAATAAACTTCTGAATCGTCTGCTTTTACTTCCCATCCATCTACCATTTTTAAATATTTATGAATTTCTGTTATATCAAACCCTGGTATCCCTCCTTCGCAAGGAATACATTTTTTATCTGCTAAATCACTCATAACTAAATTTCCTTCAAAATAGTTCTTTTGGAGCGGGCAATGGGACTTGAACCCACGACCTTCTCGTTGGCAACGAGACGCTCTACCACTGAGCTATGCCCGCTTATAAAAAATAATTATAGATAGTGGTTTTCTTATTGCAAGTAATATTAAATTTTTGTTTCTTTAATCTATTTCTGATAAACAATTACTATGAATAAATTATCAAATAAATTACCTGAAAAAATTCCAGTTTTTCCATTATCAAATTTTATAATTTTTCCAAAAACTACGGTGCCATTAAATATTTTTGAGCCAAGATATATAGAAATGATTGATGATGCTATGAAAGAAAACCGAATGATAGGAATGATTCAACCTAAAAATTCTACTCAAAATACTCCAGCACTTTATAATGTGGGTTGTGTAGGAAAAATTACTAGTTTTAATGAAACAGAAGATGGAAGATATTTAATTCTTTTATCTGGTATTAGTAGATTTAAAATAATTAAAGAATTGGAGACTAAAAAAACCTACAGAAAATTCACAATTGATTTTGAAGATTTTTTAGATGATTTAAATGAAAAAAATCAAGAAATAAAATTTTCTGATCTTGAACTTATATTTAATAATTTAAAATCTTTTTTTATTAAACAAGGTTATAAAATTAATTGGAAAGATTTAGAAAAACAAAGTTTAGATCAAACAATTAATACTTTAGCTATGGCTTCTCCATTTTCCCTGGAAGAAAAGCAGGTCTTATTAGAAGCAGTAAATATTTACGATAGAAAAGAAAAATTAAGTCAAATTTTATCTACTTATAGTTTTGATAATTTTGACAACAAAACTATTCAATAATTAATTAGTCCATTATCTGCAAACTTAATAGAATATTTTTTAAAATAAAAATTATTTTCCAAAAAATAAAACATTTTATTTGAAAAATTATTATTAAATTTATTATCTAATTTAAAAAATTCATGAATAAAATTAATACTATTGGCATATAAATAATTATAATGTTTTGTTTTATTTTCAAATTCTTTTAAAATTGATTGGTCCAATGAAAGTCCAAGATCAATTTTTTTATCTATTAACTCAGATAATACTTTTATATCTCTTATTGTCATATTGAGACCTTGCCCTGCCAGTGGATGAATTTTATGAATATTATCCCCAAAGCATAATATATTTTTATAATAATAATTTTTTAAAAGTGATCCTTTGAGATCAAATTTTTCTATTTTTGAAAATGATTTTATTGAATATTTGTTATTATATTTATTTATTAATTCTAAAATTTCATTTTCTGAAATATTTCTTTTTTGTTTAAACACTGAAAAAACTACTGAAGTTTCCCTGCTAGAACATGGCAAAAATGCAATTGGACCCAAGCTAGTAAAAATCTGATATGCAAATTTATTATTACACTTTTGATGATTAATTAATACAGTATAGGCTGAACTATTATAATTTTTATAATCCCTTCTAAAAAATATTTCTTTTGAAATATTATTATTTTCGTTAAAATTTATAACTAAATCAAATTCATTTCTATTATTTATTATAGAATTATAAAAAGCTTTTTTATTTTTTTTAATAAATTTAATTAATTTTTTTTTTCTAATATTTTTTTCAAGTAAATATATAAATTGTGGATATTTAATAATGAAAAAAAGATTATCTTTAACTGGCCCAAAATTAAGAATTTCTTTTTTATTTGAAGATTCATTAAATATTTTAATACTATTTATAGGCCATGCATTTTTTTTTATATTTATTTTTTCATTTCTTAAAAAATCAATATTATCTCTTGTGATTCCTAATGTTCTAATATTAAATTTATTTTTAGATTTATATTCATCAAAAATTGATATTTTAATATTTTTATTAGATAAAATATTTGCTAGTATCAAACAAGGTATACCAGAGCCAATTAAACATATATTCATAATTAAATTTTAATTTTAACAATAAATATTAAATGATACAAAGTTACAAACTAGATTCTTTATAAAATGAATATAAAAAATTTAAGCAGAAAAACCCTTGATTTTACTATAAAAAGAGTAGCAGAAATTACTGGAATTTTTCTTATCTGTATATCTGCTTTAATTTTTTTATCTTTAATAAGCTACTCTCCTGAAGATCCTAATTTCATTTTTACAGAAAATACCGAGATAAAAAATATTTTAGGGTTTAGAGGTAGTTATATTTCTGATCTTTTTTTTCAATCAATAGGTTTAATAGCATTTTTAACTTCCTTAACTATATTTTTTACAGGTATTAATTTAATTATTAATAAAAAATTTTTAATTATTATCGAAAATTTTTTTTATTTAATTGTATATACCATTTTAGGATCTTTATTTTTTTCAACATTTTATGAAAATTCATTTTCTCTATCAATAAATGGAAATGGTGGTTTTGTTGGAAATTTTTTTGAAAATACTTTTTTATCAAATTTAATATATTTAAATAAAGAGATTTCATATTATTTTATCTTAATTTTAGTTATAATAATTTTTTCTATTAGTATAAATTTTAATGTTAAGTATTTTTTTTATATTTTTAAATTTTTCTTTAAAAAAGTTGAAAACAAAAAATCAGTAATAACTAATATTCAAGATGAAGATGAAGTAATTGATGACGTCACTAGCAAACTAACTCAGGAAAATTTACCATTTAATTCCAAAAATACTGAAAATATCAATAAGTATAAATTTAAATTACCTTCTATTGATTATTTAAAAAAACCAACAAAATTAGAACGTGAAAAAAATTTAGATGAAGATAAAATTGATGAAAGTACTTTAGAAAAAATTCTTTTGGATTTCGGTGTAGAAGGAAAAATAAAGAAAGTTAGCAAAGGTCCTGTGGTTACTCTAAATGAATTCGAACCTGCCGCAGGAGTAAAGGTTTCAAAAATTATAAATTTATCCGAAGATATAGCAAGAAATACAAGCTCCGATTCTACCAGAATAGCTACAATTCCTGGCAGCAATACAATTGGTATAGAGTTACCAAATTCATCTAGAGAAAATGTTTATTTGAGCGAGATTATTTCTAGCTCTAATTTTATTAAAAAAGATATTAAGCTTCCCATAGCATTAGGAAAAAGTATTTCAGGTACCCCAATAATTGGAGATCTTTATTCTATGCCACACTTATTAATTGCTGGTACAACTGGTTCAGGAAAATCAGTTTGTATAAATACTATAATTTTATCATTACTATATAAACATGGACCTGATAAATGCAAATTTATCCTTATAGATCCCAAAATGTTAGAACTATCTACTTATGAAGGAATACCTCATCTTTTATGTCCAGTAATTACTGAAGCAAAAAGAGCCGCTTCTGTTTTGGGATGGGTTGTTAAAGAAATGGAAAGTCGATACCGATTAATGACCAGAGTTGGAGTAAGAAATATTGATGGATATAATTCCAAACATAAACTTCCAATGCCTTATATTGTTGTCATAGTTGATGAGATGTCAGATCTTATGCTTGTAGCTGGAAAAGA
Organism: uncultured Pelagibacteraceae bacterium; assembly: GCA_902567235.1. GTDB lineage: Bacteria > Pseudomonadota > Alphaproteobacteria > Pelagibacterales > Pelagibacteraceae > Pelagibacter. The sequence continues at coordinate 45,905 of CACFLX010000002.1, forward strand.
AATTGAAGGATACATACAAAAATTATCACAAATGGCTAGAGCGGCTGGAATTCACATAATAATGGCCACTCAAAGACCAAGTGTGGATGTAATAACAGGCACAATAAAAGCAAATTTTCCAACAAGAATATCTTTTCAAGTTACCTCAAAAATAGACAGCAGAACTATATTGGGTGAACAAGGAGCAGAACAATTATTGGGTAAAGGAGATATGTTATATATGTCAGCAGCAAATAAAATAGTTAGAATCCATTCTCCATTTGTCTCTGAAAATGAAATTGAAAAAATAAATAACTATTTAAGATCACAGGCTGAGCCTGACTATGTTGATGAAATTCTAAATTTTGCTGACGAAAAGGAAGTTGGTGAAACTATAACAGATAATGAAAATCAAGATGAGTTATATAATAAAGCATTAGATTTAATTAAATCAGAAGGCAAAGCATCCACTTCTTTTTTACAAAGAAAATTACAAATTGGATATAATCGTGCTGCTAGAATAATAGATATGATGGAAGCAAACGGTGAAGTTAGCAAAGCAAATCATGTAGGTAAAAGAGAAGTTTTAAAATGAAAAAAATAATATTAATTTTTTTTTTTTTAAATTTTTTTAATTATTCCTACGGGTCAACAAAAAATGAAATAATTAATAATTTCAAAAAAATTAAAAATATTAGCTTTAATTTTGAGCAGAATATAAATGATAAAACTGAAGAAGGAAATTGTATAATTAAGTATCCAAAAAAAATCCATTGCATCTACAATAATATTAAAAAAAAAATAATTGTTTCAAACGGAAATTCATTAGTTATAAAAAATAGAGAAGGAAAAGAATATTTTTTGTATCCTTTAGAACAAACACCTTTATTATTAATTTTGGATAAAAAACTATTATTAAGTAAAATTAATAAATTAGACTTAAAGCTTGTTGATGAAAAATATTATTTTTTTTCTTTAAAAGATAATGGAAATAAAATAAATGTTTTTTTTGATAAAAAATCATATGATTTAATTGGATGGCAAACAGAAGATATTTATCAAAATCTTGTCATTACTTATATTTATAATATTAAAAAAAATATTAATATTGATGAAAAGTTATTTAAATTACCGAAACAACACTAGCTACAAAATAGCAATTTCAGTTTTATAAATATTCATTCCTCTTGAAAGATAATTGCTTAAAGCATTTTTATGATCTAAAGAACAAGTATGTACCCAGACTCTCTTTGAACCACAATCAAAAGACTTTTTAATTGCTTCAGATAATAAGTAGCTACCTAATTTTTTCCCCATATATTCTTCCAAAATTCCAAAAAAAGCTATTTCAGTTTCAAAATCACTTTTATGAAAGATTTGTTCAAAATATCCTACAAGATCTTTCTTATATTTTAAAATATAAGTATTAATTCCTGTTGTATTTAGATAATCAATCCAATTTTTATCAGTCCAAACAAGCCTATCTATCCATCTGTGTTTTTTTCCTATTTCTTTATAAAAAAATTTATTTAATTGAAAATTAGGTGGATCAACTTTTTTCAAAATTAGATTATCTAACGGTTTTTTTACTTCCACTAATTCATCTAGTGACTTAATTTCTAAATAATTTCTTTCAACCTTAGTCGTCACTCAACCATTTTCCCAACTTTTTCACCCCCAAATAGATGAAAATGTAAATGTGGCACCTCTTGTCCTCCGTGTTCACTTATGTTTGTTAATGCTCTATAACCTTTTCCACTATCAACAGAAATACCTAACTTTTTAGCTACAGTATTTATGCCTTTTAATAATCCTATCATTTCTTCAGATGAAGCATTTTGGCTAAAATCATCAAGATCAACGTATTTTCCTTTTGGAATAACTAATGCATGTATTTTTTTTTGAGGATTAATATCATGAAAAGATAAAACAAATTCATCCTCATAAATTTTTTTACAAGGAATTTCCCCTCTAAGTATTTTTGCAAATATATTGTTATCATCGTAACTCATTTTTTTCTCTTATTTAACTCTTCCATCACATCTTCAATTTTTACATCGTTTGCCTCTAAATACATTATTAAATGATAAAAAACGTCAGCAGCCTCATGTATTTTGTTTGAATTTTTTTCTACAGCTTCAATTAATTCATTTATTTCTTCTAAAACTTTTCCTTTGCTTAAAGATTTATCACTTAAAAGTTTATTGGTATAAGAACCATCTACCGGATTGTTTTTTCTATCTCTTGCAAGTTTAAAAAGGCTCTCTAATGTATTTAGCATACTAAATTCTAACTGGTATTCCTTTTGAGTTCAAATATTCTTTGGCTTGTTTTACGGAATATTTGCCATAGTGAAATATAGATGCTGCCAACACAGCACTTGCATTTCCTAATTTTATTCCATCTACTAAATGGTCTAAATTTCCTACCCCTCCTGATGCAATAACTGGAATATTAACTTCTGAGGATATTTTTAACATTAAATCAATATCATAACCAACTTGAGTTCCATCTCTATCCATTGACGTTACTAGTAATTCTCCAGCTCCATTTTCTTCCATTTTTTTTGCAAATTCTAATGCATCAATACCTGTATTATTTCTTCCACCATGAGTAAAAATTTCCCATTTCTCTCCATTTTTTTTAGCATCTATCGCAACAACAATGCATTGTGATCCAAATTTTTTTGAGCTTTCAACCACAACTTTGGAATTTTGTACTGCAGCCGTGTTTATAGAAACTTTGTCTGCTCCACAGTTTAACAATTTATTAATATCTTCAACACTTCTAACACCTCCACCCACAGTTAAAGGCACAAAGCATTTCTTAGATGTTTTTTCAACTACATCATAAATTGTATCTCTATTTTCATTTGAAGCAGTAATATCTAAAAAACAAATTTCATCTGCTCCACCATCACTATAAATTTTAGCTTGTTCAACAGGATCACCGGCATCTTTTAAATCAACAAAGTTAATTCCCTTAACTACTCGACCATTTTTAACATCCAAACAAGGTATTATTCTATTTTTAAGCATCTATTTCTTTTACAAGTTCTTCTAGTTTTATGTCACCATCGTAAATTGCTTTACCAACTATTATGCCCTCAATATTTTTCAAGCTCTTTGCTTTTTTAATATCATCTATTGAAGAAACTCCACCAGATATTATTACAGGGCAATTAGATTTATCGGCAACATTTGCTGTTTCTTCAAAATTTGGACTTTGCTTCATTCCATCTCTGTTAATATCTGTATAAATCAATCTACTTACTCCAAAATCATTAACCTCTTTCAAATAATCTAAAATTAATTGATTAGAATTCTCTTTCCAACCTGAAACAGATAAATATCCATCTTTAGCATCTAAACCTAAGGCAATTTTATTTGGAAATTTTTCACAAGCTTCTTTTAAAAAGTTTTTATCTTTTATGGCAGCACTTCCTAAAATTACTTTTTCTACACCAGTATCAATATATTCTTGAATACTTTCAAAATTTCTAATACCACCACCTATCTCAACTCTAAGATCGAATTTACTAACTATGGTTTGAATAATATCTAGATTTACTATTTTACCAGTTAAAGCTCCATCTAAATCAACTATATGTAAATTTTTAAAACCATGTTCTTTATATCTCCCAGCCTGTTCTACTGGTGACATTTCATATTCAGTTTTATTATCAAAGTCTCCTTTAATTAGCCTTACACATTTTTTATCTTTAATATCAATTGCTGGAAATATTTTCATTTTAAAAATTTATAAAGTTATCAATTATTTTAAGTCCAATTTTATCGCTCTTTTCTGGATGAAATTGAGTTCCAAAAATATTTTCTTTTTCAACTGCACAAACAATATTGGATGAATAATCTGTTGAAGCAACTATAACCGAATTGTCGTTTGGAATAAATTCATAACTGTGAACAAAATACATGTGTGAATTATTTTCTATGTCTTTAAAAATTTTACTATCTTTAACAATTTTTATTTGGTTCCAACCAATATGAGGAAGTTTATATTTTCCATTTTGGTTATCAATTTTTGATACCTTTCCAGCAATCCATCCTAATCCCTTAGTTTCTGTTTCCTCATAACCAATATCTGCAAACATTTGTAATCCTACACAAATTCCAAGAAGAGGTTTTTTATTATTAACTGCAAATTCGTTTAAAACATCAACTAAACCATTAATATTATTTAAAGCATCAACGCAACTTTTAAACGAACCCTGTCCTGGCAAAACTATTTTATCACTAGATTTAATTTCATTTAAATCTGAAGTTACCTTAATATTTACTTTATCCTTAGCAACTTCCTTAAAGGAGTTTATTACAGAGCTAATATTGCCCGAGTTATAGTCAACAATAGTGACGTTCATTAAACTTATAAAGAACCTTTTGTAGAAGGAATTGTATTTTTATTCCTTGGATCCATCTCCAACGCAGCTCTTAAAGATCTTGCTAATCCTTTAAAACAAGATTCAATAATGTGGTGGCTGTTATCACCATAAATATTTTCAACATGTAAAGTAATTCCTGCAGCTTGTGAAAATGCTTGAAACCATTCTTTAAAAAGTTCTGTGTCCATTTCACCTAGCTTTTCTACTTTAAGTTTAACCTTCCAAATTAAATATGGTCTATTTGAAACATCGATTGCAACTCTAGTTAATGTTTCATCCATAGGTATCATTGCATGCGCATATCTTTTAATTCCAACAAATTTTTTGGAAGCTTTTTTTAAACATTCACCAATAGCAATTCCTGTATCTTCAGTTGTGTGGTGAAGATCAATATGAGTATCTCCCTTGGCTTTGATATTCATATCCATTGAAGAGTGCTTTGATAATTGTTCAAGCATGTGATTTAGAAATCCTATGCCTGTGTCAACTTTATACTTACCATTACCATCAATGTTTAAATCAACGCTGATATTGGTCTCTTTAGTTTTTCTACTTATTTTTGCTTTCCTCTTCATAATTTAAAAAGGGTATATATCTATTATTGAATTATGGCAATAATACTAGAACCGGGCTTGAACTATTGAATTTAGTATCCATTTATAAGGTATGACAACAATAGTATTAGTAAGAAAAAACAATGAAGTAGTAGTTGCTAGCGATGGACAAGTAAGCATGGGAAATACTGTTATCAAAAGCACGGCTAATAAAGTTAGGAAAATTGAAAAGAGAAATGTGATCGCAGGTTTTGCAGGGTCTACTGCCGATGCTTTAACTTTATTTGAAAGGTTAGAGTCTAAATTAGAGAAACATGCAGGAAATCTTGCTAGAGCAGCTGTTGAGCTTGCTAAAGATTGGAGAACTGACAAATATTTAAGAAGACTAGAAGCACTAATGGCTGTGGGAGATAAAGAAAAAAGCTTCATAATATCAGGAACAGGAGATGTTCTGGAGCCAGAAGGTGATGTAATAGGAATTGGTTCCGGAGGAAACTATGCATTAGCTTCAGCAAAAGTTTTAATGGATACAGAACTTTCAGCAGAAGAAGTTGCAAAAAAAGCGATTAAAGTTGCTTCTGAAATTTGTGTATTTACTAATAATAATATTAAATTAGAAAAAATATAATGGAAAATTCAAACGTAACGCCCTTGGTACCTAAAGAAAAATCAGACAAAAAAGAAATCTTAAATTCTCTTTCGCCAAGAGAAATTGTTTCTGAGTTAGATAGATTTGTTGTTGGACAAAAAAATGCTAAAAGAGCTGTGGCTATTGCTCTTAGAAATAGGTGGAGAAGACAGGCTTTAACTGGTGAAATGAAAGATGAAGTTTTGCCAAAAAATATTTTAATGATGGGCCCAACTGGGGTTGGAAAAACAGAAATATCAAGAAGACTTTCAAAATTAGCTGAAGCACCTTTTGTCAAGGTTGAAGCAACTAGATTTACCGAAGTTGGTTATGTAGGAAGAGATGTCGAACAAATAATAAGAGATCTTTTGGAAATAGCTATAGCTATGGAAAAAGTAAAAAAAAGAAAAGAAGTATATGCAAAAGCACAAAAATTAGCTGAGGAAAGAGTTTTAGATGCATTGGTTGGGAATAAAGCAACTGTAGCTACAAGAGAAAGTTTTAGAAAAAGATTAAGAAGTGGAGATTTAGACAAAAATGAAATTGAAATAGATATTAATGAAGCTGGACAAATGCCTCAATTTGAAATCCCTGGGATGCCAGGTGCAAATGTTGGAATGATTAACATTTCAGAAATGTTAGGAAAATCAATGGGTACAAAAGCAAAAAAGAAGAAAATGTCTGTAAAAGAGTCTCATGAAATTTTAATTAATGAAGAATCTGATAAATTAATAGAACAAGATAAAATTGTGAAAGCTGCAAAAGATACTACAGAGAACAATGGAATAGTATTCTTAGATGAAATAGACAAAATTTCAGCAAGAACTGATCGTGTTGGTGGAGATGTATCTCGAGAAGGAGTCCAGAGAGATTTACTTCCACTTATTGAAGGTACAACAGTTAGTACTAAATATGGAACAATTAAAACAGACCATATTTTATTCATTGCTTCAGGAGCTTTTCAATTAGCAAAACCTTCAGATTTACTTCCAGAATTACAGGGAAGATTACCAATTAGAGTAGAGCTAGATGCTTTAAATAGTGAAGACTTTAAAAGAATACTAAAAGAACCAGATAATAGTTTAATAAAGCAATATAAAGCTTTATTAAATACTGAAAATGTTGATTTAGAATTTTCAGAAGATGGTATCGACATGATTGCAAACTTAGCCTACGAAGTAAATTCAAAAGTTGAGAATATTGGGGCAAGAAGATTACATACAATAATTGAAAGAGTTTTAGATGAAATTAGTTTTACTGCAACTGACAGGAGTGGTGAAAAAATAAAAATTGATGCGAGTTATGTTAAAAATAATCTAGGTGATATAGTTAAGGATACTGATCTTTCTAAGTTTATTTTATAGTTTTTTTCTTAATAAAATATCAAAATTCCCTTGGCTTATGTCATTTACTGAATCAAAATCTAATTCTTTAATCTTCTTCATAAGCTCTGAATTGTTTTTTATATAATTTGGAACAGAATATTTTAAAATACTTAAATCAGCAGATAAATATGGATCTTCTTTATTTTTAGATCTTGATCCTTTTCCAGTAATAACCTTAATGCTATCTACTCCCTCTAAATAACATTTATTAATAAAATCATTAATGATTTTATTTGCATTTTCTAAAGTATAGCCATGAAGATCTATTGATTTTTTTTTTAATTTTTTTTGAAATTGATTATAATTTAAATCTTTAATTTCTAATTTTTCATCACTATCAGTGAATTCTTTCCAATCTTTTTTATCTTTATTTGAAAGTTTTTTTATCAATTATGCTTGAGTATCAACTAATAACCAATTTGGACTTAAAGACTTAACATCTCTTGAGAACTTCCAAGTATCAAAAACTTTTTTGACCTTTTTTGGATCTCCAGAAATTAATTTTTTATCCTTGTCTTCCACAGAAGAAATTATTTCACTTACAAAATCAACAGTTACTTCAAGAATATTATTTATTTGATTGTAATTTTTTATATCAGCTGAATTTATTCCAACAAAAGTTGTCTCTGATATTAAGCCCTTATTTTTTCTATCATTAATAGCTTCACTAAATTCATTAAAAACTTTTTTATCTAATAAGGTTTTTATTTTTTTTAGTTCACCAGATGAAAAACTTGTTACTATGGACTCATATGCAATTTTTGCACCTTTTAAGAAGTCTGCTTTGGCCTTATCATCGAAATTATTTGCATCTACTTTTTCAAATTCTTCATTTTTCCTTGGAAAATTATGAGGGAAGGTAGACCCAATATTCTCTTCATGCCCAGTTTTTTTTCCTAAAATACCCCTTAATCTTAGAAAAATAAATCCAGCAATCATTGCCAAAAGTATAATATCAATGTATTCAAAACTATAATTCATAAGTAAATAATATGTACTATGTTGATTATTTTCAACTGACAAATTAAATTAAAGACAAATGAACTCATTTATACTACTAATTTTATTAATCCCAATCCTTGAAATATATCTTTTTATTAAAATTGGATCACAAATAGGTGCTTTTAATACAATTTCTCTTATTTTTATAACTGCAATAGTTGGACTTTATTACGCAAAATACGAAGGATTAAATACTTTAAGATCTGCAATTAGTCAAATTGTAAAAAATGAAGTTCCAATTTATGAAATAATATCAGGTGCTGCATTGGCTTTTGCTGCTATTTTAATGATACTGCCAGGTTTTTTAACAGATGTGATAGGACTTTTAATTATTTTTCCTTGGACACGTAAAATATTTTTGAGAAATATTCCAAAAAAAAAATATGAAAAAAGAAAAAACTTTATTGAAGGTGAATACGAAGATATAGATGATAAAAAATAAAAATGGCTGAAAATTTTAAAATAATTACACAATTTGTAAAAGATATGTCTTCTGAAACTCCGAATGTGGAAACTTATTTATATGTAAAAGAATATATAAAAAATTATAATTTGAATATTGAGATAACAACAAAACCTTTAAAAAATAGAATGATAGAAGTTAGTACAAAACTTGATTACATGGATAAAGGAAAATCAAAAAATAAATCGCATTTTGAAATGAATTATGCCTCAATAATAAAAATAGATGAAGAAATTAAAGATCGCAAAATAATTGAAAAAATAATTTTATGCGATGTCCAAAAAGAAATTTACCCTAGTTTAGAAAAAGTATTTATAAATTTACTGAGCAGTTCAGGTTTCCCTAATATTAAATTTGAAAAAAAAATAGATTTTGAAAAATTATATAAAGAAAAGTTTAATTAATGAAAATTTTTTTTTAAATTACTTTTTAAAAATTTTTTGTGTAATTTAATTTCCTCTGGAGTTGGTTTAATTATTTTTTTAAAATAACTAATATTTTGGTTTATCCTATTATCACTACTATTTTTTGTATTATTAAAAAAATTTAAAGTTGGCTCTTTCTGATCAATTAAATTTATATAAACTTTTGTTAATAATTCACAATCTAATAGCGCTGTATGTTTTTCCCTTTTTGAATTATCAATCCTATATCTTTTACACAGTGCATCTAAACTAATTTGAGATCCTGGAAATTTATTTCTTGCTATTTCTAAAGTATCTAAAACATTTGATTTATCTATTTTATCTTTTCCAAGTAATGCAAGTTCATTATTCAGATGAGCAATGTCAAAATCGGCATTATGAATTATTAATTTTTTATCTTTTATAAATAAAAGAAAATCTTCAACGATCTCTCTAAATTTTTTTTTATCCCCCAAAAATTCATTTGTATAACCATGAACCTCTAAAGCTTTTTCAGATACTTTCCTCTCTGGATTCAAATAACAATGAAATTTATTTGAAGTTGGCACTAAATTATCTAACTCAATACATCCTATCTCAACAATTCTATGTCCATCTTTTATAGACAATCCGGTTGTTTCCGTATCAAGTACTATTTCTTTCATTTTTTAATATTTTTTTTAAAAGTATTTTAACATTATTTTTCAAATGTTTTTTTTTAAATTTATTTTTAATTATATAGTGTGCTTTTTTCTTTTTAATTTCTAAGTGTAGTTGTGAATTTCTAAGCTTTTTTATTACTTTTTTATTATAATTTTTTCTTTCTCTTAATTTTTTATTAATATCTTTTTTTTTTGCATCTACATAAACTAATACAAAATTATTTTTATAAATTTTATTTTCTATCAACAAAGGTATATCAAAAATTAAAATTTTTTTACTTTTATTTAGTTTAATAAAATTTTTTAAATTTTTTTTTACTTCTGGATGAATAATGCTCTCAATTTTTTTAAGATTGTTTTTATTTTCTAAAATGGCATTTTGTAATTGTTTTTTTTTTATAGGAAATGAAATTATAAATTTGGGTAACTTCTTCTTTAATTTCTTAAAACAATTTTTATTTTTTTTATATATATTTGATACTTCTTTATCAGCATTAAAAACTGGGTAACCAAATAACTTTGAAACAAAGCTTTTACCAGATCCTATATCCCCCAAAATACCAATTTTAATCATTTTTCTAATAAAGTTATAGTTTCATCATCTATATCGGGCATTAATTTATGCCATATAGTAAATGCTTGATGTGCTTGATAAATAAACATCATCTTTCCATTTTCTGTCCTATTACCAAATAGTTTTGCTCTTTTTAAAAAAATTGTTTCTTTGGGATTATAAATTACATCATAAAAAAATTTATTATGCCCCATGCCAGAATAATCTAATTTTATCCCATCTTCATTTTTTAAACCAATACTTGTAGCATTAATAACCATGTCAAAGGTTGGTGTTTCTCCCCAATCTATAACCTCTAATTCATGAAAAAAGTTTTTTAAATCTTCTGCTTTTTCTTTTGTTCTGTTAGATATAATTATTTTTGAAGCTCCCATTTTTTTTAAAGCTAAAATAATTGAAGGAGCAACTCCACCAGCTCCCAATATAAAAACTATTTTGTTTTTTACATCGTACTTTGAGTATTTTATTCCTAATTCGAAACCAGATATATCGGTATTGTGACCAAGAACTTTTCCATTTTGTAAATAAATAGTGTTAACAGATTTAGTTTCATCTGCTTCTGGGCTTAATTCATCTAAAAAAGGTATAATAAATTTTTTAAAAGGAACAGTAACATTAATTCCACCTAAACGCTCTTTTTTAATATCAAATATAATATTTTTTAGATCTTCTTTATTAATTTGTTTTTTTTCATAAACAGCATTAATATTATTTTTCTTAATCCAATAATTGTGTAATTTTGGTGAATAACTATGCTCTATTGGGTTTCCAATAACTAAATATTTTTTCATTTAAAATTTTTCCTCTGATGTTCTTAGCTCAATTTCCCATGCCCATGCACTTTTGTGTTGATTATGAAATTGAATATAAGTTTTGGCAATTTCATCTGGATCTATAGTTGGAAACTTAAGGTGACCATAAGGTTTTTTGGCTATTACTCCATCAATTACAAAATGCGCAATATGAATATTTTGTGGATGTAACTCTCTTGCTAAAGATTGGGCTAGTCCTCTAACTCCAAATTTTCCAATTGCAAAAGCTGACGAATTTGGGAATCCTTTAACCCCGGCTGTAGCTCCAGTAAAAAATATACTTCCTTTTTTTTTTAAAATCATTCTTTTCGCTGCCTCTCTTGCAACCAAATAGGCTCCAAAACAATTGATTTGTAAAGCCTTTTGCACTTCTTCATCATCTAAATCAATTATTCTTGTTCTTTTGGGACGATAAGCTGCATTAAATACTACTAAGTTTGGGGTGCCTATTAACTTATCAGTTTTCATAAAAAGCTCTTTTACACTTTTTGCATTACTACAATCACAAGAAATAATTTCTACATTTGTTTCCTTTTTTAATTTTTTTAATTTTTCAATATTTCTAGATACTAAAACTACTTGCATATTATGAGAAACACACAAACGAGCTAGGGATGAACTTAAACCTGGACCGGCTCCAATAATTAAAACTTTTTCTTTCATAATTTTTCTAAATAATTTTTAATCTTTTTAATCGGTAAACCCATAATTGTATCCTCATCTCCTTTTATTTTTAAAAACAATGATTTACCTTCTCCTTCTATTTGATAAACGTTATAAGCATATAAGGCTTCATCTGTGATTTTTGATAGGTATTTTTGTAGTTCTGCTTCGGTCATATTCTTCATTGTTAAAGATGCTTTGTCAGTATAATGCCAAATCATTGAACCATTTTTAGAGATACAAACTGAACTTATTAGATTATGAGTTTTCCCATTAAGTTTTTTTAATATTTTTAATGCTTCGTCTCGATTTTTTGGTTTTGAAATTAATTCTCCATTCATATCTATTACGCTATCAGCTCCTATCACAATTTCTTTATTAAATTTTAAACTTACTTTATTTGCTTTTAACTCTGCTAAGTTTTTAGAAATTAATTCAGGACTTAAATTTTCTTTTATTAAACTTTTTTTTACTAATTCTTCATCTGCATTTGATGGAAAAACTTTACATTCTATATTATTTTCATCTAAAATTTTTTTTCTTACTTTGCTTTTTGATGCGAGAATTATTTTATGCATTTTGGTTTTTTATTTCATAAATTTTTATAATTGAAGCAGCAGTCTCTTCAATTGATTTTCTAGTAACATCAATTACAGGCCATTGATATTTTTTAAAAGCTTCTTTTGCATTTTTTGTTTCTAACTCTATTTTTTCAATATTCGTGTAATCTGTCCCGTGCTCTTCTTTTATTGCCATCATTCTATTTTTTCTTACATCAACCAATCTTTTGGGTTCGACCGTTAGACCTACTACGCATTTAAGTTTTGGATTTGATCTTAGAAGTTCGGGAATTGAATGTTCATTTACTAATGGAATATTAGAAGTTTTATATCCTCTGTTTGCAAGATATATTGATGTTGGTGTTTTTCCGGTTCTACTAACCCCGAGTAAAATAATATCTGATTTTTCCAAGTCTTGTAACATACTTCCATCGTCGTGATTCATGGTAAATTGGATGGCTTCTATTCTTTTAGAATTTTCTTCATAAGTGTGTTGACCACTAGGTATATGTGAGGCTCTCTGTTTTAATAATTTAGAAAAATTTAAAATTAAATCTCCTAGTACACTGAAACAAGGAATATTAAATTTACTTGCTTCTTCCTCTAAATATTTTGCAAGATTATCATCAACTATTGTATAAAGAATTATTGGTTCTTTCTGCTCTCTTGCTAACTCAATAATTTTTGAAATTTGGTTTTGTGTTCTAGTAAAAGAGAATTGATGATTATTATATTCAAAACTTAAAAACTGAGCTTTTAAAGCTAAAAATATTCTATCTATTGTTTCGCCAGTTGAATCTGAAATCAGGTAAATATCATGTTTAGTTGTCATGTATAAAGTGTTTATAATAATTTAATAAATTAGGTAAAAACTAATAACTTTTTTCATTTTATTTTTTATTTGAATATCTCTCAAATTATTAACATAAATAAACATCTTAATAATTAATATACATAAATATTTATTTAACCTAAAATTTACAAAAAAGAGGCTATTTGTCTTAATTTTTTATTGTTTTAATCTGTTAATATTTAGTGGGTAAAATGTTAAAAATTAATAATTCTTTATATTAACAGGATATAAAACAAATACTAAAGATTATATATAACTATTATATGACTCCAATCCAAGACTGTTTAATTAATAAAAATCATAAAATAAATCCTATTTGGATAATGAGACAGGCTGGAAGGTATTTGCCAGAATTTAGAGAAATTAGATCAAAAAATCCAAATTTTATTAAATTGTGTTTAAATGAAAATTTGTCTTCGGAAATAACATTGCAACCAATTAAAAGATTTGATTTTGACGCAGCAATAATTTTTTCTGATATTTTAATGTTACCTTATGGTTTGGGTCAAGAAATTAAATTTGAAAAAGGTTCAGGACCTAAATTAGGTAAACTAGATTTAGATCTAATCACGAATGTAAGTAAAGATGAATTTAGTAGAAAATTAAATCCTATTTATAAATCTATATCAAACATATCTTCAAATATTATATGTAAAAATAAAGATATAATTGGTTTTGTGGGAGCACCTTGGACAATCCTAGTTTACATGATTAATAAAATGTCACCAAAAAAATCTCTCTCCAAAGAAATTTTTAATGATAAATTATTTATAAATAAATTATTATCTATAATTACTAAATTCCTTAAAATTCATATTGAAAATCAAATAAAAGCAGGAGCAACCATAATACAAATTTTTGATAGTTGGGCAGGATTACTAGAAGACAATATTTCCGAATTTATTTATGAACCGACCCTTAATCTTGTAAACCATATTAAGAAATTAGATGTACCTGTTGTTTGTTTTCCCAGAGGAATAAAAGATTATAAAAATTTTTGTGAAGTTGTTAAGCCCGATATGGTAAATATCGATTATAATATTGATCCTAAAAAAATAATTAAAGAAATAGAAATACCAGTACAAGGAGGATTAGATCCAAAAATACTATTAACTGATAGGGAAAACTTACAAAAAGAAGCAACAAAGTATCTACAAATTTTTAAAGACCACCCCTACGTATTTAATCTTGGGCATGGTATTTTACCAGAAACAAAAATTGAAATGGTAGAAGAACTAGTAAAAATAGTTAGAGATTTTAAATAATGGAAAAACATCCTGAAATAAAGTACGGGAAGACTGGAGTTTTAATAATTAATTTAGGAACGCCAGATTCCACAAAATGGTTAGATGTTAGAAGATATTTAAAAGAGTTTCTATCAGACAGAAGAGTAATTGAGGTAAACCCAATAATTTGGCAAGTAATACTTAATCTTTTTATTCTCAATTTTAGACCATCAAGAAGTGCCAAGGCTTACAAAGAAATATGGATGAAAGAAGAAAATATATCTCCATTACTGTATTATACTAAAAAACAAGCAGAAAAATTATCAAAATCTTTTTCAAATGAAAATCTGTTTATAGATTTTGCTATGAGATATGGAAACCCAAGTATTAAAGGTAAAATAAAAAAATTAAATGAAGAAGGTTGTGAAAATCTTATAATTTTACCTCTTTATCCTCAATATGCTGCCGCAACTACAGCAACTGTATGTGACGAAGTATACAGAACTTTAATGAATATGAGATGGCAGCCGTCTTTGAAAATTATTCCACACTATGAGTCACATCCATTATACGTTGATGCTTTAGTAAACTCAATAAATGCCAAAATAAAAAATATAAAGTGGAAGCCAGATTTAATTTTAGCTTCCTATCATGGAATACCAAAAAAATATTTTGATAAGGGAGACCCATATCATTGTTATTGTCATAAAACTACAAGACTGATTTCAGAAAAATTTAAAGCTATTGAAATTAAAACAACCTTTCAATCTAGATTTGGCCCACAAGAGTGGCTTCAGCCATATACAGATAAAACTTTAGAAATCTTGCCAAAGGAAGGAAAAAAGAATGTCCTTACTATATGCCCGGGCTTTTCCTCTGATTGTGTTGAAACTTTAGAGGAAATATTAATCCAGGGTAAAAAAAGCTTTATGGATTCGGGAGGTGAGAATTTTGATATGATACCATGTTTAAATGATAATGATGATCATATAAATCTATTAAAAAACTTAATTCAAAAAAATATTTAATTTATGAATTATTACTTACTTTTTAAATCTTTACATCTAATTGCAGTTATTTCATGGATGGCAGGATTGTTGTATTTACCAAGAATTTTTGTTTATCATGTTGAAAATTCAGAAAAAAAAGAAACCACCGAAGTATTCGAGGTCATGGAAAAACGCCTTTATTTTTATATTATGAGACCAGCAATGATTTTAAGTTGGTTTTTTGGAATAATATTAATTTATATAAACGGTATAGATATTTTTTCACAGTTGTGGATGCATATAAAATTAGGTCTAGTCGTGCTTCTTACTATTTATCATGAATATTTAGGGATATGTTTGAAATCTCTGAAATTAAATAATAATACAAAATCATCTAAATTTTTTAGAATTATTAATGAAGTTCCTACAATTATATTAATCTTTATTATCTTTATTGTGATTTTTAAGCCGATCTAGGGTTGAAATTTATATAATAATATATATATTAACACTATCTAACATCTAATAAGCCCCCCTATAACTATGAATATACAAGATCTAAAAAAGAAAAGCTCAGAGCAGTTGATTGATGAAGCTGAAAAGCTTGGAATTGAAAACGCAAGCACACTTAAAAGACAAGAAATTTATTTCGCAATATTAAAAAAACTTGCTGAAAAAGGTGAAGAAATAACCGGAGGTGGTATTCTTCAGTTGTTACAAGATGGTTTTGGTTTTTTAAGAGCCATGGAGTCGAACTATTTACCTGGAGCAGATGATATATATATTAGCCCCAATCAAATTAGAAAATTTGGTTTAAGAACAGGTGACACTGTTGAGGGTCCCATAAGAGCTCCAAAAGACGGAGAAAGATATTTTGCATTATTGCAAGTAAACAAAATTAATTTTGAAGTACCAGAGAAATCAAAACATAAAATAGCTTTTGATAACTTAACACCACTTTATCCAAACAATCAAATTTGCTTAGAAGTAGAAAGTACGAAAATTGAAAAAAAACCTGATCTAACTTCAAGATTAATTGATTTAGTTAGTCCAATAGGGAAAGGGCAAAGATCATTAATAATTTCTCCACCCAAGGCAGGCAAAACAATGATATTACAAAGTATTGCAAATTCTATTACCGCTAATCATCCAGAGTGTTATTTGATGGTCTTATTAATCGATGAGAGACCAGAAGAAGTCACTGATATGCAAAGAACAGTTAAAGGAGAAGTTATAAGCTCAACTTTTGATGAACCCGCACAAAGACATGTTGCTGTAGCTGAGATGGTTATAGAAAAAGCAAAAAGGTTAACCGAACATAAAAAAGATGTTGTTATATTACTAGACTCGATAACAAGGTTAGGCAGAGCTTATAATGCTGTAGTTCCAAGTTCAGGTAAAGTATTGACTGGTGGAGTAGATGCAAATGCCTTACAAAGACCAAAAAGATTTTTTGGTGCCGCAAGAAACATAGAAGAAGGTGGTTCATTAACAATTATTGCAACAGCTTTGATAGATACTGGCAGCAGAATGGATGAAGTTATATTTGAAGAGTTTAAAGGAACTGGTAATAGCGAAACAATACTTGATAGAAAAATTTCTGATAAAAGAATATTTCCAGCAATAGATATAACAAAATCTGGAACAAGAAGAGAGGAATTATTATTTGATAAAAATGATTTGCAGAAGATGAATGTTCTTAGAAGAATAATTGCACCTATGGGCTCTATGGAAGCTATTGAATTTATAAACTCAAAACTAAAAAATACCAAGAATAATGCTGAGTTTTTTAATTCAATGAATAAACCAGCATAATTGTATATATTATTTTTATATATTTTTAATCATTTTAAATGAACTTAATTGCCGAAATCCAAAAATTACAAAACTATCTTAAAGTTCAAGATTATAAAACAGTTGTGGATGGATGTGAAAAATTAATTAATAAATTTCCACACAATCCTTTTTTATTTAATCTCCAAGGACTTGCTCTTCATGGGAGTGGAAAATATTTAATTGCAATCGACAGATATAAAAAAGCATTAGATCTAGATAAAAATTTTTTACCCGCAATAAATAATTTAGCAAATTCATACAAATCAATTGGAAATTTTGAAGAAGCAGAATCATTATACAATAAAGCCATTAATAGTAAGCCAGATTATTTTCAGGCAATAAACAATTACGCAAACTTAAAAGCATTAGTATTTGATTATGTCACTGCTATAGAATTTTATAAAAAAGCATTAAAAATTAAAGAAAATGATATAACTATATTATTTTCCCTTGCAAATGCTTATCATGCAATAGGTGAAATAACAAAAACAAAAGAAATAATTTCAGAGATTCTTAATATTAACTCAAAACATACATCCACACATAAATTGTTAAGTTCAATTATTGATTATTCTAAAGATAATTCAAATTTAATTGAAATGAAAAATTTAATTGAAAAAAATGAATTACCAAAAGGCCAAATAATAGACTTATCATTTGCCCTTGGTAAAGCTTATGAAGATTTACAAAAGTATGAAGATTCATTTCTTTTCTTAAAAAAAGGAAATTTATTAAAAAAAAAGGAATATAATTACAATATTGAAGAAGATAAATTATTAATAGATTCAATTAAAAAAAGTTTTAAAGATTTAAATATCAAAGATGGGAAAAAATTTTTTGACAAAAGAAGACCCATATTTATTTGTGGTATGCCAAGATCTGGCACTACTTTAGTTGAGCAGATTATAGCTTCACATAATGATGTTTTTGGTGCAGGAGAATTGATTTATATACAGAGAATAATAAATAAACGTTTAATGTCTGAAAAAAAAATATCAAAAGAAAAATTAGATAATGAAATGGAATTAAGTAGCAATCTTTTAAATGAAAATTATTTTAAAATGATTAATTACCATAAATTTAAAGAAAATAATTTTACAGACAAAGCACCTCATAATTTTAGATGGATAGGAATATTGAAATTATTTTTTCCAAACTCAAAAATAATTTATTGTAAAAGAAATGCCAAAGATAATTGCCTTTCAATTTACAAAAATTTTTTTGCTTCAGATGATATGAAATGGGCATTTGATGAAAAAAATATTGCTAATTATTATAATATGCATTTAAACTTAATGGATTTTTGGAAGTCTAAATTAGGAGATGACTTATATGAAATTAATTATGAGAAATTAGTTTCCAACAAAGAAGATGAGATAATGAAGTTAATTAAATACTGTGATTTAGATTGGGATCCAGCTTGCCTTGAGCATCATAAGAGCAAAAAAACTCCAATAAAAACAGTCAGCATCTCTCAAGCCAGAAAACCAGTTTATAAAAGTTCAGTAAATTCTAATTCTAATTATGAAATTTATTTATCTGAGATGTTTAATTTATTGTAATTTTAATTATGGATAAAGATTTATATAAAAATCTTAATTTTTTTAGGGAAAAAAACAATATAGAAGAAGTAATAAGAATACTTTTAATTGAAAAAAATAATAATCCAAAAAATTTAGATGTCCTTTTCCAGTTAGCTGGAGCTTATAGATATTTAGGGAATTTTGTTGCAGCTTTATCAAATTATGATGAAATTCTTTCATATGATGAAACTTATATGCCTGCATATAGAATGATTGGAACAATCATAAATCATAATCAAAATGGAAAATATTTAACAAAATTAAACAAGTTAAAAGATAATAATAATTTATCTTCAGAACAAAAAATAGATTTATATTTTGCGCTTGGTAAAGCTTATGAAGATTTAAAAGATAAAGAAAAATCTGCCAATTATTATATTTATGCAAATAAATATAAAAGAGAAATTACAAAATATAATTTTAAAATTCATAAAGAACACTTTGATCAAATTTATGAAGTTTTTAAAAATATTAATTTTAAAGACAAAAAATTAAATATTAAAGATAATAAAAAAATAATATTTCTTTGTGGTTTGCCAAGAACAGGTAGCACTCTTTTTGAGAACATTATAGCCTCACACAAAGAAGTTTATTCAGGTGGTGAACTACCATATTTGAATAGATTGGTGAAAAAGTATTTTGCAAATAATAATGAACTTAATAAAGACAAAATATTGAGCGCCTTGCAAAATAAAGATATAAAATTTGTAAATGAATATTTTGAAAATATATCAACTCATAATTTTTCAGAGGATAGTATAACAGATAAACAACTTGATAATTTTAGGTGGATTGGTTTAATTAAATTATTTTTTCCAAATTCAAAAGTAATTTTATGTAAAAGAAACTATAAATCTAATGCATTATCAATTTATAAAAATAATATCAGTTCCGGGTATTATAATTGGACAAATGACCCAGAAGATATTCTAAATTATATTAAATATTATGATAAGTTTGTAAATCTTTGGAAAAAAAACTTTCCTAATGAATTATTTGAGGTTGGATACGAAGATTTAGTAAATCAAAAAGATATTTTAATTAAAAAAATGATAAACTTTTGTGAATTAGATTGGGATAATAATTGCCTTTTATTTTATAAAAATAAGTCCCCAATCAAAACCGCTAGTGCATTCCAAGCAAGACAGCCGATATATAAATCTTCGGTTGAATTAGACACTGATTTATTTAAAAATATATTTTTTAAACAAAATTTTAACGATATTTAAAATTTACTTTACCCTACAAATCTAGTTATACTATTGGAGATGACAATTTATGCTCTTTCTACCGGACCGGGATTATCAGGGTTAGCCGTAATAAGAATTTCAGGCCCAGAATGTAAATTAATATTAAAAAAGATGACGAATAGTAAAAATTTGTTGCCTAGAGTTGCTACACTTAAAAAAATCAATAAAATCAACACTAATGAGCTTATTGACGAAGGTATAATTCTTTGGTTTCCAGGCCCTGGCAGCTACACAGGTGAAGATATGCTAGAATTCCATGTACATGGAAGTAAAGCTGTCATAGAAAGCATTCATTCCTCAATTTCAAATATAAAGAATTGTAGATTGGCTGGACCAGGAGAATTTACAAAGATTGCATTTCAAAATGGTAAAATAAATCTTCTTAAAGCCGAAAGTATTTCGGATTTAATTGCTGCAGAAACAGAAATTCAAAGACAACAAGCAATTAAAATTATGTCAGGAAAGAGTTCAAAAAAATTTAATTCTTGGAGAGAAAAATTATTAAAAATTTTATCAAATGTAGAAGCCAAAATAGATTTTCCAGAAGAAAATCTTCCAGAAAATATTTTAAAAGATATAAAAAGTTCTTCAAAAAAAATAAAAGAAGAAATTAAGAAATTATTAAATGACCAAAAAGTTGGAGAAAGAATTAGAGAAGGGTTTAAGATTGCCATAGTTGGTCCAACTAATGCCGGTAAATCATCTTTATTAAATTATCTTTCAAAAAGAGATGTTGCAATAGTTTCAGAAATTGCGGGAACCACAAGAGATGTAATTGAAACTCATTTAAATATAGATGGCCTACCAGTAATAATTTCAGATACTGCTGGAATAAGAGATTCCAAAGATGAAATAGAAAAAAAAGGTATTAAACTGGCCCTAGAAAGTGCTGAGAAAGCCGATTTAAACATTGTAATAATAGAGCCCAAAAGTGTTGATTTTACAGGTTTTTTGAATGGTTTAGTCATTGAAAAAGCTATTTTTGTCTTAAATAAATCTGATTTAGGAGTTCAGAATTTGAATCCAAATTTAAAAAAGTTAAATCCTATTTTTATTTCTCTAAAAAATGAAAAAAATATTGAAGAGTTAATTTCTGCAATTAAAAAAAAATTAAAAAATAAATTTATTACATCAGACGATATTTTGATTACAAGAGAAAGACATAGGCAGCATTTAGAGCAGTGCGTTCAAAATTTAGAAAATTTTGAAAAAAAAAATAACACTGAGGATTTTGATAAAGCAGCTGAAGATTTAAGGTTAGCAACTAGACATTTGGGAATAATTGTTGGAAAAGTAGATGTGGAGGAGATTTTAGGCAGCATTTTCAACGATTTTTGCATAGGTAAATAAAGCTCGTTTTATGGGGTTTTTTCATAAATATCATGGTTATTTCGTTGATAAACAACGCTTTTAGGGCGTTTTATGAGTTTTTTTTTGATTTCTTCTCTGATCTTGTAAATATTTTATTGAGCTATAAGTTTAACATATGAAAAATGATTTAACATTTGATGTAGTTGTTATTGGAGGAGGACACGCTGGGTGTGAAGCAGCTGCAGCATCAGCTAGATTAGGAGTTAATACAGCACTGTTTACTCACAAAATTGAAACAATAGGAGAGATGTCCTGCAATCCTGCTATTGGTGGATTGGGAAAGGGACACTTAGTTAGAGAAATAGATGCATTAGATGGCGTGATGGGTGTCGTTGCAGATAAATCAGGTATTCAATTTAGACTACTTAATAGAAGTAGAGGTCCAGCAGTGCGAGGACCCAGAACTCAGAGTGATAGATCATTATATAAAAAACATATGCAAGAAAAACTTTTAAACTACTGTAATTTAAAGGTTTTTTCTGATCCTGTAATTGAGTTTATATTTGAAAAAAACAGTATAAAAGGATTTAAAACTCAATTAGGAAAAAAAATTAAAACATCGAAGTTAATACTAACAACTGGCACTTTTTTAAATGGTTTGATTCATGTAGGTGAAAAACAAACACCAGCTGGTAGATATAATGAAAAACCTACAACAGGATTGAGTGAGCAGTTAAAAAGACTTAATTTTAAAATTGGAAGACTCAAGACTGGTACACCTCCAAGACTTGACTCTAGAACAATTAATTTTAATAATTTAGAAGAACAATTTGCAGATGATGATCCTTATTTTTTTTCTTTCCTAACTAATAAAAGTTTAAACAAACAAATCTCATGTCGTATGACTTATACCAATGAGGCTGTCCATAAAATTATTTCAAAGAACATAAAACGAAGTGCCATGTATTCAGGAAGCATCAAGGGAGTTGGACCAAGATACTGTCCATCAATAGAGGATAAAGTTTTTAAATTCGCAGAAAAGCAGAGACACCAAATTTTTTTAGAGCCTGAAGGGCTAAATGACTATACTGTTTACCCAAATGGCATATCTACATCTCTACCAACAGAAGTACAGCAAGAAATATGCAGTAAAATCAATGGTTTAGAGAACGTTAAAATATTAAGGCCAGGTTATGCCATTGAGTATGACTTTGTGGACCCAAGGGAGCTATTTTTAACCCTTGAGACAAAAAAAATAAAAAATTTGTATCTAGCAGGTCAAATCAATGGAACTACTGGATATGAAGAAGCAGCTGCACAGGGACTTGTTGCTGGAGTTAACTCGGCCCTTTCGTTAAAGGGTAGTGAGCCATTTATTCTAGATAGATCCGAAGCATACATAGGAGTAATGATAGATGATCTCGTTACAAAAGGTGTTGCAGAACCATATAGAATGTTTACTTCTAGAGCCGAATATAGATTATCCTTAAGATCTGACAATGCTGATATTAGACTTACTCAAAAAGGAATAGATATAGGCCTTGTTCTTGATGAAAGAAAAGAACTATACTTAGAGAAAAACTCACAGCTTAAAAAAATTCAACAAAAAATGGATAAATTAACTATTTCTCCATCAAAAGTATTTAAATTTGGTGTGAATATTGCAAAAGATGGAGTTAAACGAAATGCCAATCAAATATTGAGCCAAAAATCAGTAGATATGTCAAAAATACGAGAAATTTGGCCTGAAATTACTTATGTTTCACGTGAAATTGATGAACAATTAGAGATAAATTCTCATTATAGAGGATATTTGAAGAAGCAAAATGCTGATATTTTGGCTTTTAAAAGAGACGAAAATCTTATTATACCTAAAAACATGAACTATGATAAATTTTCAGGTCTATCTAATGAAGTTAAATCAAAATTTAAGAAAATAAGGCCAAAAACAATGGGTCAAGCACTAAGAATCGATGGAATTACGCCTGCAGCTGTATATATTTTGTTGTCTCATCTAAAAAGAAAGTCTATTAAGCATATAGCTTGATTGATTCGAATTTTATAAAAAACTCAAAACTTAGTATTCAAAATGTTTCACGTGAAACATTGGATGAGCTTAATAAATATCGTTTATCAATTCTTGAAAAGAATAGAGAGATAAATCTAATAAGCGCAAGCACAGAAAAATCAATAAATACAAGGCATATTATTGATAGTGCACAAACTATTGATTTTATTGATAAAAATGATGTTAAAGTATGTACTGATTTAGGATCAGGTGCGGGTCTACCTGGTATAGTTTTGGCAATTTTGATGAAACCTAAAAAACCAGAATTTAAGGTTATTTTTTACGAAAAAAGCTATCACAAAAGCAATTTCCTAAAAAAGATTTCTAAAAAATTTAAATTAAATACTGAAATTAACCAAAAAAATATTTTTGAAGAAAAAGATTTAAGAACTGACATTATAATTTCTAGAGCATTTAAACCTTTGCCAGTTATTTTTGAAATAGCTTCAAATAATTTTAAAAAGTTTAAATATATAATTTTATTTTTAGGAAAAAGTGGAAAAGAAATTCTAAAAGAGGCATCAAAGAAATGGAAATTTGAGTGTGAAGAAAAAAAAAGTTTAACAAATGATGAGTCATTAATAGTAAAGATTTCAAATTTAAAAAAAAAAAATGGATAAAAAAATTATTTCAATAATTAATCAAAAAGGTGGAGTAGGGAAAACTACCACAGTAATTAATTTAGCTGCAGGGTTAACTATGAAAGGAAAAAAAATATTAGTAATTGATCTTGATCCACAAGGAAATGCTACAACAGGGCTAGGATTATCTAATACAGAAAATTCTGAACTAACAATTTATAGCGTCCTTAATGGAAATAAAAAAATTTCAGAGGTAGTTCAATCAACTAAGTTTGATAATCTAAATGTGGTGACTTCAAACGTGGATCTCTCAGGCTTGGAGGTAGAGACAGCCGGAGACAGCAGAAGAGCCTTTAAACTGAAGGACGAATTAGCCTCTATTTTAAATGATTCTGGAGCATCATATGATTATATTCTCATTGACTGCCCTCCATCACTGAGCCTTTTAACAATTATGGCATTAGTTGCTTCAGACGAGCTCGTAGTACCTCTACAGACAGAATTTTTTGCTTTAGAAGGCCTTACTCAGTTGATGAAGACAATCGAGAGGATAAAGTTCAACTTAAATCCATCTCTAAACATACGAGGGATCCTTCTCACGATGTATGATAAGAGAAATAAGTTATCCGGTGAGGTAGAACAAGAAGCCAGAAACTATTTCAAGGAAAAAGTTTATCAAACAGTTGTACCACGAAATGTAAGACTCTCGGAAGCACCATCCCATGGGATTCCAGTTCTACTTTATGATAAAACTTGTCCGGGAAGTAAATCATATTTTACTTTCACAGACGAATTTTTAAATCAAGATAAAGCAGTGGAAAGTGCTGCATGATGAATCCATTTAAAACTAAAAAAGGATTAGGTAGAGGATTATCTTCTTTAATTGGTGACGCAGATTCTAAACCTATAAAAAATAAAATATCAATAAGTTCAATTATTAGAAATAAATTTCAACCAAGAAAAAGTTTTGATAAAGAAAAAATGGACGAACTAACAAATTCCATTAAAGAAAGAGGAATTATACAACCAATAATA
The DNA here is from genome assembly GCA_902567235.1 of uncultured Pelagibacteraceae bacterium. Lineage (GTDB taxonomy): Bacteria > Pseudomonadota > Alphaproteobacteria > Pelagibacterales > Pelagibacteraceae > Pelagibacter. The sequence continues at coordinate 70,722 of CACFLX010000002.1, forward strand.
GTTAGAAAATCTGCTGAGCAAAATGATAAATTTGAAATAATAGCTGGCGAAAGAAGATGGCAGGCAGCCCAAAACGCAGGATTGCACGAAGTCCCAGTTGTTGAAATTGAAGCAGATAATTTAAAATCATTAGAATTTGCAATTGTTGAAAATGTTCAAAGAAGTGACCTAAATCCAATTGAAGAAGCTAAAGGTTATAAAAAATTAATTGAAGAGTTTAACTATGATCAGGACAAAGTATCAAAATTTATAGGAAAGAGTAGAGCACATGTTTCAAACTGTTTAAGATTACTATCTCTTCCAGATGAAGTTATTTTGTCTATTGAAGAAAATAAAATTTCTCAAGGCCATGCCAAAGTACTTGTTGGTCTTGATAATGCTCACTTTTTAGCAAATAAAATTATAAATAAAAAGTTATCAGTAAGGCAAGCAGAAAGCCTAGTTAGGACTTTGAAGAATTACAAGGGTAAAAACAAATCAATCAAAAATCCAAACCTTGTAAGTCTAGAATCTAGTATAGAAGAAAAAACAGGGATTAAAGTTTTCATTAGAAACAAAAAAAATAATACTGGTCAAGTTACTTTTGAATATAAGGACTTAGATCAATTAAACAGATTGATAATGGTTATAAAAGCAAATTATTAGTTATTTTGCTGAGCTAAGGATAAAATCAGATACAATATTTAAAGAACTATGGTAATTTTTTTTAATCATTAATTCGATGTCATGTATTTTATAAATTAGTTTTTCTATGTCTCTTTGTCGCCATTTAGAGGCTTGAGTTTTAACTATTTCTTTATCTTTCCAAAAAATAGGTGGTTTATAATTTGAAATTATCTGCTCTACATTGCTAATTGAATTATTAATTTTTTTAATTTCCAAAAGCCTTTTAGATTTTGACAATAAAGTCCTAATAATTAACATGCAGTCTTCAACAGAATAAATGTTTTCGTTAAAAATCTTATTTATTTTATTTATATTTTTTGACAAACAATTATCTGCAAGCTCTGAAATACTATAATTTTCTGCTAAATTTGTTAATTTTATTACATCTTCAATATTAATCTTTTTTTTGTTTAATAAAAAAAGAGATATTTTATTTAATTCATTGTTTAAGTTTATTCTGTCACCACTACTTCTCTCAACAATTAAATTAATTACCTCTTGTGAAATAGAAATTTTGTTATTTTTAAAAAAATTATTAGCAAGTTGAGAAAGTGTATTATTGTTATCTCGGTAAAAAGGAACACAAATTAAACTTTTTTCTTTTTCAAAAATAGATCTAAGTTTTGACTTCTTTTCAAGAGTTTGTGCGTTTAATATTATTTTTACATCTTCAATTTCTTTATCTAATAATTCGTCAATTAATTTAATTATTTTTTCACTTATTCTTGTAATTATAATTAATTTTAATTTACTAAAAAAAGATTTATTTCTTAAACTTAATGAAAAGCTATCAAAATTGTTAATAATTTCATTTTCTTCAAAACGTTCTATATCTCCTTTAAAATTATTAACAAAAACATCATTAATAACTTGACTTTTAAAACCATCATTTTCACCATAAAATAAAAAAATTTTACAATTATTTTTTATTAATTTTTGATGCTCAAATGCTTTTATTATCATTTATAGATATTAAATTGTTTGCAAGTAAATAATAATCTCCTCAGATATTTTATTGATAAGTATTTCTGAGGATTGATTTTCATATTTTTTTAATTCAAATTTATTGTTACTATTATTGTAATTAACTGATTTAATGAATAATTTCTCTCTTATATTTCCTTTTTCATCTTGAATATTTGTATTTGTAATTACAGTAAATTCAAAAGTTTTTGCATTACCTTTTGAATCTTTTGATGATATTTTTTTATTAATATCTGTGTTTATTTTTAAGTAATATTTTTTTTCACTATTTAAATTTTTATAAGCATTTAATTTATTATTTAAAATTTTATTTAACTTATTGTTTCCCGTTAACTCTAAACCAACTATAGTAAAGTTTATATTTTTATTTGAGAAAATTGGAGTATATCCACACCCCTTTACAAAAATTAATAATATAAAAAACTTTATAAATATTATTTTTTTCATTAAATTAAAATATTGATTAACCTGTTTTTAACAAAAAAGCATTTGTTAATTTTTTTATTTTCCAATAATTTTTTCGTAATTAAATTGTTTTTTATTTCATTTATTAGTTTTTTCTCAGATATATCTGCCATAAGCTTAAGAGAGGCTCTTTTTTTACCATTAATCTGAATTACATATTCAATAGTATTAACTTTAAGGAAATTTTTATTTGCTATAGGCCATTTTTGTAATGGTTTTAATTTTAAATCAGTCAAACACTCTGATGAAAAGTGTGGAATTATAGGAGATATCATAGATAAAAATTTTGAATAATTTTCTAAAAGTAGTTTCTGATCTATATCTTTATTTAGTTTTTGCGTAAAAAAATTATAGGCCTCATACAAGTTCGCGATTATAACGTTATAATTGAATTTTTCTAAGTTGTAATTCATTTTCTCAATCATTTGATTGGTAAAGATTGAAATTTCTTCGTCGTCATCTTTATAATTTTTATTAATTTTTTCTTTAAATTTTTCATGAAGCATCCAAAGCTTTTGAATAAATTTAAATGATGCTATCATACCTTGCTCAGACCATTGCACATCTTTTTCTGGTGGACTATCAGAAAGTATAAATAATCTAACAGCATCAGCTCCATAATTATTTATTATATTTTCTGGATCAATTGTATTTCTTTTTGATTTTGACATTGACTCTGAAGGACCAACATTTACTTTTTTCTCTGGATGATTTTTTATATAATATTCTTTCCCATTTTTACTCTCTACCTCCTCAGGGCTTAACCATTTATTATTTTCATCTTTGTATGTTTCGTGACAAACCATTCCTTGAGTGAACAAGCCCTCAAATGGTTCTTTAATAGTAAATTTATCATTTTTGTGGTTTATTGCTCTCATAAAAAATCTTGAATAAAGCAAATGTAGTATTGCATGTTCTACTCCACCTATATACTGATCTACAGGCATCCAATAATCAATTTCGTTTTTGTCAAAACCATACATTTTGTTAGTAGGTGAGCAAAATCTTAAAAAATACCATGATGAGTCCACGAAAGTATCCAAAGTGTCAGTTTCTCTTATGTAATTTTTTCCGTCTATAGTTATATTTTTCCAATCTTCAGCATTACTAAGAGGATTTCCTTTTGAATTTAAATTAATTTTTTCTGGAAGACTTATTGGAAGTTGATTTTTTGGAATTTTAATTACATTTCCATCTTTATCGTAAGCAATAGGAATTGGACAACCCCAATACCTCTGTCTTGATACTCCCCAATCTTTTAATCTATAATTAATTTTTTTATTTCCTATTTTTTTTTTTTCAATAATTTCTATTGTTTTTAAAATTGATTCATCTGGGACTTCAAGTCCATTTAAAAAATCTGAATTAATTATTTTTCCAGGCCCAGTATATGCTTCGTTTTTTACTTTAAAAGTATCCTTTTCATTTTCAGGTTTTACTACAGTTTTTACAGTTAAATTATATTTGTTAGCAAAGTCCAAATCCCTTTGATCGTGTGCTGGACAACCAAATACAGCACCAAAGCCATAATCCATTAATACAAAATTTGCAAAGTAGACAGGGACTTTATGATTTGAGTCTAAAGGATTTATAGCTATTAAGTTAGTTTTGAAACCGATTTTTTCTCCTTGCGCTATTGATTCTTCTGTTGTTCCAGTTTTAGAGCATTCTTTTTTAAAATTTGAGAATTCTATATTATCTTTAAAAAATTCTGAAATAGGATGATCAACTGATACTGCTAAAAAAGAAAAACCAAACAAAGTATCGGGCCTTGTTGTAAAACATTTTATTGAATTTATTGGAAATTTGCCTTCTATTTTGAAATCAATTTCACAGCCAAATGATTTTCCTATCCAGTTTTTTTGCATTACTTTAACTTTATTTGGCCAGGCTTCCAATTTATCTAATCCATTCAATAAATCTTCAGAAAATTTTGAAATATTAAAAAACCATTGATTTAATTTTTTTCTCTCAACTGTGGCTCCAGATCTCCATCCTTTTCCATCAATTACCTGTTCATTTGCTAAAACTGTTTCATCTATAGGATCCCAGTTTACATAATTTTCCTTTCTATAGACCAGTCCTTTTTCATATAGTTCTAAAAAAAATAATTGTTGATGTTTATAATATTCTTTTGAGCAAGTAGAGATTTCTCTTGTCCAATCAATTGAAAGTCCTAATTTTTTTAATTGATTTTTCATTACTGAAATATTTTTTTCAGTCCATACTTTAGGATCTAAATTATTTTCTTTCGCTGCATTTTCAGCTGGCATACCAAAAGAATCCCATCCCATAGGATGTAAGACGTTGTATCCTTGCATAGATTTATAACGGGATAAGACATCTCCTATTGTGTAGTTTCTTACATGGCCCATATGTATTTTTCCAGATGGATATGGGAACATTTCAAGACAGTAGAATTTTTTTTTATTTTTATCTATTTTTGAAATGAATGATTTATTCTTATCCCAGTAATCTTGCCACTTTCTTTCTACTAATTTGAAATTATATCTATCCATTAAATTGATAAAAAATTAAATAATTATATTTATCTAATTTTACCTAAATATTTTTTATTGTTAGCTTTCAATTCTTTTTCATAGATAGCTGCTTTTCTTAAAATATTTTTTTTTAAATCATTAACTATTTCACCATCATTTTCAGTTATTGCACAATTTGATTGCACACCACATCTTTTTTGGAATACCTTTATTTCTAAAGCATCAGCTCTTATTTCATTTGTAAGAAAACGAATTGTTATTTTTATTGCTTCATTTTCGTTGTTTCCAGAATACCAATCTGAGATAATTATTCCTCCACTATAGTTTGCAGAAATTAAAGGTAAGAAATTTATTGTGTCTAAACTTGCTCTCCAAAGAGGATTTGAGCTTGCAAAGTCAAAAGTTCCACCTTTTTTTTTGTCTCCATCAAAAAGTCTTATACCCCTGCCTTCCTCTATGTTTTTTCTAACTCTTTCTTTGGGGTCAGGCGGATAGTCTTTAGCACTAACTGGTCTGTATTTTAGTGCATCACAAGAGCTTAAAAAAATCAATAATACTGAAAGTATAAAAAAGCGTTTTATTAAGTTAAATTTGGTCATGAAATTATTAATTGCTCTAAATATCATAAAAAAAACTAATTATACCGAAAAAAATCGCAATTTTACTATAAAAATCACTGATGTAAATTTACAACACTTATTAAAATTTTAAGCTATTTTGTTAAAATATGGGAAAAATTAACTAAATTTTTGCTATTAATACGATGTTTATAATTAATTATAAAACATAAATAGGAGTAAATATGAAAAACATAACTAAACTAGGATTAACTGCTTTAGCAGGATCTTTAGTTGCAAGTTCTGCTTTTGCTGGTGCTATGAGCGTAAGTGGTTCTGCAAAAATAACTCACGCTTCGGCTGATGAGACAGAAGTACAAGGTAACTCTTTTTCGAACAGTAAAGGATTATCTTTTTCTGGATCTGGTGAGTTAGATAATGGTTGGACAGTGAGCACAACATACTCAATGACTAACTCTGCATTTTCATCTTCTCAAGTTACAATTGACATGGGAGATCAAGGAACTGTAGGATTATGGAATAATGCTAACGGTGCTGGTATTAACAAATATTCTGACGTTATACCAACTGCTGGTGAGCAAGTATGGGATGACTCAGACACTGACGATAACGGTCTACCATTACACGATAATGATAACATGATTGGTTACAATGGAACATTAGCAGGTTTTGGTGTTTCTATAGCATACGTTAATGGTGGTTCAGGTGCAAAAGAAGGTGGAGCATCTGATAGTTCATGGGCATTGTCTTATGATGGTTTAATGGATGGTCTAACATTAGGTATTGGTGCAGGTGAAAACGGTACTACTCAGGACCTTTCAACTATGTACGTTAAATATACAGCAGGTTCAATTACTGTAGGTTACCAAATGTCAGAAGTTGACAACACTGGTTCAACAGCTGACGAAGAAGCAAACCACATTGGTGCTTCAATCGCAGTAAATGAAAATTTATCAGTTTCAGCTGGTAGACATGAAGTTGACATGGGTGCAGGAAAAGTTGATGAAGAATCAACAGGTTTCTCTGCTTCTTACACAATGGGATCAACTACAATTGGTTTCGTTGCTAACTCAACTGAGAATGTTGCAGGAACAGCTGCGTCTGATGACTCATATAGAGAAATTGCAGTATCATTTGCATTCTAATAGAGTTTAAGATTAAAAATATTAAAGGCCCCTTAATTAAGGGGCCTTTTTTTTTGGTTGATATTTATTTGTTAAATAAATTTATACCTGAATATCCATAAATATTGAGTAAATTAATTTTTTTTAGATTATCTTTATTTATTCCACCCAAAGCAATTATTTTCTTATTTGTTAATTTAGTTAAAAGTTTAAATTTGTTAAATCCAAGGTAAGTTTTTTTTCTTTTAAAAAGAGATGCTATAAAAATTATATCTACTTTTTGGAGTTCTTTTTTTTTTATTTCTTTATAATTGTGAGCAGAACCTATTATAAAAAAATTCTTTTTTTTGGGATAGTTTAAGTGCTTTAAATCGTTATTAAATGATGGGAAATAAACACCATCAAGTTTTAAATTTAAAGCTAATTTAATGTTATTAGACAGGAAAAATTTTCTTTTTTTTAATCTACAGTATCTTTTTATTTTAATAAGTGAGTCTTTATTTAATTTTTTATTATAATTTCTGTAAATTAGAGCTATATTTTTATTTAATTTATTAATGTTATTTTTGTCAAATTTATTAATAAAGTAATATACTTTTGGTAATTCTGTATGCATAAAACTATTGAAAATTTAAATTATATTGAAAATCAAATTAATTCAAAAATATTAAAATTAAATCTTAGCAATTATAACCCAAAAATCATTGCAATTTCAAAAACTTTTAAAATAAATCATATATTACCTTTAGTTGAACACGGACATAGAGATTTTGGTGAAAATAAGGTTCAAGAAGCATTAGAAAAATGGACTGAAATAAAAAATAAAAATAAAAACATTAAACTTCATATGGTTGGTAAACTTCAAACAAACAAAGTTAAATTTGTTTTGCCTCTATTTGATTTTATTCATTCATTAGATAGTTTAAAATTAGCCAAAAAGATATCTGAAGAGCAAAAAAATTATGAAAATAAACCAAAAATTTTTATTCAAATTAATATTGGTAATGAACCTCAAAAATCAGGAATAGATAAAAATAAACTAGCTGAGTTTTATAATGAATGCATAAATCTTGATTTAGATATTGTTGGGACTATGTGTTTGCCACCAATAGATAATGATCCAGGTATTTATTTTTTAGAAATGAAAAAAATTACAAAAATTTTAAATCTTAAAGATATAAGCATGGGTATGTCAGAAGATTATCTTAAGGCAATAGAACATTCTTCAACATATTTAAGAATTGGTTCTAAGATATTTGGAGCAAGAAGTTAATTTATTAATATTTTTGTATTTTTATTAATTAATTTAATTAGAATTAAGAAATCTTTTTTTGAAATAGCAATACATCCTGCCGTTGGTTTGTAATTTTTTGTTAGATGAATAAAAATTGCACTCCCTTTATTTTTTATAGTTTTTTTATAATTATATTCTATTACAATTAAATAGTCATACTTATGATCATTTCTATATAATTTTTCGTGTTTAATTTTTCTATTTATTTTTATTTCTTTATTGTAAAATTTACTTTTTACATCATTACACCAGCCCATTTTTTTTCTTATTTTTTTAGAAGATAATTTAATTTTTGGTAAATTTACTCTATCTGGTCTCCAATATAATTTTCCTATTTTAAATTTTCCTGATGGGGTACAAAAATCTCCTTCAGTTTTGTTTTTTTTAATACCCTTTTTTCCCAGACTGCATTTAAACTTAAATTCTTTAACAATTAGAGTATCTTTATTTTTTATGTGAATTATCATAGTTTGTATATTTATGAATAAACAAAGTGTTCTAATATTTAAATTACCAGAACTATTTAAGATTTTAAATGAATTAAAAGAGTATATAGATTTTAATGTTTATAACTTTACTGAAAAACAAGAACTTTTAAACTCAAATAAAAATAAATATGAGAATTATTTAGTCTTAACAGATGAAAAAAATCAAGTACACAACGAAAAATTTCAATTAATTTTAAATAAATTTCCAGATTCATTCCACTCAATTATTGAAAAGATAAATGTAAGTTTGTTAAAACAGAAATATTCTGAACAATCAGATATAATAGTTGGCAAATATTCAATTGATATAAATTCTAGGTCAATAAAAAATGCTAATGAAACTTTAAAATTAACTCAAAGAGAAGTTCAAATTATACTTTTTTTGAAAGAGTCCAAGTCTCCACAAAACATAGAAAATCTTCAAAAAAAAGTTTGGGGACATAATTCTATCTTAGAAACTCATACAGTTGAAACACATATTTATAGACTAAGAAAAAAAATTTTAGAAAAATTTGAAGACAAAACTTTTATTAATAGTACAAAAAAAGGCTATACAATCTAGTGAAAAAAAGAAATTTCATAGCAAAAGATCTTTTATCAAAAAAATATAAACCAAGAATAGTTAAACCAAAAAAAGGCAAAGGAAGCTTTAAAAGAAAAAAGAAATAAAATTTCTCAAAACTCTTTATAGTCTAGCTCCAATCTGTTGGATAACTTTAGATGACATTTCAGTTCCCTTTTGTAGACTTTCTTTTATTGATAAATTATTTACATGACCGTGCAAAAATCCACCAGCGAAAAGATCTCCAGCACCAGTTAAGTCAACAATTTTAAGATTTTTTTGAACTCCACATTCAATAACATTGTCCCCTTCTATTGCAATGGCTCCATTCTCTCCCCGTGTAATCACAATTAATTTACCAAGTTGTTTAGAAAAATTTATCACCTCGCTAAAATTTTTAGCATCAATTAATGACATAACTTCTTGTTCATTAGCAAACGTAATATCCAATTTATTTTTTACTAAATCTAAAAAGTGGGTTTTATGTCTATCGACACAAAACTGATCTGATAAGGACATAGCAACTTTATTTGCATTATTTATTGCTTTATCAAAAGCTTTTTTAGGCTCACCTTCATCCCAAAGATAACCTTCCAGAAATATTATTTCACTTTTCTTAATTGCATCAGAACTAACATCACTTTCATTAATTTTTCCAGCTGTACCTAAGAATGTACACATTGTTCTTTCAGAGTCTGGTGTAACTAAAATCAAACATGTTCCTGTGGGCAATTCCTCTTTTTTTTTGGAATAAAAATATTCAACATTTTCTTTTTTTAATCCTTCTTCATACTTACTTCCTAGTTCATCATCAGATACTTTACCTATGAATCCTACTTTATTGCCTAGTTGAGATATACCCACTATTGAATTTGCTACCGATCCTCCAGAAACAGTTTTTTCTATTTTAAGGTTAGTTAATAATTTTTTAAATTCATTTTCATCAAAAATTAATTTCATCGTACTTTTAGTTAAACTATTCTGATTAATAAAATTGTCGTCCACTTTACAAATTACATCTACAATTGCATTTCCTATTCCTAAAATTTTCATAATTATGCTTTCTTTGTTTTTATTGGTGATTTTCTATTAGGATAGCAAGTAGTGCAAATTTTACAAGTCAAACCATAGCATTCTCTAGCTTTACAAAATTCTCTTCCATAATAAATTATTTGAAGGTGAAGCTTATTCCAGGATTTTTTAGGAAATAACCTTTTTAAATCTTTTTCAGTTTGAACAACATTTTCACCATTAGTTAATCCCCATCTTTGAGCTAATCGATGAATATGAGTATCCACGGGAAAGGCTGGATGCCCAAAACCCTGTGACATAACTACACTAGCAGTTTTATGCCCAACACCAGGAAGCTTTTCTAGTTCTTCAAAAGTTTCGGGAATCTTTCCCCCATGTTTTTTAATTATTTGTTTTGATAGATAATAAACACTTTTAGCTTTAATTCTAAAAATACCTATACTCTTAATTAATTTTTCAATTTTTTTTCTTCCTAATTTTACAAAGTGTTCTGGCTTGTTGAATTTTGGATAAATATTTTTAGTAACATTATTTACATTAACATCTGTAGTTTGAGCAGATAGCAATACAGAGACTAATAGTGTAAATTTATTTCTGTGTTTTAAAGGGATTGGTGTTTTTGGATAAATTCTATTTAGAATTTTTAATATTATTTTAGATCTTTGAACTTCATTCATTTAAAGTTCAAAACATCTCTCATTGAATAAAGACCAGGTTTTTTTTTCATTAGCCATTTGGCTGCTGTAAATGCTCCTTCTGAATAAAGAGCTCTATCAAATGCTTCATGATTTAATGTAATTATTTCTTTACCACTCGAGAAAGTTACTTCATGTTCTCCAATAACCTCACCTTTTCTTAATGAACTAAAGTTAATTTTCTTTCCATAAGGAAAAGATTTTCTGTTTAAATATTTTTTTCCCATCAACTTATAAAAATCTTTATTCTTTCCAACTGCAATACCTTTTCCAAGCATCAAAGCTGTTCCCGAAGGATGATCTTTTTTATGTTTGTGGTGAATTTCAAAAACTTTACTTAAAAAACTATTACCAAGAGATTTTGATGTAATTTCAGTTAAATACATTAATAAGTTTATTCCTAAACTCATGTTCCCAGCCCTAAGTATTGGTATTTTTTTTGAATATTTTTTAATTATATTCTCCTCTTTTTTTGAAAATCCAGTTGTTCCAATAACTACTCTTTTTTTAAGTTTTGCTGCAATTTTTAAAACTTCAAATGTGCATTTTGGAACTGTAAAATCTATTATTAAATTAGCTTTTTTAAAGGCTTGTTTTGTATTTAAGCTAGGTTTAATTCCATTAATTTTTTTATTAATTATTCTATTTTCTGTAATAGCGACTATCTTAAAATTTTTATCTGATCTAGCAGATTTAATAATCTGTTGCCCCATTCTCCCCATGCACCCAGTTATAGCTAAATTAATTTTTTTCAATATTACCTACCAGTCCTTATCAATATCATATTTTTCTCATTTCAAGATAAAATATGAAACTATCATAACTACCAAAACAATTATAGCCCAAATAGATAGATTTTTTAAAAACTGTTTTAATTTTGAATTAGATCTAAGAAATGCTGGAAGAACCAATATTAAAACAGCTATTAAAGATATTGCTGGGACGATTTCTTCCAATCCCATTTTTTAATTTTTCCAAAAACTCTTTGCTTTTTGAAAGAATTTTTTAATACTTGGGTTTGATTTTTCGTTTTCAATTTCTCTAAATTTTTCTAATAATTCTTTTTGTTCTCTATTTAAAGAAACTGGGACTTCAGTATTAACCTGAACATAAAGATCTCCAATTCCGCTTCCTCTCATAAATGGCATTCCTTTGCCTTTTAGCCTAAATTGTTTTCCACTTTGAGTTCCTGATGGAATTTTTATTTTAGCTTTTCCACCATCAATTGTTGGTATTTCAATTGACGTTCCTAATGCTGCATCTGCAATAGATATAGGACATTCAAAAAATAAATTTTCTTCTGATCTTTTAAACAGATCATGTGAATAAACATTAATAAATAAATATAGATCTCCATTTCCTGCGCCTCTTGATCCTGCTTCTCCTTTACCGGTAAGTCTTATTCTCGTTCCGTCATCGACACCTTTTGGAATTGAAACTGAAAGTCTTTTAGAGGCCTGTTGTTTTCCTTGTCCATTACAAGTATTGCATGGGTTGGTAATTTCTTCTCCTGATCCTGAGCATTGCGGGCATGTTTGTTGAACAGTAAAAAATCCTTGGCTTGATCTAACTTGTCCATGACCTCCACACATTGAACAAGAACTGGGATTAGTTCCAGGTTTTGATCCAGATCCTTTACAAGTGTCACATTTTTCAGATGTAGAGAATTTTATATCTTGTTTTTTACCCGCATAAGCCTCCTCCAAAGTAATTGATAAATCATATCTTAAATCTGACCCTCTATTATTCGATCTTTTAGAGCGTCTACCACCACCAAAACCTTCTCCAAAAAAATCTTCAAATATATCTGAAAAAGAGCTAGAAAAATCAAAATTTCCAAAACCACTTCTTCCACCACCACCATTCTCAAATGCAGCATGACCAAAATTATCGTAACTTTGTTTACGTTCTGTATTTGAAAGTACATGATAAGCTTCGGACGCTTCTTTAAATTTTTCTTCAGAAGATTTATCACCTTTATTTTTGTCAGGGTGATGTTTTACAGCCAACTTTCTATATGCCGATTTTATTTGATCTGGAGTTGCACTTTTATTTAAACCTAAGACTTCATAGTAATCTCTTTTTGCCATAACTAATTAGACAAATAGTTGTTAGCTTAGGCGCTTTTTTCTTTATTATCGTCTTTTACTTCTTCAAAGTCTGCATCAACAACGTTATCGTCTTTTTTTCCTTCTTCTTTTACTTTTGCGTCTTTTGGTGCATCATCAGGCTTAGCACTTTTCTGAGATTTATAAATTGCTTCACCTAATTTCATTGAAGCCTGAACTAAATCTTGTGTTTTTTTCTTAATATCTTCAACATCAGTTCCTTTTAAAGAATTTCTTAAATTAGCAGATGCAGTTTCAATAGCCTTTTTATCTGCATCAGATACTTTACTGCCATGCTCCTTTAAATTTTTTTCTGTTGAGTGTAATAAAGTATCAGCTTGATTTCTTGAATCAACTGACTCTCTTTTCTTTTTATCTGCATCTTTATTTGCTTCTGCTTCTTTAACCATTTTACTAATTTCCTCTTCGCTTAAACCACCCGAAGCTTGAATTTGAATTTTTTGTTCTTTACCAGTTCCCTTATCTTTTGCAGAAACATTCACTATTCCATTAGCATCTATATCAAAAGTTACTTCTATCTGTGGAACTCCTCTTGCTGCTGGAGCTATTCCAACTAATTCAAAATTTCCAAGCAATTTGTTATCTGATGCCATTTCTCTTTCACCTTGAAGCACTCTTATCGATACAGCGGGCTGGTTATCTTCCGCAGTTGAAAAAACCTGACTTTTTTTTGTTGGTATAGTTGTATTTTTATCTATAAGTTTTGTTGATACTCCTCCAAGGGTCTCAATTCCTAATGACAAAGGAGTAACATCTAATAATAGTACATCTTTAACATCTCCCTGGAGTACTCCTGCTTGAATTGCAGCTCCCATAGCTACAACTTCATCAGGGTTTACGCTTTTATTTGGTTCTTTTCCAAAGAAATTTTTAACTTCTTCAATTACTTTAGGCATTCTTGTCATTCCACCTACCAAAATGATTTCATCAACTTCACCTGCTGATAATCCAGCATCATTAAGCGCTGTTTTACAAGGTGGAATTGTTCTTCCAATTAAATCTTCTACTAAAGCTTCTAATTTTGCTCTAGTCATTTTTAAATTAATATGTTTTGGTCCTGTTTTATCTGCAGTTATAAAGGGTAAATTAATTTCAGTTTGTGCTGCAGATGATAATTCTATTTTTGCTTTCTCAGCTGCTTCTTTCAATCTTTGTAAAGCAAGTTTGTCAGATTTTAAATCTATTCCATTTTCTTTTTTGAATTCGGTTAATAAATAATCGACAATTGTGTTGTCAAAATCTTCACCACCTAAAAATGTGTCACCATTAGTAGACTTAACTTCAAAAACTCCATCACCAAGCTCTAAAATGGAAACGTCGAAAGTTCCTCCACCTAAATCATAAACTGCAATTTTTTTATTTTGTTTTTTATCTAACCCATAAGCTAAAGAAGCTGCAGTTGGTTCATTGATTATTCTTAATACTTCTAACCCAGCTATTTTTCCTGCATCTTTAGTTGCTTGTCTTTGAGCATCATTAAAATAAGCTGGAACTGTGATAACTGCTTTAGTAACTTCTTGTCCAAGGTATTTCTCAGCAGTTTCTTTCATTTTTTGTAAAACAAATGCTGAAATTTGAGATGGAGAATATTTTTTGCCTTGGGATTCAATCCATGCATCACCACTATCTGAATTTATAATTTTAAATGGAGATGTTTCGATGTCCTTTTTTACTGTCGGATCCTCAAAATTTCTTCCTATCAGTCTTTTAACAGCAAATATTGTATTTTCTGGATTAGTAACGGCTTGTCTTTTTGCAGGTTGTCCTACTAATTTTTCATCGCCTTCTGTAAAAGCCACTACCGAAGGAGTCGTTCTTGCGCCTTCAGTATTCTCTAAAACTTTTGGCTGTGTTCCTTCCATTATTGAAACACACGAATTTGTTGTTCCTAAATCTATTCCTATTACTTTGCTCATAATTTACTTTCTTTCTTCATATATGTGTTAATTTTCAATCTGCAAGTTCCTTAAAAAACTAATTTTTCTTGGATTTTGATTGATTTTCCTCACTTTTTTGATCTTTTTTTAAATTCTCATCTTTTCTATTTGTTTTTTTTGAAACTGCTACAAGAGAAGGTCTTAATAGTCTATCTTTCATCATAAATCCTTTCTGAATCTCCTGAACCACCGTTCCACTTTCTTTATTATCATCTTCTATTTCCATCATTGCCTGATGAAGATTAGGGTCTAATTTTTGATCAATTGAATTTATTTCTTCAATGTTATTTTTCTTTAATATTGAGATCATATCTTTTTGAATTACATTTAAATGATCAATTATTTTTTTAAGTGCTTCAGAATTTTTTAAAGTTTCATCATTTTCTAATGCAAACTTTGATCTTTCTAAATTATCAATTAAATTTAAAGTTTCTCGTGCAAGTGAAAATCCACCATAATCAAATGCGTCGTCTTTTTCTTTTTCAAATCTTCTTCTCTGATTTTCAATTTCCGCATAGGCTCTAGCCAATCTATCCTCTAATTCTTTTATTTTATCCCCTGGTTTTAAATATTCGTTTTTTTCAGTAGATTTATCTGTATCTTCATTATCTTTAATCTTTTCTACATCATCAGAATTAGAATTTTGGTTTTCTTCTTTTTCCATATCCTTCTATATGGTAAGAAAAATGAGAATTTCTAGATGAAAAAAGAAAAAATATTAAATTTATTTGTTGGATCTAATAATAGAGGTAAAATAAAGGAAATAAGAGATTTATTGCCTAAAAAGGTAGAGATCTTAACTCCTAATGATTTAAATTTAAAGAGCCCAAAAGAAAATGGAAAAAATTTTAATGAAAATTCATTTATAAAAGCTAAATTTTTTTCAAAAAAAAGCAGCATGATCTGCTTAGCAGATGACTCTGGGCTTGAAATTGATAGACTTAATAGACTTCCAGGGATTTATTCTGCGAGATGGGGAGGAAAAAAAAGTAATTTCAATATTGCAATTAAGAAAGTTTATAAAGAGTTAAAAAAAAAAAATTTAAATTGGTATAAAACTAAAACCTCAGCAAGATTTATTTGTTCGCTAACTATTTATTGGCCAGACAATAAATATATAACTGTCAATGGTAAAATAGAAGGAACAATTTCCCGATTTAAAAAAGGTAATAATGGATTTGGCTATGATCCTATATTTATACCTCTAAACAAAAAAATTACTTTTGGACAAATGGAACCAAAAGAAAAATATAAAATTGATCATAGAATAAGAGCTTTTAGAAAAATTAAAAAATTTTTCTAAAACTATTATTTTCCGCTACGTAAAAATTTAATATATGACTTATTTTATTTTTATTGATTTCAAAAATTCCTATTTTTCCTTTAAATTTATTTTTTTTATAAAAAATTTTGTTATCAGCAACAAAATCATTCTTATATAATAAAAAATATACCAATCCTACCAAATCAAAGCTCAAAAAGGATATTTGGTTAGGGTATTCATTATAAATTGTGAAGTATTCTAAAACAAAATTATCATAATTTTTTTTGTTTATTGATGGAAAATAAATGGGTTGAAGATTTTCTTCTTTAAGAATAGATTTATCAAACCATTGGTTAAGTGTTATATATTTAATTCTTTTTGAAGATATATCAGTATACAACAATGAAGTAGTAACACTTTTTAAACTTTCATCAAAATCAGCAATAATTGCTGAATCAAAGTTAATTCCTCCTAATGTATCTCTTTTTTCTAAATTAAAAATTTTCTTTTCTTTATTTTGCTCATTAGAATTTTTCAATCTTTTTATTTCATCTTCCAAATTTTGTTTTCTTTGTGAATATCTTGTTAATTTTTCTATTTGAGATGTCAAAATGGTTGGATCTGAGTCATATACAAATTTATCTTTTAATTTAATTTTTGTTTTTTTAACTGCATCTTCAATTTCATTTTTAAAATCAGAGTTAGGAATTAATAAAATACTTCTTTCCAGTTTAGCAAATTCTTGAAATTTCTTTATTGCATTTATTTGGGAAATTGCATTTATACCTCCGCTAATAACATTTTTTGGATTATTTATATTTGTATTTGACAGAGATAAAAAAGTTACCTCACTTAATTTATCCAAATAAATTAAGTTTTTATTGAATACTGGTCCTATGATTATTCTAACACCTTGATCATGAAGTTCTTTGGAGACTTTTAAAGTAGTTTCGGGGTTAGATTTTGTATCTCTTGGAATAACTTTTATCTTCAAATCATCAATTTTATTTATAGCAAGTCTTGTAGCTTTTAATATCGAATTACCAATTTCTTTATACTCTCCCGATAAAGGAACTAATAAACCTATTTTAATTTTTTCATCTGAAAAACTTTGAGAAATACTCAGTATAAAACCTATAAATATAAAAATAATAAATTGAATAATTTTTTTCATTTTAATGTTAATATTATAATCAATTAAAATAATGAATCTACAAACTGACTCAGTAAATTGTAATTTAAAATATGGTCTATATATTGTTTCTACGCCCATAGGAAATTTGGAAGATATTACCCTAAGAGCATTGAAAGTATTAAGAAAATCTGACTATATTTTATGTGAAGATACAAGAGTTTCAAGGAAGCTTTTATCAAAATATAAAATTCAATCTAAATTAATACCTAATCATAAGTTTAACGAAAAAAAAAATCTTAAAAAAATTATTGATATTTTAAAGTCAGAAAAAATCGTATCATTGATATCTGATGCTGGAACTCCTATTGTTTCTGATCCAGGAAGAATACTTGTTAAAGAATGTGTAAATAATAAAATAAATTTAATTTCTATACCCGGACCATCAGCGTCTATTGCAGCATTTTCAGTTAGTGGCTTTTCGGATAAATATTATTTTTATGGTTTTTTTCCTGAAAATAATTCAGAAATAAAAAAAAATTTTGAAGTTTTATCTAAATTAAATAGTGCAATAATATTTTTTATATCTGCAAAAAAATTTAATAGATCAATAAGTATAATTAAAAAATATTTCTTAGATAGGCAAATTTTAATTTGTAAAGAAATAACCAAATATTACGAAGAATATTTTAGATTCAATATAAAAGATCTAGATGAGAAAAAATTAACCTTAAAAGGTGAAATTACACTAGTAGTTTCTGAAAAAAGATTATTAAATAAAATTTCGAATAAATTAAACGAATCTGATAAAATAAAAATAAAAAAATTAATTAAAAAACTAAGTATTAAGGAAATTATAGAATTAATTATAGATGGAAGAAATATATCAAAAAAAGAAGTCTATAATTATTGTTTGGAATTAAAAAATGAAAAATAAATTTATTAATTTTATATTAATTTTATTTCTACTAAATGGTTGTGTAGGAGCTTCATCAAAAGGAGTATTTGGAACAGGAGTTACAGTCGCTTTAGATCCAAGAACTTTAGGTACCCAAATTGATGATGGTATTATGGATAAAAATCTAGATGCAAAATTATTATTAATGAATAAAAATTATTTATTAAGCATAAGTACCCAAGTATTAGATGGAAGAATATTTATTACTGGAAAGGTAGATGACCCAGAAGAAAAATTAAAAATTACTAAATTAGCTTGGGAAATAGAAGGAGCAAGATCAGTTAAAAATGATTTAAAAATTAAAGAAGAATTTAACTTTAAACAATCAGCCAAGGATATTTTAATAACCTCACAATTAAGAACAGCGTTAATTTTTAACAAAAAAATAAAATCTGCTAACTATAGTATAGATACTTATAAAAAAAAAATTTATATTTATGGAATAGCAGAATCAAAAGAGGAACAATCATTAGTTATAGATGAAGCAAAACAGATACTTGATGTTGAAGATATTATTTCTAGCATTCTTTTGGTTGAGGATTTAAGAATTCAGAAAAATTAATTTTTTTTACTATAATTAATTACACCTGCTGAGTAAGCAGCGACTGATGCAAGATTTAAAATATCAGAAGTTGATGATCTTAATGGAGCAATTTCTATTGCCTCTCCAAGACCAATTAATAAAGGTCCAATGACTTTTGCATCACCTAAAGTTTTCATAATTTTATAAGAAATCGCTGCACTATGTTGTCCAGGCATTATAAGTATATTAGCATTTCCAACTATTTTAGAAGAGGGGTAAAGTTCTTTATATTCCTCATTTAAAGCTACGTCTGGCTGCATATCTCCATCAAAATTAAAATCAACTTTTTTTCGTTTTAGTATTTCTACTGCGTCTCTTATGTGTTTTGTTCTGCTGGTTATAGGTTGTCCAAAAGTTGAATGTGATAAGAAGGCAATCTTGGGATTAAATCCAAATAGTCTAACTACTCTAGCAGCAGATATAGCTATTTCTGCCATTTGTGCTGAAGTAGGATATTCATGAACTGAAGTATCTCCAATGAATATAGTTCTCCCTTTACTTACAATCATATTTAGACCAAACATAATCTCTCCAGGTCTCGAATCTACAACTTTTAATACTTTATCCAAAGATTGACCATATCTTCTTGTATTTCCTGTAACCATAGCATCTGCATCACCACAAGAAACCATACATGATCCCCATGCTACTCTATCATTTTTAATTATTCTTTCACAATCTTTCAAATACAATTCATATACATCTGGTTCAAGCCTACCCTTGTCTCCATGTAATTTTTTAAAAATATACTTTAGATATTTTTCTCTGTTCTTTTTTGATTTTGAGTTAATAATTTCAATATCAAAATTTTCACTATACCCAATTTCTTTAAGTTTATTTTTAACTACTTTTTCTTTAGCTACTAAAATTGGAATACCCAAACCACTTTTTTTAAATGCAATTGCAGCCTTTAAAGTATTTTGGTCTTCTCCATCAGTAAATACAATTCTCTTTTGAGTCTTTTTAATTTGATTATTTATTCCTTGCATGATTGTTACAGACGGATCTAATCTTTGTTTTAATTGATCAGCATAAACTTCAAAGTTTTTAATTTTTTTTCTTGCAACACCACTTTTAATTGCTGCTTTTGCTACCGCAACTGGTATTACACTTATTAATCTTGGATCAAATGTGGATGGAATTATATATTCTTTTCCATAAGTTGGTCTATCACCCCCCATTGCAGCAACAACTTCATCTGGTACTCTTTCTCGGGCAAGAGAGGCTATTGCATTTGCAGCAGCAACTTTCATCTCTTCATTAATTGTCTTGGCTCTTACATCCAATGCTCCTCTAAAAATATATGGAAAACCAATAAGATTATTTACTTGATTAGGATAATCAGATCTTCCAGTTGCAATTATTGCATCACTTCTTACTTCTTCCACTTCCTCAGGAGTTATTTCGGGATCAGGATTTGCGCATGCAAATATAATTGGGTTCTGAGCCATTTTTTTTACCATTTCTTTTGATAAAATACTTTTAGAAGACAAACCTAGAAAAACATCGGCTCCATCTATAGCTTCATCTAGTGTTCTTTTTTTCGTTTCAATTGCATGAGTTGATTTCCATTGATTAAGATTTTTTCTACCCCGGTATAGCACACCTTTGCTATCAAGCATTAGTATGTTTTTTTTTGGCACTCCAGTATTTTTTAATAAATTAGTACAAGCTATAGCTGAAGCTCCTGCCCCATTAACAACTACTTTAATTTTTTTTATTGATTTTTTTGATATATCAAGCGCGTTAATTAATGCTGCAGTAGTTATTATTGCTGTTCCATGTTGGTCATCATGAAATACTGGAATATCTAATTTTTTTTTTAACTTTTCTTCAATAATAAAACAATCAGGTGCTGCTATATCTTCTAAATTTATTCCACCAAAGCTTCCTGCAATATTTTTAATACTATTTATAATTTCATTTACGTCCGATGAATCAATTTCAATATCTATAGAATTGATATCAGCAAACCTTTTAAATAATACTGCTTTTCCCTCCATTACGGGTTTTGATGCTAAAGCACCTAAATTACCCATGCCTAAAACTGCAGAACCATTTGTGATTACAGCTACCAAATTTCCTTTACTTGTATAGTCATAAGCAGCATCTGGATTATCTGATATTGCTTTTACAGGCGCTGCAACGCCAGGAGAATAGGCTAAAGCTAAATCTCTTTTTGTTGTCATGGGCTTTGAAGGAATTATCTCAATCTTGCCAGATTTATTACTATTATGAAACTCTAAAGCTTCTTTGTCTGAATAATGTTCAATTTTCTTTTTTTTCATTTTTTGTAATTAGATATACAAATGGAGCAAATTTAAGACTAATATGATTTATGAACCTAATTAAGTCAACCGGTACATTCAGTTTCTTTACTTTAATAAGTAGATTAACAGGATATCTAAGAGATATACTAATTGCAATTTTCCTTGGGGCCGGTCCAATTGCTGATGCTTTTTTTGTTGCATTCAGATTTCCTAATACTTTTAGAAGATTGTTTTCAGAGGGAACATTTAATGCCGCTTTTGTACCTAGTTATTCCTCAGAATTAAACAAAAGTAAGAAAAGTGCAGAATTATTTGCAAACAATATTTTTAATATTCTTTTTTTATCTTTACTTGTGATTGTTTTTGTAATCGAAATTTTTATGCCACTATTTGTGAAATTAATTGCACCAGGATTTATAGAAGATTCAGAAAAGTTAGAAATTGCAATTAATCTTACTAGAATAACCTTTCCATTTCTACTATTTGTAAGTTTATCATCTTTTTTTTCTGCAATATTAAATTCGCATAATAAATTTGCTGCAGCTTCTGCTACACCAATTGTTTTAAATATTATTTTAATATTAGTTTTATCATTTGGAAAATATTTGTCAGATCAACTTGTATATTATTTGTCATATGCAGTTACTCTTGCAGGAGCGATACAACTAATTTTTTTAATTTTTTTTGTTAAAAAATATTATATTCCAAAAATTTATTTTAAATTTAAAAATAATAAAAAAATAAAATTATTTTTTAAAAAATTATTTCCAAGTATTTTTTCTTCAGGTGTGACACAAATAAATATTCTCGTTGGAACAATAATTGCTTCTTTTCAAGCAAATGCAGTTTCTTATCTTTATTATGCTGATAGAATTTATCAAATAAATTTAGCTATTGCAGGAATTGCAATTGGTACAGTATTGTTACCAAGCTTATCTAAATATATAAATAGCAAAAACAATATCAAAATAGATTTTATTCAAAATAAATCTTTAGAATTAAGTCTATTTTTAAGTTTACCTGCAACAGCTGCGCTATTAATAGCATCTGAAGAAATTACATCTGCACTATTTGGGTATGGATCATTTGATATAAGCAGCGTTAAAAATTCAGCACATGCTTTATTTTATTTTGCGCTTGGTTTGCCTGCATTTGCGCTAATTAAAGTATTTTCAAGTTTTTTATTTGCACGACATAATACAAGAACTCCTTTTCATTTTTCAATATTTTCAGTTTTGTTAAATATTTTTATAAGTGTTTATTTTTTTAATAAAATTGGATTTATTATAATTCCAATTGCAACAACAATATCTTCTTGGTTTAATACTTTATTGCTATTTTTTTATTTACTCTTAAAAAAATATTTTACTTTTTATAAAAACTTTCCAATTAAATTTTTAAATATATTAATTGTAAGTTTTTTTTCTTCTTTTATTTTTTACAGATTAATTCAAAATTTTAATGAATATTTAATTTATGAAAGTGAGCATAAGTTATTAACTATGGTTTTCTTAGTTATTGTTACATTTTTAGTTTATATAATAACCTCAATACTCACTAAAGCTTTCAAAATTTCGGATATTAAATTAAAGTACTAAAAATGAAAAAGAAAATTTTTTCTGGAGTTCAACCAACTGGAAATTTACATTTAGGAAATTATTTAGGAGCAATTAAAAATTTTGTAGCATTGCAAAATGAAAAAGATAATGAGTGTGTTTATTGTGTTGTAGATTTACATGCAATTACCGTTAAACAGGATCCAAAGATTTTAAAAGATAATATAAGAGAGACAACAGCTGCTTTTTTAGCTAGTGGATTAGATTATAAAAAAAGTATAATTTTTAATCAGTCTCTAGTGCCAGCTCACTCTGAGGGTTCGTGGATTTTAGGATGCATTGCAAGAATGGGATGGTTAAATCGTATGACACAATTCAAAGAAAAAGCTGGAAAAGATAAAGAAAAAGCAAGTGTTGGTTTATATATATATCCAATACTTATGGCTGCTGATATTTTATTGTACGACTCAACACATGTACCTGTTGGAGAAGATCAAAAACAACATTTAGAACTATCCAGAGATATTGCTCAAAAGTTTAATTTAGATTTTAAAGTTGATAATTTTTTTATAGCACCGGAACCATTAATACAAAAAAATTTTGCAAGAATCATGAGTTTAAAAGATGGAAAAAAAAAAATGAGTAAATCTGATCCTTCAGATTTAAGTAGAATTAATTTAACAGATAAAAAAGACGAAATAGTAAATAAAATTAAAAAAGCTAAAACTGACAATGAACCTTTACCGTTTGATGACAAAAAATTAAATGAAAGACCTGAAGTTGCAAATCTTTTAGGAATTTATTCAAGTTTAAATAATCAAACATTATTTGACACAATAAATGAGTTTAGTGGAAAAAATTTTTCTGAATTTAAACAAAAACTTTCAGATCTTGTTGTAGAAAAAATTTCTCCAATATCTTATGAAATAAATAAGTTAAAGAAGGATAATAATTTTATAGATAAAATTTTAGAAGAAGGTGCTGAAAAAGCCCATAAAATAACTTCTAAAAAAGTAAAAGAAATGAAAAAAATTATAGGATTTTGATTTTAAATTCTTTAAACTTTTAAAATAATAATTATATAAGTATTATGTTTGTACAAACTGAAATTACACCCAATCCAAATTCTTTAAAGTTTTTGCCAGGAAAGAAAGTATCTAATGATATACCAATTGAAATAGTTGATAAAAATGAAACTAATAACGATTTAATAAGAAATATTTTATCTATTAATGGTGTAACAAGTATTTTTTTATCAGATGATTTTCTTTCAGTTAATAAAGATGAAAAAATAGAATGGGAAGATTTAAAACATATAATAATTTCATTTATTAATGATTATTACTCTGATGGTAATGAAATTGTATTAGATAAAGAAAGTAAAAATTCTCAAATAAAAGATTTATCTGATGTTGAAAAAAAAATTGTACAAATACTGGAAACAAAAGTAAGACCTGCAGTCGCAAGGGATGGTGGAGATATAAAGTTTAAAGAATTTAAAAATGGTGTTGTAACTGTTAGCCTTCAAGGCAGTTGTTCAGGTTGTCCAAGCTCAACCATGACATTAAAACAAGGAGTGCAAAACCTTTTGTGTCATTATATCCCTGAAATTAAAGAAGTAATTGCTATCTAAAAATTTTAAAGAATCAATTATAATAAAACTATGAATCATTTTGCAAAAATAAATATTAATAAGTTAAAAAAATTTTTACAGAATAAAGGATACAAAATTTATAAGAAGCAGAAATCATATCCTAAAAGTATTGAAAACTTTTTTTATACTACAATGATGGGTATTTTTTTTGTAGGTTTGTTTTATGTTGCACCTTCTCTAAAAGACTTTTATATAAAAAATTTAAATAAAAATGAAACTGTTCTTAATAATTCGAATTTAAATTTCAATAGAGTTTTAGAGGGAAAAGATATTAAAAAAAATAGAACTCTTAATGAAAGTAATGAAGTAGAATTTGGAGATCTATTTACCGATGTTTTTGATTTTGATATAAGTGAGAAAGACACAGTTAGATTAAGTGCATCAACAATTAAGCAATTATTTAAAGATGAGGACTATAATTTAAATGATATTAGGAAAAACAAATTAGTTAAACCTATAACTATAGATATTCTTCCAAGTGAAATTAAATTAATTGAAAGTACTAAAAAAAAAAAAGAATTATTTATTCAAATAGTTCTACCTTTAATTTTAGAAGAAAATAAAAAAATAAGATTAGAAAGAAAAACACTTTTTTCTATTTTAAATAAGAATAATAATACTGAAGCTGAAAAAAATTGGTTAAAAAGTAAATTTAAACAATATGGTGTTGCAAATAAAGACTTAGCTACATTAAAAATAAGAATGGATGAAATTCCTGTTTCACTAGCTATTGCTCAAGCAGCGAAAGAGACTGGATGGGGAACATCAAGGTTTGCTCAAGAGGGAAATGCATTATTTGGACAATGGACTTATGATGGAGAGGGAATTAAGCCAGCTGGATCTGAAATAGGAGAAACTCATAAAGTTATGAAATTTAAAATTCTTAAAGCTTCAGTTAGAGCTTATCAAAGGAATTTAAATACTCATAAAAGTTATAAAAAATTTAGAAAAGTAAGGGCAATTCAAAGGGATGTTTACGGATCATTAAATAGTTTAGAGTTAGTAAAATACTTAGATAAATATGCCGAAACTGGAACAGAATATACAAAAATATTAAAACAAATTATTGATCAAAATAAGTTAACAGATTTTGATGATGCACAAATTTTACCTGACAGTATTAGAGAAAAAAGTTTAGTTTAATTTTGTTCTATTGAAAATTGAATTCCAAGCCATCTCCATCCAATATCATCATGTAGAGAACAATTTATTCTACCTCTTCTAAAAGAAAATTTATCTCTAAATTCAATATAAAGTTTATTTTTTACTAAATTAATTATAGATTTATCCCATTTATTCCCTTCATCTGAAAAGCAATTAATTTTTTCTAAATTTTTTTGTTCTTCAAAAAATTCAATAATAGTTTTTGGGGGATTATTATTTTGTAGTACGTATTTATCTTCAGGGATTATATTTTTATACTCAAGTGGATATAAATTTAATAAAAAACTGAATCTTTTTAAATCACCATATTTTTCATTAATTGGAAATCTTGCTAGTTCATATTTATTTTTGTTAATATCAATTAATCCTGAATGCTGCCCAAATGCAAAATCAAACTTACTTGAAATGTATTTTTGTTGTTCTAGACTATATTCACCAAATGGGTATGAAAAAAATACAGGATTATAACCAATATTTTTAATAAATATTTTTATTGATGTGTCAATATCTTCCTTAAACTTATTAAAGTTATATTTAATTAGATATTCATGAGAATGAGAATGATTGCCAATAAATGCGAATTTTTCTCTTTCAATCTCTTTTATTTGTTCCCAATTCATATAACCATACTTTCCAACTGCTTCTGTTGAAATAAATAATATAAATGGAATTTTTTTTTCTTTTAAATATGGCCATGCATTTTCATAAAAAGAAGTAAATCCATCATCTATTGTTAATAAAATTTTTTTTTTTAACTTTGGTTTATTAAAATTTAAATTAAAATCATCTGGATTAATGAAGCTAATGTTTTCTTCTTTAATCAAATCCATTTGTTTTTTAAAAATTTCCATTTTTATATTTGTTGATGGATATTTATTTTCATTAAACCTATGATACATTATTGAAAGTATACCCTTATCATTTGAATAATATTTGTTATTATTTGCAAATACATTAGTATTTAAAATAAAATTAATTAATATGAATAATTTAATAATTGATGCAGCAAACGATACAATTTTTTTTACAGTCATGGCTGATAATAAATCATATACTAGTGAGTTTAGTAACAATAGAGAAAATTTTGATAAACTTACAATATTACTTTTAAAATTTTTAGAAAAAAATGACCTAAATATTAAAAATATAAGCAATATATTTGTTAATCAAGGGCCAGGAAAATTTTCAGGAATAAGGGCTTCATTGGCTACAGCAAAAGGTATAAGTTTTGCAAATAAAATAGATTTATATGGTTTTAGTTCAGATCAAGCGATTAATCAAAATTATGTGGAAATTATTGAGTTATTTAATAAAGGTTTGTTAATTAAAAATTTGATAAAACCTCAATATTAGAGTTATTATAAAATTATGTCAGAAACAATTGAAAAAAAATGTGTAGCAAAAGGAGTGAAGCTTACTGATCAAAGAAGAATAATAGCCAAAGTAATGTCAGAGGCTCAAGACCATCCAGATGTTAATGAACTATATTTAAGAGTTTCAAGTATCGACTCAAAAATTAGCATAGCCACAGTTTATAGAACTGTGAAATTGTTTGAAGAAGCTGGTATAATTGCAAAGCATGATTTTAAAGGTGGAAAAGCAAGATATGAAGAGATTAGCGAAGGGCATCATGATCACCTCATTGATGTTAATACGGGAGAGATAATCGAGTTTGTTGATGATGAAATTGAAAAATTACAAAAAAAAGTTGCAGAAAAATATGGTTATAATTTAGTCGATCATAAATTAGAACTTTATGGAATAAAAAAAAAATCCTAATTAATGGAAAAAAAAATATTTATTAAAACATTTGGCTGCCAAATGAATGAGTATGATTCTAATAGAATTTATGATTCTGTAAAAAAATTGGGTTTTAGAAAGAGTCTAGATCAAGAGAACTTAGATTGTTATATATTAAATACATGTCATATTAGAGATAAGGCAAAAGAAAAAGTTTATCATGAAATAGGAAGAGTTAAAAAATTATATAAAGAAAAAAGTAAACCAATAATAGTTGTGGCCGGATGTGTAGCTCAAGCTGAAAATCAAGAAATGTTAAATAGGGAGCCTTACATAGATATAGTTATAGGTCCTCAATCATATCATAAGATCAATGACAAGTTAAAAAACTTTATTAAAGATACCAAAATAGAAGAAACAGAATTTGATACAGTTACAAAGTTTAATTATTTTGATAACATTAAAAATAAAAATAATAAAATTTCCTCTTATTTAACTATTCAAGAAGGATGTGATAAATTTTGTAGTTTTTGTGTAGTACCTTACACAAGGGGACCAGAATATTCTAGACCATTTAATAAAATTATAGTTGAAGCAGAAAGCTTAATTAAAAATGGTGTGAAGGAAATAATTTTATTAGGTCAAAATGTTAATGCATATTCTTTTAAGGAAAAATCAAAAGAGTATCGAATATCTGATATAATCAAAAAATTATCAAGTTATAATGAATTAAAAAGAATAAGATATTCAACATCTCATCCCAGAGATATGACAGATGATTTAATTGAATGTTATTCAACTAATAATAAATTAATGCCCTTGGTTCATCTGCCTATACAAAGTGGATCAAATAAAATCCTTAAGTTAATGAATAGAAAACATACAGTTGAAAAATATGTAGAAATTTATGAAAAATTAATCAAAATTAATCCAAAGATAAAATTTTCTAGTGATTTTATAATTTCATATCCTGGTGAAACAGATAGTGATTTTAAACAAACACTAAATTTAGTAAAAAAAATTAAATTTATTAATTCGTTTTCGTTTATATTTAGCCCAAGGCCTGGGACAAAGGCTTCAAATTTAGAACAAATTAGTAAAGAAATTTCAAAAGAAAGATTATTACAAATTCAAGATCATCTATTCAAATTTCAATTAAACATGAATAAATCCTTTATTGATAAATCAATTGATGTTTTAGTTGAAAATCAAATAAGTGGACAAAAAAAATTGTTTGGCAGGAATCAATATATGAACGGAGTAATTTTTGAAGGAAATCAAAATTTTATTGGAAAAAATGTTAATATTAAAATAGAACACGTTAATCAAAATAATTTATTTGGTAAAAGTGAAAAAAAAAATATGAGAGCAGCATAATTGAAAAATATAGCTGAAAGAAATTTTAAGTCAGAATTAAAGTTTGTTTATTCCGATAATGATACCTTGAGTATTATATTTCAAAATAATGATATACTTTTGGGTGTCCTGGGTGAATTTAATAATAATATTAAACAATTAGAAGAAATAACCAATACAAACATTCATACTAGAGGAAATTCAATATTAGTAAAAAGTAGTGTAAAAAAAAATGAATTAGTAAAAAATGCTATAAAATTTTTATCTGAACAATTTATTAGAAATGGTACAATAGAAAAAAAAGATATAATTTCTTCAGTAAATAAATTTATGATAGACGAAAAAAATAATTCTAAAAAAAATATTGAATATATAATTAAAACTCCAAAAAAATCTGTAATTCCAAGATCTGAAAAACAGAAAAACTATGTAAGAGCATTAAAAGAGAGTGAAATAATAATCTCCGCAGGACCTGCTGGTACTGGTAAAACTTTTTTAGCGGTAGCTGTTGCCTTAACAATGCTTTTAGAAAAAAAAATTGAAAGAATAATATTGTCAAGGCCAGCTGTAGAAGCAGGAGAAAGATTAGGTTTTTTGCCTGGCGATATGAGAGAAAAGGTAGACCCTTATTTAAGGCCACTATATGACTCACTTTATGATTTATTAGATTTTGAAAAAATCCAAAAAAAAATAGAAGTTGGCGATATAGAAATAGCGCCATTAGCTTTTATGAGAGGAAGAACATTAAAGAATTCTTTTGCTATCCTAGATGAAGCACAAAATGCAACTGATACTCAAATTAAAATGTTTTTAACAAGAATAGGTGAAAATTCAAAAATTGTAATAAATGGAGACCCTTCTCAAATTGATTTGCCAAATAAAAACTTATCAGGTTTAAATAGATCAAAAAAATTATTAGGACATTTAAAAGAAATTTCAGTTGTAGACTTTGACTATACAGATGTGGTGAGACATCCATTAGTTTCAAAAATTGTAAAAGCTTATTCAGATCAAAAAAATGAATAATGATTAAGGCAAATATTATTTTAGATTATCCTAAATGGAAAAATAAAATTAAAGATCCAAATATTTATTTAAAAAAAAAATTAAGTAGACTATCTAAAATTCCTTATTTTAAAAAAAAAAAACAAGAATTTTCAATACTTCTAACAAATAATAGAAAAATGAAAAACTTAAATTTAAAGTTTAGAAAAAAAAATAAGCCTACAGATGTATTGTCGTTTCAGTCAAATGAAAATTTCTACATTGGAGATATAGCCATCAGTTATGAAATAATTAATAAAAGATCAAAATTATCAAATTTTTTTTTAGAATTTGATAAAATGTGGATACATGGATATTTTCATCTAATTGGATATAATCATAAAAAATTAAAAGATTTTAAAAAAATGTCTAAGAAAGAAAATTTAGTTTTAAATTATTTTCATAAAATAAATTGACTTTATTATTACAAAATAAGATATTAATTTGTATTATTCCTTTTATTTTAGGTTTAATTAGTTCTTTTAGTCTTCCTCCATATAGTTTTTTTTTTATAAATTTCATTACTTTTCCATTATTTATAATTTATTTAATATCAAATTATAAAAAAGGAAAATCGATTTCTTTTACAATTGGCTGGATGTTTGGTTTTGGTTATTTTATTTCTAACTTATATTGGATAACAAACGCACTAACTTTTGAAGATAATTTTAAACCTTTAATACCAATTGCATTAATTTTAATTCCTTTATTTTTAGGAATTTTTTATGGTTTAGCCACGCTTGTATGCTCTTTTTTTACTTTAAATAAAAAATTTTCTTCTATACTAATTTTTTCAATTTTTTTCTCTCTAATAGAATTTTTTAGAAGTTTTATTTTGGGAGGGTTTCCTTGGAATCTTATCGTTTTTTCCTGGGTGGACTATTTAGCTTTTTTACAAGTTCTTTCTTATATTGGTACCTATTCATTTAACTTGCTAAGTATAACTATTTTTTTAATACCCGTTATTGTTCTATTTGATTATAGAAAAATTATAAAAATAAGTTTTTTATTTTTTGCAATTATTTGTTTATTAATAAATTTTTTATATGGATCTCTAATTATTAAAAGTAATAATCAAATTAATGATATTGATTTGAATTTTCTAATAAAAATTATTTCACCAAAAATAGAAATAGATAGATATTTCAAAGGAGAACAACCAGAAAAAATTATTTCGGAACTAATTGAATTAAGCCAGCCAAATAAATTGGAAAAAACAATTTTTATTTTTCCTGAAGGAGTTCTTTCAGGAGTCTATTTGGAAGATTTAAAAAATTATAGCTATATGTTTTCAGAAAATTATTCAGATCAACACACAATTGTTATGGGTATAAATAGTGTTGAAAATGACAAAGTATATAATTCTATGGTGGTTTTAGATAAAGATTTAAATATTTTAGAAAAATATAATAAAAATAAATTAGTACCTTTTGGTGAGTTTTTGCCTTTAGAAAAATTTTTTGGTAAATTAGGTTTAAAGAAAATCACTCAAGGTTACCGATCTTTTTCTCATGACAATAAAAGAAAAATTATAAATATTAATAATTTAAATTTTATTCCATTAATTTGTTATGAAATAATATATTCAGGAAAAATTAATAAATTTGATGAAAATTATGATTTAATACTAAATATATCCGAAGATGGATGGTTTGGTAATTCTATAGGCCCATACCAGCATTTTTCACATTCAATATTTAGATCTATAGAGGAAGGAAGGTATTTAATTCGATCAGCTAATAATGGCATTTCAGCATTTATTAATCCAAAAGGACAAATAATAAATCAGATTAAATCAACTGAGAGGGGAGTTATTGAAATAAAAAGTTTTGGGAAAACAAAAAAAACTCTTTTTAGTTCTTTTGGTAACAAGATCTTCTTTTATTTTTTATTATTTTATATTAGTTTGTTTTTTTTTTTAAAAAAGAAGGAGAATAAATGAAGAAAAATTTTTTATTTACTAGCGAGTCAGTTTCCGAAGGTCACCCGGATAAAGTTTGTGATAGAATATCAGATATGGTTGTAGATAGTTATTTAGGAGCAGAACCTCAGTCAAGAGTTGCCTGTGAAACTTTAACAACCACTAATAAAGTTGTTTTAGCTGGAGAGGTTAGAGGGCCAGAAATAAAAAAAGATGACTTAATTCAGAAAGTTAGAGATTGTATCAAGGATATTGGTTATGACCAAGAGGGTTTTACTTGGAAAGATGCAACAAAGATTGAAAGCCATCTTCATTCACAATCTGCAGATATAGCAATGGGTGTAGACTCAGCTGGAAATAAAGATGAAGGAGCCGGAGATCAAGGAATCATGTTTGGGTATGCATGTAACGAAACAGATGTATTAATGCCAGCACCTATACATTATTCTCACAAAATTTTAAGATTAATGGCAGAAGACAGAAAGTCTGGAAAGTTAAAAAATATTGAACCTGACTCAAAAAGTCAAATAACAATAGAGTATAAAGATGGAAAACCTGCGCATGTAAAATCAGTTGTAATTTCAACCCAACATTCGGCAGATGTAAATCAATCTCAAGTAAGAGAATTGGTAAAACCATATATTGAAAAATCTATACCAAAAAATCTTATAAATGGTTTAGATGAAAATGAAATCTATGTAAATCCAACTGGAAATTTTGTAATTGGTGGACCTGATGGTGATAGTGGATTAACTGGAAGAAAAATTATAGTAGATACCTATGGAGGTGCGGCACCACATGGTGGAGGAGCCTTTTCAGGAAAAGATCCTACGAAGGTTGATAGATCAGCAGCATATGCATCAAGATACTTAGCAAAAAATGTTGTAGCTTCAAAAATTGCAGATAAATGTTTAATCCAATTAGCTTACGCAATCGGAGTTTCAAAACCTTTATCAATTTATGTTGATCTTTTTGATAATGATGAAGAAAAAAATAGACATGTAGAAAAATTAATTAATGAGAATTTTGATTTAAGTCCAAGAGGAATTAGAGAAATGCTAGGTTTAAATAGAGCAATTTATGAAAAAACTTCAGCATATGGGCATTTTGGAAGAGATCCAGAATCAAATGGTGCATTTTCATGGGAAAAAACTGATAAAGCTAGTATTTTTAATAAGTAATAAGAAGTTGAAAATATAAGAAAAATACATATATTCACGGTACATTGTTGAAATTTCAAAATGGGCCTCGGCCCATTTTTTTTTGGAGAAAACAAAAATGTTAAATAAAAGAGCAGATAAACTTGAATTATTGAGAATTGCCGAAGCTGTAGCTTTGGAAAAGTCCATAGATAAAGAATTAATAATTAATTCTATGGAAAGTGGTATTGCAAAAGCTGCAAAATCAAAATTTGGTTCAGAAAATGAAATCAAATGCGTTATTGATAGAGATAGTGGAAATATTGGGATATTTAGAAAACTAATTCTTACTGAAAAGCCTGAAAATATGAATTTAGAAATAAGTTTAGAACAGGCTGTTAAAATTGATGAAGAAAATAAAAATAAACAAATTGGAGATGAAATTTTACAACCTTTACCATCGTTTGATTTTGGAAGAATTGCTGCACAGACTGCAAAGCAAGTTATAAGTTTTAATGTACGGGAAGCTGAGAGAGAGAGACAATATCAAGATTTCAAAGATAAGAAAGATACCATACTTAGCGGTATAGTTAAAAGAATTGAATTTGGAAATATAATAGCTGATCTTGGAAGAACTGAAGCAATAATACAAAAAAATGAAATGATACCTAGAGAAAATATTAAAGCAGGAGATAGGGTAAAAGCATACTGCCTAGATGTGAGAAGAGAACCAAAAGGACAACAAATATTTTTGTCGCGAGCTCATCCAAAATTTATGGAAAAATTATTTTTTCAAGAGGTACCAGAAATTTATGATGGTTTAATTGAAATTAAATCATCAGCCAGAGACCCGGGAAGCAGGGCAAAAATTTGTGTAAAGGCTATAGATACTTCATTAGATCCAGTGGGAGCTTGTGTAGGAATGAGGGGAAGTAGAGTTCAAGCCGTGGTTAATGAGCTTCAAGGTGAAAAAATTGATATTGTTAATTGGTCTGAAGACCCAGCAATTGTTGTAGCAAATGCGTTATCGCCAGCAGAAGTTCAAAGAGTAAATGTAGATAGTGACTTAAAAAAACTTGATGTAATCCTTACAGAAGAAAATTTAAGTAAAGCAATCGGTAGAAGAGGACAAAATGTTAGACTTGCAACAAAACTATTAAATTATGAAATTAACATAATGACTGATCAAGAAGACTCTGAAAGAAGACAAATAGAGTTTAAAGAGAAAACTGATAATTTTGTAAAAAATCTTGAATTAGATGAAACGTTAGGCCAACTATTAGTTGCCGAAGGCTTTTCTTCGATTGATGAAATTAAAGATAGTTCAACAGATGCTCTAATAAAAATTGAAGGAATAGAAGAAGATACAGCTAAAGAACTTATTGAAAGAGCAGAAGAGTTTTATAAAAAAGATCAGATAGAAATTAATAATAAAATAAAGGATTTAGGCCTTGAGAGTGAATTAATTAGTCATGAAGGACTAACTCCAGGAATGCTTGTAACTTTAGGAGAACAGAGTATTTTAAAATTGTCAGATTTTGCAGACTTATCATCAGATGAACTAACTGGAGCATACGATATTATTAAGGGAGAAAGAGT
Source organism: uncultured Pelagibacteraceae bacterium (assembly GCA_902567235.1). Lineage (GTDB taxonomy): Bacteria > Pseudomonadota > Alphaproteobacteria > Pelagibacterales > Pelagibacteraceae > Pelagibacter. Next base: position 104,557 of record CACFLX010000002.1, read on the forward strand.
AAAAATTAAAGGATATCTTGAAGATTTTGCACTTTCAAAAAATGAAGCAGATAACTTGATAATGTCTGCTAGAGACAAAGTATATAAAGATTGAGAGATGACCTATGGAAAAGAAAAAACTAAAATTAACTATTTCTGGAAGTTCAAGAAAGACCAAAGATAGTATTGAGTTAGCAAAGTCCCAAGGAAAAAAAACAGTAGTCATAGAAAAAAAAAGTAGGTTTAGTTCGAAGCCTTCATTTCTTAAAAATGAAACACAAAGAAAATTTCAGAATAAATCAAATATTAATTTTCAACCACAAAAACCATCATTTTCAAAACCAAATCAAACAAATGATTTTGAAAAAAGGAAATTAGCTGAACAAAGAGCTACAAAAAGATTAAAAGGGGATAATACTCAAAAAGGTAAAATTGGATCAAAAAGAAGAGAATTAAAATTAACATTATCAAGAGCTTTAAGCGAAGATGATATTGGATTTAAAGCTAGAAGTTTAGCCTCTTTAAAAAGAGCAAAAAAAAAAGAAAATAAAGAATTAAGTAAAAGCGATAATTTAGAGGAATTAAAACCTGTCAAAAGAAATGTCAATATTCCTGAAATAATTACAATTAGGGAGCTTGCAAATAGAATGGCAGAGCAATCTAGTAATTTAATTAAACATCTTTTGTCGATGGGTGTGACAGCAACAATTAATCATAGCATTAATTCCGATATAGCTGAATACTTAGTTCAAGAATTTGGTCATAATCCAATTAAAGAAGAAAAAGCAGAAGAAAAAATACAAAAAATTAAAAAAATAAAATCTGAAAATTTAAAAAGTAGACCCCCAATAGTTACAGTTATGGGGCATGTTGATCATGGCAAAACATCAGTTTTAGATGTTTTGAGAAAAACAAATGTTGTTTCAGGAGAATTTGGAGGTATTACACAACATTTAGGAGCATACCAAATTATTTATAATTCAAATAAAATTACATTTATAGACACTCCAGGCCATGCAGCTTTCACTGAAATGAGAGCAAGAGGTTCTAAATTAACAGATTTAGTTATTTTAGTTGTTGCAGCTGACGATGGGGTAAAACCACAAACAGTGGAGTCAATTAAACATGCAAAAGCTGCCAATGTTCCAATTGTTGTTGCTATAAATAAATGTGATCTTCCAGAGGCTGACCCTCAAAAGATAAAAAATCAATTATTAGAGCATGAATTAATTGCTGAAGATTTATCTGGTGATATTTTAATGGTCGAAATTTCAACTAAGACAAAAAAGAATTTAGATAAATTGATAGAGTCAGTTTTATTACAAGCTGAGTTATTAGATTTAAAAACAGACTATGAAATAAAATCCAATGGGGTTGTGTTAGAGTCAAAAATTGATGTTGGAAGAGGCCCAATTGTAAGCATTATTGTAACCACTGGGACTCTAAAAAAAGGAGATTATTTTGTTAGTGGAATGCAATGGGGCAAAGTAAGAGCTTTAATTAATGACCAAGGATCAAGTGTTGACTTTGCAAATCCATCAACTCCTGTAGAAGTATTAGGCATAAATGGAGCCGCAAAAGCAGGCGATGATTTTATTGTTCTAGAAAATGAGAAAGAGGCAAAAATATTATGTGATGCAAGAGTACAGGAAAATAAAGATGGAAAAAATCCTTTAACTTTTGTTACTCAAGACTCCGCATTTAAAGATAAAATCTCTGAAGAATTAAATATAATAATAAAATCAGATGTTCACGGATCTTCAGAAGCAATTAAGGGTGCAATATCTCAAATAAAACATGAAGAAGTTAAACCAAAAATAATTTTATCAGACATAGGGATGATTACTGAGACAGATGTATCTTTGGCTAAAGCTTCAAATGCAGTTTTGATAGCTTTTAATGTTAAGCCTAGCAAAGAAGCAAAGAAAGTTGCTGAGAGAGAAAAAATTAGTATTAATTCATATAATATAATTTATGAATTATTAGATTTTATTAAGAGTAAAATGTCTGGTTTATTATCACCCGATATTAAAGAAAAAATTATTGGTTCAGCAGAAATTTTAGAAATATTTAAAGTTTCCAAGGTTGGAAAAGTTGCTGGATCTAAAGTAATTGAAGGAGAAGTTTTGCAAGATTCAAATGCCAGAGTTATTCGAGATGGTACTATTATTTTTAATGGTAAAATTGGATCAATATTTAGAGAAAAAAATCAAGCAAAACAAGTATCAGCTGGATTAGAATGTGGAATTACTATTAAGAATTTTAATGATTTTCAAAAAAAAGATATTATTGAAGTATATAATTCTACTATTTCGGAAAGAACAGTATAAATTTATGACCAAATTAGGTAAACCAGTTTCACAAAGGCAACTTAGAGTTGGTGAAATGGTAAAGCAAGCATTAGGCATGATATTTTTAAGAGACGAAGCAAAACTACCCAATCTTGAAACTAGAGAAATTACAGTAACAGAGGTAAGAATGAGCCAAGATTTAAAAGTAGCAAAAGCATTTGTTTTGCCACTTGGAGGCAAAAATGCAAAAGAAATTGTAGACAAATTAAAAGAATTTTCATTTGTAATTAGAAAAGTTTTATCAAAAAAAATAACAATGAAGTATTTACCCAAACTTCTATTTGTTAAGGATGAATCTTTTGATTATGCTGAAAAAATTGAAAATTTAATAAAACAAACAAATAAATAAGGACATAAATGACAAAAAAGAGTAAAGAATTAGCTATTCATGAAAAGGATACCGGATCTTCTGAAGTTCAAATAGCTTTATTGACAGATAAAATAGAAAATTTATCTAATCATATAAAAAAAAACAAAAAAGATAAGCATACTTCTGTTGGATTGTTAAAAGCTGTTAACAGAAGGAAAAAATTATTAGATTATTTAAAAAAAAATAAAATAGATTCTTATCAGAACGTGATATCAAAACTAAATTTAAGAAAGTAGAAATAAATGTTTAAAGTATTTAAAAAAGAAATTGAATTAAATGGAAAAAAAATAAGTTTAGAAACAGGAAAAATTGCAAGACAAGCAGATGGGGCAATAATTGCAAAATGTGGAGAAACAGTTGTTTTAGCGACTGTAGTTGGTGCAAAAAAAATAAATCCAGATGTTGATTATTTTCCATTGTCAGTAAATTATCAAGAAAAGTATTATGCTGCAGGAAAAATTCCAGGAGGTTATTTTAAAAGAGAAGCAAGACCTACAGAAAGTGAAACTTTAATATCAAGATTGATTGATAGACCAATAAGACCTTTGTTTCCAGGTGAATTCAAAAATGAAGTACAATTACTTCCAACAGTAATATCTTATGACAAAGAAAATGAAGCAGATATATTGTCAATTATTGCATCATCAGCAGCTTTAGCTATATCTGGCATGCCATTTATGGGTCCTATTGGAGCATCTAGAGTTGGTTTTGTTGATGGTAAATATGTTCTTAATCCTTCAAAAAAAGAATTAGAAAATTCAAAATTAGATCTTGTTGTTGCAGGAACTAAAGATGCAGTTCTAATGGTCGAGTCTGAAACAAGCGGTTTAACAGAAGAAGAAATGTTAAATGCAGTAAAATTTGGCCATGAAAATTTTATTCCAGTAATTAAAATGATTGAAGAGTTAGCAGCTGAATGTAAAAAACCTGATTGGATTGTGGAGAAAAAAGACCTTTCTGAAGTTAAGAAAAAAATTGAAGAAAAATTTACTGATGAGCTAAAAAAAGCTTTTTCAATAAGAGATAAACAAGAAAGATCAAATTTAATATCTGATATAACAGATAGAGCAAAAAAATTATTTGAAGAAAATGAAAATTTTACAGATTTAGATGTTAATTCTGAACTTAAAAATTTAGAAAAAAGAATAGTTAGAACAGATATCTTAAAAAATAAAAATAGAATTGATGGAAGAGGACTTTCAGATGTAAGGCCAATAATGTGTGAAGTTGGAATTTTGCCAAGGGCTCATGGTTCAGCACTATTTACTAGAGGCGAAACTCAAGCAATTGTCACAACAACACTTGGAACCTCAGATGATGAACAAAGAATTGAAAGTTTAGAAGGTCTTCAAAGAGAAAGGTTCATGCTTCACTATAACTTCCCACCATTCTCAGTGGGAGAAACTGGAAGGATTGGAACAGGAAGAAGAGAAATAGGACATGGAAAACTTGCATGGAGAGCAATTAATTCGTCTTTACCTTCAAAAGAAAGTTTCCCTTACACATTTAGGATTGTATCAGAAATAACAGAGTCCAATGGTTCATCATCAATGGCAACAGTTTGTGGTACTTCATTAGCATTAATGGATGCGGGTGTTCCAATAAAAGAACCAGTTGCAGGTATTGCTATGGGATTAATTAAAGAAGGTGACGATTTTAGTGTATTATCAGACATCCTTGGAGATGAAGATCATTTGGGCGATATGGACTTTAAAGTTGCTGGAACTAAAGATGGAATTACATCTCTTCAAATGGATATTAAGATAACAGGAATAACATTTGAAATAATGGAACAAGCCTTAAAACAAGCGAAGGATGGGAGAATTCATATCTTAGGTGAAATGAATAAGGCTCTAAATAAATCAAGAGATGGTGTTGGCAAACACACTCCGAAGATGGAAAAAATAACTGTAGATAAAAAAGATATTGCTACGGTTATTGGAAAAGGAGGTGCAACAATAAGAGAAATAGTTGAAAAATCAGGTGCTAAAGTAGATGTTAATGATGAAGGAGTTGTAACAGTTGCAGCGCCAGACGAAGAATCTAGAAATATTGCACTTCAATTTATCAAAGATCTTACTGCTAAAGCTGAATTAAATAAAATTTATAACGGAAAAGTTATGAAAATTATGGAATTTGGAGCATTTGTTAACTTTCTTGGAAAACAAGATGGTCTAGTTCATATTTCTGAACTTGCAGATAAAAGAGTTGCTAAAGTAACTGATGTTGTAAAAGAAGGCGATGAGGTAAAAGTTAAAGTCATAGGTTTTGATAGAGGAAAAGTTAAACTATCTATTAAACAAGCAGCAATTTAGTATAAAAAATTATGCAAAATCAAGAAATAATTCAAATAATTGAAAATCTAAAAGGCAGAAGAAATTATGAAGAGAAAAAAGCCTCAAAGCTTGGTTTCACTTCACTTTATGCTTACCTTGAAGATAAAATTTTAAAAGAAAAAAAAGCTTATGAGGAGAGTAAAAAAGAATTAGAGGAAATAAAAACTGCTAGTAAAGCAAAAAATAAACAAAAAAAAAGTTGTAGCTGTTGTTGATTACTTAATTTTGTATCTAATTTTACTAATTAGAAAGATAGCTATTGCGCTTAAGACAGCAAAAACTTCTAGCGCATGTCCTGAATTTCCTAAAAGAAATTGAACAAAATAAAATATAATACAAACTACAAACCAAACCAATATTAACATTATTTATTCTTTTTTTTTTCTCTCTTTTTTTTTCTCTTTTCTTTAAAGGAAAGTTTTGCTTTTTTCAAAACACTTGCATCTTTAAAAGATTTACCGCTGTATCTTTTAGACATAAAATTAAGTTATATTTTTTGGATCAGGCATTCCTACTTTATTATAACCGGCATCTACATAGTGAATTTCACCAGTTACACCTCCTCCAAGATCGCTTAATAAATATAGGGCAGAGTTACCAACATCATGAATATCTACATTTCTTTTTAAGAAAGAATGATCTTCGTTCCATTTATAAAGAAATTTTGCATCTCCAATTGCAGATGCAGCTAAAGTTTTAATTGGCCCAGCGCTTATTGCATTTACTCTAATTCCTTTTGATCCTAAATCTCTAGCTAGATATTTAACACTTGCCTCAAGAGCAGATTTACAAACTCCCATCACATTGTAATTTGGAATAGCTTTATTAGACTCGTAGGTTAATGTAAGCATGCTTCCTCCTTTGTTCATTACTTTGGAAGCTTCCTTTGCAACTTCAGTAAATGAAAAGCATGAAATTAGCATACTTCTTAAAAAATTTTCTCTAGTAGTATTCAAATATTCGCCTGATAATTCTGATTTGTCTGAAAAGGCGACTGCATGAACAACAAAATCAATTTTACTCCATTTTGATTTTATGTCTTCAAAAAGTTTTATTACTTCATCTTTTTTTTCAACATCGCAACTAAACGTTACATTTGAATTTAATTTCTCAGCTAAAGGAACTACTCTTTTTTTTAAGGCATCACCCAGATATGTAAATGCCAATTCAGCCCCTGCTTCAGCTAATTTTTGAGAAATACCCCACGCAATAGATCTTTCGTTAGCAACTCCCATGATCAAACCTTTTTTGCCTTGCATTAAACTCATAGATTAAACCTTTTCAAAAACTAAAGTTGCATTAGTTCCACCAAATCCAAAACTATTAGACATAATAGCATTCAGAGTTACATCTTTTTCAACTTTTGTAACTATAGGGTATTTTTTTGCTTCTTCATCCATGTCGGTTATATTTATAGATGCTGATACAAAGTTATTTTTCATCATAATTAAACTATAAACGGCCTCATGTACTGATGTAGCTCCTAATGAATGACCTGAAAGAGATTTTGTAGAACTTATTTTAGGAACGTTATCTTTAAAAACTTCTCCTACAGCTTTTAATTCTGTTATATCTCCAACTGGGGTTGAAGTGCCGTGTGTATTTATATAATCAATTTTATTTTTACTTGTGTTTAAAGCCATTTGCATACATCTTACAGCTCCTTCTCCTGATGGAGCGACCATATCATATCCATCTGAAGTTGCCCCATAGCCAGTTAATTCAGCATAGATTTTTGCGCCTCTTGCTTTAGCGTGCTCGTATTCTTCTAAAACTAAAACTCCTCCACCTCCAGAAATAACAAATCCATCTCTAGTTTTGTCGTAAGGTCTAGACGCTTTTTCTGGCGTATCGTTATATTTTGAAGAAAGAGCGGTCATAGCATCAAACATAGCAGTCATTGCATAGTGAACTTCATCACTTCCTCCAGCAAATACAACATTTTGTTTTCCAAGTTGGATTAATTCCATTGCGTTTCCAATACAATGACCACTAGTTGCACATGCAGAGCTAATTGTATAATTAACTCCTTTAATTTTAAAAGGAACTGCCAATGTAGCAGAAGCTGTACTAGACATAGTTCTTGGAACTACAAATGGTCCCATTTTTTTTGGATTTTTTTCTCTTGTTTTATCAGCAGCTAGAATAACATTTTGTATTGATGGTCCGCCAGATCCCATGATCATTCCAGTTGAAACATTGCTGACATCTTTATCTTCTAATCCAGAATCTTTAACTGCTTCAGTCATAGAAATATAATTATATGCTGAGCCTGGGCCCATAAATCTAATGAATTTTCTATCTACATGGTCATCAAGTTTAATATTTGGCTTGCCATGGACATTACTTTTTAAGTTATATTCTTTATACTCTTCTGAAAATGTAATTCCAGATTTAGAATTCAATAAAGACTGGTAAACTTCTTCTTGATTATTTCCTAAACAAGATACTACTCCAACACCAGTAACAACTACTCTTTTCATTATTTAAATAATCCTACTTTTAAATTTTCTGCTGAATAAATTTTTTTTTCATCTGCTAATAAAACACCATTTGCTAAACCAACTGTTGTTCCACTGGGAGATAAAATTTTTTTCATATCAATTATATATTTTGCCTTTTTTACACTTTTTAAAACTTCACCAGTAAATTTTACAGTGCCAACTCCCAATGCTCTTCCTTTTCCAGGATTGCCAAGCCAACCTAGGTAGAAGCCTACCAATTGCCACATTGCGTCTAATCCAAGACATCCAGGCATAACCGGGTCTTCTTTAAAATGACAATCAAAAAACCAAAGGTCATCTTTTATATCAAGTTCAGCAGTTATAGAGCCTTTTTTGAAAGCACCATTGTCTTCTTTAACTTCTGTTATTCTATCAAACATAAGCATTGGAGGAAGAGGTAATTTAGCATTTCCGGGCCCAAAAAGCTTCCCATTTCCACAATTAATCAATTCCTTATAGCTATATGATGATTTTTTTTCCATAAATATAGATCTTTAATACTTTATTTATAAAAATTACAATATACAATTTCTTGAGGTTTGTTATAAATTTGTCAAAAAAATGAATAATAATAGGGATTTTATTGAAAAATTAAGGTCTTCAGGGCTAAGGCCTACGAAGCAGAGATTAGAAATTTGTAAATTATTGTTTGATAGAAAAAAAACTTTTCATTTTACTATCAGCGATCTTTCTAAAATTTTAAAAAAAGAAACTATCAAGAAAATTTCTTTAGCAACTATATATAATACAGTTCATTCTTTTAAAAAAAAAGGTTACTTAAAAGAGATATCAATAGATACAGAAAAGACTTATTTTGATACTAACACTTCAAACCATCATCATTTTCTTGATATAAGTACTAATGAGCTTATAGATTTGAAAGAAGATGATGTTGATAATATAAAGATTAAAAAAAATTTACCAGGAAAGAAGATCAGGTCTATAGAAGTGCTGGTCAAAATTGAAAATAATAACTAATTTCAATTATTGCAAAAATATTAAATTAAAATTGGAGTGGGTCAATTCTGCTATATTGACAGTACTTTAGAATCATTATAAATTACATCTAATGTCAAATGAATTAATAAAAGAAAAATCAAAATGTCCTTTTACAGGTGCTGGAACACCGCCAAAATATCCAACAGGCAAAGGACAAACAAATAAAGATTGGTGGCCTAACAGTCTAAATTTAAAAATTTTAAGTCAACATTCATCATTGGTAAATCCAATGGGAGAAAAATTTAATTATAAAAAAGAATTTAAAAAACTTAATTTTAAAGCATTAAAAAAAGATCTTCATAAGTTAATGACTGATACACAAGATTGGTGGCCTGCAGATTATGGTCATTATGGTCCATTTTTTATTCGTCTTGCTTGGCATGCTGCCGGAACATATCGAACAGGAGACGGAAGAGGTGGTGCTGGAACTGGGAATCAAAGATTTGCTCCATTAAATAGTTGGCCAGATAATGTAAATTTAGATAAAGCAAGGCTTTTACTATGGCCTATTAAAAAGAAATATGGAAAAAAAATATCTTGGGCAGATTTATTTATACTTGTTGGAAATATATCTCTAGAGTCAATGGGTTTCAAAACTTTTGGTTTTGGGGCCGGAAGAGAAGATATATGGGAGCCAGAAGAGGATATTTATTGGGGATCTGAAAAGGAATGGCTTGGAGTAAATCGGTATAGTGGAAAAAGAGAACTAGAAAATCCCTTAGGAGCATCACACATGGGCTTAATTTATGTTAACCCTCAAGGACCTGATGCTAATCCAGATCCTTATTTGGCTGCTCATGACATTAGAGAAACTTTTGGACGTATGGCAATGAATGATTATGAGACGGTAGCACTCGTTGCAGGAGGACATACATTTGGAAAATCTCATGGTGCAGCACCAGAATCACATAAAGGTCCTGAGCCAGAAGGTTCAAAGATTCAAGATCAAGCAACCGGTTGGAATAGTAACTACAAAAGTGGTTTAGGTGTAGATGCTATTAGTAGTGGTATTGAAGGTGCATGGACTTCAAACCCAATCAAATGGGATATGGGATATTTTGATAATTTATTTGGCTATGATTGGGAATTAACTAAAAGCCCTGCAGGAGCTCATCAATGGAAACCTAAAAGGAATGGTCATGATATAGAAATGACTCCAGACGCTCATGATAGATCTAAAAAAAATCTTCCAATGATGCAAACTACTGATCTTTCATTAAAATTAGATCCTAAATATGGGCCAATTTCTAAACATTTTCATCAAAATCCAAATGAATTTGCCGATGCCTTTGGAAGAGCTTGGTTCAAACTTACTCATCGTGATATGGGTCCAAAAGCAAATTATCTTGGTTCTGACGTTCCAAAAGAGAATTTAATCTGGCAAGACCCAATACCAAAAAATAAATATAAACTTAAAAATAAAGATATTGAGTTATTAAAGAAAAAAATATCAAAATCTGGTTTATCCGTTTCCCAATTAGTTACGACTGCATGGGCATCAGCATCAACTTTTAGAGGATCAGATAAAAGAGGAGGTGCTAATGGAGCAAGAATAGCTCTTGAACCTCAAAAAGACTGGGAAATTAATAATCCTTCAAAGTTGTCTGCTGTAATCAAAATTTTAAATAAAATTAAAAAAGGATTTGATTCAAAAAATAAATCAGTTTCATTAGCAGACTTAATAGTTTTAGGAGGATCGGTTGGTATTGAAAATGCTGCCAAAAAAAGTGGTAAAAAAATAAAAGTTCCATTCAAATCTGGAAGAGGTGATGCAAAACAAGATCAAACAGATAAAAATTCATTTAATCTTCTTGAACCCATAGCAGACGGTTTTAGAAACTATATTAAGCTGCATGCTAAAGGATATGCCAATGGAAAAGGTATCCCTGTTAATTCAGCAGAAGAAATGCTAATAGATAAAGCCCAACTTCTTGGATTAACTGGTCCAGAAATGACAGTTTTAATAGGAGGTATGCGAGTGATAAATACTAACTTTGATGGTTCAGATTATGGTGTATTTACAAAAAAACCTGGATCATTAACCAATGATTTCTTTGTTAATTTATTAGATATGAAAACTACTTGGAGAGAAGTAGATAAAGAAGAACAGTTTTTTGAGGGAATAGATAGAAAAACAAAAAGAGTAAAATGGAGAGCGACGCGTGCAGATTTAATATTTGGATCTAACTCTCAATTAAGAGCACTATCTGAAGTTTATGCAACAGACGATTCAAACGAAAAATTTTTAAATGATTTTATATCTGCTTGGACAAAAGTAATGAATTTAGATCGTTTTGATTTAAATTAATTTAATTAAATTCCCCAAACATTTTTTGTGTCAATCCAGCCGGTGTAATCATCAGTTTCAATCTTACACCAACTAATTTCACATTTTTTTATAATTACTAATCTACCTTTTTCTAATTTTACTAAGGGTTTTGAAAATTTACTATTTTTTTTGAAAACAATTTTTTCTTCAAGAATGATTAAAGAATTTGATTTTCTAAGCATAATTTGATGTATCCAACCACTATTTTTTTTATGATCAATTATTCTTCTAAAATTATCTTTTTTATCAATCACTTTAATTGGTAAAAATTTTTTCTTATAAATATACTTGATAGGATAATTTTTTCCTGGACCATATCTCACGTATACTTTATTTTTTTTTAAAGAAAGAAAATAATTGGTTTCCTCAGCTCTAATATTGGAAGGATTGATAAATAAAAAAAAAAATATTATTAAAAATTTTTGCATATGCAATTTTTCTTTTTATTAAACTCTGCTTTTCTAAAATTTAAATTAAGTAAATCTAAAATTAAGATTTTTTTATTTGATTCTTTGCTTAAATTCAAAATTTTCTTTAAAATTTCTATTGCTTGAATATTGCCAACTATACCAGCCAAAGGTCCCAATATCCCTTCACGCTCACAATTTAATACTTCATCAGAAGGTTCTGATTGATAAAAGCATTTAAGACATGGGTTTTTTTTGTTTTTAAAATCAAAAGTAAAAATATGTCCATCCATTTTACTGATTGCGCCCACAATTAAAATTTTTTTATATTTTATAGAGTATTTATTTAATAAAAACTTAGTTTTAAAATTATCAGATCCATCAACTATAAAGTCATAACCTTTAAATATTTTTTTAATATTTTTTTTTTCAATTTTTTCTTTATAAGTTTTTATTTTTACTTGTGGATTGACTAATTTAATTTTTTTTTTTAAAACACTAACTTTAAACTTTCCTATATCTCTAGAGTTGTATAATGACTGTCTATGAATATTTGAAGTATTTACTTTATCATGATCAATTACCCCAATATTTCCAACACCTGCTCTACTTAAGTAATCAATCACAGGACAACCTAGCCCTCCTGCTCCAACAACCAAAACTTTTGATTTAATTATTTTTTTTTGTCCTAAAGGACCAACATCTTTTAAAACTATTTGTCTTGAATATCTTTCAACTAGTTTTTTATTAAGAATATTTTTCATTTACCAGTCGATCCAAAACCACCAGATCCTCTTATGGTTTTGGGTAATTGATCTACCTCCTCAATCTCCATCTTTATAACTGGCATCAAAACCATTTGGGCAATCCTATCATTATTATTTACAATAAAATCTTTATTTCCATGGTTAAATAATATTATTTTTATTTCTCCTCTATAATCACTATCGATAGTTCCTGGAGTATTTAGTACACTTATACTAGACTTTGCAGCAAGTCCCGACCTCGGTCTTATTTGTATTTCTAAATCTTCCGGTATTGCAATAGATAAGCCTGTTGGGATTAACTCCAAGGTATTAGGTAAGATTTTTATAGAAGTTTCAATAAACGCCATCAAATCCATGCCAGATGATCCAATAGTTTTGTATTCAGGTATTTTAACTTTTGTATCAAGTCTTTTAACTAAAACTTTAACCATTAATTTAGTTGAGAAATTATTCTATTTACTATTTCAATAGCAACACTTGACTTTTTCATTTTTGGAAGATTTTCTTCAGAACTATTTTTATAGAATATGGAAACTTTGTTAAAATCTGACTCAAAGCCTATATCATTTTTAGATACGTCATTAGCAATTATCCAGTCACAATTTTTTTCAGACAATTTTTTTAAAGAATTATTTTTTATAGAATTCGTTTCTGCGGCAAAACCAACAACTAATTTGGGTCTTAGTGAATTATGATTTGAAATATGTTTTAAAATATCAGTATTTTTTTCTAAATAAAGTTCTGAAATATCATATTTTTTTATCTTTTCTTTTTCTTCATTTTTTATTTTAAAATCTGCAACAGCTGATGCAAAAACTGCAACATCAGTTGGCAGATTACTTATTGTTGCTTCTAACATTTCATCAGCTGATTTAATTTTTATTAAATTTACACCATTAATTGGATCTAAATTTGTAGGTCCTGATATTAGGGTAGTATCAAAACCATTTTCATTTAAAGATCTTGCAATCTCATATCCTTGTTTACCACTAGATTTATTTGATATAAATCTAACAGGATCAATATATTCGTGTGTAGGACCAGCAGTTACAAGAGCTTTAAATTTTTTATTATTTTCTAAATTTTTAAAGTGGTTATTTATATGGTTAATAATTATTTCTGGATCAGCCATTTTTCCTTTTCCATACTCTCCACAAGCCATTTCACCAATTTCAGGTCCAATTATTCTATGACCAAAATCTATCAATTTTTTCAAGTTATCCTTGTTTGACTGATTTTCCCACATTCTTACATTCATTGCTGGTGCTATAAAAATTTTCTTATCTGAAGCAAAAACAACAGTAGAGGCCAAATCATCTGATAATCCATAACTAATTTTTGAAATAGTATTTGCTGTTGCTGGAGCTATTAATATTAAATCTGCCCATCTTGATAACGAAATATGATCCATTTCAGATTCATTATCTGAATTAAATAAATCTGTATAAACTTTTTCTTGTGATAAAGAAGTTACTGATAATGGTGTAATAAAATTTTTGGCATTATTTGTTAAGATTGTTTTTACATTTGAGCCACTTTTTTTTAAAAGTCTTATAATCTCTAAACTTTTATATGCCGCAATCCCACCACAGATAATTAATAATATTTTTTTACTATTTAAATTTTTCATTGGCAGATTAAAATACTAAGAATCCTATAAATACAAGCAATAATAATCCAATAATACTTTGATTTCTAAACGATTTCATTTCTACTTTTTTTTCATTTAATGCTGAAAAAGAATTAGATTCTTGTGGTATTTTTCCACTAGCTAAAAAAGTTAACGCTTGATTTGCTTTATCCATTATTTTTGGAAGTTCAGGAAGTTTTTTTAAAACTTCAGCTGAGTCTTTTAAGGTCTCAGACAAATTAGTAATTGGATCTTTAGTTTCTTTAAGCCATTTTTCCAAAACTGGCTTTGAAGTTTCCCAAATGTTTGTATTAGGGTTTAACTTTCTTGCTACTCCTTCGACTACAACCATTGTTTTTTGCAATAGCAATAATTGAGGTTGCGTCTGCATATTAAACTTTTCAGTAACATCAAATAACTGTTTTAATAACTTTCCACCAGAAATGTCTTTAACAGATTGTCCAAAAATAGGTTCTCCTATCGATCTCAATGCTTGAGCTAGTTCGTCGACCTGAACGTCACTGGAAACTAATCCAGCTACAATATGTACCTCAGCAACTTTTTTATAGTCTCTTTGAACAAACCCATAAAGTATTTCTGCTAAATAACGTCTATTTAATTTATCCATTCTTCCCATAATTCCAAAATCAATTGGTATTATTTGTCCATTGTCATCTATAAAAAGGTTTCCCTGATGCATATCAGCGTGAAAAAAACCATCTCTTACCGCATGTCTTAAAAAATGTTGGATTATATCTGTAGCAATATTTTCTACATTTATTTTTTTGGATTTTAAAATTTCCTTTTCTCTAATAGAAACTCCTTCAATCCAATCCAGAGTTAAAATTTCTTCACTTGTAAAATTCCAATAAATTTTAGGAACATAAAAACCTGAATCATTTTTCGTATTTTCAGAAAATTCATTTGCAGCAGCAGCTTCAAATCTTAAATCCATTTCATGATTAGTAATTTCTTTAAGTAAAAAAACCACTTCTACAAGTCTTAATCTTTTTGTTTTAGCAATTAAACTTTCAACTAAATATGCTAACAACATTAAAGCATCAATTTCTTCATTAAAAGTTTTTTTAATATTTGGTCTTAAAATCTTTATAGCAACATCCTTTATAGTTCCATCATCATTTATTTGTGCTTTGTGGACTTGGGCTATAGATGCAGCTGCGATAGGCTCACCAAAATTTATTATTGTATCAAAAATTTGATTCCCCAAATTCTTTTTAATTATTTCTTTAGCTTCATGAGTTGAAAATGGGGGTAAACGATCTTGTAACTTTTCAAGTTGCGTTGATAAGTTGTCCCCAATAATATCTGGCCTTGTAGATAAGAATTGACCTAATTTAATAAATGTTGTTCCCATTTCCTGTATAGAAGCACATAATTTTTCTTCATCAGTCAATTTATTTGATTGATAGACATTTTTAGAAAAAGAAATTGAAAATAAATTTAAAAAAATTTTAATAATTAAAGGAGGTTGATGAAATTTTGAAATAATTTTTAAAGCATCTGATAAAGCTAATTTTCTTGCAATTTTAAATAAGATGAATAATTTTTTTATCATTATATTTTCCAACCCGAGTGTATTGCAACTATTCCACCATTTAGATTTCTATATTTACAATTCACAAAATTATTCTCTTTCATCTTTTCAATAAGTTGTTTTTGACTTATAAAATTTTCAATACTTTCTACTAAATATTCATAAGGTTTTTTTTCACCCACTATTACTTTACCAATTTTAGGAATTAATTTTGAATAATTTTTATATAGAATTTCTAGATTATTATTTTCAATCTTGGAGAATTCCAAACATAAAAATCTCCCACCTTTTTTTAAGACACGATGAGCTTCTTGTAAACTTTTATTTATATGTTTAACATTTCTTAGACCAAAGCTTATAGTATAAAAATCAAAGCTATTATCCGGTACATTTAATCTTTCCGCATTACAAACTTTCCACTTTATATTATTATAATTTTTTAAATTTTTTTTACATTCTTTAATCATATTAATGTTTGGGTCGACGCATAAAATTGTTGGATTACAATTTGTTGCATCTAAATATAATTTAGCTAAATCACCAGTTCCACAAGCAACATCTATAAGACTTTTATCACTAGAAGGATTCATCATTTGGATTAAATTTTTTTTCCAAATTCTATGAATTCCCAATGACATTAAGTCATTCATTAAATCATATTTTTTAAAGACTTTGTTAAAAACACCTTTAACCAAACCTTTTTTTTGTTGGAGAACCTGATCCATAGTTTAATATTTTATTTAAACTAATAATATAATCTTAAATGCCAGAATTGCCAGAAGTAGAAATAGTAAAACGATCACTTAAAAATAAGGTTAACTATAAACAAATTAAAAAAATTATTATTAGTAATAGAAATTTAAGGTTTAAAATTCCAAAAAATTTTGAAAATATTTTAGAAGGAAGATTAATAACTGGCGTTTCTAGATTTTCAAAATATATAATATTAACTTTAGACAATCATAATTATTGTTTAATACATCTAGGAATGTCAGGGACATTACACTTAATTAAATATAAGAAAAAGGAAAAAAAAACTAATTTGAGTTTCTATCATTCTAAAATTTTACCAAAAAAACACAATCATATTAAAATAAAATTTTCTAATTTTGATATAGTTTATAATGATCCAAGGAGATTTGGTTTTTTTAAATTATTAAATAGTAAAAAAGAACTTAAAAAATATTTTCGAAGGTTTGGACCAGAGGCAAATTCATCAAAATTCGATTTTAAGTATATTAAAAACAGATTTATAAATAAAAAAAAAAATATTAAAAATCTTCTATTAGATCAAAATTTTGTTTCAGGTATCGGAAATATTTATGCCAACGAAATACTATTTCATTGTAAAATTAACCCACTTAAGATAGCAAAAAAATTAAGTAATAAAGAAATTACAAAATTGGTAAAATATTCAAAATTAGTTTTAAATTTATCTATTAAATTTGGAGGTTCTTCAATAAGAGACTTTAAAAACACAAAAGGTATTGAAGGTTTATTTCAAAATAATTTTAAAGTTTATAATAGAGAAAATAAAAATTGTGTAAAAAAAAACTGTGATGGTAAAATAATTAAGATATTTATATCTAATAGATCATCTTTTTTTTGTAAATTTTGTCAAAAATAATCAATTAATCTATTGACCGACTCTAATTCACAAGCTATACCATCGCGCGTATGGCAAATACAAAATCTGCAATTAAAAGAATAAGAAGAATATCTAGACAGACAATAGTTAATAAGTCTAGAAAAAGTAGATTTAGAAATGCTATAAAAAAAATGAATTCTATTTTAGAGGAAAAAAATAAAAAAGAAGCCTTATCATATTTACCAAAATTGAATTCAGAATTAATGAAAATTGCAAAAACTGGTGTTATAAAAAAAGAAAACGCTTCACGAAATATTTCAAGAATAACAAAGAAAATTAATTCTCTTTAGCAACTTAAGGTAGAATAAAATTAAATATTTTTTTTAACTAAATATTAATTTTTTTACAACTTTTAATAATCACTTTAATTGTTATTTTTTTTAGCTAAGACACCACATCTAGTAAAAAATTTTTTTATAAATTTAATTTCAATTTTGGATTTTATTTTTTTTGATTAAACAAAATTCAATCTGGGATTTATACACCTATAAATTTTATTTTTTTTTCGAAATATCAAATAACTTATTGCATAAGATTTGTTTAGGCTTTAACTAGTTTTTTTCACAATGAAAAATATTTTAACCAAAAAATCAGAAAACTTTTCTTTAAAAAAATTAGATTGGAAAAATATCCAGCTGGATATGAAAGAAAAATTAGGAAATGATATTTATGAATCTTGGTTAAAAAAAATTGATTTTATTGATGAATTTAACAACTATATATTAATTTCAGTATCAACAAGGTTTATTAGAGATTGGATAACATCAAGATATCTTGATCAGATTTTACAAATTGTAAAAAATCATAAGAAGGAAATAAATAGAATAGAATTTAAAATTAGCGACCAAAAAAAAGAAATTGAAGAAGTTGAAAATAAAAATACAAATTTTAAAATCGAAGATAATAAAAATGTTTCATTTTTAAAGGACTCATTTTTTCAGTACAATAGAATAGATCCAAATAAAAATTTTGAAAATTTTATAATAGGTACAAGTAATAAATTGGCATTTGAAGCTTCAAAAAAGGTATCCGAAGATCTTGCCCATTATAATCCTTTATATTTATATGGAGGTGTGGGAATGGGAAAAACTCATTTACTTAATGCTATTGGTAAAAAAATCAAATTAAAAAAAAAGGTTATGTTTATTTCAGCCGAGAGATTTATGTATCAATTTGTAAAATCAATTAAATCAAATGATATGGTAAAATTTAAAGACTATTTTAGAAATACAGATGTTTTATTAATTGATGATATTCAATTTATGAATGGTAAGGAAGCTATGCAAGAAGAGTTTTTTCACACATTTAATGCACTTATTGATAAAGGATCACAGGTAATTGTCTCTGCAGATAGAGCTCCAAATAAATTATCTAGAATCCAAGAAAGGATAAAATCTAGATTTGCAGGTGGTTTAGTTGTAGATATTCAAAGTTCAGATTATGAATTACGTTATAAAATTGTAAAAGCAAAAATAGATGAACTTAAATTAAGCCAATCTATTTCAATTAATATTCCAGAAGAAATACAAAAATTTATAAGCTCAGAAATAAGAACAAGCGTTAGAGAATTAGTTGGCGCATTAAATAGAATAATTTCTTTTTCAAGAATATATAATAAATTACCAACTCTTGCAGAAGTAAAAGCAATTTTAAAAGATTTATTGAACTTATCAGAGAACAAAGTTACAATTGATTTAATACAGACTATAGTTTGCCAATTTTTTAAGATAAGTAAAAATGAAATGCTATCAGCTAGAAGATCTAGATATTTAGTTAGACCAAGACAAACAGCAATATATTTAGCAAAACTTCTTACATCAAAATCTTTACCTGAGATTGGAAGATCATTTTCAAATAGAGATCATACAACTGTAATACATTCAGTTAAAACAATTGAAAAATTGAGGAAGCAAGACAATGAGTTAAATCTAAATATAGATAATCTAAAAAATAAAATTTTATATAATAAGGAAAATGAAATTTAGCTTAAATCAGCAGGATCTTCAAAAATCATTAAACTACTGTCAGGGTGTAATTGAGAAAAGAAGCACTTTGCAAATTTTATCAAATGTATTATTGGATGCGTCAAACTCAAAATTAACAATTACTGCTACAGATTTAGATCTAATATTTATTCATCAAATATCTAATGTTGAAATTTTAGAAGAAGGAAAAACGACAACTTCATCCTCAATAACTTATGATATTGTTAGAAAATTATCATCTGGTAAAAAGATAAATTTTTCAACTGTAGGAGAAAATAAATTACATTTAGAGTCAGAAAAATCAGATTTTAATTTAAATTGTATAAGCGCAAGCGAATTTCCTTTAACTGATGAAGATTTTAATAAAAATGAATTTTCTATTAATTCAAAGAATTTACTTAAACTTTTAAATAAATGTAAATTTTCAGTTTCAAACGATGAAACCAGACATTATCTTAGTGGTATTTTTTTTCACCAAACACAAGTTGAAGATAAATATTTTTTAACCGCAGCTGCAACGGACAGTCATAGAATGTCTATTTCTAAAATTAGATTAAATGAAAAAATAGATTTTGAGCCTATAATTTTGCCTAAAAAAACTATTTTTCAACTTTGTTCTTTATTAGAAGATTATGAGGGAGATGTAAAAATTTCTAATATTAAATCAAAAATTAAATTTGAATTAAATAATAGTATTTTAATTTCAAAATTAATTGACGGAAAATTTCCAAATTATGTTCAAGTTATACCAAAAGAAAATCAAAAAAAACTTCAAGTTAATTTAAAATTATTTTTAGATTCTGTTGATAGGGTTGCTTCAGTGTCTTTAGACAAGAAAGATGGGGTAAAGTTTAGTTTAAAAAAAGATGTTTTAGACCTTTCTGTTAATAATACAAATAGTGGTGATGGAAAAGAAAGCTTAACTGTTAAGTTTGATTACGATTTAGATATAAGTTTTAATTCAAGGTATTTAATTGATGTAGCCTCTCAACTTGATGGAGATCATATAGAGATATATTTAAAAGATACTGGTTCTCCAGCATTAATTAAAGATCCAGGAGACTTTGATAGTATTTTTGTTGTAATGCCAATGAAGGGTTAAACTATTTTATCGATCTCTTCATATATATTTTTTTGAAGCATATTTATAAATTCTACTGAATTCATACCTGGGCCTATAGGATCAAGAATCGAGACAGTTAAAGTTTTGTTTGGTTTTAATTTTCCATTTCTGGGCCATACACTTCCAGAATTAAGAGCTACTGGTTGACAGTAAATATTTAGTTCTTCGTAAATTCTTCTAACTCCCTTTTTAAATGGCGACCTATCCGATACATCAACCCGAGTAGATTGTGGAAATATAATTATTGGTCTATCTGAATTATTTGTATGCTTTCTTATTTGATCTGAAAAACCTAAGTTATCTTTGGTAATCTTATTTCTATCTATTGATATGGAGCCTATTTTTTTTAGATGCCATCCGAAAATTGGTATTTTTAATAATTCTTTTTTTAAAATAAAAACTGGTGAATTAAATAATGATTGAAGAAAAAATGTTTCAAACTGTGATTGGTGTGCACTTGCAATGAAAAATTTTTTATTAATTAAAATTTTTTCTCTTCCTTTAATTATTATTTTTGTTGATAGAAATACTTCTAAACAAAATTTAGACCAAAAACCAAGAACTTTACCACCATAAATTGTAATTTTTTGAGGTAAAAATAGAGCTGGTAAAAAAAATATACAAATAAAAATAACTCCAAAATAAAAAAAAAATAGAAAAAGTGTTCTTTTAATCATTTATCAAAAAGCTAAATTATATTATTTAACTTTTGTCTTTTAGTTATAATTTTTGCCAAATTTTTATTTACTAAAATTTCTGCTGGTTTTGGTCTTAAGTTGTAATTAGAACTTAAGACCATTCCATATGCTCCAACATCACAAATTACAACTGTATCTCCCTGAGATATCTTTTGATAATTTGTAACAGTTAAAAATTTATCAGTGGTTTCACATATTGGACCAACAAATTCATGCTTTTTAGATATTTTCTTTCTATTTAGTTTTGAAGGTAGAATTTTATGTTTTGCACC
The DNA here is from genome assembly GCA_902567235.1 of uncultured Pelagibacteraceae bacterium. Taxonomy (GTDB): domain Bacteria; phylum Pseudomonadota; class Alphaproteobacteria; order Pelagibacterales; family Pelagibacteraceae; genus Pelagibacter. Next base: position 125,510 of record CACFLX010000002.1, read on the forward strand.
GTATAAAGCTGGCCTTATTAAATCATTCATTGCAGAATCCAAAATAATAAAGTTTTTTGAATTAGTCTGCTTTATATATGTAATTTTTGAAATTAAATATCCAGCATTGCCGACAATTGATCTTCCAGGTTCAAAAATAATTTTTGAGTTATTTTTTTTTAAAAAAGATTTTATTAAATTGTTATATTTTGAGTAATCTAAATTTTTTGATCTATTTTCATATTTAATACCCATTCCTCCACCTAGATCTATATATTTAAATTTATATTTTGATTGTTGAATTATTTTTTTTACTACATTCAGCATATTTTTGTAAGGCACGTGGCTAGTAATTTGACTACCGATATGCACACTTAAGCAAATAATACTAATAAATTTCGAAGTTTTGTATTTATCAAGAATTTCCAAAAATTTTTTTGTAGTTAAACCAAACTTATTTTCCTTTTGACCTGTAGAAATTTTTTTTAAAGTTTTAGCGTCTGTATCTGGGTTAAGTCTTATACCTATATTTACTTTTTTATTGTTTTTTTTAGCAATATTTTCAATTTCAACAATTTCATTTTCTGATTCAGCGTTGATTAATAAAATTTTTTTACTTATTGCAAATTTAAGTTCATCAATGGTTTTTCCAACACCAGAAAAAACAATTTTTTCTGGTTTTATTTTTGCTTTCAATGCTATTAAAAGTTCCCCTTTTGAAACTACATCAGCTCCTAAACCAAATTTATTAATTAAATTTAAAATTTGTAAATTAGAATTAGATTTTACTGAAAAACAAATTAAAGGATCTATAGCTTTAAATTTTTTTTTAAAATTATTAATATTAATTTTTATTTTATCATATGAATAAACATATGAAGGAGTTCCAAATTGCTTTGCTATCCTTTCGGCACTAATATTCTCTATATAAAAATGACTTTTTTTATATTTCATTAAATTAAATTTTTTTGATTAATATATTTATATTTACTCTCATTATATTCAGGGTCAGCTTTTTTTCCACACGAAACAATAAAAGTTAAAATTATAATAGTTAATAGAATTTTTTTTATCATTTTGATTCTTTCTTATACTTTTTTATCATCTTCTTAACATTTTCAAAAGATGTCCCACCATATGATTTTTTTGATTTTATTGAATTTTCTAAATTAAATACTTTTAAAATATCTTCATTAAGCTTGGGTTCTATTTTTTTTAATTCTTTTAAAGTTAATTCATTTAATTTTATATTTTTAGATTCTGCATAATTTACAATTTTAGAAGTTATTTGATATGCTTTTCTAAATGGTAATTCATAATTTTTAACAATATAATCTGCCAAATCTGTTGATGTCGTATAACCAATATTAGCTAGTTCATACATTCTTTTTTTATTTGGGGAAAAATTTTTTAATATTTCTATAAGTATTAAAATTGAATTTTTTATTTGATCAAAAGAATTGAATACTAATTCTTTATCATCTTGAAGATCTTTAAAATAAGACAGCGGGAGTCCTTTTAAAATAGTTAACATTGAAAATAAATTACCAAAACTATTTCCTGTTTTTCCTCTTAAATATTCTAATGTATCTGGATTTCTTTTTTGTGGCATTATAGAAGATCCAGTAACAACTTTATCACTAAGTTTGATTAATCTGAAAGCATCAGAATTCCATATGATAAATTCTTCTGCTAATCTTGATATATGTATAGAACAAACTGATACTGAATATAAAAAATCTAATACAAAATCTCTATCTGAAACTGTATCAATTGAATTATTTGTTGGATTTTTAAATTTTAATTTTTTTGATGTATAATTTCTGTCAATATTAAAATTTGTTCCTGCTAAAGCAGCAGCACCTAAAGGATTTTCTAATAAATTTTCTAAATTATTTTGAAATCTTTTTTTGTCTCTTCTAAACATTTCTACATACGCCAACAAATAGTGAGCAAATGAAACGGGCTGTGCGTTTTTTAAATGTGTAAAACCTGGCATTGTAGTTCCAACATTTTTTTCAGCATTTTTTATAATAATTTTTTCTAAATTATTTAAATATCCAATAATCTCATTAGTTGAATTTCTTAACCAAATTTTAAAATCAGTAATTACTTGATCGTTTCTAGATCTACCCGTATGAACATAACCGGCATCTTCCCCAACAATTTCAAATAATCTTTTTTCAATATTCATATGAATATCTTCAAGATTATAATTAAAGTTAAATTTTTTTTTTATAATTTCATTTCTTATTCTGTTTAAGCCCCAAACTATTTTATTCTTAATTTTAAATGATATAATTTTTTGTTTAAATAGCATTTCAACATGAACTATTGATGCTTGAATATCTTCTTTGAAGAGTCTTTTATCTATATCAATTGAACTACCAATTTTTTTAAAAATTGATGATGTATCTTTCTTTATTCTTGTATTCCAAATAGCCTTATTGTTTTTATTTTCTACCATGTTATGTAATTATACCCTTTAGAATGAAATTATTAACATTAAAATTTATATTAATTTTTATATATCTAATATCATCAAGCACATCATATGCAATACAACAACCAAATTTAAAGAATTTAGTTATACATAAAAATCCAAAAAAAGTAGAAAAAATAAATTTTATAAATATTAACAACAAAACAATTAATTTAAACAAGTTTAAAGATTCACTTATTATTATAAATTTTTGGGCAACTTGGTGTGCCCCGTGTATAGAGGAAATGCCGTCTTTAGATAGGTTACAAGTAAATACAACTTTTAATAATTTACAAGTAATTCCAATTAATGTTGGAAGAGAAAATGTTGAAAAATCAAAGAATTTTTATAAAAAATTAAAAATAGAAAATTTAGAAATATATTTTGATAAAGATGTAGAATTAGCAAAAAAATTTTTATTAAGAGGATTGCCAACTACGGTTTTTATAAATAAAGATGGAGAAGAATTTGCTCGAATAATAGGATTTGTTAACTTCGATGATAAAACATTTATAAAGTGGTTACAAAAATATGACTAAAATTTTTTTTACTTATGAAATTTAGTTTAGACACAAAAATCATTAAACCAGAAAATAATAATATTAAAAATGCTGTTATTTTACTCCATGGTTATGGAGGAGATGGCAATGATATAAGTGCCGTGACATTAAATTGGAAAAGATTTTTGCCTGAAACAATATTCTTGTGTCCTGATGGTCATGAAAAATGTTCAATTAATCCAAATGGTTTTCAATGGTTTGACTTGGATAAAGATGATCAGGTTTATATCATTGAAGAATCAATTAAAGCAGAAAAAAAATTAAATTTTTTTATTAATGAAATTAAATCAGAATATAGTTTAAATAATTCCAAAATTTGTATATCAGGTTTTAGCCAAGGTTGCATGATGTCTATAAATTTAGGCTTAACATCAGAAGAAAATTTTAATTGTATTGTAGGATTTTCAGGAAAAATAATTAATAAAGAAAATATTTCCAATAGAATAAAATCTAAAACAAAAATGTTATTGATTCACGGTGATCAGGATGTTGTTGTTCCACCAAGTAGTTTACTTGATGCAAAAGATTTTTTAATGAGACACAAAGTTAATATTGAAACAAAAATGATCAAAAATTGTGGCCATCATATCCCAATTGAAGCATCAAGTATTGCACTAAGATATATAAAAAAAAACTTATACATTTAATAAATTTTTTGTACCATTGATTAATAAAAATAATTAAGTTAGTCTCATCTAATGAATAACTCTTTTGATAGTAATATCTCTTTGGAAAAATGTCCCGCACTTGTATTAAATGCAGACTACAGACCTTTAAGTTACTATCCACTTTCTTTATGGTGTTGGCAGGATTCCATAAAATCAGTTTTTTTGGATAGAGTATCCATAGTAAGTTATTATGACAGGATAATTAGAAGTCCTTCTTTTAGTATGAAATTACCAAGCGTTATAGCTTTAAAAAGTTATATTAGACCTCAAACAAATCCAAATTTTACAAGATTTAATGTTTTTTTGAGAGATAAATTTTCATGCCAATATTGTGGAGATAAAAAAGAATTAACATTTGACCATTTACTTCCAAGATCAAAAGGTGGAAAAACTAATTGGGATAACGTAGTAACTGCCTGTTCATCTTGTAATGTTCAAAAAGGAGGACGATTACTTAAATTTTCTGGAATGACTCTTAATCAGAAGCCATATCAACCAACAACAGAAGACTTACATAAAAATGGAAAAAATTTTCCACCAAACTTTTTACATAAGAGTTGGATGGATTATTTATATTGGGATGTGGAGTTAGAGCCTTAATTAAATTTTTTCAGAAATTCTGATTGCAATTTTTGATCCAGTTTTAATAATTTTGTCCATTATTGAGTAAAGGCCATCCTTAGTTGCCCCTTCTTTATATGCAATATCTTTATGATGAATTTCATCATTTCTAAACTTAACTATTTTACTTTTAAACTCTTTTTCATCATTTTCTAATTGATTAATTTGATTTTGATAGTGCTTATCAATTACTTCTTCCACTGAAGCAGTACACAACATGGCTGCTTTTTTCCCAATTAGAGTAGATCCAAAACCCAATCCAACACCTAACAAATCCCATAATGGTAAAAACTTTGTAGGTTTAATGTTTCTTCTTTTAATTTCTTTTTCAAAATAATCACAATGTTCTCTTTCATGTATTTGCATTTCTTCAATTTTTTTTTTAAGTTCGTGGTTTTTTACAACAGTATTTAGAGCCAAAAGTTGTCCTTCATAAATTTTAATTGCTCCTCTTTCTCCAGCGTGATCAACTCTAATAAATTCTTCTATTTTTTTTTTATTTGTTTTTTTCATTACTAATTACCTTTAATATTAATATAAAAATTACAAATGATAACAAAAAGTTTATTGTCGCAAGCGATAATCCAAAAATTCTAAAATCAACATTTTTACAACTATTTATCTCTGAATTTAATAATTTTAATAGCTCATTTTTATCTGTAATGCTTAAGGAATTTCCTGTACATCCCGAAAATTCCTGGAAGATTTCTTGCTCAATTCCAACATGATATCCCGAAAGTAAAAAACTTGAAAAGAAAATTAATAATAACACATATAACCAGATTAATTTTTTAGGATAACTCATTCCTAAGAATGTTAAAAAAATTGCAATTAAATATGGAATTCTTTGATAAATACATAATTTACAGGGTTCGTAGCCTAGAAAAAATTCAATATACAAAGCTATCAATAATGAAAGCAAAGAAATGATAAAAATAGTTAAATAAATTTTTTTAATTTCAAAAATATTATTCATCTACTCAAATAAAATAATTAGTTAAAAATTTATAAACAAAATAAGAAAAAATTATTAAAATTATAGAAATAATTATAGACACCTTTAACAATTTTTTTTCAATTAATAATTTCATTGCTGGACCAAAATTTCCGATTAAAAATGCAATTAAGAAGAATCTTGATCCTCTAGTTAATAAAGAAATAATAATAAAATACACTATATTAAAATTTATAAATCCACTGCTGATAGTTAAAAGTTTAAAAGGTAGAGGAGAGAATCCCGCTATTGCTAGTAAGGTCATCCAAGCAATTATACCTCCATCTGACGAAACTTTATTTTTCCAAAAAGATGGGTCTACACCATAAAATTCAAAAATTTTTATACCAATTTCGTTAAAAAAAACATAACCAATAAAATATCCCAAACAGGCTCCAAGAACAGATGATATTGTCGCGATTAAAGCTATTTTAATCCAATCTTGTCTTTTTGCTATAGTCATTGGAATAATGAATACATCAGGTGGTATTGGAAATATAAAACTTTCTATGAATGAAAAAAAACTTAAAAAAATTTTTGATCTTTTATGTCCTGCTAATTTAATTGATTTTAAATAAAGTTCTTTGAACATATTTTCTTTTAATACAATAATTCTTCTTATACTATTGTTTTATAAACAAATTAATGACAATTAAATGAGGGCGAATGGCGGAACTGGTAGACGCGTTGGACTCAAAATCCAATAGTAGCAATACTGTGAGAGTTCGATTCTCTCTTTGCCCACCAAAAAATTATGGATCTAAGTAAAATAAATAGTTTAACTGAATTATTTTTTTATCGGTATGAAAAACAAAATAATAAAGATAAAATATTATTATCATCTTTAAAAGAACCTAGAAAAAATTACAGCTGGCAGCAAACATTTAATTCAATAAATAAATTTTCAGATGAATTAAAAAAATACGTCAATAAAGGAGATAGATGCTTATTAATCTCTGAAAATAGACCTGAGTGGTTTATCTCTGATTTTGCAATAATGTTATCTGAGGCAATAACAGTCCCTGCATACACAACTTATGCTGAAAGAGATTATGAATATATCATTAATGATTGTACACCATCTGTAATTTTTGTTTCGAATATGGAGCAATTCAAGAAAGTTAAAAATATAATCATTAATAAAAATTTTATAAAAAAAATATTTTCTTTTGAAATGTTAGAAGGAATAAATGAAGATGAATATATTAATGTTAACAATTTAATTTTAGATAATAAAAATAATTATTTTAAAACAAAAATTACAAGAAAAGATGCAGCATGTATTATTTATACATCTGGTACGCAAGGGAACCCTAAAGGCGTAATATTAAGTCACGGTGGAATTTTAAATAATTGTGAAGGTGCTATTGAAATTTTAAAACCATTATTAACAAATGATCAAACAAGATTTTTAACTTGGCTACCCTTGTCTCACTCTTATGAACATACAGTTCAATTTGTTCAAATAACTGTTGAAGCCAGAGTATTTTATGCCGAAAGTATTGATAAATTAATTAAAAATATGAATGATTGTAGTCCAGAAATTATGACAGCAGTTCCAAGATTTTACCAAAACCTTTATCAGAAAATAAATGCAAGTTTTAATAAGGCAAGTGGAATCAAAAAAATACTAGTTCAAAAAATGCTAAATTTAGGATTAAAAAAAATTAAAAAAGAGCCTTTAAATTTTATAGAAAAAATACAGGACATTTTATTAGACAAAATCGTGAGAAAAAAAATAAAGGCTCAATTTGGAGGATCTTTAAAAACATTTGTTTCAGGAGGAGGAGCTTTAGATAAGGAAGTAGGTTTTTTTTTAAATGCCATTGGCTTGCCAACTTTGCAAGGTTATGGACTTACTGAAGCTTCTCCAGTTGTTAGTTGTAACCCTATAAATGATATAAGAGTTGAAACTGTTGGTCCTCCATTTAGAGGAAATGAGGTTAAGATAGCAGAAGATGGGGAGATACTTGTAAAAGGCGAGAATGTAATGCTTGGGTATTGGAACAATCAAGAAGCTACTGATAAAGTTCTAATAGATGGATGGCTTCACACAGGAGATATAGGAGTTTTTGAAAAAAATTATTTAAAAATAACAGATAGAAAAAAAGATATTATAATTACTCCAGGTGGAGATAATATTTCACCTATAAAAATTGAAAACGAATTAGTTAATTCAGAATTATTTGAACAAGCAATCGTTTATGGTGATAATAAACCATTTTTAGTTTCTTTATTAGTTATTAATGAAGAGAAAAAATCAAGCACAGAAGAAGAAATTAAAATTGAATTAGAAAAAATTAATAAAAAATTATCTAAAATAGAAAGTATTAAAAAATATTTAATAATTAGTGAAAAATTTTCAATTGAAAATGGAATGTTAACTCCAACTTTAAAGTTAAAAAGATATAAAATTATACAAAAATATAAAAAAGAATTGGAAAAACTTTATTAATTTTATTTTTTAAAACAGTTTATTAATCGCTATTTACTTAACTTTTTTCATTGTATAAAAAAAATATAAAAAAATTTTTTTTATTAATTTTTTTTTAAAAAATTATGTATTTGACATAACTTCTTAAAAAAAATAAAAAAAGGGTAAGAAACGAATCATAAAGATTCGTTTAAAAAAAAGGGAGCTAAAGATGGCTAAAAGAAGAAAAAAAGCTGCTAAAAAGAAAACTAAGAAAAAAGCTAAAAAAGCTAAAAAAAGAAGAAGAAGAAGATAAATTAGTATTCTTTTTAATAAATTACGCTTCTCATGACAATCGTTATGGGAAGCGTTTTTTTATGCAGGATTTTCTAAATCTTCAGATGTATCTGTCGTTGTAGCTTCAATTTTTTGAACAGGGTTCGAAGAATGTAGCTCAAGATTTCTTTTTAAAGCTTTATCCAGTTTTTTTTGAGTATCTTCAATACTTAAATCAAGAATAATTTGAAATTCAGATAATATTCTTTCATATGCTTTTTCAAATAATTGTCTTTCACTATAAGACTGGTCTACCATTAAATCATCACCTTTATTTAAATCTCTTACAACTTCAGCAAGATCGTAAATTTTTCCAGATGATATTTTCGCCTCATACTCTTGTGCTCTTCTGCTCCACATAGACCTTTTAATTTTAGGTTTACTTTTTAAAATACTTATACATTTGTTTACTTGATTAACTGTAGCCAATGGTCTCAAATTTGATTGTTTATTTACAGGAACCATACCATTAGCTTTATCTTTTTCAAATTTTAAAATGTAAACTTCAACATCAATACCACCTATGTTAATTTTTTTAAACTCAGTGATCTGACCAACTCCATGTTTAGGATAAACAACATAATCTTTTAATTTATATTCCTTTTTTTCAGTTTCTTGAGTTTTTATTTTTTTTATTTCAGGTTTTTGGTCTGAGGCTTTTATTGATTTTAAGTTTTCTTGCTTTAATTGTGAGCTTTCGGTTGTTTTTGATTTTTTTTTATTTAATAAATTTTCTTTTAATTTATTTTTTAATTTTTTAACTTTTGTTTTTTTTTGTACTTTTTTAATTTTAGAATTTTTTAAAACCTTCTTTGTTTTTTTTGTACTTTTTTTAGAAGATTTTTTTTTTTTAAAGGTTTTCTTTAAAATATTTTTCAAATTTATCTTTTTCATTTTTAAACTTATCGTTATCTGCTGGTGGCTCTTTCTTTAGAGTAATATTGGGCCAAATTTCTGAATATTTTTTGTTTATATCTAACCATTTTTCTGCACTTTCATTTGTGTCAGGTTCAATAGCATCTATTGGGCATTCAGGCTCACAAACGCCACAATCTATACACTCATCTGGTTTTATTACAAGCATATTTTTCCCTTCGTAGAAACAATCCACTGGGCATACTTCAACACAATCCATTAGCTTACATTTAATACATTTATCATTAACTATATAAGTCATTTTTTAAATTTATTTATTGTTTTTTCTTTTATATTTCCAACAACTTTTGGATCTAGGTAAAGTAATCCTGTTAATCTTCTCATTAAATTGTTTTCATATATATCAGGATTATTGTCTGAATAAATTATATTCCATAAAACTTCAACAATTTTTATCTTTGAATCTTCATTCATATTTTTAACTTCTTTAGTAAAATCCAAAATTTGATTGGAGTTTTTTTCAATTTCTTCTGCATTCAACAAAATTTCCTCTACATTTTTAACTTTTGGATCAAGCTCATTTATAGCTTTTTTTATCATTTCTCTTTCTTTGTTAGTATAATTTTGATCAATTTTTGCGACATGAATCAATAGTGCAGCTATATTTGCAGTAGGATTTTCCAAAACTTTTTCTTTTTTTTTTAAAAAATTAAACATTATTTAATTTAATATTTTTTAGAACACTAAAAGGGTTTTCTTTTGTTTTAGTTTTTGAAGAAAATGACTTTTTAAAATTTTTAATTGGACTGTATTTAAAATAGGTATCTTCATTTTTTTGATAAAATGAATAATCCATTTTTTTTATTAGTTTTAAAAAATTTT
>CACFLX010000003.1 GCA_902567235.1 uncultured Pelagibacteraceae bacterium
CACATAATAGCATAAAATCTTTAGATAATTCTTTTTTTTCATATATAAAATTCAAACCAAAAGTAGGTGGTTTAAAATCAAAAAATTTTTGATGAAAGTTTTTCCAAAGTGCAATTCTTAATGAAACCGCACTTGGCTTAAACAACTTAAATAAAAAAATATGATATCTGCCAAATTTTACACCTATATTTCTTAAGACCTTTCTTTCATCTTGAGACAATTTTTTTAAAAAATATTTTACATTTTCTCTTTTAACAACACCGTTGTTTTCATACAATTGATATGCCAATGCTCTAATTGATGTATTGGTTGTATTAATATTTTTTAAATCGGTTAAACTTTTTAGATCAAAATTTATTTTTTTATTAAGCCAATCTTGTATAAATTTTCCAAAATTTGATTTATTTGGGCCATCTATCATGTCGTCTATAATTAAACTAATTTCAGGTTTTAAATAATCTTTGCTGGGACACAATTTTGCTATTGGAAAATTTTTCCAATAAATTTTAAAATCATCTTTTAGTTCAATTAAACCCGATTTTTTTATTTGGTCAATTCTATTTAATATTTCTGGCTCAACGTTTTGTTTTGCGGCTTTTTTTAATGATTTTATATCAGTATCCAAAGCACCAGCTTTTAGATCAAGTTCTAATTTTAATCCGTTTAATTGACCAATGAACTGATTATTTATTAATACTTTATTACTTTCTAATATTTTTGTTTCAAAAGTTATGTCTTGTTTAAGTCCTTGTGCAAGAACACTTGCTCTTTTGTCTATAAAACTTTTAGTAAGTTCTTCATGCAATCTATCTGACAATTTATCTTCTAAATTTTTTGTCCTTTCTACCCAATAATCTTGATTTTCCACCCAGTTTACTTTGTTAGCTACATATGACCAAGTTCTTACATTAGCAATTCTATTTGATATAGAATCTATATTTCCTTCAGATTTATCTAACTGTTGTAATTGTTTTTTCATGTATTGATTAGTAATTTTACCTTTTTCACCATTTAAAAAACTAAAGACTTTACTAACTACTTCTAAATGATGACCGTAATTTTTTTTAACAAAATCAGGGATCTGACAACATTCCCATAATAATTTCAATTGATTTTTATTTTCATTTTTGATTTCAAAATTATTTTCTTTCAAAAAATATTTTAATACTTTCTCATCTTCACACTCATGAATTCTTCTAAGCCATTCTTTATTTGGTTTTTCTTCTAATGATTTTAATAAACTTGAGGTACTTGAGAAATTTAATTTTGAATTTCTCCAATAAAGTGTTCTGATTTCTTCAAATTTATGATTTTCAATTAAATCTATTTCTTCTGGGTTTATTTTTCCAGCATCTCCCGTAATTCCAAATGATCCATCATTTAAATATCTTCCAGCTCTTCCAGCTATTTGTCCTATTTCGGATAAATTTAATCTTCTTAATTTTTTTCCATCAAATTTTTTTAAATTTGAGAAATAAACATTGTCTAGATCCATATTTATTCCCATTCCTATAGCATCAGTTGCTACTAAATAATCAACGTCACCTGATTGGTACAAATTAACTTGTGCATTTCTAGTTTTTGGACTGAGAGAGCCCATAACTATTGCTGCTCCTCCCTTTTGCCTTCTAATTAATTCTGCAATCGCGTATACCTCTTCAGTTGAAAATGCAATAATTGCACTTTTCCTTTCTATTCGTGAAATTTTTTTATGACCTACATAGAAAAGCTTAGATAGTCGCTCCTTATTTATGAATTCTATATCACCTTCTAATTTAGATATTATATTTTTAATCGTACTTGACCCCATAAACATAGTAAGTTTTTCACCTCTAAGATTAAACAATCTATCTGTAAAGATATGTCCTCTTTCATGATCAGAACACATTTGAATTTCATCTATACCTACAAAATCTAAATTTTTGTCTATTGGCATAGATTCGACTGTACATAAAAAATATTTCGCATTTGAAGGAATAATTTTTTCTTCACCAGTGATAAGTGCAACTTTTTTTGGATCTACTTTTTGAATAATTTTGTCGTATACTTCTCTTGCTAGTAATCTTAGAGGAAAACCTATCATTCCAGTATCAAATGAAAGCATAGTTTCGATAGCTAAATAAGTTTTTCCTGTGTTTGTAGGGCCCAAAACAGCTGTAATTTTATTTTTTTGCATTTCTAGCTTTAGTATATTTTTTTTTTAGACTACCATATCTTGTTAATCATTAAGAACAAAAATAGTATAAAACATGACCGAATCATTGAAGAAAGAGTTCTCATTTTATTATTTTTATAAAAAAGACAGTAACATAATTATAAATATTTAAATATAAATTTTAATAATGAAATCAAAAATATTATGGGAAGCAAAACAGTCTCAAAAAAATAAATCTAATTTATTTAGATATGAAAATTTTTTATCCTCAAAATACAAATTTATACCAACTCAAAATTATAATAAATTACATAAATGGAGTGTTGATAATCCTAAAAAATTTTGGAATTCAATCTGGGATTTTTCAAAAGTTAAAGGTATTAAGAATAATAATTATAAAAAATCAAATATATTTTTTAAAAATAAATTTCTTAAAAATTCTAAATTAAACTTTGCTGAAAACTTGTTATCAAAGAATGATGATAAAAAAGCGATTACCTTTATAAGCGAAGTTGGTTATAAAAAAGTAAGAACCTGGAAGGAGTTAAATAATAATGTTTATAAGATAGTTAATTTTTTTAATTCTATAAAGATTAAAGAAAAAGATAGAATAGCAGCATATTTACCAAATTTAATTGAAACTGTAGAATCGTTTATAGCAACATCAGCTATAGGAGCAATTTGGTCTTCTTGTTCTCCTGATTTTGGAGCCAATGGAGTAATTGAGAGATTCTCACAAATAAATCCAAAAGTATTAATTATATGTGACAGATATTTTTATAACGGAAAAGAAATAAATGTTATCGAAAGATTGCCCTTAATTTTAAAAAAAATTAAATCAATTAAAAATGTAATAATAATAAATTACCCTGGAAAATCATTATTAAAATTAAAAAAACTAAAAAATATAAAATATATTAATTGGGATTTTATAATGAAAATAAATGCAAAAAAAATTGTATTTAAAAAATATGATTTTGAACAAGAGTTAGCGATATTATATTCAAGTGGAACAACAGGAAAACCAAAATGTATTTGTCATAGATCTGGTGGTGTTTTGCTGCAACATCTAAAAGAACATCAGTTACATAATGAAATAAATGATAATGATAACATATTTTATTTTACAACCTGTGGATGGATGATGTGGAATTGGTTAGTCTCTTCTTTAGCATCAAGAGCCTCAATAGTTTTATTTGAAGGATTTCCAATGTATAGAAGAAATGACTTATTAATTAAATTGGCAGACGAAGAAAAAATCACTTTGTTTGGTGTTAGTGCCAAATACATAGATGCGCTTAATAAATCTGGTATTTTAAATAAGAAAAAATATAAGTTAAAAAATCTAAGAACAATTTGCTCTACTGGATCTCCATTATCCGAAGATGGTTTTAAATTTATATATAAAAAAGTAAAATCAGATGTCCATCTTGCTTCTATATCTGGAGGAACTGACATTGTTTCATGTTTTGTGCTTGGAAACATTTATGATCCAGTTATATCAGGAGAAATTCAGAATAGAGGCTTAGGTATGGATGTGGATATATTAAATGATTATGGCAAATCGATTAAAAATAAAAAAGGTGAATTAGTTTGCAAAAATGCATTTCCATCAACACCTTTAAAATTTTGGAATGATAAAAATAATTTAAAATTTAAAGAAGCATACTTTAATAAATTTAAAAATATATGGCATCATGGTGATTATGCTGAAGTAAAAAACTCTGGAGGATTTATCATATATGGTCGATCAGACACTACATTAAATCCTGGTGGAGTAAGGCTTGGAACAGCAGAAATTTATTCTGAGGTTGAAAAATTTAAAGAAATAAAAGAGTCAATAGTTATAGGACAATCTTGGGATAATGATATTAGAATTATCCTTTTTGTAATTATGAATCAAAAATTTAAACTTAATAATAAATTGATTAATGAAATAAAAACTCAAATAAAAAAAAATGCTTCACCTCGACATGTTCCAAGCAAAATTCTTAATGTTAAGGATATTCCAAGAACAAAAAATGGAAAAATAGTTGAACTTGCGTTAAAAAATATTATTGAAGGAAATGAAGTAAAAAATAAAGAGGCACTAGCGAATCCAGAAGTGCTAAATAATTTTAAAAATTTAAAAGAATTAAAATATTAGAATTAAAAAAGATTAACCACCAGGTCCAAAACTAGGTATATTTTTATTTAACTTTTTCCATACACCTGACGCAGACGCGATTAGTTTTGAATTAGATTCTAAATAGCAAATTAAAAAAACCATTGATTTTGTAATTTTTTGAATTTTAGTAAAACCTTTTATTTCATCTCCAGTTTTTGTGGCACCAATAAATTTAATATCTAAAGATATAGTTACACAAGGTGTATTATCAGTTGCACGATGTGCTGCTGTACCTGATCCAGCATCTATGATTGAACAAATGTAACCTCCATGGGTAATGCCTGCAGAATTTAATTTATTTTCATCAATAGTCACTTTAAATTCAAATTCTGTATTTGAAATTTTTCTAAAAAGAATTCCACCATTATGTTTCATGAAACCTGGTTTAATACTAATTTGTTCAAATTTATCTTTCATAAATTTAAATCAATATTGTAATTAGTATTAAAATTAAAAAAATTATAAGAAAAAAAATAATAACTGAGTTTTGTAAAGATATTCTCATAATTTTGGTGGGCCGCGAAGGACTTGAACCCTCAACCTCAGAGTCCGTAGCTCTGCGCTCTATCCAATTGAGCTAGCAGCCCTTTGGAGCAATATAGATGAATAAGAAAAAATTTAAATAGTAAATATTAAATATTTAAATAATTCTGTATCTTTTCTTCAAAAGTAACTTTTGTATCCAAAATCTAGTATCTATATTTTTATTTTTATTAGATAGGCTAAATTTAATAATAAAATGTGTTAACTTTGTTAACATGTTATAATTTACACATTTAAGATTGACTAAAAAAAGATATAAATATGTCTAAAATAAAACTTTTAGTTAATTTTAATAGATTTTATTTAAATTAATATTTATATGGCTAATAAAGTAATTGTTCCTGATATTGGTGATTTTGAAAATGTAGAAATTATAGAAATTTTAGTAAAATCAGGAGATAAAGTAAAAAAAAACGATTCTATTGTAACTCTCGAAAGTGACAAATCAAGTGTTGAGGTGCCTTCAACATTAGAAGGTATGGTTGAAAACATAAATGTAAAAATTGGAGATAAAGTTTCAAAAGGCGATGTACTTATATCAGTTTCAGGAGAACAGACTGATGTTAAGGATAATGAAATAAAATCCAGTAAAGATAAATTACCAACAGATACAGAAAAAATTATTCAACAAGCAGAAGAGAGTTTAGAAAAGAAAGAAGAAAAAGTCGTTGCAAGTAAAATTCATAAAAAAAATGAAACAATTATTCAAGTTTCTAAAGATGGTGATATTGATCCTATAGAAACAAAAGAATGGTTAGAGTCTCTTTCTGCAGTACTAGAAAAAGATGGAAAAAATAGAGCTCAATTTTTAATTAAAAAACTTATTGATCATTCTTATAGGGAAGGTTCAGATTTAATATTGTCTAGAAATACTCCTTATATTAATACAATAAAACCAGAGGAAGAGATAAAATCTCCAGGAGATCAAAATTTGGAAAGAAAAATTAGATCGTTCATTAGATGGAATGCAGCAGCAATGGTTGTAAGAGCAAATAAAAAAAATCCAGAACTTGGAGGTCATATTGGAACATTTGCCTCGGCTGCTACTTTATATGATGTTGGCATGAATCATTTCTGGAGAGCAAAAAATAATAAATTTGGAGGAGATTTAATTTACTTTCAAGGTCACAGCGCTCCTGGAATGTATGCAAGAGCTTTTCTAGAAGGTAGGATTAATGAAAAAGAATTAGACCGTTTTAGACAAGAAATAAAACCTGGAGGGTTATCTTCTTATCCTCATCCTTGGCTAATGCCAAAATTTTGGCAATTTCCTACAGTCTCAATGGGACTAGGACCAATAATGTCAATCTATCAAGCTAGATTTAATAAATATTTAATTAATAGAGGATTATTAAAAGATGAAGGTAGAAAAATTTGGTGTTTCCTTGGAGATGGAGAAACTGACGAACCTGAATCTTTAGGAGCAATAGGATTAGCAGCAAGAGAAAAATTAGATAATTTAATTTTTGTAGTAAATTGTAACTTGCAAAGATTGGATGGCCCAGTAAGAGGTAATGGAAAAATTATTCAAGAACTTGAAGGAATATTTAGAGGAGCTGGTTGGAATGTAATAAAAGTTATTTGGGGCTCCTACTGGGATCAATTGTTAGCCAAAGACAAATCTGGACTGTTAATTAAAAGAATGGGAGAAGCAGTTGATGGAGAATATCAAGCGTTTAAAGCAAAAGGTGGATCTTATGTTAGAGAGAAATTTTTTGGAAAGTATAAAGAACTTTTAGATATGGTTTCTCAAATGACAGATAGAGATATTTGGAAACTTAATAGAGGTGGACATGATCCGCACAAAGTTTATGCTGCTTATCATACTGCCATGCAGCATAAAGGCACACCAACTGTAATTCTTGCCAAAACTATCAAAGGTTATGGAATGGGTAAGTCAGGTGAAAGCATGAACACTACCCACCAACAAAAAAAATTAGATGAAAAAGATTTGTTATATTACAGAGATAGATTTGATGTTCCTTTAACCGATGAACAAGTTAAAAATATAGAATATTATAAACCAAAAGAAAATTCTCCAGAAATAAAATATTTAAAAGAATGCCGAATTAAATTAGGAGGTTTTTTACCTGAAAGATCTTCATTTGCAAAAGCAATAAAAACTCCACCACTAGATATATTTGCAAAAATGAAAGAATCTACTGGAGAAAAAGAAATGTCCACAACAATGGTATTAGTAAGAATGTTAACAAGCCTTATGAGAGACAAAAATGTAGCTCCAAGACTTGTTCCAATTATTCCAGATGAAGCTAGAACTTTTGGTATGGAAGGTTTATTTCAAAAAATTGGAATATACGCTCACGAAGGTCAAAAATATGAGCCAGTAGATTCAGAGCAATTAAGTTCTTATCGTGAAGATATAAAGGGCCAGGTTTTAGAAGAAGGCATAACAGAAGCTGGTGCTATTTCATCATGGATTGCTGCAGGCACTTCTTATGCAAATCATGATATTTCAATGATACCAATATATATATTTTACTCTATGTTTGGTTTTCAAAGAACAGGTGATTTTGTTTGGGCCGCTGGAGATAATCAAACAAGAGGTTTTTTAATTGGAGCAACTGCGGGACGTACAACATTGTCAGGGGAAGGTCTTCAACATGGTGATGGACATAGTCACATAATGTCTTCTGTTGTACCAAATTGTATTTCATATGATCCAACTTTTTCATATGAATTAGCTGTAATCTTTAGAGAAGGATTAAGAAGAATGTATGAAAAGAGAGAAAATATTTTTTATTATATTACAACAATGAATGAAAATTATTCTCATCCTGAAATTCCAAAAGAAAAAAATATAGAAGAAAATATTTTGAAAGGCATGTATAAATTTAGAGAATTTAATAAAAATAAAAAAACTAAAATTCAGTTATTAGGATCAGGGACTATTCTAAGAGAAATTATTGCCGCTGCAGAAATATTAGAAAAAGATTATAAAATAGATAGCGATGTATGGAGTGTTACAAGCTATAATGAGCTTAGAAAAGAAGCCATTGAGGTAGAAAGATATAATTTACTTAATCCAGATAAAACAAATAAAAAAAGCCATATAGAAAAATGCCTTTCTTCAACTGAAGGGCCAATAGTTTCAGCTTCAGACTACATAAGGTTGAATTCAGATCAAATTAGGCCTTTTATTAGAAAAAGTTTTTACTCATTTGGTACAGATGGCTACGGAAGAAGTGATACTAGAAAAAATTTAAGAAAGTTTTTTGAAGTTGATAAAGAGCATATTGTAGCTTATTCGCTTAGTGTTTTAGCTAAAGAACAATTGATACCATCAAAATATGCTAGCGAAGCTATAAAAAAATATAATATTGACCCGAATAAAACAATCCCTACAAAGCTATAAATTATGTCAGAAAATAAAAAAATATTTGCCACACCTAAAGTAAGAAAATTTGCAAGAGAGCTTGGAGCAAATATAACTGAGATCGAAGGATCGGAAAGATTGGGAAGAATAACTGAAGAGGATGTCAAAAATTTCGTAAATAAAAGTTTAAATAATTCTGAAATAAAAGAAAATATTAAAATTAAATTTGAATTTAATCACTCTGACTTTGGAGATGTAGAAGTAGTTGATATGCTTAGAGTAAAAAGATTAGCTGCTCCTCATCTTTCAAATTCGTGGAGTACAATTCCACATGTTACTCATCATGACGAAGTAGATATAACTGAGCTAGAGGATTTTAGGGCAAAATTATCAGATCAAGTTTCTGGTGATAAAATTAAAATTACTCTTCTTGCTTTTATAGCAAAAGCATTAACTAATAATTTAAAAAAATTTCCTACATTCAATTCATCCATAGACAATATCAGTGAAGGTAAGATTACTTTGAAAAAATACATTCATATTGGTATTGCTGTTGACACACCTCATGGCTTGATGGTCCCAAAAATAAGAAATGTTGATCAAAAGAAAATAAAAGAAATTGCAGAGGAATTAAAAAATGTAAGTGAACTTAGTAGAAATTTAAAAATAAATAAAAAAGAATTTTTTGGAGGATCAATAACTATAACAAGCCTTGGAGGTATTGGTGGCACTTATTTCACACCTATAATAAACTATCCTGAAGTTGCAATTCTTGGTGTCGGTAGATCCTATAAAAAACAAATTTTTATAAAGGATAAGTTTCTTGCAAGAACAGTTTTGCCAATATCACTTTCATATGATCATAGAATTATAGATGGAGCAGAAGCGGCTAAGTTTTGTAATTCATTAAAAGAAAATTTAGGAAAAAATTTCGCCTATAATTTGGCCTTTTAATTCAGAATATGTCTAAATCCTTATCATTAATTAGTGCATTACTTTGCACATTTATTTGGGGAACAACATTTATTGCCCAAGATACTGGAATGGATAAAATAGGACCTCTTACATTTAACGGAGCAAGATTTTTTATAGGTTTTTTATCTATAATTCCAATTGCTATAATTTATGAGAATTCAAAAATTATTAAGCAAATAAACAATAATAGAACTGAATTTTTTAAACTACTTTTTTGGATTGGTTTATTTTTATTTTTAGGCACATTTGTTCAGCAAGCTGCATTGCTTTATACAGACATTGCTAATGCAGCATTTTTTACTGTTTTTTACGTACCGATGGTCCCAATAATACTTTATGTATTCTATAAAAAAAAAATACACTGGAGTATATGGCCCTCTGCAATTTTATGTGTTGGAGGAGTTTACTTATTAAGTGACTTTTCTAATGCAACAGTAAGATTTGGTGATAGCTTAGTTATATTATGTGCATTTTTTTGGGCTCTTCATATAATTTTCATTGGTAAATTTATTAAAATTTTTGATATACCATTATTTTTTGGAGCGCTGCAGGCACTTGTTGTAGCTTCATTTTCATTCTTGTTTGGTTTTTTATTTGAAAATATATCTTTCACAAATATTTTAAATGAGTCAGTATCAATAATATATGCAGGAGTATTATCAGGTGGAATTGCTTTTACATTACAAATATATGCTCAAAAGAATATTGCACCATCTCCATCAGCAATTATTTTTTCTTTAGAGAGTGTATTTGCAGCTATAGCTGCCTGGATAATTTTAAAACAATATTTAGAGATTGATAATATAATTGGTTGTACATTTATCCTTGCAGGTGTCATTTTTTCACAAATATTACCTGAAGTAAAAAAAACTAATAATAAATAATTGAAAAAATTATTATAGATAAAATAATTCTATAAATTACAAAAAATTTTAAAGAAAATTTTTTTGTATAAATTAAAAAATATTTAATTGTTAGATATGAAAAAATAAAAGACAATATTATTGAAAAAATAAGAAATAAATTAAACTCTAAATTTTCATTTACTGCATCTTTTAAAGAAAGAACGCTCGCTCCCATTAAAGCTGGGATAGATAAATAAAATGATATTTTTGTTGAGTCATATCTATCAAAATTTAAAAATCTACCAGCTGTGATTGTTATCCCAGCTCTGCTTACACCAGGTATAATTGCAAGAACTTGTAGTATTCCAATAATTAAAATATTTTTAATTGTTAAATCTTTTTCTATATTTTTTTTAATTTTAAAAGTATCTGCAAAATACATTAAAATACCAAAAATTAATGTTGTCCATGCAATTACTTTCAGATTTCTAAAAGAATTAATTATGCCTGTTGAATAAAAAATATATCCAATTAATATTAATGGAATTGAACCAATTATAAGTAAATTGAATAATTTTTTATCATTAGAAATATTTAATAATTCTTTTTTAAAATAATATATTATTGCAAGTAATGATCCCAAATGTAATCCAACGTCAAATATAAGTGACTTATTTGAAAAATTAATAACGTTAGAAAATATTATTAAATGAGCAGAAGAACTAACGGGTATAAATTCTGAAATTCCTTGAACAATTGATAAAATTAGAATTTCTAAGAAGTTTGAAATCATTTTGATTTGTTTCTAATAAAGAATATAACCTTAAATTGAAGCAATTACGTGAAAGCATAACAGGCATGCAGGTTTATCTAAAACCCTATAAAATATAGCAAAAAAGAAGATTTATAGTCAGCACTTATTACCCTTTTCTCTATTTATCCATATAAATTATGCTATATGCTGCCTCTTATATGACGGATAAAATGCTTAAATTTGTAAAATTAGATCAGCAAAATCCTCCTAAAAGAAAAGTTTTAGATCGTAAAGAGGATTTTAATGAGATTTATAGTGAATTTATAAACGAAAAAGCGAAAGAACAGTCTAGCAGGTGTTCACAATGTGGAGTTCCTTTCTGCCAAGTACACTGTCCTTTGAGTAATAACATTCCTGACTGGTTAAAACTTACTGCTGAAGGAAGGCTTAAAGAGGCTTATGAATTGGCACAAAGTACAAATAATATGCCCGAAGTTTGTGGAAGAATTTGTCCACAAGATAGATTATGTGAAGGAAATTGTGTAATTGAACAATCAGGGCACGGAACAGTTACAATAGGATCAGTAGAAAAATTTATTACTGAAAATGCATGGGAGAATAAATGGGTTGAACCTATAAAGGTTAGAATAGAAAAAAAACAATCAGTAGGAATAATAGGTGCAGGGCCAGCAGGACTAGCGTGTGCTGAACAATTAAGAAAACAAGGTTATCAAGTAACAATTTATGATAGATATGATCGTGCAGGAGGCCTTCTTATATACGGTATTCCAAATTTTAAATTAGAAAAATTTGTAGTTGAGAGAAGAACAAATCTTTTAAAAAAGGGAGGTATTAAATTTATTCAAAATTTTGAAGTTGGAAAAGATGCAACAATAAGTGAATTAAAAGAAAAACATGATGCCATTCTTATTGCTACAGGAGTTTATAAAGCAAGAGAAATAGAGATACCGGGTAGTAATTTAGAAAATATTTTTCCTGCAATGGATTTTTTAACAGCATCAAATAGAAAAGGTTTAGGGGATAAAGTTGAACAATTTGACAACGGCAAACTCAATGTAGAAGGAAAAGATGTAATTGTTATTGGAGGTGGTGATACAGCAATGGATTGTGTTAGAACTTCTGTTAGACAAAACGCAAAATCAGTAAAATGTTTATATAGGAGAGATAGAGAGAATATGCCAGGTTCTGCAAGAGAGGTTTCCAATGCAGAGGAAGAAGGCGTTGAATTTGTTTGGCTATCAAATCCAAAAAAATTTGATGGAACAATTAAAATTGAAAATGTATTAGTCGATAAAATGAAACTTGGTGACCCTGATGAAAGTGGAAGAAGAAAACCAATTATTGAAACCAATTCAGAATTTAACTTAAAAGCAGACGTTATAATTAAAGCTCTTGGATTTGATCCAGAAAATCTTCCAAATCTATTTCAAGAAAAAGATTTAAAAGTAAGCACATGGGGAACAATTAAAGTTGATTTTGATACTATGGAAACAAATTTACCTGGGGTATTTGCAGCAGGAGACATTATAAGAGGAGCTTCCCTAGTTGTTTGGGCTATTAGAGATGGAAGAGAAGCTGCAAATTCTATTAAAAATTACTTAGAAAAAACAGAAAGTAAAAAAGCAAAAGTAGCATGATAAAAAATTATAAAAAAAATCTAAAAATTTTGAAAAATAATCATGTTTATTCAAAAGATATGGAGCATGATGCATGTGGAGTTGGGTTGGTTGCTTCTACAGAGGGAAAAAAATTAAGAAAGATTGTAGAATATGGAATTGAAGCTCTTAAAGCTGTATGGCATAGAGGAGCCGTTGATGCTGATGGTAAAACAGGAGATGGAGCAGGAATTCACGTTGAAATTCCGTATGATTTTTTTGCAGAAAAGATAGAAACTAAAGGGCACAAACACGATAATTCTGAAATATGTGTTGGAATGATCTTTTTGCCTAGAGATAGTTTTAATGTTCAGGAAGACTGTAAGACCATTGTTGAAAAAGAGCTTACTAAATCAAATTTTAAAATTTACGGATGGAGACAAGTTCCAATAAACACAAAAGTTTTGGGAGATAAAGCAAACAGCAACAGACCAGAAATTACCCAAATATTGTTTAAGCATAATGATAAAAAATTAGTAGATAAAGATTTAGAAAGAAAACTTTATGAGATTAGAAGAAAAATTGAAAATCAAATTATAAAAAGCAACATAGAGGGATTTTATATATGTTCTTTAAGTTCAAAATCGATAATTTATAAAGGAATGTTTTTAGCAGAGGCATTATCCGATTTTTACCCTGATCTAAAGGATGAGAGATTTATATCAAGATATGCGATTTTTCATCAAAGATTTTCTACAAATACATTTCCAAGTTGGGATTTAGCACAACCTTTTAGAGCCATTGCTCATAACGGAGAAATAAATACTTTTAGAGGAAATTGTAACTGGATGAAAGTTCACGAAGATGAAATGGAAAGCCCATTATTTGAAAATATAGAGAATTTAAAACCAGTAATACAACCAGGAGCTTCTGATTCAGCAGCCTTAGATAATGTTTTTGAATTACTAAATATATCAGGCCAATCTGCACCTTTAGCAAAATTAATGTTAATTCCAGATGCGTGGTCTAAAAAAAGTAAAATTTTACCTAGGGATCATCAAAGATTATTTAATTTCTTAAATAGTACAATGGAACCTTGGGACGGTCCAGCAGCAATAGCTGCTACAGATAATGAATGGGCAATTGCAGCCAATGATAGAAATGGCCTTCGTCCTTTAAGATATACTGTAACAAAAGATAAACTTCTTTTTGCAGGGTCCGAAACTGGAATGATCGAATTAGATGAAAAAAAAATTATTTCCAAAGGAAGACTAGGTCCTGGTGAAATTATTGGAATAAGAATAAACAGGGGCAAGGTTTTTAACAATAATGAAATTAAAAATTATTTAGCAAAAGAATTTAAACATTTTAATAGTCAAATAGTAGATTTAGATAAAAAAATTACAATTGATAAAGAAAAATTTATTTTTTCTGGATCAGATTTAAGAAAAAGACAACATGCGTTTGGAATAAGTATAGAAGATTTGGAAATGATTCTACATCCAATGGCTGAGGACGCTAAAGAAGCGGTTGGTTCTATGGGTGATGATACTCCACTTGCAGTTCTATCTGATAGATACAGGCCATTGTATCATTTTTTTAGGCAAAATTTTAGTCAAGTTACAAATCCTCCAATTGACTCTTTAAGAGAAAATAAAGTTATGAGTTTAAAAACTAGATTTGGTAATTTAGGCAACATATTGAATTTTGATAAATTAACAAAAGATAATATTTATGTTTTAGAAAGCCCTATTTTATCAAATTCACAATTTTCAAAATTTATTAAATTTTTTGGACAAAACTCAAAAAATATTGATTGTACCTTTTTAAACAATAGATCTTTGGTTGAGTCTTTAGATCAAATTATAAAGGAATCTGAAATTGCAGTAAGACAAGGTACAACACAGTTAGTATTGACTGATATAGCAGTATCAGAAGAAAGAATTGCAATTCCAATGCTTTTGTGTGTAGGCGCTATTAATAAGCATTTAATTAAAAAAAAACTAAGAGGATATGTTTCTATAAATGTACAAACTGGAGAAGCTTTAGATACACATTCATTTGCAACGATTTTAGGAGTTGGAGCAACTACTATTAATCCATATTTAGCCTTAGATAGCCTATATCAAAGATACGAAAAAAAACTTTTTGGAAAGTTTCGATATGAAGAGTGCATTGAAAGATATATTAAATCAGTAAATTCTGGACTTTTGAAGATAATGTCTAAAATGGGAATTTCAGTTTTAAGTTCTTATAGAGGCGGGTGTAATTTTGAAGCCCTTGGATTAAGTCGCACTATCGTCTCAGAATATTTCCATGGAGTAACCTCAAAAATCTCAGGCATTGGATTAGTTGGAATAGAACAGAAGATAAAAAATATTCACAAGGAAGCATTTCAAAACAATGATAATATTCTACCAATTGGAGGAATTTATAAATACAGAAAAAATGGAGAAACACATCAATATCAAGGTAAATTAATTCATTTACTTCAAAGCGCTGTAACTAAAAATTCATTTGATACTTATAAAAAATATACAAAAGGAATTTACGATCTTCCACCAATCAATTTAAGAGATTTGATTGATTTTAGAAAAAGATATTTAAAATCTTCAATTGATATTTCTGAAGTTGAGCCAGTAGCAGAAATATTAAAAAGGTTTGGAAGTGGTAGCATGTCTCATGGCGCTTTATCAAAAGAAGCACATGAAACTTTAGCTATAGGAATGAATAGAATTAAAGGTGCTTCATGTAGTGGCGAAGGCGGAGAAGATGAAAAAAGGTTCACTCTTTTAAAAAATAAAGATAATGCAAATTCTAGAGTTAAACAAATTGCATCAGCAAGATTTGGTGTAACAATTAATTATTTAAATAATTGTAATGAAATAGAAATTAAAATTGCTCAAGGAGCAAAGCCCGGTGAGGGTGGACAACTTCCAGGTTTTAAAGTAACAGATGAAATTGCAAAACTAAGATATTCTACACCAGGGGTAACACTTATATCGCCACCTCCTCACCATGATATTTATTCGATAGAAGATTTAGCTCAATTAATTTATGATTTAAAACAAGTAAACCCAAAAGCTAGAGTAGCTGTTAAGTTGGTTGCATCATCAGGAATAGGAACAATTGCAGCGGGAGTTGCAAAAGCTAAAGCAGATATAATTTTAATTTCAGGACATAATGGAGGAACAGGTGCTACTCCACAAACAAGTGTAAAGTATGTTGGAATACCTTGGGAGATGGGATTAACAGAAGTTAATCAGGTTTTGATTTTAAATAATTTGAGACATAGTGTTACTTTAAAAACTGATGGTGGAATAAAAACAGGGAGAGATGTTGTTATCGCCGCAATGATGGGTGCTGAAGAATATGGTGTAGCAACCACAGCTTTAGTTGCAATGGGATGTATTATGGTTAGACAATGTCATTCTAACACTTGTCCAGTTGGGGTTTGTACACAAGATGAAAAATTAAGAGAAAAATTTAGTGGAACTCCAGAAAAAGTTGTAAATTTATTTAAATTTATTGCAGAGGAAGTAAGAGAAATATTGGCTGAATTAGGCTTTAAATCATTAAATGAAATTATTGGAAGAACAGATTTATTAAAACAAGTTAGTACTGGTTCATCAAACTTAGATGATTTAGATTTACACCCTCTTTTTATTTTACCTGATCCTGGTAGTTTCAAAAGATATTGTGAAAAAAAAGATATTAATGAAATTCCCAACACTTTAGACCAAGAAATATTACCTGAAATCGAAGATAAAATTGGAAAAGTAAATGTAATCGATAAAGAGTTTAAAATAAAAAATACTCATAGGGCAGTTGGTACCAGAATTTCTTACCATTTATTAAATAAATATGGCCATGAAAAGCTCGAAGAAGATTTTCTAACTCTAAAGTTTAAAGGTTCAGCTGGACAATCTTTTGGTGCATTTGGAATTAAAGGTTTAAAACTTTTACTTGAAGGTGATGCAAATGATTACGTAGCAAAAGGTTTGTCTGGAGCCTCGATTTCAATTAAATTGCCAAAAGATAGTAACTTAATTTCTAATGAAAATACAATTATTGGAAATACAGTATTATATGGTGCAACATCAGGAAATTTATTTGCTTCGGGAAAAGCTGGTGAAAGGTTCGCTGTAAGAAATTCAGGAGCCACAACAGTTATTGAAGGTTGCGACTCCAATGGCTGTGAATATATGACAGGTGGATCAGTAGTTATTCTTGGACAAGTGGGAGATAATTTTGCAGCAGGAATGACTGGTGGGATGGCATTTATTTATGATGAAAAAAATGAATTTGAAAAAAAAGTAAATCCAGAAACAGTTATATGGCAAAGATTAGAAACTGAATATTGGAAAAACTTATTAAAAAATTTAGTTCAGAAACATTTTGAAGAAACAAAATCAAAGATAGCTGAAAAGATCATTTTTGATTATAAAAATGAGATAAATAATTTCTATCAAGTATGTCCAAAAGAAATGTTAGATAAACTTGATAATCCAATAATAATAAAAGATAAGATTAATATTGCTATCTAAATAGAATTAGAAAAAATATTATTTAATTCCTTCGTAATTTTATTTAAGTTTCTTTTTGAAGAGAGGCTATGATCACCATTTTTGATGATTAACAATTTTTTATTTTTATTTTTGAAAATTTTAAGAACCTTTTTAGAATAACTTACTGGGACTACTTCGTCTTTTTTTCCATGAATCATGGTTACATAAATTTTACTTGTAATTATTTTATTTAAAATTTTATTTTTTCTTCCATCCTTAATTAATTGATATGTAATAGGATATTCATAATTTCCATATTTTAAATGATAAATTCCTTTTTTTTTAATTTCATTTTTTATTTTTTTGTCAAATTTTTTCCACATTAAATTTTCTAAAAATTCAGGTGCAGATCCTATTCCTAAAAAACCTAAAATTTGATTATTAAAAAATTTAAATTGATTTAAGGATATCCAAGAACCCATACTGGAGCCAACAAGAATAAATTTATTTTTTTTTATAATTCTCTTAATTGATATTTTTACTTCATTTGTCCATTTGCTAATATTTCCTTGAGTAAATTTTCCTGAAGATTTTCCATGTCCAGAGTATTCTACAGCAAGAAAGCCTATCTTTTTACTGTTACAGAATTTTAATATTTTTTTTGGCTTTTCCCCTTCCAAATCAGACATAAATCCATGAAGAAAAACAACATAGGGCTTATTTTTGTATTTATTGATCAAATATCTAATTTTTTTAGATGAAGATATTTTTAAAAATTTATATTTATTCATTAAAGTTTATCTGAGTAAATTCTTAATATATAATTCTATCAAATGTCATCTAAATTAAAAGTTTTGCAAGTTATTCCGAAATTAGGATATGGGGGCGCTGAAACTGGATGTTATGATTTAGCTCATTATTTGCATGAGCAGAATGCCAAATCATATATAGTAACCAGTGGTGGGCCTTTATTGAAATATATAGATAAAAAAAAAGTAAAATTAATAAGGTTGCCCGTTCAAAGTAAAAATCCCATTCTTATTTTTTTAAATTCAATTATTTTAACACTTATTATTTTGTTTTCCGGAATAAATATTGTTCACGCTAGAAGCCGTGCTCCTGCATGGTCATGTTTTATTGCTTGTAAGATTACTAGAAGAAAATTTGTTACAACATTTCATGGAACTTATAATTTTAATAGTTCAGTAAAAAAATTTTATAATTCTGTGATGGTAAAATCCGAATTGATAATTGCGGGATCAAACTTTATTTTTTCTCACATAAATGAAAATTATTCTAATTACTTAAAAAAGAATCAAAAACTATTAACTATTTTTAGAGGTATAAACTTAGATTACTTTGATGGGACAAAAATAAAAGATAATGATGGATCAAAACTGATTAACGAATGGAAAATAGATAAATCTTTAAGTTTTTATCAGAAAAAAATTATTCTTTTTCCAGGAAGATTAACTGCTTGGAAAGGCCATGAGATGTTTATTGAAGCTTTAAATTTATTTAAACAGAAAAACCCAGACAAATTATTTTTTGTAATTATTTTAGGGAGTGATCAAGGAAGAAAAATATATAAAAAAAAAATTCAAAGACTTATTGAACAATATAGATTAATTCAGGATATAGTATTCATTGATAATTGTGAAAAAATGCCTTTAGCCTACAAAATAGCAAATATTGTTATAAATTGTTCTATAGAGCCCGAAGCTTTTGGAAGAGTAGCAGTCGAAGCCCAAGCAATGGAAAAAGTAATAGTCGCAAGTGATATCGGCGGTTCAAAAGAAACAATAATTGATAACAAAACTGGTTTTCTATTTAAAGCTGGAGATGCAAATGCTTTAAGTGAAAAATTGGCACATATATTTGAATTAGATGAAACAACGTTGAAATCTATGGGTATTGAGGGTAGAAAAAATGTAATAAAAAAATTTAATGTTGAAAAAATGTGTTTTTCTACATATTCAGAATATATAAAGCTAATATCATAAATGCCTAATATTAAATTACCAGATGGAAATTCAATTAGTTTTGAAAAAAAAGTTACTGGATTACAAATTGCTGAGAAAATTAGTAAATCTCTTTTAAAACAAGCGTTAGTAATTAGTGTTGATGGAAATTTAAGAGATTTGAATTATGAAATAGATAAGGATTGTTCTGTTAAAATTCATACAGCAAAAGATAAAGAAGGACTTGAAACAATTAGACATGATACAGCGCATGTTTTAGCAATGGCTGTACAGGAACTTTTTCCTGGCACTCAAGTTACAATTGGACCAGTAATTGATAATGGATTTTATTACGATTTCGCAAGAAAAAAACCATTTACTGAAGAGGATTTACGAGAAATTGAAAAAAAAATGTTAGAAATTGTAGAGAGAGATGAGCCTACTCATAGAGAAGTTTGGAAGCGTGATAAAGCTGTCGAGCACTTTAAAAAAGCTGGAGAAATTTATAAAGCAGAAATAATTAGAGATATACCAAAAGATGAAGAGGTTTCAGTTTACTTTCATGGAAAATGGCATGATTTATGTAGAGGTCCTCATCTAATGTCTACTGGAAAAATTGGAAAATATTTTAAACTTATGAAAGTTTCAGGAGCTTATTGGAGAGGTGATTCAAAAAATGAAATGCTTCAAAGGATTTATGGAACAAGTTGGTCTAATCAGAAAGAACTAGACGAATATTTAAATATGATTGAAGAGGCTGAAAAAAGAGATCATAGAAAGTTAGGTAAAGAAATGGATTTATTCCATTTTAGAGAAGAAAGTCCAGGCTCTGTTTTTTGGCATGAAAAAGGTTGGAATTTATTTCAGAAATTAATTGCTTACATGAGGTCTAAACAAGACGATGCAGGCTATAAAGAAATAAATACTCCAGAAATATTGGATCGATCATTGTGGGAAAAATCAGGTCATTGGGAAAAATTTGGTGCAAACATGTATACTTCTACAACACCAGATGAAAAAGTGTTTGCAATTAAACCAATGAATTGTCCAGGTTGTGTTCAAGTTTTTAATCAAGGTTTAAAAAGTTATAGGGATTTACCTCTTAAAATGTCTGAATTTGGAAAAGTTCATAGGTATGAACCGTCAGGTGCCTTACATGGACTTTTAAGAGTAAGAGCTTTTACACAAGATGATGCACATATTTTTTGCTCTGAAGATCAAATTACTGAAGAATGTTTAAATGTTACCAATTTAATTTTAGAAATTTATAAAGATCTCGGTTTTGAAAATGTAATTTTAAAATATTCTGATAGACCAGATGTACGTGTAGGAGAAGATAGTGTTTGGGATAAATCGGAGAAAGCACTATTGGAAGCAATTAAAGCTTCTAAACTTGAATATAGTATAAATAAAGGAGAAGGTGCATTTTATGGACCAAAGATAGAATTTGTATTAAGAGATGCCATTGGTAGAGATTGGCAATGTGGAACACTTCAAGTAGATCTAAATTTACCTGGAAGACTTGGTGCGTCATTTGTTGATAAAGATGGATCAAAAAAAGTACCTGTTATGTTACATAGAGCTTTGTTTGGATCTTTAGAAAGATTTATAGGTATATTAATCGAAAATTATTCTGGAAAATTACCTTTTTGGATATCTCCACTTCAAACAATGGTAATACCAGTATCTGAAGATTTTGATGACTATGCAAAAAAAGTAAATCAAAAAATAAAAAAAGCCGGCATCAGTTCAGAAGTTGATCTAAAAAATCATAATTTAAACTATAAAATAAGAGAGCATTCATTGTCTAAAGTGCCTATTTTGTTAATATGTGGAAAAAAAGAAGTTGACAGCAATAGTGTAACTATTAGAAGATTGGATTCTAATAAACAAGAAAATATGGATTTAGATTTATTTATAAAAAAATATTCTGCTTTAAATCAAGTATCTTCAAATTAAGTGGCAGACTTCAAACAAAATTATTTTCAAAGAAGAACTAAAGACAAGGGTCCTAGATCAAATAATAGAATTACTTCGTCAGATGTACAAGTGATTACCAATGAAGGAGAAAATTTGGGTATTTTAAATACTGACGAAGCCATAAGAAGAGCAAAGAATGAAGGTTTAGATCTTATTGAAATAGCGCCAAATGCCAAACCTCCTGTCTGTAAAATAATGGATATGGGTAAATATAAATATGATGCTCAAAAGAAAGCTAATAAAGCTAAAAAAAAACAAAAAAAAATAGAACTTAAAGAAATTAAACTAAGGCCAGTAACTGAAGTTCACGATTATACATTTAAAATAAAAAATGCACAAAAATTTTTATCAAAAGGAGATAAGGTAAAATTTACAATAAAATTTAAAGGAAGAGAATTGCAACACTCACATCTTGGAAATGAGCTTATGGACAAAATAAAGAAAGATATGCAAGAAATTGGTAGGGTTGAGCTGCAGCCAAAGTTTGATGGGAAGCAAATGATAATGGTTATTCAGCCTTTATAGGCAATAATTGATGTTGTAAAATAATTGTATTATTTGTATAAACCCTCCAATTATGCCAAAACTAAAAACAAAAAGCTCAGCAAAAAAAAGATTTAAAATAACTGCAAGAGGAAAAGTAGTAATGCCACAAGCAGGGAAAAGACATGGTATGATAAAAAGAACAAATTCACAAATACGTAAACAAAGAGGTACAACCATAATGTCAAAACAGGATGGTAAAATTGTTAAATCATATATGCCTTACAGTTTAAGAGGATAAAATGGCAAGAGTAAAAAGAGGCGTAACAAGTCACGCCAAACATAAAAAAGTTCTTAAAGCTGTTAAAGGGCAATGGGGAAGAAGAAAAAATACTATTCGTGTAGCCAGACAAGCTATGGAAAAGGCAATGCAATATGCTTATAGAGATAGAAGAAATAAAAAAAGAGATTTTAAGTCATTATGGATACAGAGAATTAATGCTGGAGTAAGATCTGAAGGTTTAACCTACTCAAAATTTATAAATGGGTTAAATAAATCTGGAATAAAAATAGATAGAAAGATTCTAGCTGAAATAGCATATGACAATCCTGAAGCATTTAAGACAATAGTTAAAAAAGTCCAAGCAGCTCTTACCTAATCTTCACTATTGTTTTTCTTCTGTTAAGAAATAATCTGTAAAAATGTCGGATTTTGAAAAATTAAAAAATGAATTAAAACTTAAGCTTAATGAAGCCAAAAATTCTCAAGAATTAGATATTATAAGAAGTAATATTTTTGGAAAAAATGGTTTGATAAATTCAGAGTTTAAAAAGCTTGGATCATTATCTCCAGAGGATAAAAAAAAAGTAGCTTCAGAAATAAATAATGCAAAACAAGAATTAACAAAATTATTTAACAACAAAGTTTTAAAGTTAGAAAATTCCGAAATAGATGAACAGGTTAAAAAAGAAAAGGATGATGTTACTCTACCAGAAAAAGATTTTAGAATTGGTAAAATACATCCAGTATCACAAGTAATTGATGAAATTTCATCTATATTTTCAGAAATTGGTTTTAGTGTTGAAGAGGGCCCTGATGTAGAAAGTGAATATTATAATTTCACATCTCTTAACACACCTGAAAATCATCCTGCGAAAGATATGCATGATACTTTTTATCTTGATGAAAATATGAAAATATTATTAAGAACTCATACTTCTCCAGTTCAAGTAAGAACAATGTTAAAAGGGAAACCACCTTTTAAAATTATAGCACCAGGAAGAACATACAGAAGTGACAGTGACCAAACGCATACTCCTATGTTTCATCAATTAGAAGGACTTCATATTGATAAAAATATAAATATGGGTCATTTAAAAGGTTGTTTAAATTATTTTGTGAAGGAGTTTTTTGAAGTAGATAAAATTAAAATGAGATTTCGTCCAAGCCATTTTCCATTTACAGAACCCTCAGCCGA
Source organism: uncultured Pelagibacteraceae bacterium (assembly GCA_902567235.1). Lineage (GTDB taxonomy): Bacteria > Pseudomonadota > Alphaproteobacteria > Pelagibacterales > Pelagibacteraceae > Pelagibacter. Next base: position 22,800 of record CACFLX010000003.1, read on the forward strand.
AGTTGATATTGGATATCGTGTTGAAAATAATAAAATTGTAATTGGAGAAGGTGATAAATGGTTAGAAATCCTTGGCTGTGGAATGGTTCATCCTAATGTTTTAATAAATTCAAAAGTTGATCCAAAAAAATACCAAGGATTTGCATTTGGAATAGGTATAGACAGGTTAGCAATGCTTAAATATGGAATTAATGATTTAAGGTCATTCTTTGAATGTGATTTTAGATGGTTAAATTATTATGGTTTCGATCCCTTAGATGTTCCGACAAATTATAGAGGTTTAAGTAAATGAAATTTACAAGAGATTGGCTTAAAGAACACTTAAAAACAAATAAGTCTGAAGCACAAATTATTGAAAAATTAAATCATACAGGTTTAGAAGTTGAAAAAGTTGAACCTGTAAAAAATGAATTGAGTGATTTTGTTGTTGCAAAAATAATTAAATCTGAAAAGCATCCAAATGCGGATAGATTAAAATTATGTCACGTTGATATTGGAAAAAAAGAATTAGTAAAAGTTGTTTGTGGAGGTCCAAATGCAAAAGAAAATTTATTAACCGTTTATGCTCCACCAGGTTCAGTAATTCCAAAAAATAATATGAAATTAGAAATTTCCAAAATAAGAGGAGAAACTTCTTATGGTATGCTTTGTTCAGAGGCAGAACTTAATTTATCGAATGAAAGTGAGGGTATTATTGAATTAAATCAAAATTATAAAAAAAAAGTAGGCAAAAACTACTTTGAGAGTAATTCAGATAATGTAATTGAGCTATCTATAACTCCAAATAGACCAGATTGTTTAGGGATTAGAGGCATAGCAAGGGATCTTTCCGCAAGTGGATTTGGAAAATTAATAGAAAATAAAAATATTAAAATAAAAAAGAATGGTAAACAAACTTTAAAAGTAAAAATAGAAAAAAGTAAAAACCAAGCATGTTCCTTATTTGGGAGTTGTTTAATTAAAAATATAAAAAACAAAGAAAGTCCAGATTGGTTAAAAGAAAGAATTATTTCATTAGGTTTAAGACCTATATCAGCAGTGGTTGATGTAACAAACTATGTGATGTTTGACTTAAATAGACCTCTTCACGCTTATGATGTGGATAAAATAAAAAAAGGAATAATTGTAAGAAATTCTAAAAAAGGAGAAAAATTTAAAGCTCTAGATAATAAAGATTATAGTTTAGATGATGACATGTGTGTTATTTCTGACCATGAGGGTGTATTAGGCTTAGGAGGAATAATTGGAGGTATAAGGTCGGGAACAGAATTAAATACAAAAAATATTTTGCTGGAATCAGCATTTTTTGATCCAGAAATTACTAGAAAAACTGCAAAAAAATTACAATTAAACAGTGATGCAAAGTTTAGATTTGAAAGAGGGATTGACCCAAATTCTATTCAAATAGGATTAGACAAAGCCTCTGAAATGATAATTAAAATTTGTGGAGGAGAGGTTTCAAGATCAGATATTCAATCAACAAAGAAATTAGAAAATAAAAAAATATTATTTGATCCAACTCTTGCATCTAAAACTATTGGAATAAAATTAAAAAATAAAGAAATAATTAATATTTTAGAAGAATTAGGTTTTAAAATAAAAAAAAAAGGTAAAAATCTTAGTGTAGAAATCCCAAGCTGGAGACCAGACATACATGGACAAATTGATCTAGTTGAAGAGATTATAAGAATAAAAGGATTTGATAAAATTCAATCTATAGAACCTGAAAGAAAAAGATTAAAACCAACTTTAGATTTTTTTCAAAGGCACTTCCATTTGGCTCAGAGGTCTGTAGCCTCAAAAGGGTATCTAGAAACAATAACATGGTCATTTACTGATGAAAAAATCAATAATAACTTTAAAGAAAATGTTGAAGAAATAAAAATTGTTAACCCAATAAGCTCTGATTTAAATGTTTTAAGAAATTCACTTTATCCAAATCTAATTTTTTTCTTAAAAAAAAATATTGATAGAGGTTTTGAAAATCAGTCATTATTTGAAATTGGACCCTCTTTCATTGGTAAGAAGCCTGGAGAACAAATAACAGTTGTTTGTGGTGTGCGAAAAGAAAATGAAATAGATATTTTTGATATAAAAAAGGACTTAGTGCAAACTTTAGTTGAACTGGGCATAGATAGAAAAGAAACTAAAATAGATATTGATACTCCAAGCTACTATCACCCAGGAAGATCTGGTTCGATAAAAACAAAAAATGATCAAAGTTTAATAGCTTATTTTGGTCAAATTCATCCAAAAATAGTTGATAATATTTATGGGTTTGAGATTTTCTTAGAAAATTTAGTTAAATATAAAACAAAAAACAAAAAAGAAAAACCAACAATTGCTTTTTCAGATTATCAAAAATCAGAAAGAGATTTTGCTTTTGTTGTTCAAAAAGATTTTCAAGCACAAGTTTTAATAGAAATTATTTCAAATGTTGATAAGTCACTGATTAAAAATGTTAAAATTTTTGATGTTTATGAAGGGGAAAATATTCCAACAGATAAAAAATCAATAGCTTTAAAAGTTACAATTCAGTCAGACTCTAAAACTTTGAATGAAAAAGATTTAAATGAAATTTCTCGAAAAATTATTTTAAACGTTGAAGAAAAAGCTAGTGCAAAATTAAGATCATAATGAGCGAAATTGATAATATTAGAAATTTTGCAATTATTGCTCATATTGATCATGGAAAATCAACTATAGCTGATAGATTAATTCATAAGTGTGGTGGACTAACTGAAAGAGAAATGAAAGCTCAAGTTTTAGATTCAATGGATATTGAAAGAGAAAGGGGAATTACCATTAAAGCCCAGACTGTAAAATTAAATTATACATCAAAAAGTGGAAAAAAGTTTATTTTGAATATAATTGATACCCCGGGACATGTAGATTTTAGCTATGAAGTAAGTAGATCACTTTATGCTTGTGAGGGATCAATATTGATTGTTGACAGCACTCAGGGTGTAGAGGCGCAAACTTTAGCAAATGTTTATCAGGCTTTGGATATTAATCATGAAATTATTCCTGTTCTTAATAAAACTGATCTACCTGCTTCTGATTTAGATAAAACGAATAAACAAATCGAAGAAGTAATTGGAATTGATACTTCAAATGCAGTTCCATGTTCTGGAAAAACTGGCGAAGGTATAGATGAAATTTTAGAAAAAATAATAGAAGTTCTTCCTGGACCAAAGGGTATAAAAAATGAAAAATTAAAGTGTTTATTAGTTGATAGTTGGTACGATTCATATTTAGGAGTTGTGATATTGGTAAGAGTTATTGATGGCAAAATTTTAAAAAATATGAAAATTAAAATGATGTCTACAAATCAAGAATATATTATAGAGAAGGTTGGTGTCTTTACTCCCAAGCCAAAAGATATAAATGAGCTTAATGCTGGTGAAATTGGATTTATTACAACAGGGATTAAAGTATTATCTGATACCAAGGTAGGGGATACTATTTGTGATGCTTCTAATCCGCTGCAAGATGCTTTACCGGGTTTTAAACCAAGTAAACCAGTTGTTTTCTGTGGACTATTTCCAGTTGATAGTTCTGAGTATCAAAAATTAAAAGATGGACTTGCTAAACTTCAATTAAATGATGCTAGTTTTTCATTTGAGCCGGAATCTTCATCCGCATTAGGATTAGGTTTTAGATGTGGATTTTTGGGTTTATTACATTTAGAAATTATAACAGAAAGATTAGAGAGAGAATTTGATATAAATCTTTTAACTACAACACCCGGTGTAGTTTATAAATTACACATGAACAATGGTGAAATAAAAGACTTACAAAATCCTTCAAGTTTACCAAACCCTACACTTATAAAATTTATTGAGGAGCCATGGATAAAAGCAACAATAATAACGCCAGATCAATATTTAGGGTCAATAATAAAAATTTGTCAAAATAAAAGAGGTGTACAAAAAAATCTTACTTATTCTGGTAACAGAGCAGTAATAAACTATGAGCTTCCATTAAATGAAGTTGTTTTTGATTTTAACGATAGACTAAAATCTATGACAAGTGGATATGCAAGTTTTGATTATGAAATCATAGGTCACAAAGAAGGAGACCTAGTCAAAATGGGTATATTAGTTAATTCTGAACCAGTTGATGCTTTGGCTATGATGGTACATAAAGATTTTGCACAATCAATCGGTAGAGAAGTTTGTGAAAAATTAAAAGACTTAATTCCAAAACACAATTTTATGATTCCTGTGCAAGCAGCGATAGGAGGAAAAATAATTGCAAGGGAAACAATTAAAGGATTTAAAAAAGATGTTTTAACAAAAATTCATGGTGGTGGTGCGAGAGACAGAAAAAGAAAACTTTTAGACAAGCAAAAAAAAGGTAAAGCTAGATCAAAACAATTTGGAAAAGTTGAAATTCCACAAGAGGCATTTATTGGTGTCCTAAAAATTAGTAAAGAGAATTAATTAGATGAAAAAGAATAAAATTTTTGACTGCATAACATTTTATGATGAAAATTTAATTACAAATGCAAGAATTGAAATTTTAAATAAGCACGTTGATTACTTTATAATTTGTGAGTCTAGATATGATCACAAAGGTAATAAAAAAGAAATAAATTTTAATCTAGAAAATAAGAATTATGAAAAAAAGGTTAGACATTTAATAATTGATAAAAATTTTCCTGATGTCTCCAATGGATGGAAAGTTGAGGAATTTCAAAGAGATTATATATTAAACGGCCTAAAAGATGCATCAGAAAATGATATAATTTTATATTCAGACTCAGACGAAATTCCAAATCCAATCAAAATAAGTAATTTAGAATTAAATAAAAAATATGCAATTTTTATGCAAAAATTTTTTGTTTATAAATTAAACGTTTTCAATAAATATGAGTCGCCCTGGGAAGGCACAAGGGCTTGCAAAAAAAAAGATCTTAAAAGTGTAAATTTTTTAAGAAAAAAAATATTGAAAAAAAATTTAAATAAACCATTCTGGAAATTTAGTTTAGAGAAAAATATTCAAATAATTAATGATGGCGGATGGCACTTTAATAATTTATATTCTCCTTATAAAATATCAAAAAAATTGCAAACATTTCAGCATTCTGAGTTTGAAGCAAAAGAATTTTCTTCAGTAGATTTAATTAAAAGTAAAATAGAAAAGTTAGAGGATTTATTTGGAAGAAATCATAAATATGAGAAAGTTGTTATCAACAATGAATATCCAGAATATATTTTAAATAATTTAGATTTATTTAAAGAACATATTTTGTAATAAGTTTATAATTTGGAGAGGTGGCCGAGTGGTTTAAGGCGCACGCTTGGAAAGTGTGTGTACCCTCACAGGTACCGTGGGTTCGAATCCCACTCTCTCCGCCAATTATTATGTTGATAAATTAGTTAATTCAAAATATTTCTTCTTTAATGATGATATTTAATAAAATATTATTTTTAATAAGATCAAAAGCGAGTTTCTATATAATTTTAATTTTTTTTAAAACTAAAATAATAAATATATTTATTAAAAAAAAAATAAAAGAAAGTAAAAAAGAAAATGCAATATTTTTAAAAAAAAAAAGTATCACTACTGATTATTTTTCTAGTCATGCACATAATTTTTATGAAATTTTAAAGAAATTTAATAAATTTAATTATTTAGAAATTGGGAGCTTTGAGGGCAATTCAGCAATGTTTGTTGCAAGAAATTTTTTAAATTCAAAAATATATTGTATTGATAGCTGGCAGGGAGATGAAGAATATTATGATCTAGAATTTGAAAGAATTGAAGAAAATTTCGATAAAAATACTTCAGAATTTCAAAATATAATGAAGTTAAAAACTTTAAGTGATGATTTTTTTAAAAATAATAAGGTAAAATTTGATGCTATTTATATAGACGGTTATCACAAAGGATCCCAGGTATTTAAAGATTTTAAAAATTCATGGCAAACACTTAATGTTGGAGGAATATTAATTTTTGATGATTATATATGGAAATTTTTCTCAAAAATTGAGGACAATCCTTGCTATGCAATTAATAAATATTTTAATGAAATTAGTAAAAATATAAAAGTTCTGAAAGTTTCAAATTCTCAGCTTTTTATACAAAAAACAGATTAGAATAATTAATTAATTAAGATTCTTAAAACTATAAGAAAATTTTAACAAGAAAGCCCAATTATATAAAAAAATTAAAAAGTATAATAAAAAAAATTAATTGAACTTATAATTATTATATATCAACATTAATTTGACCATTCTTCTCAGGTTGATTTTAATTATGCTAAAAAAAATGCTATAATTTAATTTTCCAAAAAATATAAATTTATGAATAAAAATTCAAATTATCAAGCTGACGCAATCAAAGTATTAAAAGGGTTAGAAGCTGTTCGTAAAAGACCGGGAATGTATATTGGTGATACTGATGATGGAACAGGATTACATCATATGGTTTATGAAGTTGTCGATAATTCAATAGATGAAGCTCTAGCAGGTTATTGTAAAAATATTAGTGTGAATATTAATTTAGATGGAAGTATTACAGTCAATGATGATGGAAGAGGTATTCCAGTAGATCTTCATAAAGGAGAAAAAAAATCTGCAGCAGAAGTAATAATGACACAACTTCACGCAGGTGGTAAATTTGATCATGACTCATATAAGGTTTCGGGTGGACTACACGGTGTAGGTGTTTCTGTTGTTAATGCTCTTTCGGAAAAATTAGAGTTAACAATAGAAAGAGATGGAAATAAATATTTTATTGAGTTTAAAAATGGAGATTCAGTCCGACCTTTAAAAATAATTGGCAAATCCAAAAAATCTGGAACACAAATTAAATTTTTACCTTCAAAAAATATATTTTCATCAACAAAGTTTAGTTTTAATATAATTCAAAAAAGGATGAGGGAGTTAGCATTTTTAAATAAAGGACTTAAAATTTCAATAAATGATTTAACATTAAAAAAAACAAAAAATGCTGAATTTAAATTTGATGGAGGAATTTTAGAGTTTATAGATTATTTAGATAAAGATAGAGAAAAATTAAAAAATAAAAATGATAATGACCTATTTAAAAAACCAATATTTGTTGAAGGAAAAAAGAATAATCTTGAAATTGAGTGTTCATTAAAGTGGAACGCTACTTATTCAGAAGATATTTATCCATACACAAATAATATTTATCAGAAAGATGGTGGAACACATTTATTAGGATTTAGGAGTGCCCTTACAAGAGTAATAAATAAATATGCAGCAGAACAAAATTTACTGAAAAAAAATAAAGTTTCTATTTCTGGAGATGATATAAAGGAAGGATTAACATGTGTTGTTTCTATAAAAATTCCAGATCCAAAATTTTCATCTCAAACCAAAGATAAATTAGTCTCTTCTGAAGTAAGAAATATTGTAGAAAATATAGTAAATGAAAAATTATCAGTATGGTTTGATCAAAATCCATCAGTAGCTAAAATTGTTCTAGCCAAAGTGGTTCAGGCAGCATTGGCTAGGGATGTTGCTAGAAAAGCTAGAGAAAATGTTAGAAGAAAAGGTGCTTTAGAACTCACAGGACTTCCAGGAAAATTAGCTGATTGTCAAAATTCTAAGCAAGAAGGAACTGAACTTTTTATTGTAGAGGGTGATTCAGCAGGAGGTTCAGCAAAACAAGGAAGAAACAGAGAAAATCAAGCTGTTCTTCCTTTAAGAGGAAAAATTTTAAATACATACACATCTTTGAATGGTTCAAAAAAGAATACAAATGGTAATGAGATAAGAACAAAAACTTTAGCTAAATTGATTTCATCTAATGAGATTGTAACTTTGATAAATGCACTCGGTTTGGATCCAAAAAATGAGGAAATAGATTTAAAAGATTTAAGGTATGGAAAAATTATAATTATGACCGATGCAGATGTTGATGGGTCTCATATTAGAGCTTTGCTTTTAACATTTTTTAATAACAAACCTTTTAACAAGTTAATTGAAAATGGCCACATTTATTTAGCACAGCCCCCATTGTTTAAAATTAATAAAGGATCAAAAGGAATTTATATAAAAGATGAAAAAGAATTAGAAAATTATATCTTAAATAGTTCGCAAGAACTTAAAAAAATAAAAAAAGGTTCAAAAGAATTTGAAAAAAAAATCCAGGAAGAAAAATCAAAAATTAGCATTCAAAGATTTAAGGGTTTAGGAGAGATGAATCCTGATGAATTATGGAATACTACACTTAATCCTGATACTAGAAATTTATTACAGGTTCAATATTCAAAAAATTTAAAAAAAGATCATGAATTAATCCATACATTAATGGGCAACGATGTTTCTTTAAGAAAAGATTTTATTGTTGAAAATGCAATTAATGCTTCAAATCTTGATATTTAATAATGGAGTTTATCAAAGGTTCAAAAATATTTTCTTTAAATAAATCGACATATATAAATTTAAGATGGATTGCATATTCTGGACAATTAGTTGCAATTTTAATAGTAGAATTTTTTTTACAATTTAGTTTTAATTATTTTATATGCATCTCAATAATTGGTTTTAGTATTTTAACTAATTTATTTTTACAATTTAAAATAAAAGATAACCAATTAAATAATGTTACTTCAACGATATACTTAACTTACGATATACTACAGTTAGGAATATTATTTTTTTTTACTGGAGGATTAACTAATCCATTTATATTTTTAATAATTATACCCGCTGTATTTTCTTCTCAGTATTTACATTTTTACAGCTCAATTATTCTTGTAATGATAATAATTTTAGTTTTATTTATATTAAGTTTTTACTACTATGATTTGCCTCATCCTGGTGAATTACATTTTCATGTTCCTAATTATTATTTTTTTGCCATTCCTACATCTATTATTATAGGTTTAATATTTCTGGTATATTTTGGTTTTAAATTTGGAGAAGAAAGTAGAATTAGAAAAAAAGCATATGATAAAATTCAAGAAATAATGGCCAAGGAAAGTGAACTTGTTTCTTTAGGTGGACAAGCGGCAGCAGCAGCACACTCACTTGGTACACCCCTTTCTACAATTTTGTTAACTTCAAATGAAATAAAAAAAGAATTTGGAAATAATCACAAAATTATTAAAGATTTGGACTTATTAGTTAGTCAAAGTAATAGATGTAGAGAAATACTTAAAAAATTGACTTTAAAACCGAAGATTGAAGATGAATTTTTAAATACCAATCTTTCTTTAAGTGATTATGTGCAAGAAATTGTTAGGTCATATAAAGAAATAAGTAAAAAAAATTTTTTAGTTAATTTAGATAATTACAATATTTCAATAAATTTAAATAAATCTCTTGAAATTATTTATGGATTAAGAAATTTTATTGGAAATGCCAATAAATTTAGTGAGAAAAAAATAGAAATATTTTTAATTAGCAACAAAAAATCAACAATTATAAAAATTATAGATGATGGACCAGGTTTCCCAAAAGACTTAATTGATAAACATAGATTGGGTGAACCCTATATTAGAACAACTGATCAAGCAAACATTTCAAAATATGGATTAGGACTTGGAACTTTTATTGGAAAAACTTTATTAGAAAAGAATTTTGCAGATATAAATTTTAATAATTCTATCGAGACCGGCGGAGCAGAAGTTATAATAAAATGGGAAAATAAAGATTTAAAAACAATTTAATGAAGCTTCTTTCTATTTTCAAATAAGCCACTTAATTGTCCAATCATTACATCACCTAGTTCTTGTACATCAGTAATTTTAATTGCTTTTTTGTAATATCGAGAAACATCATGCCCTATTCCAATTGCTAGAATTTCTATGTCACTTTTGTTTTCAATATTTTTTACAGTTTTTTTAAGGTGCTTTTCTAAAAAATCTCCAGAATTTACTGAAAGAGTTGAGTCATCAACTGGAGCACCATCAGAAATTACCATTAATATTTTTCTTTCCTCTTTTCTTTTTTTTAATCTACTAAATGCCCAGGATATTGCTTCACCGTCAATATTTTCTTTTAATATTCCTTCTTTAAGCATTAGGCCTAAATTTTTTTTGGATTGTCTCCAATGTGTATCGGCACTTTTATAAATTATATGTCTTAAGTCATTAAGTCTTCCAGGATTTTTTGGTTTATTATTTTTATTCCATTCTTCTCTACTTTTTCCACCTTTCCAATTTTTTGTAGTAAAACCTAATATTTCTACTTTGACAGAACATCTTTCTAAAGTTCTAGATAATATATCTGCACAAATAGCTGCAATAGTTATTGGTCTTCCTCTCATAGAACCTGAGTTATCAATTAGAAGAGTAACAACTGTATCTTTAAATTCTAAATCTTTTTCTTTTTTAAAAGATAATGAATTTTGAGGATCAATTATTATTCTAGTTAATTTTGAACTATCCAATAGGCCTTCTTCCAAATCAAACTCCCAAGCTCTATTTTGTTTTGCAAGTAATTGTCTTTGAAGTTTATTTGCTAATTTTGTAATTAAATCTTGGAAGCTTGTAAGTTGTTGATCTAAATTTTTTCTTAGTTTTGATATTTCTTCATTAGTTTCAAGTGTTTCAGCTTTAGCTATTTCATCAAATTTGTTTGTATAAATAAGATATTCTTTATCTCCAGTATTTTTACTAATTTTTTGAATAACTTTTTCCGAACTTTGTTTATTAGAATCTGTATCTACTAGTTGTTCATTCAAAACAGATTCGTTTAAATCATAGTCTCCATCAAGGCCATTTTGATCCTCTTCTTCCTGCCTTTTTTCTTGTTCATCATTGGCTTTATTTTGATCATTCTGATCATTATTATCTGGATTTTCATTTTCTTGATTTTCTTGATTTTTATCATCATTATCTGAATCAAAAATTTCCATTTGTTGTAAAATTTCAGATAGTTTTGAACCATAATTATCTTGATTTTCAATATTTTTGTTTAAATAATTTAAATGTTTTTCAAAAGATAATTTGAAATCTTTTTCCCAATAACTTAATATTTTTTCAGAAAATGAGTTAAGCTTAATATCTAAGAAATTTTTTAACATGTAAAGCTCAAAAGCTTCTGCTATTGGCACATCATTTTTTGATTTAAGTTGGTCTTTTCTCTTAAGTATAATTTTATTAGAATAATTATCTTTTAAATTTTTAGAAATACCCTTCAATATTTTTGTACCAAGAATTTCATATCTTATTCTTTCAGAAATATCATAAAGGACTTTACAAGAAGATTTTTTTGGTAGATTTTTTTGATAAATTTCTATATTTGAAAATTTTCTTTTTAAAGCTTCAGAATCAGTTTCAGCTCTTAATTTAATGTAATCTTGTTTAGTATTTAGATTATCAAGCTCAAAAAAATTATAGTTTTTTGAACTTGAGTTTTTATTTATTTCTTTTTCTAATTTATAGTCGTCAGAAATTACTTTTACTGTTGAAATTAGAGCCTGTTTAAATTTTTCTTTAAAATTATCTTCTTTATTCATTATTTCTGATTATTTACCAATGATTCTGGTAAATCTTCCCCAAAGCATCTTTGATAATATTCAGCAATAGTATTTTTTTCGACTTCGTCACATTTATTTAAAAAAGTAACTCTAAATGCATATCCTGTATCTTTAAATATTTCAGAATTTTCTGCCCAGTGAAGTACGGTTCTAGGACTCATTACAGTTGATATATCGCCAGCCATAAAACCTTTTCTAGTTAAAGTTGCAACTTTTATCATATTTGATATTTTTTCTTTACCTTTAACGTTATTTAAATTTTTATTTTTTCCTAAAATTATTTCCATTTCTTTTTCCATTGCTAAGTAATTTAAAGTAGTAACAATGTTCCATCTATCCATTTGTCCTTGATTAATTTGTTGAGTACCATGATACAATCCAGTTGTATCTCCAAGACCAACTGTATTTGATGTTGCAAAAAGTCTAAAATACTTATTTTGTTTAATTATTTTATTTTTATCTAGTAAGGTAAAATTTCCTTCTGCTTCCAAAACTCTTTGAATAACAAACATAACATCAGGCCTTCCAGCATCATATTCATCGAACACTAATGCGATAGGGTTTTGTATTGACCAAGGCAATATACCTTCTTTAAATTCTGTAATTTGTTTTCCATCTTTAATAACGATTGCATCTTTTCCAATGAGGTCAATTCTACTGACGTGACTATCTAGGTTAACTCTTATGCATGGCCAATTTAATCTTGCAGCCACTTGCTCAATGTGCGTGGATTTTCCTGTTCCATGATAACCAGAAACCAAACATCTTTTATTGAATGAAAACCCAGATAAAATTGCCAATGTAGTTTCTTTATCGAATATATAATTTTTATCTACTTCAGGAACATATTCATTTTTTTTTGAAAAAGCCTCAACTTCCATATCACTATCAATACCAAATGTTTGATTAACTGAAATTTTTATGTCTGGCTTTATATCTAAATTTGTTGTCAATTTTTTGCTCTATAAGTATTTTTTAGTTGAGTATAAGCTAAAGTAATTACTTTTAGTTTGTCCTCATATTTTTTATTTCCTGAATTAATATCAGGGTGAAATTTTTTAACAAGTTTTTTAAATTTTTCCTGTATTTTTTCCCATTTAATTCCTGCAGATATATTGAGAATATCAAATGCCTTCATATCTTTATGATTAAATTTAAATTTATTCATATGGTTGAAATGATCTTTAAAATTAGTTTTATTTAATTCATCTTTCATTGCGTTGTTCCAGAGAATTTTAAAAAAATTATCTGATGAACTAAAACTCTGTGTTGGTTTATGCCAAGTCATATCAGATTTTATAAATTCATTAATTTGATTATCATCCATGCCTTCAAAATAGTTCCAATTTTTATTGAATTCTTTAACATGATTCAAACAGAGAATTCTATATTTTTTGCTATTATCTTTTTCAACTGGTGCTTTGTATAATCCTTCTTCCAAACAGTTGTTCCAATCACAAATATTTTTCATTATATATATTATTTAAATGGTTAATATAAATCAACTAATTGAAATAGTAAAAACAAAATTAAACAAAAGTATTGCTTGTGACAAAATAGAAATAGAAGATAAAACTTTTTTACATAAAAATCATAAAACACATGAAAAAAATAAATTCCATATAAAAATAATAATTACTTCTGATTATTTAAAAAGAAAAAATAAAATTCAAGCAAACAAGGAAATTTATAAAATATTGGAAGAAGAATTAAAAAATAATATTCATTCAATACAAATATTAATTAATTAACTCTTTAACTAAAAACTTTTTAATTATTGATTCACTAAACCTTGACCCTAATATAATTTTACCTATTTTTTTAATTAGAATTAAATTTATTTTTGAAGAATTATTTTTTTTATCAGATTTCATATATTTAATTATTTTATTTACATGTTTTTTTTTAAAATAATATTTTAAATGAGATGGAAATTTTAAATAATTTATATGGTTTATAATTTTATTATAATCCTTCTTATTTAAAATATTATTTTCAAAACTAAATTTTGCTGAACTAATAATTCCCATAATAACCGCTTCTCCATGATTCAGTTTGTTTGTATAAGATAGCGAAGCTTCATATGCATGTGCAAATGTATGTCCTAAATTTAAGACTTTTCTTAAATTTTTTTCTTTTTCGTCAAGTTCAACAATACTTCTTTTAATTTTACAACTATCTGCAATTGCCTTATCAATAAAAGGAGATTTTAAAGATATGATTTTGAAATAATTTTTATTTAGATATTTAAATGTATTTCCATTATTAATTAATGAATGCTTTAAAATTTCACCATATCCGCAGATAATTTCTCTTTTTGGAAGTGAATTTAAATTTGAAATATCAGAAATAACTAGATCTGGCTGCATAAACGATCCAATTAAATTTTTTCCATACCTTGTATTAACACCTGTTTTGCCACCTATCGATGAGTCTACTTGTGATAAAAGTGTTGTAGGAATATTTATAAATTTTAATCCTCTTTTAAAAATACTTGCAGCAAATCCTGATACATCTCCAGTTATGCCCCCACCTAAAGATATAATACAATCATTTCTATTAAAATTATATTTAAATAATTTATTTAAAATTATATTTATATTTTTTAAATTTTTATTTTTTTCATTTGCCTTAAAATAATGAGTGATTTTTTGTCTAGATTTAATTCTTTTTTTTAAAATATTAAGTTTAATTTTTGGTACTTTTGTATCGTAAATTATTAAACATTTTTCAAAAAAAAAATTATTTGATTTCAATATATTTGATATATTACCTATTATATTTGAGCCAATTATTATTGGATATTTTTTTGATTTTGTTTTAACAATTAGTTTAATTTTTTTCATATAAATTTATTATTTTTTTTACTATCATACTTTTTGATAAAGATTCACAATTAATCCTATAATTGGCTTCAGAGTATATTTTTGATCTTTTAGTTATTAGTTTTCTCAAATCATTTTTGCTTGAATCAAAAGCTAGTGGTCTTTTCTTATTTTTATATATTCTTCTTATTAAAGTTGAGCTTTTCCAGCTTAACCAAAAAGATAAATTGTTCTCAGAAATTTCTTTTCTTATGTTGTTATTTAGAAAAGCTCCTCCACCTAAAGATAAAATTTTTTTTTCTTCTTTTAATAAATTTAAAGTAATTTTTTCTTCTAAATTCCTAAAATAAACTTCTCCTTTTTTTTTAAAAATATCAACAATTTTAAGGCCAGTTTTTTTTTCAATAAAGTTATCAACATCTATAAAGTTTAAATTGGTAGATTTAGACAAAATGTACCCTATGGTAGATTTTCCAGAACCCATCATACCTACTAAAACTATATTTTTATTTAAATTCATACTTCTTTATTGAAAAACCACAAATATGTCTTATTTTGAAAATACTTAACAATATATGGAATTTGAAAAAAAAACAAGAATAGGAAATCCAAAAGGTATTTTTGGAATAATGATTAAGATTATTTTGATAATATTGATTTTAGCTGTCTCTATAGTCTTAATAGATCGAATTAATTTTCCTTCGCCAATAAAAAAAATTGAAAAAGTTATTCCTAATGAAAATTTTAAAATTGTTAAATAAAGAGATTTTATCAATTTTTATTATAATTTCTTTAGCATTTATAAATAATCTTAAAGCCGAAGATGAACCAGTTGATATATGGGATTTGGAAAAAGAATTAGAAGAGAATTCTTCTAATGATATTATTGAAACGATGGATTCTGCTGAGCCTGAAATTTTATTAAACACTATTGAATCGAGCAATATAGAAAATGTTATTGATAGCAATCCACTTGAGGAAAATACAATAAAAATTGTTGGCCTGTATGATCCTGAGGAAAATGGATTAGATATTGATTTGTGGATAAATTCTGACGGTGAAGAAATAAAATTAATTTTAAATAATATAAATAAAATGAGCCTTTCTAAGGATGCTCAAGAAATATTAGAAATTGCTTTATTAACCAATTCTTATTTTCCTGAAAAAAATATTACTGAAGAAGATTTTATAAATTTTAAATTAAATTACCTAATAAATAATAATGATTTAAATTTAATAAAAAAATATTTAATAAAAAATGAAAGGAATTTTTATAATACAAAATTAATTAAATAGTTTTCTTGAAAATTCAGATTTAGAAAATGCATGTAAAATTTTTGAAGAAGTAGATTATTTTGAGGATAATTATATAAGTAAATTTAAAATTTATTGTTTAATTAATGAAAATAAAAGAGAAGAAGCACAATTACTTTTTGATCTGTACTCAGAAAGAGATTTAAAAGATGAGTTTTTTGAAAATAAATTTAACTTTTTGATGGGCTATATTGAAAAAGCTGATGGCAATATTTTAGAAGATAATATTTTAAATTTTCATTTATCACATAGAACCAATCCTGAATTTATTTACCAGCCAAACAATAATACCCCAAAATTTATATGGAAATATCTATCATCCTCAAATTTATTGGAAAAAATAGATTCAATTGATTTAGAAGATAGTGAAAAGATTTTTTTAATCGAAAAAGCAACTCATGAAAAAAATTATGATGAAAAAGAATTATTTGAACTTTATAAAAGATTCCAATTTAATATTAATCAACTTCTAAATGTTAAAGATTCATATAAACTTTTAAAAAATCATGAAGGTAGAGCTTTACTTTATCAAAGGTTGATATTAACTGAAGATGAAATTCAAATTTTAGATTTATCCTACAAATTAAAGAATTTATTTATTAAAGATAATATAGAAAATGCTTTTAATAGCGAATTAAAAAGAGTGCTATCAAAAGTAAGTCAAGAACAGGTGCCTTCTAATTTTTCATCGTTTTATAATGATAATTTAATTAATGAACCTTTAGAAAAAAAGAATATTAAAATTAACAATAAAATTATTCATCAGTCTAAATTATTAAAATATTTTGAAGAACAGCATGATATTGAGAAAGCTGAAAATGATTTAAATAAATTGTTAAAATCAATTAAAAAAAATAAAGATTATATAGTATCAACCAAAGATTTAATTTTAATAGAATCTTTTATTTCTGATGGCGTAAAGTTATCAAAAAAGTACAAAAGTATGTTTAAACTTGATGGATCGAATATACCAACAGATATTCAATTGCTATTAAATAATAATGAAGTTGGAATGGTCTTGCTAAGATTGGTAAAAATAATTGGTGAAGATGATCTAGAAAATCTAGATTCTGACTCTTTATATTTTATGATTGGTATATTAAATGAGCTAAATTTAGATCAAATTAGGAATAATTTTTTATTAAAAGTTCTTCCTTTAAAAATATAAAATTTATAATAAAATTAAGACATGACAGTAAAAACTATTTTAACAGAACCTAATAAAATATTACGTCAGGTTTCTCTTCCCGTTGAAAAAGTTGGAAATGAAGAAAGACAATTAATGGATGATATGCTTGAAACAATGTATGATGCAAAAGGAATTGGTTTAGCAGCAATTCAAATAGGTGTACCCAAGCGAATTATTGTCATGGATATTGGTAATAGGGAAAAAGAAAAAGAACCGATGTACTTTGTTAACCCCATAATTAAAAATAAAAATTCCGAACATTCAACATATGAGGAAGGGTGCTTATCAGTTCCAAATCAATTTGCGGAAGTTAACAGACCAAGCACATGTGAAATTGAATTTTTAGATTATAATGGAAATAAAAAAATATTGAATGCTTCTGGGTTACTTGCCACCTGTATTCAGCACGAGATGGATCACTTAGAAGGAATATTGTTTATTGATTATCTTTCAAAGTTAAAAAAAATGATGATTGTAAAAAAACTATCTAAGCAAAAAAATAAAATCGACAGAATTATTGTTTAGTTTATGAGTCAAAAGATAGTTTTTATGGGGACGTCTGATTTTGCTGTCCCTATTTTAAAGTCACTTTATCAAAATGGATATCCAATTTCGGCTGTTTATACTCAGCCACCTAAAAAATCTAACAGAGGTCAAAAATTAAATAAGTCGCCAGTAAATTTATTTTCCGAAAATATAAGTTTAGATGTAAGAGTTCCACAATCCTTAAAAAATAACAATGAGGAAGAATTATATCTGACTGAATTAAAACCAGATATAATTTTAGTAGTTTCGTACGGGCAGATTATTCCGAAAAATCTTTTAAACATTCCTAAATATGGATTTTTAAATGTTCATGCTTCTCTGCTTCCAAAATGGAGGGGAGCAGCACCAATTCAAAGATCAATAATGAATCTTGATAGAAAAACAGGAATTAGCATAATGAAAATAAATGAAAAATTGGACGAAGGTCCGGTATGTAGTCAATATTCGATAAGTGTTTCAGAAAAAATGAATTCAGGAGAATTGTCTGAAAAATTATCACTAATAGCTTCAGAAAAAATTTTAGATATTTTAGATAATATTTATGATGGAGTTATAGAATTTAAAGATCAAGATCATTCAAAAGCAACCTATGCGAAAAAAATTCAAAAAATAGAAGGAAAAATTAATTGGAATGAAAATGCCGAAAAAATAATTGGAAAAATAAATGGACTATATCCATATCCAGGTGCTTTTTTTTTATTTAATGGAGAAAGATACAAAATACTAAAAGCAGAAAAGTCTAGCACAAATGGAGTACCTGGAAGCATAGTAAGTGAAAATTTTGAGGTGTGTTGTGGTGAAGGATCAATAAAAGTATTAAGTATTCAGAGAGAAGGCAAAAGAGTTCAACAAATAAATGAATTTTTACTTGGTACCCAAATTAAAAAAGGTTCCATTATTGCTTAATGTGTAGATATCAAATTTTAATCGAATATGTCGGCACTCCCTTCATAGGTTGGCAAATACAAAAAAAGGGAAAATCTGTTCAAAGAATAATTCAATCAACTTTATCAAAATTATTGAAGCAAAAAATTATTTTATATTCTGCAGGACGTACAGATCGTGAAGTTCATGCAAGCGAACAATCAGCTCATTTTGATGTTGAAAATAAAATTCAAAATATAGATAAAATGGTTAAATCTCTAAATTTTTTTTTAAATAAAAAAAAAATTTCTATAATTAATATTATTAAAAGAAATAAAAATTTTCATGCAAGGTATTCTGCAAAAGAAAGAGTATATAAATATATTATTATTAATCGCTTAGCTACTCCTGTTATAGAAAACGAAAGAGCATGGCATATAAGAAAGAAACTAGATATTAAATTATTAAAAGAGGGTGCTAAAAAATTAGAAGGCACACATGACTTTAGCACAATGAGAGCAAAAAATTGCTATGCTAAAAGTCCTATAAAAAAAATTAATAAAATATCTATAAAAAATATAAACAAGAAAATTGAAATTGAATTTAGATCAAAATCTTTTTTAAGAAATCAAGTTAGATCTATGGTTGGATGTTTGAAGTATTTAGGGGAAAATAGATGGGATATTAAAAAATTTAAAAATGTTTTAAAATCAAAAAAAAGAAAAAACTGTGCACCACCAGCACCAGCTTGTGGTTTATATCTTAAAAAAATTATCTATTAATTCTTAAATTTTTTTTGAATTTTTTATTAATTCTCCAGCGACTTTCAGTTCTAACTATGTAACCGCAACAATTAATAGATTTGCATTCACAAGGAAACTGTCTGAAATCAGAATCATAACCGAAACCATAGTCACAAGTTATTTCCTCACCTTTTTTTATTTCTTTATTTGAAACAACCCAAATTTTTAAACCCGTTCCCTCATATTCTGCATTATTAGAACAACTATGATTGATTAAGCGCGCTGTATTCCATGATACATCTCCATCCAAATCGTATCTTTTATTTAAATTGAACAAGTAAATTGGTTTTGAATTATCGAATTTATCAGAATCTTCAGTTTGTTTTTTTGTTATTATATTTCCTATGTACTGTATAATTTTAGTTCCAGCTTTAATATTTTTAGTAGCATAAAGACCACGTCCATTTCTATCAATATTTGATTTTTTTATCTTATAAAGCTTCATGAGAATTTATTTAACAAAAGATTTTTTATTTTCAATTAAATTCTAATAGTGCGTTAACATGTTCATTCGCACTTTCAGCCAAGGCATTAAGGTCATAACCACCTTCTAAAATAGAAACAACTTTTCCATTACAAAATTCCTTTGTTGTTTCCAAAGCTCTTTTAGTTATTTTATGGTAGTCCTTTGATTCTAAATTTAATTGACATAAAGGGTCTTGACGATGAGCATCAAATCCAGCTGACATTAATATAAACTCAGGTCTAAATTCTTTTAGTCTTTTAAGCATATGCTCGTAAGCATCAAAATATTCTCTAGAGTTTGTGCCTGCAGGCAATGGAATATTAAGAGCGTTATTATGATCACCTTTTTCATCTTCCGTTCCACCTCCTGGATAGTATGGATATTGGTGCAAGCTAGAGAAAAAAACATTCTTATTAGACTTAAGAATATCATAAGTTCCATTTCCAAAGTGACAGTCCCAGTCCAAAACTGCAATTCTCTTATATTTATATTTAGAAATTAAATAATTTGCAGCAACACCAATATTATTTATTACACAAAACCCCATTGCTTTACTTTTTTCAGCGTGATGTCCAGGAGGTCTTGTAACACAGTGAGCAGCTCCAAATTCTTTATTTTCAACTCCATCAATTGCAGTGATTATAGAACCAACTGCATCAAAAGTTGCATCTTTACTACCTGGCGAAACAACTGTATCACCATCTAAAAATACCAAACCTTTTTCTGGAAAAGCGTTTTCAACTGCATCAACATAACTAGAAGAATGTGCTTGTTTAATAATATCTTTATCGAAACTAGCTGGATTTTTCCAAATTAATTTTTTATTTTTTTTTAATTTTTCAAGTATTGAGGTAACCCTTGATATACTTTCAGGATGTCCAGAACCCGTATTATGATTTAAAGATGATTTTGATGTAACTATTGCTGTTTTCATTAAAAATAATTTTCTAAAATGTTATAATATATTTTAGTCAATTTTTTTAAATCTGAAATTGGTGATCTCTCATCCACCATGTGAATAGTGGTGTTTCTTAATCCTAACTCTAATCTTGGGATAGAACCTAAAAATCTACTATCACTTGTACCACCTCTACAATTTAATTTTGCAGAATTACCTGTAACTTTTTTAACAATTTTTTTAACCATATAAATTTCTTTATTAGGTTTGGTATAAAAAGCTTCTCCACTCACTCTATATTCTATTTTAGTTTTACATTTTTCTTTTTTTGCAACCACATTTATTATTTTGCTTAGTTTTTTCTTAAGGGAAGCTGATTTATGTTTAGAGTTAAATCTAACATTAAATTTTGCACTAGCCGATTGGGGTACTACATTTTCAGATAAATTATCTACATTCATTTTTGTAAACTCTAAGTTAGATGGAGGCATGAATTTTGTACCATTATCTAACGATGAACTTTTTAACTTTGCTATTATTTTAGCTAAGGCAGTACATGGATTGATATAAGACCCAGCAAACGCTGAGTGACCACTTTTTCCATATACAGTTATAATTCCATTCATAGAACCACGTCTTCCAATTCTTATTTCATCCCCAACTGATTTATTTGAAGATGGCTCTCCTACTATAGAAAAATCTATTTTTTCACCTTTTTTTTTAAGGTGCCTCATAACAGCTGGGCAACCGTAACCTGTTGTTTCTTCATCCGCTGCAATAATAATTGAAATTGAACCTTTAAATTTTTTATTTTTAATAAATTTACTAATTGCACTTATAAAGCAAGCTATCCCACCTTTCATATCTTGAGATCCTCTGCCGTTTAAATATCCTTTTTTTACAACAGCTTTAAATGGTGAAATTTTCCAATTGTTAAGGTTTGCAACTACATCAGTATGTCCTAAAAAATTTATATGAGGTTTTGATTTACCAAATCTTGCATATAAATTTAAAGCAGGTTTTGGCCCTATTCCTTTTGATTTAATAATTTTACATCTAAAACCAATTGAAGAAAGTTTTCTTGATAAAAATTTCATTATACCTTTATCCTCAGTTTTAACTGTCGGAAATCTTATTAGCTCTTGAGCTAACTTTATCTCATTAAAAATTTTCATTATTAATCTCTTAATAGGTCATTAATAGATGTTTTAGACCTTGTTTTTTCATCAACCTGTTTAATAATAACCGCACAATATAGAGAAGGTGCTGAAGGATTATTTTTGTCAGGCAAAGATCCGGGTACCACAACTGAATAGGGAGGTATTTTTCCATACGTAATCTCACCTGTTTTTCTATTTACAATTTTTGTTGATTGGCCAATATACATTCCCATACTTATTACAGATCCTTCTCCTACAATTACACCTTCAACAACTTCTGACATTGCTCCTAAAAAAACATTATCTTCAATAATAGTAGGCAATGCTTGTGCTGGTTCTAAAACTCCTCCAACTCCACTTGCAGCAGATATATGACAATTTTTTCCAATTTGACTACAACTTCCTGCTCTAGCAAAAGTGTCGATCATTGTACCTTCATCCACGTACGCACCGATATTAATATAACATGGCATTAGGACTGCATTTTTGCCAACAAAAGATCCTTTTCTTACAGGCGAGTTTGGAACCATCCTAAAACCCGCTTTTTCATGATCTTCTTTTGTCCATCCGGCTGTTTTACCTTTAAGCAAGTGAGCTTTGTCATACCAACTACTATAAGGGCCATTTAAATTTTCCATTGGATAAATTCTAAAACTTAACATGATTGCTTTTTTAAGATATTGATGGGTTACCCATTCCCCATTAATCTTTTCTGCAACTCTAACTTTTCCACTGTCTAAATCTGCAATGATTTGATTAATAGTATCTTTAATCTTTTTATCAGAATTAGTGTTTATTTGATCTTTATTTTCCCAAGCATCATTTATAATTTTTTCTATATCACTCATAATATTATTTCTCTTTTAATAACCTTATTTTTTTTAAAAATAAAGCAAGATTATCAATTTTATAATCAATCACATCTTTATATTTTTCTATGTCATTAATTGGTTGATCATTAATAAACCAAACTTTTGTCATGTCTTTTGCCGTATCTGATGAGAGGTTTTTAGCAATATCTTCTATATAAACAGTTTCTTCACTATTAGGGATTTTAAACTTGTCACACATTAATTTAAGCGATTCAGGGTTAGGTTTTGGTTTAAATTGAAAATCAACAATATCCATGATTTTTCCTTCAAATAAATCATCAATACCTATTTTTTTCATACAATTAATTGCATGTTCTTTACTGCCATTAGTTGCGCAATACATTTTTACATTTAATTTTAATAGCTCTTCTCTTAATTCTATATCTTTTTCCAGACAGTCATAATTGATATTATGTACATACTTAAGAAACTCTTTGGCAACTATCAAATCTGGATAATTTTTCATTAATCCATTTAAAGAAGTATCGTATTTATAAAAATAATCTGCTTGAATTTCTTTCGCCTTAATTTTATCTATACCAAGTTTAATTGAGATAAATTCTGTCATTCTGCTTGATACCTGACCAAATAAAGTTTTTAAATATTTTGGATGATATACGCATCCATCCATGTCCAAAATTAAATATTTTACTTTTTTTAAATCTTTCATTTTCTGATTAAAGTTCCTGCACCTTTATCAGAAAATAACTCAAATAATATTGAATGAGGTTTTCTTCCATCAACTATAACTACACCTGTCACTCCATTATTTACAGCATCAAGACAGGTATTAATTTTTGGAATCATCCCACCAGAAATATCACCATCTTTAAGCATTTTTTCTGCAATAGAAGAATTAATTTCTGGTATTAGTTTTTTATTTTTATCAAGGACACCTTCAACATCAGTCATCAGCAATAATCTTCTTGAGTTAAGTTCTTTTGCAACTGAGCCAGCAGCAATATCAGCATTTATATTATAGGTTTTTTTATCATCGCTGGTGCCCATAGGCACTACTATTGGTATTTTTTTTTCTTTTATAATTTTTAAAATACTTTTCAAATCTATTTCTTTTGGTGAACCAACAAAGCCAAGTTCTTTTTTTTCTGGTTTAATTTTAATTATATTTTTATTATTAGGTGCTACAGATTCTGCATTTATTTGAAGATTTTTTAAATTATTTATAATTTCAGAATTTAATTCTAAAAGTGCTTCTTCAACAACTTTAACAGTTATTTCATCAGTAACTCTCAAACCATCAATAAACTTTGATTCTATATTTAATTCATCAAGTTTTTTTTTTATATTTTTTCCACCACCATGAACAACTATTACTGATAATCCTAACTTATATATTACTGAAATATCTTCAATGAATTGTCTAAATAAATTATCCTCAAGTAGTACTGATCCGCCACATTTAATCACAATTATTTCTTCTAAGTACTTTGCAATATATTTTTTAACTTCTTCGACAGATGGACCATTAGTGGGTAAAATTTTTTCTAAATCCATTTATTGTACTGTTTTAACAGCTGTTCTTTTTATAATAACATACTGTTGTGCCATTGTTAAAACGTTGTTGACTGTCCAATAAATTACGAGACCTGATGGGAACGGCGCCAGTATTACAGTTAAAAAAAGTGGAAAGAACATAAATATTTTTGCCTGTATTGGATCAGGGGGAGTAGGGTTAAGCTTTTGTTGTAAATACATTGATAACCCCATAAGGCAAGGCCACAGGCCGATTAATAAAAATGATGGAGGATCCCAAGGGATTAAACCAAACAAATTAAAAATTGAGGTAGGGTCTCTTTCCGATAAATCTTGTATCCATCCAAAGAAAGGTTGATGTCTCATTTCTATAGTTACGAATAACATCTTATAAATGGCAAAAAAGAAAGGGATCTGTATTAAGATTGGCAAACAACCAGAAAGAGGATTAATTTTTTCTTTTTTATATAATGACATCATTTCTTGTTGTAATTTTACCTTATCTTCTTTGTGAAGTTCCTTTAATCTTGTCATTTCCGGTTGAAGGACTTTCATTTTTGCCATTGATCTAAATGAATAGTTTGAAAGTGGAAAAAATGCCAGTCGTATACAAGCGGTAATCATAATTATTGCTATTCCAAAATTACCAGTGAGCTTATAAAAGTAATCAATTGCAAAAAATAGGTTCTTAACGATGAAGTAAAACCAACCCCAATCTATAGCTAAATCAAATTTTTCTATTTTTAATTTTTCTGCATATCCATCAATAACACTGACCTCTTTAGCTGCTACAATAATTTTAATATTATTTGATTTAGTTTCATTTGCGCCAACAGTAGTAGGGTTTCTTTCAATAAAATTAGCTTTAAATTTATTCTTAAATTCAAAATCTGCTTTAAATTCTTTATTTTTTTCTGGAATTAAGCTAGCAATCCAATATTTATCAGTAATACCTAGCCATCCTTTACCTGCATTAACTGAATATTTTTTTTCTTCTATATCATCATAATCTTGCTCTACTAATTGGTCATCAAACACTCCAATAAGACCTTCGTGAAGAATATAAAAGTTTGTTACTTCAGGTGCAGTATTTCTTATAATTTGACCATAGGGATAAAAATTATATTTTTTTTCCGTTGTATTTTTAATGGTCTGATCAACTGTAAATAAATATTCATCATCTATACTTATTTTTTTATTAAATATTATTCCTTGATCATTTTCCCATTTAAGATTGATTGGATTATTAGGAGTTAATTTATTATTTCCCACTACTTTCCATATGGTTTTGCTATTTGGCACATCTATATTCTCACTATTGGTTGCCCAACCAGTTTCAACATAATATCCATTATTTAAATTTCGAGGATTCAATAAAACTATCTGATCATTTCCATTTAGGGTTTCAGTGTACTTTTTGAATGTTAGGTCATCAATTGTACTTCCCGTTAAAGAAATTGATCCTTTCATGCTAATATTTTCAAATTCTATTCTTTGATTTTTAGATTTAGCTTCAGATCTAGAAATTTCTAATACTTTTTCCTCAACTTCCAAACTTGGAGCTTCCGTCGTTTCTAAAACTTGATTTTTTTCTTCTTGAACTTGTTTCAAATCTTGCGGACTTGGCGCAAAGAAAAGGCTATAAAGAATAATTACAGCTGCACTAAGAGATATTGCTGCTATGACGTTTTTTGAATCCATTTAATTTCTTTTCTTCTTTATTGGATCAAATCCTTCACCGCCTCCCAATATTTTAATTGGGTGACATGACAAGATTCTTTTTAAACCAAAAAAACATCCTTTTAAAAAACCATATTCTTTAAGACTGTCTATAAAATATTCAGAACATGTAGGAAGATATCTACAGTTATTTCCAAGATATGGTGACAAAACATATTGGTAAAATTTTATAATTTTAATAATAATTTTTGAAAAAATATTCATTATTTAATTTTTTTATAATCCTTTATTATAGTTTCTTTAATATCAGCAAATTTCGCATTTATAATTGATTTTTTTGCAATAAATAAATACGAATAATTAAAATTAATTTTTGATATTTTGATAATTTGATTCATAATATTTCTCAATCTTCTTTTTATTTTATTTCTTTTAACAGCATTGCCTAATTTTTTTTGTGTTACAAAACTTATATTTAAATAATTATTACTTTTATTAGAAAGGTTTTTGAAGAAAATATTAATATATTTGTTAGATATTTTTTTTCCTGTTAACAGTGATTTGAAATCTTGATTCTTTGATAGACTCAATAATTTAATTTGCATTAAACAGTAAGTTTTTTTCTTCCTTTTGCTCTTCTTCTTGCCAATAGCTTTTTTCCTCCTTTAGTTCTCATTTTAGATCTAAAGCCATGTCTTCTCTTTCTTACTAATCTACTCGGTTGGTATGTTCTTTTCATAATAACTTAATAAAATCTATTTAAAATTTCGGTAGTTATAAGAAATAAGTGTATTAAAGTACAGTTAATTTTTAAAAGATAAAGGATGGAAAAAGATAAAAAAATTAAAATATTTTTGGGCTTAGCTTATTTATTAATAGTTATATTATTTTTATGGCTTATTTTTAATAAATTTTCATTAGATGAACTTGCCAGCTATGATTTTATTAAAAATAATAGAGATTATTTGATTTCTATAAAAGAAAGCAATCTTTTTCTAATTTCATTAATTTTTTTAATTTTTACAATTTTATGGGTTTTACTTTTAGGTTTTGGAAGTCCAATTTTTTTATTAGGTGGATTTATTTTTGGTAAATGGATAGGAACAATTTTAGTTGTCTTTGGTTTATCAGCAGGAGCTACATTATTATATATTTTAGCAAATTATTTTTTTAAAGATTTAATTATAAAAAAGTTTTCAAAAAAATTTTCTAAACTAAAAGAAAAATTTAAAAATAATGAATTTTCATTTTTTTTAATTTATAGATTTATTGGAGGAATTCCTTTCTCAATATCAAATATTTTGCCAGTTTTATTCGATATTAAAGTTAAAAATTTCTTTTTTGGATCAGTAATTGGTATGGCGCCACAACTTTTTATAGGAGTAAGTATAGGAGCTGGAATTGAAAAAATTATTAATTTAAATCAAGATCCTCCAACATTATTAAATATTTTAAATTCCAAAGATATTTATATGCCAATAATTGGTTTTATTTTTTTTATAGTTTTAACTTATATATTAAGAAAAAAATTTTATAAAAACTAATTTTGTTGGTGCCCCCACCAAGAATCGAACTTGAAATTCAACCTTACCATGGTCGCGTTATGCCATTTAACTATAAGGGCAATTTATTTCAATGTTTAGTGTATAAAATAAAAATTTTCAAATTATTGCCATTTTTTTTTATTAAAAAACAGGCTATATCATAGATTAGGAAATGTTATGGGAATTCACTACGATTATAAAAGCACAAGAGGTGCCAAAGCTATGGAAAAGCAAGCTAAGAGAGAGAAAAAACTTGCAGAAAAAAGAGCTAAGAAACAAGCCAAAACAGGTTTTGCGAAAGAAAAAGATCAAGATAAAACAATTCCATTAGACCAAGTCATTACACTGGACCATCTTACCAATCCAGATAAGAAATAAATGAATAAAAAAGATAAGATTAGCAAATTAGAAATTGCATTAAGAAAAAATTTAAAAAAAAGAAAAAATTTTCAAAATAAAAAAAAAAATAAAAAAAATTAATGTCTGTACAATCTGATAAATGGATTAAGAAAATGGCTAAGGAAAATGGTATGATATCTCCATTTGAGGAAGAACAAGTTAGAGGAAACAAGATATCATTTGGTACCTCAAGTTATGGATATGATGCTCGTGTTAATTCAGAGTTTAAAGTATTTACAAATGTAAATTCTGAGATAGTAGATCCAAAAAATTTTAAGCCCACTAGTTTTGTTTCAAAAACTGGACCAGAATGTATTATACCCCCAAATTCTTTTGCATTAGCTAGCACTGTTGAATATTTTAAAATTCCAAAAGATGTTTTAGTAATTTGCCTTGGAAAATCTACCTATGCCAGGTGTGGAATTATTGTGAATGTAACTCCTTTAGAACCTGGTTGGGAAGGTCATGTCACTCTTGAATTTTCAAACACAACTCCATTACCTGCAAAAATTTATGCAAATGAAGGAGTTGCTCAATTTATATTTTTAAAAGGAAACGAAGTACCAGAAGTGACTTATGCCGATAGAAAAGGAAAGTATATGGGTCAAACAGGAGTAACTTTACCCAAAGTTTAATAATGGATAAATTAGAAGTTTTCGGAGCAAGAAAGCTCAAGGGAAATATAAGAATTTCAGGCTCAAAGAACGCTGCTTTACCAATTCTAGCAGCAAGCATTTTATCAAACAAAAAAATTATTTTAAATAATCTTCCAAATGTAAAAGATATTAATACAATGATAAAATTATTAGAATCAATTGGATCAATAGTAAAATACTCAAAAAAAAAAAATTCAGTAACAATACAAAATAAAAATAAAATTAAGACTTTTGCATCCTATAATTTGGTTAAAACTATGAGGGCTGGAATTCTTGTGTTAGGACCTATGTTGGCAAGATATGGTAATGCAAAAGTTTCTACTCCAGGGGGATGTACTATTGGAGTTAGACCCATAGATATACATTTAAAAGCTTTAGCAAAACTAGGTGTAAATTATAAAATAGTAGATGGATATGTTCATGCTAATTTAAAGAAAAAACTAAAGGGTACAAAAATTAAATTTCCAAAAATATCTGTAGGTGCCACAGAAAATTTGATTATAGCTTCATCTATGGCAGAAGGAATTACTATTTTATCTAACTGTGCAATCGAACCTGAAATAAAAGATTTGGTTAATTTTATTAATTGTATGGGAGGAAAAATAAAATGGATTGGAAAAAGAACTTTAAAAATTCAAGGTGTGAATAATTTTAAAGAGACAAAATATACTATTATGCCTGATAGAATTGAAGCTGGCACATACTTGATTGCTGCAGCAGTAACTGAAGGTAATTTAAAAATATCAGGAATCAATCCTAATATTATACGGACAGAAATAGAAATATTTAAAAAATTAGGTATGAAAATAAAAATTGAAAAAAATCAAATCAACATTGCAGGAAGCAAGGATATAAAAAACATTAAAATAAAAACTTCACCTTATCCAGGATTTCCCACAGACTTGCAGGCACAGCTTATGGTGTTGCTTTGTAAAAGCAAAAAACTTTCTATAATTAGTGAAGAAATTTTTGAAAATAGATTTATGCATGTTGCTGAGTTAAATCGAATGGGAGCTAAAATAAAAACAAAAGGAAACAAAGCATTCATTGAAGGAAATACTAACTTTAAATCAGCTGAATTAATGGCAACAGATTTAAGGGCATCAGTTTCTTTAATTCTTGCAGCGCTAATAGCAAAAGGAAAAACAACAATAAATAGAATATATCATCTAGATAGAGGGTATGAAGAAATAGAGAAAAAATTGAGAAAAGTAGGAGCCAGGATAAGAAGAGTTTCTTAAATGAGTGAGAAAAAATATCTTGCAAAAATTATAGCAAAAGATCCAAATGGTCTACAAGTAATATCTGCTTGTTGTTCCAATGGAAAAGTACAAGTAAATGAAATTAAATTTTTAAAAAAAAATAAATTATTTTTGATATCGATCGATAGATTAAATAAAGAAAATAATGAAGATAAAAAAATTAAAAGTATTTGTAAATTTGAATTTGTGGACAGTGTAAAATCAAAAAACATTGATCAAAGCAATAAAAGTAATATTTTAGAACTATTGGGAATTGACCTTTTTAAAATAGGAGAAAATTTTGAGATTACCCTTTTATTTAATAATAATGCATTTATAACTTTATCCACAGAAGTTTTGGAAATAACACTTGAGGATCAAAATAAATTAAATGATTAAAATATTAGATTGCAGTAGTTTGAATTATTTATCCAAGTTAAAGATAATACTTCAGAAAAGAAGACTAGGAAGTAAAATTAACACAAATATTGTAAGCAAAATTGTTAAGGATGTTAAAAAAAATAAACAAAAAGCATTATTAAAGTACGAAAAAAAATTTAGCAATAATACAAAAATAAAACCTACAAAGAATGAAATAAACAATTCAATCAAATCTCTAGATCCTAAAATAAAAAATGCAATAGATTTTGCTTATTCTAGAATTTTAAAGTTTCATTCATTACAAAAAACTAAAAATATTAAATACTTAGATAATCAAAATAACAAAATTGAATATAGATATATTCCAATTCAATCTGTTGGAATATATGTGCCTGCAAACTTACCATCAACATTATTAATGAATGCGATACCTGCAAAAAAAATTGCCAAAGTAAAAAGAGTTGTACTTGCAAATCCAAGATTAAATGGAAAATTAAATCCTGCCGTAATGTATGCTGCAAAAAAATGTGGTATTTCAGAAATTATAAGCGCTGGTGGAAGCCAAGCTATTGCTAGTTTAGCATATATTCAAAAAGTAAATAAAATTATTGGACCAGGAAACGATTATGTAGCAAGAGCCAAACAAGAAGTATTTGGAGATGTTGGAATTGAAGGAATGATAGCAGGTCCAAGTGAAATTACAGTTGTTGCAGATAAAAATACAAATTTAAACCAAATTATTACTTCTATGATAAGTCAAGCTGAACACGATATTAACTCACAATGCATCTTAATTACAAATAATTTAAATTTAATTCAATCAATAAAAAAATATTTAAAATACGAGTTAAATAAAATACCAAGAAAAGCAATAGCAAAAAAAAGTTTATTAAAAAATGGATTGATAATTAGAACTCATAATAACAAACAAATAATAGACTCAATCAATGAAATTGCACCAGAACATTTAGAGTTGAATATAAAAAATTATAAAAAAATAGTTAATAAAATAAATAATGCAGGCAGTGTTATGCTTGGTAAATATTCACCTATGTCAGCTAGCGATTATGCTATTGGACCAACTCATTGCCTTCCAACTCTAGGATCAGCAAAATTTTCTTCAGGACTAAATGTTGATGAATTTTATAAAAAAACAAGCTATATAAAATTATCAAAAAAAGGCATTGAAGTTATTGGCAAGAAAGCTATAACTCTTGCCGAGTATGAAGGTTTAATTGGTCATGCTCAAAGTATAAAATCTAGAATAAGGAGAAGTTAGATTTGGCAAAACAAGATACACTTGAATTCAAAGGAAAAGTTATTGACTTACTTCCTAATGCTATGTTCCGTGTAAAGCTAGAAAATGACCATATAATTACTGCGCATACAGCTGGAAAATTAAGAAAAAATAGAATTCGAGTATTGCAAGGAGATAATGTTACTGTCGAGGTTACTCCATATGATTTAACTAAAGGTAGAATAATTTTTAGATTTTAAATGGCCTTGTAGCTCAGTAGTAGAGCAGTACCCTGAAAAGGTATGTGTCGTAAGTGCGATTCTTACCAAGGCCACCACAATTACTTCATTTATCTACAATCTTATTGCTTGCAATAAATTTTAAAATCTAATAACTAATGTCCAAGCTAATTTTTAGCTTAAGTTAATAACAATAAAAGAAAGAGTAATATGAGTCTAAAAGGTAAAGTAAAGTGGTTCAATGGCAAAAAAGGTTATGGTTTCATTGAACGTGAAGATAAAGAAAAAGATGTATTCGTACATGCTTCAGCTGTAAGAGAAGCTGGTTTAAGATTTTTAAACGAGGGTGACGAACTTACATTTGAAGTTGAAGACGGAGATAAAGGTCCTTCAGCAGTTAAGCTGCAAAAAACCTCTTAATTCTAATTCAAATAAATTGTATAGGAGTATTCTTAGTTTTAATCTAAGCTATTCCTATACAATTCTTCCTTGCATTTATATTTTTTAATGTTAATAAATCCTCAATGTTTAAAAAAACTTACATATTTGCATCTACACACAGACATCATTTTCATGCTGGCTGCACGCTAGCTATTTAATCATTTAATAAATTTAAATTTAATAACAATTAGTATAAAACAACAATAGGCCCTGGTGGTGAAATGGTTATCACGAAAGTTTGTGGAACTTTAGTTTTTGGTTCAATTCCAAGCCAGGGTACCAAAAAATGAATATAGAAAATAAATTAATTCCTGGGTTGCCCTCGGGTTTTGAAGATAGATGGGAAAAAAAATTATCTCTTAAAAAAAAATTAATAAGAACAATAGAGAATAATTTTGTAAAATATGGATTTGATCCATTAGAGACACCATCTTTTGAAATAAGTGAAAATATTGGATCATTTCTTGCAGATGATGATAGCAATCCTATGTCTGATGTTTTTTCTTT
Source organism: uncultured Pelagibacteraceae bacterium (assembly GCA_902567235.1). Classification (GTDB taxonomy): domain Bacteria; phylum Pseudomonadota; class Alphaproteobacteria; order Pelagibacterales; family Pelagibacteraceae; genus Pelagibacter. The sequence goes on from CACFLX010000003.1 coordinate 55,022, forward strand.
TAAGGATGGTGATAAAAATATTACTCTTCGATATGATCTATCAAGTCCATTAGCTAGATTTGTCGCACAAAACAATCAACAGCTTCCTTCCATTTACAAGCGTTACGCAATTCAAAATGTCTTTCGAAATGAAAAAGCCGGAAATGCTCGTTATAGAGAGTTTACCCAAGCTGACTGTGATATTGTAGGAAACGTTAATCCCGCACAAGCAAATGCTGAACTTTGTAATTTAATCTCAAGCACTATTTTGGCTTGTGGATTAAAAAAAGACCAGTTTGTTGTTAATATTAGTAATAGAAAAATTGTTAAAGGTTTAATTGAAGAACTTAAAATATCTTCTGAAAAACAAGTAAAAGTTATGAGAGCTATAGATAAATTGGATAAGCCTGGTTTTGGATTAAAAGGAGTTGAAGACTTATTAAAAAAAGAAAGAATAGATACTAGCGGAGCAGTTACAAAAGGGGCAGATTTAAGTGATGATCAATCATCAGCAATAATTAATTTTTTAAAAATAAAAAATTTAAAGGAATTAAAGGACAGTTTAAAAAATCCATTATCTCAAGAAGGAATTAAAGAATTAGAAGATTTATTAGAGTTAGCAAGTTATGGAGATTATTTAGACCTGATAAAAACCAATTTTACAATTGTTAGAGGACTAGATTATTATGATGGTTTTTGTGTTGAAACAAATTTGACATTCAAAGCTACTAATAACAAAGGTAAGGAGGTTGATATTGGAAGTATTTGTTCAGGGGGGCAATATAATAAATTGATTTCAAGATTTAAAGGTGTTGATATTCCGGGGACTGGAGTAAGTATTGGGGTAGATCGGTTATTGTTTGTAATGATGCAATTAAATCAAATTAAAGTTGATGAAAAAAAACCAGTAATTGTATGTGTTATGGAAGAAAAATATTTAAAAAATTATTATGAAATCTTAAAAATATTAAGAGAAAACAATATTAATTCAGAAATATTTTTAGACAGTAAGAAGAATCTTGGAAAACAACTAACTTATGCAAATAAAAGAGAGTGTCCAGTAGCTATTATTTGTGGAGAGAATGAATTTAAAGAAAATACAGTTACTTTAAAAAATCTTCTAGGCATTAAAGGAGATGATAATCAAAAGACAGTTAAAAAAGAAAATCTAGTTAATGAAATCAAAAAACTTATCTGAAAAAATCCTTAGATTGATAAAGTCTAAAGGGTTTAATAATATTGAATTAGAACCAGTATTAGAAACAAAATATATTTTGCAAAGATCGGGAGAGAATTTTAAAAGATTATTATTTTCATTTTACGATCTTAATGGAAAAGAGTTGTGTCTTAGGCCAGACCTAACAATTTCCTCTGTCTTAAGATTTGTTCAAAATAAATCAAATAAAAAACAAAAAGTTTTTTATAGTGGTGAAGCTTTTAGGAAAACTTACAGGAAACAAGATTCTATAATTAAAAATCAAATTGGTTTTGAAATATTAGGCTCAAAAGATAAACAAAAAGAAGATCGAGAAATTATAGACACTTCAATAAAAATTTTAAAAAGAAGTGGTTTTAAAAAAGCAGTTTTAAAAATTGGAAATGTTAAATTATTTAGTCTTTTAATAAATAAACTTTCAATTCCAAGAAGATGGAAAAATAGACTAAAAAGACATTATTGGAATGAAAATTATTTCAATGAACTTTTAAAAAGATTAGAAACAAATTTAGACATAGATCCTGTTTATGTTGAAAATGATAAATCAAGATATTTAAAAATGAGAAAACTTGAAAATTCTAAAGAAGTTGCGGGAAGAAGTTACAAAGAAATATTAGATCGATTTGATATGAAGATAAACGATCCTAGAAGATCTTCATCAGGCAAAATTAATACAAAAATTATTAAAGAATATTTAAAAATAAAATGTGAATTAAAAAATGCACCAAAAATATTGAATAAATTTTTTCAAAAATATGGACTTAATATATTTGTTGGTAAAGAGTTTTTTCCACTAAACAAAATAAATAACAAGAATTTAAGAGTAGAATTTTCTGCATCAAGTGGAAGAGAAGTAGAATTTTATAGCTCAATGATTTTTTCTATAGAAGTAAAAAAAGGAAAGAAATTTAAAAATTTTGTTTCAGGTGGAAGATATGATGAATTAACAAGTAACCTAGGTTTCAGAAAAGTTTCAGCAGCTGGAGCAGCGGTCAATATGAGCGTTTATGAATAAGAATATTATCAATATAGGGATACCATCAAAGGGCAGATTAAAGAATGATACTCTTAATATCTTTAAGAAAAAGAAATTGAAAATTTATTCTGAAAGAGGAGAAAGAGATTTATTTGGTCGTATAAAAAAATCTAATATAAAAATTATATATCTTCACGCAAGAGAATGTATTGAACAATTATCTTTGGGAAATATTGATGTTGGTTTTTCTGGTATAGATCTATTAAAAGAAAGTGAAATAAATATTCAAAATAAAATTAAAGTTATAAAAAAATATGAATTTGGCAAAGCAAACCTTGTTCTTGCTATACCAGATTTGTGGTTAGATGTTCAAACTTTATTAGATTTAGATGAGGTAGCGGATGAATTTAAAAAAAAGAAAAAAAAACTTTTAAGAGTTGCAACAAAATATCCTAATTTAACAAGACAATTTTTATATTCAAAAGGAGTAACCCAATTTCAACTTGTTAAAAGTTTAGGAAGTACTGAGGTAGCTCCATTTACAGGTACTGCTCAAATTATATCCGATATAACAAGTACAGGAGCAACATTAAAAGCCAATAATTTAAGAGTTTTAAAAGATGGTGAAATTTTAAAATCACAAGCATGCCTGATGATGTCAAAATTATCTTTAAGAAAATCAGGAATTAAAAAGATAATTAAACTTTTGAAAAGCTAAGTATTAATATTAGGCGATTCCCTACAAATATTAATAGCTTTTTTAATAGAGGGAATAAATTTTTCTAGTTTCCATCTATTAATCGTTATATCAAAATATTTATTAGCTTTAAAATTTATACCATCAATAATTTCTATCTCATATTTTTTGTGATGATTATAAAGAGTATGAATCATGTATGTATATTCTTTGATGGGATAAACACCCAGTGTAAATATAACTTTTAAACCATCGTAAACCGGTATGATTTGGATAACCTCAGCGGTAGTTTCTATATCATTCAATTTAATTGGAATATGTTTATCTAATAGTTGACGATAATCTCCAGGATCGTTCCATGTGTAAAAAGAAAACATTGTTGTAATTTTATTACAATTATCTTCAGGCATTAAAATAAAAGCAAATTTATCACCATATTGGATCTCACCAGATACTGAAGCATAGCTATAATCTTCAATTCTGGTGACTGTCCATTCTTCCTTTGCTTCTGCGTAGGAGAGGATAATGATTAAAAAAACTAACAGATGCAGAGAAATAAATAAGATCCAACGCATAAATTAATTAAGCCAGACTAAGTTGGTTTTATTAGGACTGAATTTTGTTAGAAAAAAGATTAAAAATTTAATTTTTTTAATCATTTATATTTTTTTTAAATAATCAATAAAATCAATTACATTATTTTGTTTTTTTTTAAGTTCTTTTTTTTTTTCTTTATCATTTTTAAAACCTTCAAGACCCATTAAAAATGTTGAATGAGGATCGGATGTTGCCTGGTGAACTAATCCTCTTGCAATAGTACTAACTAGTTCGTGTTCTTTAGGATTCATATTTTTTGAATTTTCATTATCTATCGCTACATTAAAACCATTTTCTGCAGGAGTAATAAAAATTTTCATGGCTTTTTGTTCCTCCACCTTTTTTTTGAGTTCTTGAATGTTTTCTATTTCAGTTTGGTTTTTCATCTTTTTTAATATCTTTTGTAACTTCGATTGCATTATCTATTATTTCTTTTTCAAGATTACTTAATTCTACTACATTGGACATAACCTCACTCAATGTATCTTTTGATTTCGTTACCATATTTCCGGTGTTTAATGTAAATCGGGTATAAGGTTTATTATTTGTACGTATCATTAAAACATTTTGTTCTTTGTCGTTTTTTCTAACTTTTACATAAATGCACCATTCACACGCATGATCTGGATTTTGCTTTTCAAATATTATTTCAACATCATCTGCAGTTATTAATTTTCCCATCAGTGCAATGTCCTTTCGTTATTATTATATTTTGTTTTAGTTTTATGTTCTGTTGAGCAAAAATTGCATTTTTCCCAACTTTCTTTACCCAAATGGTATGGACCTATTTGAGCAATATTTTTAATTACTTTTACTTCGCCAACATCACCACATACAGGACAAAAATCATTATTACTTCTTGGCATCAGATTTGTTCTCCTTTTTTTCAACAGATTTATTTCTTTGATATTTTGAAATTATAAAATGTGCATCAATTAATGCTTTTACTATCAAGATAAAAATACCACCTTTAATTAAGAAAGAATTTTCAAAAATTAAGCCACCAGCTAAAAATAAACATCCTCCATTAGCTAAAATAAAAAACATATCTCTAGCTGAGTATGGAATTTTTTCATCTTTTCCAAAAAAGTAAAAGATTAAAGCTGTTTGAAAAATTAAAGTTGCTTTAAGAGCAATTAGCATAGCTTGTTCGATCACTGAGTTTTACCTCTTTGATCTGACTTAAATATTTTATCGAATTGATTTGATAAAAGTTTTTTACTTTTAGAGATGTATGTATCTTTCCAATTTTTTACATCATTAATAAAGTCTTCATCACCAATATCGTCATTAGTTAAATCGTCATCAAATTTAATTTGAACTGTAAGTGGAATATTTGTTATTTGACCACTAACAATTCCTTGACCATTTGCAAAATTTGGTAATTGTTTTGCCTCTTCGTTGTCCCAGTTTTCCATAGTTTTTTTAACAAAATTTTGATCTCTTTCATTTTTTAACCTTAAAATAATGTATGAGTTCATCTGAGAACAAACAGTTTCATCTAATCGATAAGGTCTTTGACTAACAAGCATCAAGCCAACTCCAAATTTTCTTCCTTCTGTTGCAATCTTTTTAATAGTTGAAACAGAAGGGTAGCCATCCTGACCTTCAGATTTAGAGGGTATGAAATTTTGTGCCTCCTCTAGAACAGTAAAAAATGGAGGAATAACATTTGTACTTACCGATCTATGGTTAAATAAACTTTCAAGCAATATAGAAACAATTGTGCTTGAAGGCAGACTTTCATACCCCTTAAGGTACAAAATAGAAACTTGAGATTTAGCGATTATTTTTTCAGGTTGAGAGTAAGGATCAGGTAGTTCTTCAAATTTTAGATGAGGGAATTTATCCATATTTGATTTATTACTTTGTTCCATTTCAGATAATTTTTTTTCAACTTTTCTCAAACTTCTAGCAACCACACCCATAGTTGATGCACCGGTGTGACTTGCTCCTTGCAATCCATTTGTTGATTTGTTTCTTTTGTTCTGTGCTGCTGTGTTTGATCTTTGAACCAATATTTTGATATACTCGATTAAACTTGTTCCAGTTTCATATTCAATATTCATTAGTAACCAATTTAAAAACTCATACTGTGGTTCAGTTAGTTTATTCCCAAGTCTCTCAATAAGAGTGAAAATAACTTCTTTATTATTTTTTGGAGCTGAAATTTTTGGGTAAAATAATTTGATTTTATGATTAGGAAATAATTTTTTAGCCTTTTGAACAATACCTAGATTATCACCATGAGGATCAAAAATTAGAATAGGGTATTGTTTTTCCATAAGCTCTCTAACAGCTCTTCTAACCCAAACTGATTTACCAGAACCTGTCATACCAATGACAAGAACATGACGTGAAACCATGTTGTCTGCAGAGACAAACACATCAACATCTTTTCTTGCAACTAAATTACCAATAAATATAGGGTTTTTACTCTTCATATCGGCATTTAAAAGTTTACTTAAATCTTGTGATGATGGGTATTTTACAGCTCCACCCGGTGATACAGGGTAGTTTAATGGAACTAATTCCATTTTTTTACCTACAACATTTTCAGTGTAGCCGAGGTTTTTTACAGTACAGATAGAGTCGTTTTTTGTAAGAGGTAAGATTGTATCTTGTATACTTATATTTTCTTCGGTTAATTCTTTTGTTGCTTCATTTGGTAGAAAATCATTTGTAGAAACAATTTCCATTATTCTTCCCCAAACAATTACATCTATTACTCTACCTTCGCCGGTAGGAAGTTTTGATTCTGCTGCAACTATATCACCTTTTTTTGCTTTAAATTTTTTAAGATAAAACATGTAATCGCTAATACTGGTTTGACCTAAGATTGTTCCAATATCCGCCCAAGGTGAACTTAATTTAGTCATTTTATTAATTATATTTTCTTTACTCATTTAGATACCTTTCCGGCTTTTGGCCTGTTTTGCCAACTTCTTCCACCATGAGAAATTGATTTTAGTGCTGCGGTAATGGTATTTTTATCATCACCATCGAGAGCAATTTTTAAATAATATTTTAAGTAATAACCTTTTGCAGTTTTACCTAACCAAGAAGGAATTTTTGCAGCTTTATCTACTATGTCTAATCCTACAGGAAATCCATAACTTGGCAATAACTTACTGCAAGCTAAGATGTATTCATAATCTTCTTGCATTCGTTTTGGATAAATTAATGACTCAACTCTAATAGGAGATTGGTTTTTATTTGTTTTTATATACCCGACAAAAACTTTAGGAAAACTGTCCATTTGACTTTGCCATTCACCCCAAGCTTTTGAAGGAATTTGTTTTTCTACTTCGATAGGTTTTAGTGCTTGGCAGTCTTTTAAGATTAACTCAAAAAGATTACCGTCATTAATTTTATATCTTTTAATTAGGCTTACTGTTTTGTCGTAATCATGTTCTGCAAGAACGCCTTTTTTAACAGCTTTGATAAGAAGATTTCTTAAATAAATTGTTGAACCTGTTTTTTCAACTATTCCATAAATTGGAAACTTAGCTTTTTGAATAAATTTAATTGAATTTAAATATATATTTATAAAATGACGCTCTTGTTCGTTTTCATCATTTACTTTGAAGAAAGGAATAATACTTTTTACAACATTCTTTTTAAATAATGGAAATTCTGGTCCAGAGAATGGCATAATAGGTGTTTGTAATGGACCGTGTAAGAAGCAATATTTGAAATTCTGTTTGTTATAAACATGTTTAACCACTGCAGCCATTTCAAATGTAATTCTTGCAGCATCTTTCTTTTTGGTTAGTAGCTGGTTATCCTCATAAGGATCCTCGCTAAGATCATAAATATTGTTATTTGGATCATATAGATCACCAAAGAAACCAACTGTATCTTCAAATTTTTCTCTATCTTTAGTTAATCCATTAGGTTTGATTATGAAGCTTTTAGCTCTTATGGCAAAAGGTGCAGTACTTGATAGGAAATTACTGTAAACACCCCCATCAACAAAGCAGCTTCTATAGTCTTTTGCTTTTTTCCAGTAGTTTTTGCCTTGATAATCAAGGTTAATAATAAGTTTTTCGTCATCACATATTTTTTTAAAGATTTGAACAATACTACCCATCACCTCCATAAAGTTTTTTTGAACTTTAGGAGATGGGCTAGTGACAGCGTTTTGAATAAACTCTTTAAATAGAGATGAATTGTTATTTATTGAACTCATATTTTCACTCCGATTTTGTAAATAATTTTTTTTCCATTATCTTCAATTTTTGAAAAAATGGGTTTTCTAAATCTTTTAAAAACTCTTTTTTGTAATTTTGATAAAAATAATCTTGATTGTTTTGGATTTGAAAAATTTCTTTCAGTATATTCATTTTTTTTTGTTCTTTTTAATACTGATTTAAGTATTTTAATTTGCCCTGTGTAGCAATTCATACCATTAGAGTTTAGACCATAAATTAAAGGAATATTTTTTTTTATATTTATTTGCATACTTACTTAATGTCCTCAATTTTTTCTTTTTCAACACAGAAATATCGAATTTTATTACCCTTAAAATTTTTATAAATTTTTAATTTTTTGTTTGAAAATTTATTAAATTTTTTTTTAAGTTTTTGTCTAAAGTTCCAACATGATTTAGGGCTGCTAAAGGTTCTAAAATGAATTTTGACAGTTTCTTTTAAAGCCTTGGTATAGCCGCTGCAGAAAGGAACTTGGTGATGATAGAAAGGGAAGGAAGGAGAACCAAGAGTTCGAGGTGTTACCACTACTCGACAGCTGCTTTTACCAAAGCTATAAAAGTTATTAGAATGTAACCTCCTTTGTTTTATGTTAATGTTAAATGTCATTACTTTGCAAATATACGTCATTCAATTAAATTCAACTTTTTAGTTATTGGATCGTATAATCCTTTTTGATTTTTAATTATAAATTTTTCAAAATCTTTAAATCTTCTTTCAGAAATTTTTCTTATCCCTTCAGGTGAAATATTAAATTTAATTGAAAGTTCCTTTAGAGTTTTATCTTCTTTAAATTTATACTCATTTAAAATATATTTATCTCTTGGACCTAAATTATTTAAAAATTCTTCTTTTAAAATTTTAAATTTATTGATCACATTGTTATTATTTGAATGAGTTTCTGTATTTTTATTTTTATCCTCAATTATATCCCAGTATTTTTCATCGCTATCATCACTTAATTTGCTATCTCCATTTATTATTACTTGAGATTGATACAAATTAACCAATTGAATATCCTTAAATTTATAACCATACTTTTTACTTAAGTTTTTAATGTCAATGTTTGATAAACAATTTTTTTGACATAAATTACTTTCATTTTTCCACTTATTTAAGTTAAAGAAAATTGATCTTATACTATCCGAGTCTGGTAGTTTTGTTGCAGAACTAGTAATTTTATCTTTATATATTACTAATCTAAATTTGAACTTAATTTGTTCATTTGCAAATTTACAGAAATTAAAGTTATCTTGATAATTTACTTTAATAGGCATTTTTTTAGTAGAACCTTTAATGTTCCATTTTTCTACACCACTTATATATTTATCAGTTGCCAACCAAGCTGTTTCTAAAGCAACTGCTTTAAGATCATCTTTTTGAAGGGAATTAGTATTATCTTTGATAACGGTCCAGTACCTATTAACAGTGTTGTCAATAACCTTTTTATTAATATCTTTTAAAGATTTAAGAGCATTACCATAGAAAAAATCAACGCATTTTAAATTAATAAAATGGTTAAAGTAATCCAGTCTTACTGGATACGAATTCGAGTTTTTTACGGTGGGCAGCACACCAGCATAAGTTTTTGTCATAACTATTGCTGCCATTTCGCAATGAAGCGAACAGGCGTAAATATACGTTTTTTGCTAATTCAAAAGGTGCCAGAATGTCGCACCCAAATGTACCTTAAATATGTAGTTAAATTGATACAAATTTTAATTTGGGCTCAACATATCTAACATGTAGATGCCAGTCTTGCCAATCATCTAAAGCAATTTCTTGTCTAACAAAATCAAACTTTCTTTTGCTTTTTTGAAGCAAATTATTTTCATCTATTAAATTTAATCCTTTTTCTGTTCTAATCATAGCGAACAATTCATTTCCAATTAAGCCAACAATTAATCTCTTATAAAACTGAAGGTTGTCATATGCTTCATATTTAGAAATAATGTGAACTATTGTTTTTGAATCAGCAAATTTTTGAAAACTTTCTTTTAATATTTTATCTACATTTATTCCTGGTGATATTATTTTCCCGTTAGACTTTTGTGTGTCAGAGTAATATTTGTATTTATTTTCTAGTAAACCACCATAAAATCTATTTTTAACATTTGCATTTTTAATAATAGAATTTAAAAATTCAAAAGTATTTAAATAAGATTGAGCATATTTAATTTTATTTTGTTGCTTATATAGTTTTTTTGCATCTAAAATATTTGCAGGGGCATGTCTATCTATAATAAATATTTCATCTGAGTGTGTTATGATTCTTTTTAAAAGTATAATTAAATCTTCCTTATTTTCTTCATCAGATTTGTTACTCTTTTGCTGCCAGAAAGGTTTACATTTATCATCTATCTCTTCTTCTAAGGAATCAGAAGCATCAATTATTTTTTTAACAGAAATTGTTGATTTGTCTGATTCTTCTTTTTCGTTCGAAAATATAAAATCAACTGTATCAAGCTTATCTGGAAAATTTTGGTATTTTCTATTTAATTTATTTAATAAATTTTTAACTAAAGGGCCATTTCCACCATTACAATCAAATTTAAAAAATTGTTTTCTTTTTAAATTTGTTTTTAAAAAAAAATTATCTCTTTTTATAAAATTTGAATTAATAAAATGGTACACTATTTTTGCTTCATCAGGGGTAAGATTTCCCTTCAATGCAGGAAGAAACTTTTCGTTAAAAGTAAATGTATATATCATTTTACTCAAATTCTGCTGATCGTTCAGCAAATAAATCGTCTTTCCAAGAAACAAAATATTGACCTTGAGAATTAATTTTAATTTTTTTAATTTCAGATACTTTATCTTCTTCTTTTAAAACATAGTTTGCAGATACAAAATTTGGTGATATTTTTTTTTGTCTAATTTTTTTTAATACTCTTAAAAGTAAATCTTCACTATGAGTCTCAAGTATAATTTGATTATCATTTTTTAATGAAGATTCTATGATTAACTCACCTAAGTCAGCCTGTAATTTTGGATGAAGGTGAACCTCAGGTTCTTCAACAACAATTATATTATTTCTAGCTGTTAGACATTGGACTATAAAGGGTAAGATTAAAGGATAACCTAGACCTATATGATTTTGATATAAATTTATATTTTTATTTTTAGGTTTCCATATGATCTCATAATGATTTTCAACGTTTATTACCTTTACTGAATATGGTATTTCCAATCTTTTTAACCACTTGTTTGTATCATCTCTTACGCCTGGATTTGCTAAATGTTCAGCTAAATTTTCTGCACGCGCTCCCACATAGCTTGTTTGAATACCCTTTGCAAAATACTTCTTAGGCATTGATCTTAAACCTGGAATTACAAACATTTTATCCATACAAAGTTGGAGATCTCCATATGCATCTCTACCCGTGCTCCTGTTAAGAATGCCAGTTGATGAAATAAAAGATCTGATTATTTCTAAAACTGGATAGTTTCTATCATTAGTGTTTGCAAAAAAATTGAGTATTTCAACAATAAAATCGTAAAGATATAGAATACTATTTTCCACATCCTCTTGAACAAATCTATATTGACCTGAGTACGATTTATACTTTGAAATAAATTCATTTGAAGGATTTAAATAAAACTTTCCCATAAAATATACTGTTCGTCCTAATTTTTTTTCACAATCAGAATAAATATATTTTTTAAAATTTTTGAAACTCTTATTTTTATTATATAATTTAATAAAATTAATAATTTCCCCTGATACTTCTTCAAGTTCCTTATTTGAAAATTCTTTAAGGCCAAAACCTACTCTTGTATATGTTAAGTATCTTACAAAATTATCTTCAAATTTTTTTAATCCTTCAATTCTTTTTTTGGAATCTTTAATCTTGCTAATTTCTTTAACTTCTTTTAAATCTTTATCAATATCCGATATACGTCTTCTATTGAGATTTTTTATTGTTGATTTATTAAAACTTTTGGAAAATTTATTTAAAACATTTAAAACAACTTCCTCATTTTGCTTGAATTTATTATAAACCTCTTCCAGATTATTTATTTCTATCTCTTTTAGTTTTACATCATAATAATAAGGTGAATACAAACTGGCATATTTTTTTGTATTTTTTTTAAATTCTTTTTTATTTCTATATTTTGACCTATCAGTCAACAAGTTGTAGGCTACATCGCTATTTTCTAAAAATTTTACTGCATTTGGAAATTCAATTTTAAAATTTAGATTTGTATCTTTATTTTTTATAGAAACAGATTTTAGTAAAACTTTATCCTTAATTAATTGTGGACCTTCACTATAAAAATTTTCATTATATTTATATTCATAAAAAATTTCTTTATCTCTATCTAAAAAATCTAAATTATTCCTAGATAAAATACCGGTTTTAACTCCTAAAAATAAATTTTCATTTTCTTTATTATCTGTAATTATCCCTTTATATTGAATATCAATATCTATCCCACCGTTATCTTTATATTTTTCAGGAGATTCTAAATTAAAAGGTGTAAGCTGATCAGCGCTATAACTTTGTCTAATTAATCTTAAAGCCTGTAAAATAGAGCTTTTACCAGTGCTATTTTTACCAAAAATAAGATTTACCATTGGGCTGAATTGTATTTCTGTTTCGTTGCCAAAAGCTTTAAATTTATTTAATTTTATACCTTTGATATAAACACGATTTGGTTTTGAAATACTTTTTTTCATATAAAAATAATATACTCCGTTAATATGCTATTCAACTTATCAGTTAAATTAATTATATTGAAAATATAAGATTGACGTATATTACTTAATTATGGACAGTTTATTAATAATATTAGTTGGTGTTTTAATAGGAATTAGCCTAGTTATTTTATACTTTCAGCTTAAGGCCAAACCTAAGCAAGAGGACAATCCTACAGAAAAAATCCAAGAGGAAATAAATAACTTAAGAAATTCATTTAATCAGTCATTTGGATCTATGTCCAAAGATATTGCTAGAGATTTCAGCGCTTCTTTTGGAACTATGACCAAAGAAATAGCAAAAGACATGTCGGGTGCCTTAACTAAAGTTGATGAAAAAGTTTTAAATTTCAATCAACAGGTAGAGATTTTAAATAAAAGCCAGGAGGGGATTACTAAAATTTTAGCAGGAGTTAAAAAATATGGAACCCTTGCTGAGTTTAGTTTGGCCTCTTTAATAAAAGATTTATTACCGGCTTCTCAATTTATCTCAAATGTTAAGATGAAAGAGGATACATCTGAAAACGTAGAATTTGCAATAAAGCTTCAAGGAGATGTCTTAGTTCCGGTAGATAGTCATTTTCCAGTAGAAAGATTTAAAGCAATAGACGATGCCCATCAAGAAGATGATAAAAAAGCAATGGCAGATGCAAGAACAAAATTAGCTAAAGCTTTTAAAGATAAAGCTAAAAGTGTGAATGAAAAATATATTGTTCCACCAAAAACTACAGATTTTGGAATAGTATATGCGCCAACTGAGAGTTTATATAAAGAATTAACAGACTACCAAGATCCTAGTACTAAAGAATTATTAACCCAAGAATTAATGAAAAAGTATAAAATTGTAATCATGGGTCCAAACACTCTTTCAGCTTATCTGCAATCATTACATATGGGATTTCAGTCATTAAAAGTACAAAAGGGTGCAACAGAAATTTATAATCACCTAAAAACAATCAGTACAAGATTTGCAAAGCATTTTGACAATGTAATTTTGCTTCGAAAAAAATTAGAAGAAGCAATGAAGGTTGTAGATACATTTGGCACAGATGCCAGATCAATTACAAGAACTTTAGAAAATATAAAAGATCCCGAGCAAGTTGAAAAAGCTGTTCAAACTGAAAACGTAGAAAAATTTGACGACCACTCAAAACAACTTAAAAATTAATTTCATTTTCAAATTAAATACATTTATAAGTGACACAATGAAGTGGAATAATAAATTTAATTATCCAAAATCATCAAGATCCATTGAAAATGGTATGAGAAAATATTTATTTGATGATGAAAAATTACCAAGTGTTACCTCTATTTTACAAGCAACCAAATCAGAGGAGGACAAAGCAGCATTGGAGAATTGGAAACAGCGAGTAGGCCACAAAGAAGCTAATAAAATTAAAACTGAGGCATCCAGCAGAGGTACTTCAATGCATTCTTATATTGAAGATTTTTTAAGAGGACGAATTAATGAGAGTTTTTTTGAAAGTAATGAACAATATAAAAATATGGCTAAAGAAATAATAAACAAAGGCATTAAAGGAAAATTAGAAGAAATATTTGGAATTGAAACTACACTTCACTATCCAGAAAAATATGCCGGTACAGCAGATCTTGTAGGAGTTTATCAAGGAAAAGAAGCAATTATAGACTTTAAACAAGCAAATAAACCAAAAAAAGTTGATTATATTCAAGATTATTTTTTACAATTAGGCGCATATACTCTGGCACACAATGTTGTTTACAAAACAAATATTACTTCAGGAGTAATATTATTGTGTACTGTGGATAATTTATTTCAAGATTTTAAAATTGAAGGAGCAGAATTACTTATGTATCAAAATTTATTTTTAGGAAGAGTAAAAAAATTTAATGAAATGAATAATATAAGTTGACTTTAATTTATAAATGCTTACATAAGATATTACTAACTAAGAGCTACTTGTTTAGATGCGAATGGTTTAGTCCTCAAAAAAACAATCTAAACATCCATCAAAACATAGCTTTTTAAAGGATAATTAATTTATGAATTTAGCTATTTGGGACATTGAATCATCGAGCGCCAGTACCGATTTTGGAAGCATAATTGAAATTGGCGGAATATTAGTTGATGAAAATTTTAAAGAAAAAGACAGATTTAATTTTAGATGTAGATTACCAGAAGGTGAAATTCCTCAAGCAATGGCTTTAATTGTTAATAAAACAAGTATCAAACAATTATCCCAAGGAAATTTAAGTCACTATCAAATGCTTGCTGAAGTGGAAAAAACCTTCAAGAAATGGAGTCCAGCAATCTTCTTAGGATGGTCAAATATAGGATTTGACGATGAAATGATCAGGAAGGAATTTTTTAAAGGTATAAGGTATCCTTATATTACTAATGCATCTCCAAATAAAAGACATGATGGTATTAATATAGCAAGGGCTGCTTATGCAGTGGATTCCTCTGTTTTAGAAACAGAAATAAATGAAAAAAATAATCCAGTTTTTAAACTTGAATCTCTTTCTCGAATGCAAGGTTTAGATTCCAGTGATGCACATAGTGCATTAACAGACGCCACTCTAACCGCAAAAATTTTAAGTATTATTAAAAAAAGACAACCAAGTACCTGGGATATGTTTTTGAGAACATCAAACAAATTAGACACTGAAACAATTTTTAAAAAAGAAGAAATTATTAGTTTAAATGAATATTTTTATGGAAAATCGAGATTATATTTATGTGCTCCCTTACATCCAAAACACTGCATTCACCCTATTTATAATTGGGGCCAGGCTGTTGATCTTCGGGTTGATATTGAGCCAATACTAAATATGTCTATTAACGAATTAAAGGTTGAAATGAAAAAAACTCCTAAATTCCTAAGAACTATTAGATCAAATAAAGCTCCTATTATACTTGATGCAGAATATGCAATGAAAGTTGAGCCCTACAATGCAATGGAACCAAGTTTGATTAAAAAAAGAGCAAAATTAGTTAGAGATAATGAAAAATTTTCACAAAATATCCTTACGGCACTTAGAGAAATAGCAGAAGAAAAAGAACAATCAAAATCACAAGAAGATATTTATGCTGAAGAAAGTATTTATAATAAATTTACTTCAAATAAAGATACTGCGCTTTTTCCAGCTTGGCATGCTGCCTCATGGCAAGATAAATTAAAATTACTAGATAAATTTGATGATGAAAGACTTATAGGTTTTGGTAAAAAAATAATTTATCAAGAAGCACCGGAAGTATTGCCGGCTGATATGTTGAAATCTATAAAAAGATCTATTTCTAAAAGAATTTTAAGTGAAAAATTTGAAAAATGGTGGACTGTTTCTGCATGTTACAACGAAATTGATACACTTAGAGACAAATATTCAAATGAAAATGATCAAGAAAAATTAAAATTTTTGGACGAACTTAATTCCCATGTAATGTCAATACAAAAAAAATATGAAAATTCTTAATGTGGATAATTTAATTTTTTTTTTTTTAAGTGTTGAATTACTTAAATAAAATTATATATAAGTTTCATGGCAACAGTTAATGTAACAGATGAAAATTTTGAAGCAGAAGTCATTAAAGCTGGCAAACCAGTAATAGTTGACTTTTGGGCTGAATGGTGTGGACCTTGCAAGCAAATTGCACCAACATTGGAAGAAATATCTAATGAAATGGCTAATGATGTTGTGATCGCAAAACATAACATTGATAACGAACCTAATACTCCTACAAAATATGGAATACGTGGAATTCCTACAATGCTTCTTTTTTCAGGCGGTGAATTAAAAGCTACTAAAGTTGGAGCTACTACAAAATCTAATATTGTAGCCTGGATAAAAGAAAATATTTAATTTAAATTTAAAACTTCTCCTGCAAGATATAAGGACCCAGTAATAATAATTATATCATTATCTTTTAAATCTATCGAACTGATAGCTTCCTTAATTGATTTTTTATAGTAAATATTTTTTAAATTTTTAAATTTTTTCATTAAGTCTTCACCTTTAATAGCATTAGGTTGGTTTGGAATATCTACAGTTGTTAAGGAAGATATTTTATCTTTAAAATAATTAATATATTCAACATGATTTTTATTACCCATCATTCCTAAAATTATATGTTTATTACATTCTAATGAATTTAAATGTTTACTTAAAACACTAGCTCCAAGGGGGTTGTGTGATCCATCAACATAAATTTTATTTTTTTTTACTAAATCTTTTAATTTTCCATTTTTTATCTCTGAAAATCTTGCAACACTCTTAATTTTTTTTATTCCATTTAAAATATTTTGATCAGAAATATTTATTTCTTCTATACTTCTAATGGTTGCAATAGCTGTCGATATATTGGATAATTGGAATTCTCCCTCCAAATTTGGCAGTGGAAGCTTAATACCTCCATATTTATCTTCATAATAAAAAAATCCATTTTCATTTAAAGAGTAGTTAAAATCATTACTAAAAGTTATTTTTTTGGAAGAATTTTTATCAATCGAGTTTGCTATTTTGTTTAAAATTTCATTTGAGCTTTGTTTTGAGACAATAATTTTTGAAGTTAATAAAGATGAAGTCTTTTCAAATATTATTTGATCTATTGTTTGTTTATCTTTTGGTAGCCAATCTAGGTGATCTAAACCGATAGCAGTAATAACACTTGCTAAATTTGATTTAATTATAGAACATGCATCTGCTCTATGAAATAAACCACTTTCAAGTAAATTAATATTGTTTTTGAAGTTTCTAGCATTATAAAAATAAGCAGCAGTTAATATTTCAAAATAAGTAATGGGTTCACCTGCATTAATATCTTCTACTTCAGTTAATAATTTTACAAGATTTTCATCAGAAATTTCCTCATCGTTATATATAAATCTTTCGTTAATTTTTTGTATATGAGGACTTGTGTAAATATTGCAATTAATATTAGCATCTTTGAGAATAGCTCTAATTGCTTGAATTGTTGAGTATTTTCCATTTGTTCCAACTACAGATATATACTGTAAATTATCTTGAGGATTTCCAAGTTTATTACAAAGTTTCTTAATTCGATCTAAACTTAAATCTATTTCTTTAGGATGCAGCTTTTGTAGACTGCTCAATATTTGTTGAAGTTTCATTTGATAATTCTGAATTTACCTCAGAATTTTTCTTTAGCAATATTTCAAGTAATTTTCCGACTTCACTTGTTATATCTTTTCTATTCAAAACTTTGTCTACAAATCCATGTTTTTCAACAAATTCTGCAGTCTGAAAATCTGGGCTTAATTCTTCTTTAACCGTTGCTTGAATTACTCTTTTACCAGCAAAAGCTATTAAACATCCTGATTCAGCAAAATGTATATCACCCAACATAGCAAATGAGGCAGTAATTCCCCCTGCTGTTGGATCTGTAAAGCATACTATGTAAGGGAGTTTCTTTTTTTTTAGTTCGTTTATTGCAAGTGTAGTTCTGGTCATATTTGCTAAAGCAATTGGACTTTCAAACATTCTTTGACCTCCGCCACATGGAAAGAAAATATATGGAGTTTTGTTATCTATTGAGTGTTGCACGCCATAAATAATTGCTTCTCCTTCTGCTGCACCAACAGACCCTCCTATAAATTCAAAATTTATCGCACCAGCTGTTATTTGAATTCCATTTATTTCACCTTTAGCAATCATTACTGCACAATTTTGTCCAGTTTTCTTTTTTGCTAGTTCTAATCTTTCTTTATAAGTTTTTGTATCCTTCCAGTTTAAAGGATCTTCTGTTGGTATAGGTGTTTCAAGAATTTCGTATCTATTTTTACCAAATAATAAGTCAAATCTTTGTTTACAACTTATCCTATGATGTTTTCCACAAGAATTACATACCCATAAACTTTCTTCTAAATCTTTTTTAAGAATAGGACCCTTACAACAACTAGTCCAATCTGAATTAGCAATTTCTTCTTTTGTAGGAAATTTTTTCTTTAAATTTACCTTTATTTTTTCACCTATAGTTTTTATTTTTGTTATCCAGTTCATAAAATTTTATTTTTTAATTTTTCTACCATTTTACTTACATTTGTGACAGGATTTTGTCTATTACGCAGTGACTTAGAAATTTCTTTACATAATGCGCTTCCTACCACTAAACCATCAGCTTTTTTTAAGGCCGAAATTGTTTCGAGAGTAATACCAAAACCTATTACTAGATTTTTAGATTTATTTATGTTTTTTATTTTATAATAATTTTTTAATATTTCTTTAGAGGATACTTTAAGCTTTCCACCAGTAGTTGACAGCATGCTTATATAATAAATCATATTATGAGAATCTCTTATTATTTTTTTCATTCTGCTATTTGAAGTAGTTGGAGCCAACAATTGTATAAAACTAATTTTTCTTTTCTTACATTTTTTTGCAAAATACTTATTTTCTGGATAAGGCAAATCCACAACTATCAAACCATCAACACCTACATTTTTACAAGAATTAATAAACTTGTTTTCACCATATTGACAAATTATATTGTAATAACCCATTAGAATTACTGGTTTTGAATTTTTGAATTTTTTGAATTTTTTTACTATTTGAAAAACATCTTTTATTTTTGTTCCATTTTTTAAAGCTCGATGTGTACTTGTTTGAATTTGTCCTCCATCAGCAATAGGAGTATTGTGAGCAAAACCAATTTCACAAATATCTATATATTTTGAAATAGATTTTAGTATTTCGATAGATTTAGTTTTATTGTTATCACCAGCAACAGTATATGAAAGCAACGCTGGTCTATTTTCTTTTTTGCACCTATCAAATGCTAAACTTATATTTTTATTCATCTAATATATTTTCCTAATCTACTTTTTATAATGTCTTTATCTTTGTAACTGTCTCCACAAGAATTTACACAAAAGATAGTGTTTTTATTATATTGTGGAGCAATCTTTATAGCTTCAGCGAAAGCGTGGCTTGGTTCTAAAGATGGACTGATCGACTCTAAAGAAGATACTAGTTCATAAGCACTTAATGCTTCCTCATCAGTTGCAGATGTATACCTGGCTCTTTTTGTATCTTTTAAAAAACAATGTAATGGACTTACGCCACTATAATCTAAACCTGCTGAAATTGACTCAGTTTCTTCTATTTGCCCTTCGTTATCTTGAACAACATATTGCATGGCTCCGTGCAAAACGCCAATTTTAGAGTTTTCAGTCAAAGGAGCGGCATGTCTTTTAGAGTTTTTTGGTCCACCAGCTTCTACTCCAATAAATTCAACTTGTTTTTTATTATAGTGCATGAATTCGTTCCAAAACCCAAAACTTGAACTACCTCCACCTACACAATTAAATAACTTTAATTTTTTTGGAATTGTACCAAACTCTTTTTTGATCTGTATAGCAAGTTCCCTTGAGATTTGTGATGTACTCCAACCACAAATTTTAACAAATATATTTGGGCCTACAGTAGAGCCAACACACATATGTGTAGTGTCACAATTAGAAACCCAATATCTCATACATTCGCTGACAGCATCAATAAGCGTTTGGCTACCTGTATAGACAGGAACTATTTCTGCACCATTTTTTTTCATAGCATCACAGTTGGGTTTTTGTCTTTTAATATCTTTCGCTCCCATAAATATTTTACACTTAAGACCAAATTTTTTTGCTGCCATACTCAGCATTTTTCCTGCATACCCAGCTCCAGTATCACCAACAACGTATTTTTTTCCTGCTTTTTTAGCAATTAGACAATGAACTGTTGCATTATAAATTTTATGAGCTCCACCGTTAGCTTCAGATACAACTTTTGCCCATATTTGAGCACCACCCAGATGTTTTGTTAAATTTTCTAATTTAATAAAAGGAGTGGGTGCACCTACCCAATTTTTAAAATAATAATCTCTTTCTTTAATAAAATTTTTATCTTTTCTTAATTTTTGGAATAAATTTGTTAAATCTTCTACTGGTTTTTTTAATGTTTCAGGAATAAAACTTCCACCAAATTTTTCACCCCAAAATCCAAATTTATCATGCTGATCAATTAAAGGAATATTTTTTCTAATTTTCATTTTTAACCTTATTAATATTTTCCAAAAAAATTTTTATCTTTGAAATATCTTTCTGCCCCAAAGTTTCTAGACTTCCTGAAATATCAATAATATCTGTTATTTTAGAATATTTATCAAGTTTGTCATTGTATTGAATGTTACCTGCTAGCATTTTATTCACTGAAGTTGACACATTATTTAGCAAATTATGATCAAACCCTATAGATTTTTCATATCCTTTACTATCAAATAAAATTATTTCAGAAATAGATTCAAATTCTTTATATTTATTTATGTCATTTTTATTTTCAATTGTAAGTGCAGTTATAATTTTTATATTATATTTTTCTTTTATTATTTTAGTTTTTTTAGGACTTACGTCATATAATTGATAGTAATCAAAATTCAAATCCTTTATTTTTTCTAAAATTTCTTCATTTGGATTTACAAGCACAGAAACAAAATTAATTTTTTTTTTATCAACATTAATTAATTTTTTGAGATTATCATAATCAACATATCTCTTAGACTTTGGATAATTGGTAATGAAGCCAATGAATTTAGGTGGATTGATATGATTTAGAATATATTTTAAAGTTTTAGTATCTTTAATACCACAAATTTTTGCATCCATTATTTTTTAAGATGGTGAATTAATTTTTGAATGTTTTTTTTTATGTTTCCTTTTGTAATTGGCCTTCCTATAACTATCCAATCACATCCATTCTTAAAAGCTTCCCTGGGAGTAATTACTCTTTTTTGATCATTTATATTTGAATTAAATCTAATTCCAGGGGTTATTATTTCTTTTTTAAATACTTTTTTTACAATTTTAATTTCATGTCCACTACAAACCAAAGCATCCAGTTTTGCTTTTGCAGCTAATTTTGCTTGGCGATAGACTAATTCTCTAACTTTTCTTTTATGCCCTATTTCTCGTAAAGATTTATCATTTAAAGAAGTCAGTGTAGTAACACCCACAATTTTAGTTTTTCCTGAACTTTTTTTTACAGCTTTGAGAGCTTCTAGACCTGAGCTTATATGTATAGTTATATAATTAAGTTTTAAATCATTTAACGACTTTAAAGTAGCTATACAGGTATTTGGTATATCATTAATTTTTAAATCAGCAAAAATTATTTTATTTTTTATTTTGGATATGAAATTTCTTCCATTTTTTGAATTCAAAAATTCTAAACCAAATTTATATCCAATTTTTAATTTATTAGTTTGAGTATTTTTAATGATTTTTTGAGCAATAGAGTTTTTATTGGTATCACAAGCAATAAAAATTTTCTTATTCATTATTTATATTAATAAACCATTTTTTTGACATTTTGAATTGTACTGTTTTTTTCTCTGGAACCATAACTTTTTCATTAGTCTTGGGATTTCTCGATATTCTTGCTTTTTGAATTTTAGATTCTAAGGTAAAAATATCTCTAAGCTCAATTCTTTCATTTCTAATAAGCGCTTCTTCAATTTGTGAAATAATTATTTCAACTAATTTTGAAAGATCTTTTTTTAAAAAATTTGGGTAATTGTCTGATAAATTTTCAATTATTTTTGATTTTACTAATGCCAAATCGGTTTATTCTTCACTTGTTTCTTTATTTTTTTTAAGTTTATCTGAAAGCGATGAAAATGGTAAGTTTTTTCCAGACAACGGTGAAGAAAATTTTGATACTGCCTCTTTATTTTGTAGCTCTTCTAACAATTTAATACTTAGTGTTATTCTTCTTTTTTTAATGTCGAGCTCAAGTATCGCTGCATCAATCCTATCTCCACTCATAAATCTTGAAGGTCTTGCGTCGGCAGAATTTATTGCAATATTATTTTTTTTTATTAATAAATCTAAATCACTTCCTTCTGGCTTAACAATTAAACCTTTTTTATTATCTGAGGAGACAACTTTTACAGTAATTATGTCATTTTGCTTTTTATTTTTAAAATATTCAAATGGATCAGCTTTTGTTTGTTTTAATCCTACCCTAACTTTTTGATCCTCTTTTTTTATCTCTAATATTTTTACTTTGAGCTTATCTTCTTTTTTATATTTTTTTAATTCTTCTTCAGGATTCCCATTATACGAAAGATCATTACTATGTAAAAAAACATCAATATCGAAATCTTTTATATTTAAATAAATTGCATACTCATTGATACTTACAATTTTTCCTTCTATTTCAGAACCTACAGGATATTTTTTTTCTAAAGTTTCGTAAGGGTTATCTTTTGTTAACCTGTGAGATATAGCCACTCTTCTTTTGTCTTTATCAATTTCGGTTATTACACACTCAATTTCATCCCCAACTTTAAATAATTTTTTTGCACTAACATTTTTTTTTGTCCAGCTAATTTCACTATTATGTAGTAGCGTTGATAATCCAGCTTCGATCTCGGCAAAGGCACCATAATCAGTAAGCTTAACAATTTTAACTTTATATTTTTTTCCAATTTCATAATTAGAAATATGTTCGAAAGGGTCGGGAGATAGTTGTTTAATTGAGCACCCAACTTGTAACTTTTCTTTATCTACAGTTATAACTAAAAGGTCATGTTTTTCCCCTATGTTAAATACTTCATCAGGGTGGTTTATTCTTGAATATGATATTTCTTGTAAATGGACAAGCACGTCCAATTCTCCATTGTTGACTCCAAAAAAACATCCAAATGAACTATATCCTTTAACTACTGCATCTTTAATAATGTCTCCAACTTTATACTTTTCTATTATTTTTGATTTATCTTCTTTCTTATTTGTCGAAATTATTTGCCTTCTAGAAACACATGCATTACCTCTAATTTTATCTAGCTTTATTAGCGCAAACTTTTGAGGTTCATGCATTAAATGTGAAATATCTTTTAGAGGAGCGTCTGATATTTGCGATCCCGGACAGAACATTAAAGAGCCAGTGTCAATATGTTCGACAATTACTCCACCTTTACATTTAGAAGTAATTTTTCCCATTATTGGCTCATTTTTTTCAAAAGCATTTTCGAGCTCTCGCCAACCTTTAATTTTTTTTGCTTTTGTTGCTGAAACTACTATTTCTCCATTTTTATCTTCAATTTTTTCCAAAAGTACTTGAATTTTTTTACCTTCTTTAACTTTGTCTAATATATTTAAAGTTTTCAATTCGTTTACATCAATTACTGGCTCAGATTTTAAACCTTCAACAAACAAAAACACAAATTTATTAGTTATTTTTGTAACAACTCCATCAATTATTTTACCTTCTTCTATTTTTACTTTTGATAATTGTGAATTTAGGAGTTGTTCGAAATCTTTTGTGGCTTTGTTATTTAAATCTTTATATATTTCCATATTTATTAAACAATTTTTTCTTAACTAACTTAACTAATTTTAACTGCATTTGTTTTATAGTTAATTTAGTGGTGTCAACTAATACAGCACCTTTAACAAAAAGCAAGGGACTTTCTTTTCTATTTTTATCGCTAAAATCTCTTGATTTTAAAGCTTTTTCTACTTCCTTAAGAGTAATTTTTTTATTAATTTTTTTGAATTCTTTCAACCTTCTTTTTGCCTTTTCTTTAATTGAGCACTTAAAATAAATTTTTAAATCCGCCGAAGGCATGATAACAGAACCGATATCCCTCCCTTCAATTATTACTTTTTTATTTTTTTTTATAAAATTTTTTTGAAATTGTTTAAGTGAATTTCTAATAAATTTTTTTTTGGCTATAATTGAGGCTAATTTTGTAACTTTTGGATTATAAAGTTTTTTATTCTCTAGTTTTTTAAGAGTTATACTTTTTGATTGATTTACAATAAATTTTTTATTGTACTTATTGTCGTTTTTAATTATTTTATAAGACAAATATCTATAAAGCATACCCGAAGAAAGTAAATTAAATTTAAATTTTTTTGCTATAAATTTACTTCCTGTTGTTTTGCCTGAGGCACTACTTCCATCTATAGCGATTGAAAATTTTATATTTTTTTTTATCAATGAATTTTTGCTCCTAGACTTTTTATTAACGATATAAAATTTGGAAAAGATGTATCAATACTGTCCGCATCATGGATAGACCAACTTTTTCCTCCTAGCGTAAGTGCCGCAATACAGGACAACATAAAAGCCCTATGATCCTTCATAAAATTTTTAACTATATAAGATCCATTTAATTTTAAATTTGGATTTCCATAAATCTTTAAATTATTATTTTTTTCAATTGTTTTAACTCCAATCATTTTTAGAAATTTTAAAACAAATTTTAATCTATCTTGCTCTTTATGTCTAAGTTCTCCAAGGTTCTTTGCGTAGCTAATACCTTTAGCCTTGGCACACACCAAGCAAAAAATTAATGGCAATTCATCGATTGCTCTACTATTAATCAAAGGATTAATTTTTATTCCTTTTAAATTAGGAGAATGTTTACATTCTATATCTGCAATCTCTTCTCCTTTGTATATTTTTTTATTTTTAATTTTTATTCTTCCATTCATTTTTTTTAATATGTCAATAATCCCAGTCCTTGACTTATTAACATTTACATTTTTTATTAAAATTTTAGAATTTTCTGTCAATAACGCGAGGACTATAAAAAACGAAGCTGAACTTATATCACCAGGAATTATATAATTAAATCCTTTATAATTTTTCACACCTTTAAAACTAATTGACTCTAATTTCCTTCTTTTTTTAATTTTAATTGGTAATTTTAAATACTTAAACATATTTTCAGTATGGCTACGGGAAGGGATAGCATCAATTTTAGTTATTCCTGGTGTCTTCATTGCAGCTAACAAAATACAACTTTTTACTTGAGCACTTCCTATTGATTCAAAGTAATGAATTGGTCTTGGAAACTTAGTGCCTCTTATTTTAATAGGTAATTTATTATTATTTGACTTAATATTTTGGCCCATCATTAACATTGGTTTAATAACTCTTGAAAAATCTCTTTTTTCTAAACTTTTATCTCCTTTTAGAATAATTTGATTTTTTGAATTTATTAACAATCCAAAAATTAATCTCGCCAATGTTCCAGAGTTTCCAGCATTAATTACAGTGTTGTTTTTAAAATTAAGTCCGTTTAGACCTTTGCCATAAATTTCACAATTATTTTTGTTGATTTTGAAATTAATTGAAAGTCTTTTTAGTGCATATAATGAATTTAGTACATCTTGAGATCTTAAAATGTTGATGGCAGTTGATTTACCAATGGCCATAGCAGCCATTAGAATAAATCTAATAGATATACTTTTATCTCCAGGAACGATAATTTTATTATTAAATTTTTTAATTTTTTCATAGATGTGTGCTTTTTTTTTCATTTGACAGTTTAATAAATTTTGAATTCATCACCAAAATAAAGATTTTTTGCATTCGCATTATTTATAAGGTCTGAAGGTGTTCCCTGGGCTATAATTTTTTTGTTTGCCAATATTATTGCTCTGTCGCTTATTGCAAGCAAATCTCTTGCAGCATGATCTGAAATAACACAACATCTATTGTTATTCTCAGTTTGTAAGCTTACTATTGTTTCTTGTAAATCTTTTGTTGACATAATATCTAGCCCCTGGAAAGGCTCATCCATCAAAATTATTTTAGGATCAGACATTAAGGACATTGCAATACTAACCTTTTTTCTTTGTCCTCCTGATAAATGTTTAGCTTTAGTATTTTTTACTGCATCCAACTCAAATTTTGAAATCATTTTTTCAATTTTAAAATTTCTTTCATTTTTATTTTTTACAACTATTTCACTTATTGCTTTTAAATTTTCTAAGCAAGTTAAATTTGAAAATACACCTCCAGACTGAGGAACAATACTAAGACCAAAATCAACTGCTCTTTTATAAATTGGAACATCGGTAACATTTTTCTTGTTAATAAATACGTCTCCATAATTAGGTTTAACCAAACCAATAATAATATTAAAAATTGTAGATTTTCCCACACCATTAGGTCCAAGTAATCCGCAAATTTCCCCTTCTCTAATATTTAGCGTT
The DNA here is from genome assembly GCA_902567235.1 of uncultured Pelagibacteraceae bacterium. Lineage (GTDB taxonomy): Bacteria > Pseudomonadota > Alphaproteobacteria > Pelagibacterales > Pelagibacteraceae > Pelagibacter. The sequence continues at coordinate 81,382 of CACFLX010000003.1, forward strand.
ACATCATCTAAAATTTGTCTTTTGTTATATGATAAGGATATTTTATTTAACGAAATTTTGTTTATTTCTTTTTTAAAAGTTGTAATTCTAAATTTTTTTATTATTGCCATTAATTTAGTTTTTAATTATTTTAATTTTTTCTTTTTGATCAAACATTTTAATATTTATATTACCATTTAATAAATTCAAAATTATTTCATCAGCATTTGCAGTTGAGTTGTTGCTCATAATATTAACATTATTATATAATATAGCTAAATTATCTTTAATCAATAAATCTAAATTATCACAATTAATATTATTATTTTCATAGTCACCCCTAACATTTTTGTAAAAAAAAGTATTAAAATTTTTAGAATTGTATTTTGCAAATTCAGAATAAATATAAATATTTGATTTATTTTTTAATTTTATTATTGCTTTAACTTTTGTTAAAATTACTATATTTGCATCTTCTTCACTAGTTTCACCCGATTCAGCGTTTAAAAAATATTCATTACCATTAGAATCAACAGATCTATAACTTAAATTTATAATTATATTGTTTAGACTTTTATTTAAATCTAATTGATCAATTTCACTCTCTTGTTCTACATCTAAATTAACAATATTTTGATTTTTTGTAAAAAAAGTATTTTTGATAAAAAAAAATAAAAAAACTACTAATATTAATAATATTAATAATTGAATGGCACTTTTTACATTCATTTATTGTATATTTGCATTTAAAATATTATGAATAGTTAAAATTCCTATAGTTTTATTTTTATTTTTTTTATCATGAACGCATAAGCATGTAATTTTTTTTGAATTCATTATTGCTAATGCTTCGGCTGCAAGTATACTTTGGTTTATTGTAATAGGCATTTTTTTCATAATATTTTTTGTAATAAGATTTTTAATATTATAGTTTTTATCTGAAATTCTTTTTATATCTCCATCACTAATAATTCCAATTGTTTGTTTATTTTTATTTATTACAATTAATACTCCTAAATTATATTTGTTCATTGTTTTAAGAGCTTTACCCATAAGTATATTTTCTCTTATAAAAGGAATTTTATTACCTCTTAACATTAAATCTTCTGCAGTTTTTAATTTAGCACCTAAACTTCCACTTGGATGAAATTTTTTAAAATCTAATTTGCCAAATTTTCTAAAGTTCATTGTTGATATAGCTAATGCATCTCCAATACTTAATTGTGCTATTGTTGAAGAAGTGGGAACAATGTTGCCTGGTCCAGCCTCAACTACATTAGGAATTAGTAAATTTATATCTGCTGATTTATATAAAAGTGAATTTTTTTTTGATACAATTGCAATTAATGTAATTTTTTTATTTCTTTTTACATATTGAATAATATTTTTTAATTCAGAACTTTCACCACTAAAACTGATCAATATTAAAATATCATTAGCAGATATTTGACCTAAGTCTCCATGTGAACATGCGGCAGCATCTACAAAAAAAGATGATATTCCAACAGAAGAAAAAGTTGATGATATTTTTTTACCTATAATTCCAGATTTTCCTACTCCTGAAATTATTATTTTTCCATTTTTACAATTTATTATTTTTTCAACAACTTTATTAAATGAATTATTGATACTTTTTTTTAAACTTGTTAAAGATTTTATTTCAGTTTCAATTACTTCTTTTGCTACTGGTATAAAATTTTTTTTCATTAATGAGACCAAATATCTTCCTTGAATGATGCTAAATCAAGATCAACTCTAGTTTTTATAAAACTTATTGTTTTTTTATACAAATCCATTCTTTTCTCCCTTAATAATAGCTGATCTAGAAAATCATTTATTTTATGCAAATATATAACATCGTTTGCACAATATTTAATTTGTTGATCACTTAATTTACCACCAAAGTCAGATGATTGATATTGTTTGCTTATATCAATACCAACAACCTCTTTAATTAAATCTTTGAGTCCATGTTTATCAGTGTAAGTTCTACTCAATTTTGATTTGATCTTCGTACATTCAATATTATTTATATTTGCTTTAAGATAATATTGTAAAAAAGATACATCAGCTCGAGCAAAATGAAATATTTTTTTAATTTTTGGATCTTCAAGAACTTTTATCAAATTTGGTGAATTATAACTTTTTCTATTCAATTGAATAATATGAGCGTCTAAAATACCAGAAGATATTTGAACTAGAAAAAGAGGGTCTCTTTTTACATTTAAGCCTCCCATTTCACAATCAACAGCAATTATATTGCCTACTTTTAAATCATCTGGTAAGTCATCTTTGTGTAATTTAATATCTATATTCATTATAAAATATATACATGATAGGAAAAAATATTCTAGTCTTCGGTGGATCTGGGCAAATAGGTCGTCATTTAATACGAAGATTAACTAAAAATAATCATTTAGTTACTGTTGTAACAAGAAATTTGCATCAGAAAGGTGCTGTTTTAAAGACCCAAGGAAATCCAGGCTATTTAGAAGTAATAGAAGCAAATATTTTTGATGAAAATCAATTAAATAATTTATTTGAAAATAAAGATGTTTGTATAAACCTTATTGGAATTTTATACGAAAAAGGGAATAATACTTTTAAAAATATTCACGATAATTTTCCAACAATTGTTTCAAAAATTTGTTCCAAAAAAAAATTAAAACAATTTATTCATATCTCAGCTTTAGGAATTGAAAAAGCAAAAGACAGCAATTATGCGATTAGTAAATTAAATGGTGAAAAAAATATATTTAATAATTTTTCAAAATCAACAATACTTAGACCTTCTTTAGTTTATTCAGTTGATGATAATTTTACTACTAATATGATGTCGCTATTAAGTATTTTACCTTTTTTTCCGCTTTATTATGAGGGAAAAACAAAATTTTCTCCTATTCATGTTTCTGAAATGGCAGAAATAATTTTAAATATGGTTGAGAAAAATATCTGTTCAGAAGTGATTGAATGTGTGGGGCCAGATGTAATTACTTTTAGGGAAATAATAGAAAAATTATCAATATTAATTGATAAAAAAAAAATACTAATACCGCTTCCTTCAATAATTGCTAAAATAAATGTAGCTTTATTAGAAAAATTTCCCAAACCATTGATAACTATGGATCAATTAAAACTTTTAAAATATGACAATGTTTTAAGCAGAGAAAATAAATCTAATTTAGATTTGGGTATTAAATCAGTTCTTAAATTTGAAGATGAGGTAAAAAAATATTCCTATATGTGGAAAAAAGGTGGAGAATATTCAAAATAAATTTTAAATATTTTTCAAGCTGATTTTACTTTTTTTTCAATAAATTTCGGAATCTCTTCTTCACTTGAAATATCTTCTTTTTTACCTTTTGGCTGAAATACTACAATTAGATGTAAAGGGCAGTAAGAAAATTTTTCTACAGTTTTTCTACCACAAAAAGATGAAGAAATTTCATTTGGGTGTCCCTCCATATATTTGCATGTATTTTCTGTAAGTTCTTCTAAGCTTAAATTTTTTGCAGGTTCAAAATTTTTATCTAAAAGCAATGATCTAAATTTTAATTTTCTACTTCTTCTCTCAAGATTTTTTTCAAATCCCTTGGTGATTTTTGAACTTAATTTTGGTCTTTTTATAATTTTTTCTGATAAGTTAAGTCTATGAGCTTTTCCAATAACTGCATTTCTGCTAATCCCTCCAATAATTTCAGCTATTTGGCTTGCTGTATTGCCTTTGCCCCAAAGTTCTTTAAGTTTGTTAACCTTTTCTTCTGTCCAGCTCATTTATTACTATATGTTGTATGTTGTATTATATTTATAACAATATGGAGATACACATACAATGCTAATAAAGACAAGTATTTTTTCGGTTTTTTTAACAATATTTTAAAAAAAAGTTTATGAATACTCACTTATGGTTGAATTAGATAATAAATATAAAATTGGTGAAAAAAGATTTGGAATTAACTGGGTAGGTGCATACACATTATATTTAAAAGAAACTTTAAGATTTCTGTCAGTTTTAGGTCAAACGATTATTGGGCCAGTTGTAACAGCAATACTTTTCCTTTTAGTAATTTCTCTAGCAATAGGCGAAGATAGACCAAGTGTTTTAGGAGTAACATTTATTGAGTTTCTTGCACCAGGTTTAATAGCTATGCAAGTTATTCAGCAAGCTTTTTCACATTCATCCTCATCACTTTTAATGGGAAAGGTGATGGGAAATATTGTGGATTTAATTGGAGCACCTTTATCAGCTGCAGAAGTCACGTTAGCTATAATATTCGCTTCGGTAACAAGATCATTGATTATCTCAATTATTTCAATAATTCTATTTTCATTATTCATTGAAATAGAAATAAAACACTATTTAATTTTTTTTACTTATCTATTTTTGAGTTCATTTATAATGGGTGCAGTTGGTTTTATAGCAGGATTATGGGCAGATAAATTTGACAATATGGCGACTGTTACAAATTTTATTATTGTTCCACTATCTTTTCTATCAGGAACCTTTTATTCTATAGATAGACTGCCAAATTTTTTAAATTTTTTAAGTCAATACAATCCTTTTTTTCATATGATTGATGGCATTAGATATGCCTTTATAAATAATATGGATGGATCAATTAAATTTGGCTTAATATATCTAATTATACTTTCAATATTAACCTGGTTTATTTCATATATACTTTATAAAAAAGGTTATAAAATAAAATCATAATATAAATTAATGAGTGCATTAGCTAAAAATTATAATAGAAGAAAAATTTCGTTTAAAAAAGGAAGAGGAAGTTTTCTTTACTCTACAAATGGAAAAAAATATTTAGATTTTGTTCAAGGTATTGCAGTTAATTCTTTAGGCCATTCTAATCCATATTTAATTAAAGCTATGAATAAACAGGCCAAGAAGGTTTGGCATGTATCAAATGCATTTATAATTCCGGAAGGTGAAAGGCTTGCAAAAAGACTTACACAGAAAACTTTTGCAGATTACGTTTTATTTCAAAACTCTGGCACTGAAGCAACAGAAGCAGCAATAAAGGTTGCGAGAAGATATTTTTATTCAATAGGAAAACCAAATAAAAATAGAATTTTATGTGTTAAAAATTCATTTCATGGAAGAACTATTGCAGCAATTTTTGCGAGTGGATCAAAAAAAATGACAGAGGGTTTTGGGCCAAAAGTTGGAGGCTTTGACCATTTTAAATTTGGAGATCATCAATCTCTAAAAAAAGCTATTTCAAATAAAACAGCAGCAGTTATGGTGGAACCTATAATGGGAGAAGGTGGTATTAAAGTTATTCCAGACTGGTGCTTGAAAGAACTAAGAAAAATTTGCAACAAAAAAAAAATACTTTTAATATTAGATGAAGTGCAATGTGGTATAGGAAGAACTGGAAACTTCTTTGCATTTGAAAAATCTAAAGTTAAACCTGATATTGTTCCTATCGCAAAAGGAATAGGAGGTGGATTTCCAATTGGTGCAGTTTTAATGACAAAAAATGTTGCATCTTCAATGATCCCAGGGAGTCACGGATCAACTTTTGGAGGAAATCCCTTGGCAATGAGTGTCGGAAATGCTGTTTTGGACCAAATTTTTAAAAAAGGATTTTTTAATAATTTAAAAAAAGTATCAAAATATTTTTATAAAGAATTAGACAAGCTTAAAAAAGATTATCCAAATATCATTAAAGAAATTAGAGGCGAAGGTTTATTAATTGGAATACAATTACATTTTGATCAATCAAAGTTTATTAAATCTTTAGAAAAAAATTATTTATTAACAATTAGAGCAGCAGAAAATGTAATAAGAATTTTACCACCTTTAAATGTTAAAAAAAATGAAATTAATTTAGCTTTGAAGATAATAAAGAAAGTTTGCAGAGAATATAAGTAATCATGAAAAACTTTATTAATCTAAAAGATATACCTGCCAGAGATTTAAGAAGAATATTGAATGATGCAAAAAAAAGAAAAAAAAAAAGAAAAAAATTAAATACCCTTGATCTTGACAACGATAAACCACTAAAGGGAAAATTAATAATTCAAATGTATGAAAAACAAAGTTCTAGAACTCGTCTAAGTTTTCATCTTTCAATAGCCCAGTTAGGTGGTGGTACAATAACTATCAAAGCAAATGAATTACATTTAGGAAAAGGTGGAGAAACTTTAGCTGATACAGCCAAAATTCTTTCAACCTACGGTGATGGATTTATGCTTAGAACAGATAGTGATAAAAAAATTGAGGATTTCAGTAAAAATTTAACTATTCCTACCATAAATTTATTGAGCCCAAGCTCTCACCCATGCCAAGTTCTATCCGACATATTTACTGTAGAAGAAGTAAAAAAAAAACCCATATCAAAATTAGATATATGTTGGATCGGAGACTGCAATAATGTTTTGAATAGTTTAATAGCAACTTCAGTAAAATTTAAATTTAATTTGAATGTTGCATGTCCTAAGAGCTATAGACCTCCAAAGTTTGTGATGGATTGGGTTAAAAAAAATAAAAGGAAAGTTAATTTTTTTGATGACCCTAAGATGGCAGTTAAAAATGCAGATGTAATATTTTCGGATAAAGTAGTTTCTTTAAATGATAAAGTTAATAAAGCTAAAAAAATTAAAGATTTTAAAAATTACAGAATTAATTCAAGTTTAATGAAAAAAACAAAAAAAAATTCGACTATATTCTTGCATTGCCTTCCAAGAGGAAATGAAGTTTCAGAAGATGTTTTTTTAGGGAAACAGTCTAAAGTTTGGCAGCAAGCGTTGAATAGAACGCATGTTCAAAAAAGCATATTGCTATATTGCTTTGGAAAATTAAGGTAATGGTTTTGGATTTTCACTTTTTTGATTTAGATACAGTATTACAGAAGCTCTATCTTTTTCACTTTTAAGTCCAGCAAACCCCATTTTATTTCCTTTTATCCATGAAGATGGTTTAATTAAAAAACCATTCATTTCTTCCCAGTTCCATTCTTTTCCATAAGAAGACAAAGCTTTTGAATATTTATATTCAGTTATTGCTCCAACTGGTCTAAACATAACATTCCATAGCTTAGGACCAATTTTATTACCACCACCTTGCTTGATACTGTGGCAAGCCTTACACTTTTTAAAAACTTTTTCTCCATGCGCAGCATCTCCTAGTGCTAATAAAGCTGATATATCTATAGATGTTTCGGAGGTTGCTAGTGTAGCCAAACCTTCAGGAGCTTCTACTTCATATGCAACAATATTCTTGTCATCTTTATCGAAAATCACATCTGATATTTTTCCAATACCAAAAACTACCAATATTGTTACTAAAACTGCTGTAATAATTTTATTTATTTCAAAAGAATTCATTTATATTTATAATATTCGATATCATTCATATAACATGTTAGTTGTTAAAAAGCTTAAATATTTAAATATGCAATTTGCGTCTCTTAGACGCATAAATTATCAATAAATATAATGTCTAAATCAGTAATTTTAATACCATCACGGCTTTCTGCTACAAGGTTACCTGGAAAACCCCTTTTAAAAATTAATGGAGTTTCTATTATTTCTCATGTTGTTCAAAAAGCCAAAGAAGCAGATATAGGAGAGGTATATGTTGCAACAGAAGATAAAGAAATTTTAGATGACGTTTATTTAAATGGTGGAAAGGCAATTTTAACAAGCAATAAGCATAAAACTGGTTCTGATAGAATTTTTGAATGTTATGAAAAATTAGATTTAAAAAACATCGACTATATCATTAATCTACAAGGAGATGAGCCAAATATCGATATAAATGATTTGAGACATCTAAATAATTTAATTGAGACTAATAAAACTGAAATAGGAACATTAGCTGCAGAAATTGATGATCAATCCAAGATAAAAAATGAAAACATTGTTAAAGTTATTACTGATAGCAAAATTACCAATGAAAATTTTACATTTGCGGTAGACTTTAAAAGAAAAATAAATAATTTAAATTTAAATATTTACCATCATTTAGGTGTATACGCTTATAAGCCCGAAGTATTAAAAAAACTAATTAAATTTAAACAAACAAATAATGAGATTGAAAATAGACTAGAACAGTTAAGAGCAATAGAAAATGGAATAAAAATAAATGTTGGATTAGCAAAATTTTGTCCCATTGGAGTGGATACAATGGAAGATTATCTAGCTTTAAAAAAAAAATTAGAATATAACTCCTGAAATGAAAATTGCTTATCAAGGAATAGCTGGAAGTTATAGTGAAAGTTGTGCCAAGGAAAATTATCCAAATTGTGAAACAATTCCTTGTAAGACATTTGATGAATGTTTTGAAAAAGCTAACAGTGATAACTCTGTAAAAGCAATCATACCTGAATCCAATAAAACAACAGGGAACATTGGAGTAGAATATTTGATTTTTAAATATCGTTTGAATATTTTTGCAGAACATTTTTTTCCTATAAATCATAATTTATTGGGTTTACCTGGATCAAAAGTAAGTGATATAAAAGATGTTTATTCTCATGCTCAAGCTTTAAGTCAGTCATCGATTTTCATTAAAAAAAATCAATTGAATGAAAATGTAAGAGCAGATACAGCAGGTTCTGCAAAGTATATTTCTGAGGCCAAAGATAAATCAAAAGGTGCAATATCTTCAAAACTTAGTGCAGATATATACAACTTACAAATATTAGACTCAAATATTCAGGATGAAAAAAAAAATGTTACTAGATTCTTGATAATGCAAAAAGATATATTTCAACCAGAATTTAAAAGTAACAAATATATTACATCTTTATTATTTAAATTAAAAAGTAAAGCTGGGGCACTTTATAGCGCTATAGGGAGTTTTGCTCTCAATGGAGTTAATCTAACTAAACTACAAAGTTTTCCTGAAAAAAATTCGTTTTCATCTTATTTCTTTTTATGTGAACTTGACGGACATATTGAAGAAAAAAAAGTAAAAAACTCCTTAGAGGAGTTAGGGCTTCATTGCGATGATATGCACGTTTTAGGTGTTTTTGAAGCTGACAAATATAGGGATAAATAATCAATTACTTTTCTTGTAGAATAAGAATCTTTACTGTTATAATACATTTTGGAGGCTAGAGGTGGGTGCTGCTTGAACCCGACCAGATCTTAACGGAAGCAATCGTAGAGACAGTTGTCCAGGTTCTAGTCTCCTTTAATTAATTTATGAATAATAATTCAAAAGTATTAGCTCTTAAATATAGACCTAAAACTTTTAAAGATTTAATAGGTCAAGAAGTTGTTGCACAGACAATTTTTAATTCAATAAAAAATGATAAATCTGCAAATGCTTATTTATTTACAGGAATAAGGGGAGTTGGAAAAACAACAATTGCAAGAATTGTTGCTAAATCTTTAAATTGTTTAAACGGTATCAATAAATTGTGTAGTGAAAAAATGTGTGAAAACTGTGAAGCTATTAGCAAATCCAATCATATAGATGTTTTAGAAATGGATGCAGCAAGCAAAACAGGGGTCGATGATGTAAGAGATTTAATTGAATTCTCAAGATACGGACCATCTTCTGCAAAATACAAAATATTCATTATTGATGAAGTTCATATGTTGAGTAAACAGGCTTTCAATGCACTTTTAAAAACTCTAGAAGAGCCACCAGAATATTTAAAATTTATTTTTGCAACTACAGAAATTAAAAAGATTCCAGTAACTGTAGTTTCTAGATGCCAAAGATTTGATTTATCAAGAGTAGATTCTAAAAGTTTATTTGAATTTATAAAAAAAGTTAAAGATAAAGAGGAAGGCAAGATAAATGATGAAGCTTTAAAACTAATTATAAAAATTTCAGAAGGATCAGTAAGAGATGCTCTTTCACTTTTAGATAGAGCAATGCTCAACCAAGATCAAAGTGCCGAGCTTGATTTAAAAGATGCACAGAAAATATTTGGATATTTTGATAAAAGTTATCTTATAAACTTATTTAAATTTATTTTTAAAGGAGACGAAAAAAAAGTTATAGAAATTTATCAAACTATATATAATCAAGGAGTTGAACCCAAAATATTCTTAAATGATTTTTTAGAAATTCTTTATTATATTAAAAATATTTCATCAATTAAACTATATGGAAATAACTTTTCTCTTAATGATGAAGATTTTAAGGAAATAGAAATAATTTCAAATAATACAAGCTCTGAAATTATATTATTATTTTGGCAGTTTACTATTAAAACTTTAGGTGAATTAGATATAGTTTCAAATCAAAATATATCTATGGAAATGTTTTTAATAAGACTGCTATATCTCAAAGAAAATAAAATGGATGATAGTCAAGAAAAAGTAAATCTTAATAATGAACAATATTTAAATAACAACATCAATAAAAGTGAAAAATTTAATTTAAGCAAAGAAGAAAATAATTTGGAAGTTAAAAATAAAACTATAAGTCAAATTAAAAATTTTTTTCAAGAAGAAAATTTAAAACCTGAAAAAAAAATTGAAACAAAATTAATGAAAATTGAAATAAAAAATTTTGAAGAGTTAATAAAATTATGTAATGAAAAAAAAGAATTAAAATTAAAATATGAACTTGAAACTAATGTTAATCTAGTAAGTTTCACAGATCAAAGAATTGAACTGTCATTTAATGAAAATTTAGATAAAGATTTTGTAAAAGAATTAACCTTTAAACTTCATGAATGGACAGGACAAAGATGGATTATTGCTTTTTCAAAAAAAACTGGACAGTTATCTAAAAAACAAAATTTAGAAATCGAAAAATATAAAGTTATTGAAGAGGTAAAAAGTCAAGATATTTATAAAAAGGTGCAAGAATTATTTCCTGATGCAGAATTGATTGATATAAAATTTAAGGAAAATGAATAATGACTGATTTCAGTAAAATTTTAGATAAAGCTAAAGAACTTGAAAATAAGATGAAAGAAGGCCAAGAAAAAATAAAGAACATAACGGTAACTGGTATTTCTGGAGGAGGATCTGTAAAATTAACTCTTAACGGTGAAGGTGAAATGATAAATTTAGATATATCTTCTAAAATTCTAAATGAAGACAAAGCAATAGTTGAAGACCTAATTAAAGCAGCACACAATAATGCCAAATCTCAATTAAAGTCTAAAACATCTGAAGAAATTTCTAAAGTAACAGGTGGGTTTGGAGTGCCAGGTTTTAAGTGGCCCTTATAATTTAAATGCAAAATATACCAGAAATTGAAAGATTAATTAAATTAATATCTAAACTTCCAGGTTTGGGACCTAAGTCCGCAAAGAGAATAGTATTAAAATTAATTAATAATAGAGAAGAATTAATTAAACCTATGGCAAAGACTTTGGCCGAAGTATATAAAAATATTTTTAGATGTAATATTTGTGGATCTTTAAAATCTAACCTCAATGGGTGTAATAACTGTGAAAACAGTAAAAATAAATTTAACAAAATTTGTGTTGTAGAAAATATAGCTGATCAATGGAGTATAGAAACTTCTAGTGTATATCAAGGTTATTTTCATATTCTTGGAGGAACAATTTCATCATCCAACAATCAAAAAAAAGAAGATTTATTAATTAATTCCTTAGTTGAAAGAGTTAAAAAAGATAATATTGAAGAAGTAATTTTGGCTACCAGTGCAACAGTAGAAGGTCAGACAACTGCATTTTATATTCAGGATAGTTTAAAAAACATTAATGTGAAAATTTCTAAGCTTGCACAAGGGGTGCCTGTTGGTGGGGAGATAGAAAATTTAGATGATGGAACTTTAATATCTGCATTTAAAAATAGGCAAAGTTTTAAAAATTAAAAAAATTAATTTTTTTTAAGCAATCTGTTAAGATGAAGAATTGGCTCTGTATATCCCGAAGGTTGATTTTTCCCATTAAATACAAGTTCGCAAGCAGCTTTAAAAGATGTTGATTGGTCAAAATTATCTGACATTGGCTTATATGGAGAATGTCCTTTCATGCTTGGATCTTTAAGGTTTTGATTATCTACAATTTTGGCCATTTTTTTCATAACTTCTAAAACATGTTTCTTGCTACATATTCCATGATGTAGCCAGTTAGCAATATGTTGGCTACTTATTCGGCAGGTAGCTCTATCTTCCATTAAACCTATACCATTAATATCAGGCACTTTTGAGCAGCCAACAGATTGATCAATCCACCTAACTACGTAACCCAAAATACCTTGTGCATTATTTTTTAATTCTCTTGTAATTTCTTCTTCAGACCAATTAGGTTTTTTTGCTAATGGAATAGTTAAAAGATCAGAAAGCTTTGCTGGTTCTCTTTTTAACAATTCTCTTTGTTTAACAAATACATTAATTTCATGATAATGAAGAGCATGTAACGCAGCGGCAGTTGGTGATGGCACCCATGCACAATTAGCTCCAGCTAAAGGATGGACAATTTTTTGTTTCATCATTTCAGCCATTAAATCTGGAGCGGGATACATGCCCTTTCCAATCTGACATTTACCAGAAAAACCACATTTTAATCCTATATCTACATTGTTGTTTTCATACGCATTTATCCATTTTGATGATTTCATATCACCCTTTTTAATCATTGGACCAATTTCCATCGAAGTGTGGATTTCATCTCCAGTTCTATCTAAAAAACCAGTGTTAATAAAAAATACTCTATTTTTTAGGGCTCTTATACATTCTTTTAAATTTACAGAAGTTCTTCTTTCCTCATCCATGATGCCACAAAGAATTTGATTTTTTTTTAAATTTAAGACTTTTTCAACATTCTGAAAAATTAAATTAGTGAAATCACATTCTTCGGGCCCATGCATTTTTGGTTTAACTATATAAATAGAATTAACTCTAGAATTTCCTTTCTTTTTAAAATCATGCAAACATGCAAGAGAAGTTACAAAAGCATCAAGTATTCCTTCAGGGCATTCAGATCCATCTTTTAAAAGAATAGCTGCATTTGTCATAAGATGACCTACGTTTCTATTTAAAAGCAAAGATCTTCCATGTAGCTTTAGTTTTTTTCCTTTTGCAGAAATATATTTTCGATCTGGATTTAGTTTTCTTAGTTTTTTTTTTCCATTTTTTATAAATTCTACTTTTAAATCTCCTTTCATTAAACCAAGCCAATTCTTATATCCCAAAACTTTATCCTCTGCATCTACCGCTGCAACGCTATCTTCGTGATCACAAATTGTAGATATTGCCGATTCTAAAAAAATATCATGTATTTTAATTTTATCTTGGTTACCATCTGGATTATTAATTTCCATTTTTCCATCTTGGTCAAATAAAATTTCAATATGAAGATTGTTATTAACAAATAAAAGAGAATTAAGTTTATTCAATTTTTTATTGTACCCTACAAATTGATTAGAATTTTTTAGTTTTAAATTTATTTTGTTATTTATAATTTCTGGAATTTTCTTTAAGTCTTTCCAGCTTTTGTTTTTTAAAGGTATAAATTTATCTAATAGACTCCGAGCATATTCGATTACTTTTTTTCCTCTTATTGGATTGTAGGTTCTTCCTTTTACAGCTCCACCAGTTTCTGGAATTACATCTGTTCCATATAAGCTATCATATAAACTTACCCATCTTGCATTTGCTGCATTTAATAAAAATCTTGCGTTTGAAACTGGACAAACTAATTGAGGTCCACATATACTTGATATCTCTAAATCAACATTTTGGGTTTTGATTTTAAAATTTGGTCCAGGTTTTTTTAAATATCCAATTTTTGTTAAAAATTTAGTATATTTTTTTATATTTATTTGACTATCTTTTTTTTCAATATGAAATGCATCTATTGCTTTTTGTAATCTTTCTCTTTTTTGAAGTAATTTTATATTTATAGGTGCAAGTTCATGAAGACATTTGTCAAAACCCCTCCAAAATTTTTCTTTATTGATTTTGGTGCCAGGCAACAATTCTCTATTGATAAAATTTGCTAAATTTTCTGAAATCGATAAATTTTTTATTTTTAAGTATTTTTCTTTCATTATGATAATTTTTAAAAGTCTTTATTGGTGTTAATATAACTTTTTGCTTATTAAATAGTCAATTTATAATTAATAATTGAAAAAATTTTACCATTTTCTTGCCTTTTTTTACTTTATAAACACTATAAGAAATAAATGAAAAATTATTTAAATTTTGAATCTGAAATTAAAAATTTAGAAATAGAGTTAGATAAACTTAAAGATCCTTATAATGACGAGGGTTTGTCAGAAGTTGATACTCAAAATATATCAAAATTACAAAATGAAATAGATTCTAAGTTAAAAGACATTTATTCAAAACTAGATTCTTGGCAAACTACATTAGTTGCTAGACACGAAGATAGACCAAAAGCAAAACATTTCATTGATAATCTTTTTGAAGATTTTATATCGCTTTCTGGTGATAGATTTTATGGCGAAGACCAATCAGTAATATGTGGTTTTGCAAAATTTGAAAACAAATCAGTTTTAGTTATTGGACAAGAAAAAGGTGAAGACCTTGAAACTAGAATTGAAAGAAATTTTGGAATGATGAGACCTGAAGGTTATAGAAAAACAATAAGATTAATGAAAATTGCAAATAAATTTAAAATTCCAGTAATATCTTTTATCGATACTCCGGGAGCATACCCAGGAGTTGGGGCAGAAGAAAGAGGGCAGGCAGAAGCAATTGCTAGATCAATAGAATGTTGCATGGAATTAACTGTTCCAACTATATCAATAATTATTGGAGAAGGTGGATCAGGAGGTGCAATAGCTTTGGCCTCTTCTAATAAAGTTTTAATGTTAGAAAATGCAATTTATTCAGTAATATCTCCAGAGGGATGTGCCACAATACTATGGAGAGATCCAAAAAAAACATTAGAAGCCTCAAAAGCAATGAAATTATCTTCCAAAGATCTTTTTGATTTAAAGATAATTGATGAAATTATTTCAGAACCATTAGGTGGGGCCCACAGAGATAAGGATTTAATTTTAGAAAACGTAAGGGATTCAATTAGAAAAAATTTAGATTTTTTTTTAAATATGGATAAAGAAGAAATTTTATTACATAGAAAAAATAAATTTTTATCTATTGGGCGAAATAAAGGATTTATTAGTAAATCAAAAATATCCGACAGCTTAGCAATGGATACTAATATTTTAAACAAATTTATTAATAAAGTTTCAAATTACAAAAATTATTTAATCGTTATTCTAATATTTATAATTTTAGTAGTAGCATTATTATTTTTATAAAGCCCCACAACAACGTTTATATTTTTTGCCAGAACCACAAAAACATGGTTCATTTCTACTCATTTTTTTCCCTATATATTTTGGATCAATTTTAACTGGCTTTGGGTCCTTTTCTTCAGTTGCTTTTTCAACAATTGTAAGATTGATTAATATAGTTATTAAGTCAGTTTTTAGTTTATTTAATAAATTTTCAAATAATGAAAAAGCTTCTTTCTTATATTCTATCAATGGATCTCTGTTTCCATAAGATCTTAATCCTATAACTCCTCTTAACTGTTCTAAATATTGAATATGAGATTTCCAATTTTGATCAATAAGCTGTAACAATATTCTTTTTTCCAATCCTAAAGTTTGTTCTTTACCCAATATTTTTTCTCTTTCTAATCTTTTAAAATTAAACTTATCCCTAATTTTTTTTTCAAAAGCTTGTTCATTTAAGTCTAGAGTTAAATTGATTTCATCATCTTCAAAAGATTTACCAAGGATAGATTTTATTTGTAGAGATTGTTCACTTTTATTATCTTTCGTTAAATTTGATTTTTTTAATTCTTTCAATTTAGTTATAATCTCATCTAAAAAATTATTTGTGTAATCAAAAACATTTTCACTACCAATAATCTGGTTCCTTTGAGTAAAAATTACTTTTCTTTGATCATTGAGAACATTATCAAATTTTAACAAAGTTTTTCTTACATCAAAGTTTCTAGCCTCAACTTTTTGTTGTGCTCTTTCTAGTGCTTTATTAATCCAAGGATGATCTATACTTTCACCATCTTTCAAACCTAGTTTTTCAAGAATTGAATTCATAGAATCAGAACCAAAAATTCTCATTAAATCGTCCTCAAGGCTTACAAAGAAAATCGAGCTTCCCTCATCTCCTTGTCTTCCAGATCTTCCTCTTGCCTGATTATCCACCCTTCTACTTTCCATTCTTTCGGTACCAATTACAAACAAGCCACCTAGTGATTTAATTTCATCTTTTTCATTGATTTGGGTGATTTTTTTTCCACCTAATTTTATATCAACACCTCTACCTGAAATGCTAGTTGTAATAATTACTGAATTTTTTTTACCAGCATTAGCGATAATTTCAGCTTCTCTTTCATGATTTTTAGCATTTAAAACAGTATGTTTTATATTTTTTTTACTTAATAGTTCAGAATAATGTTCAGATTTATTTATATTTGCAGTAAATACTAATAGTGGTTGTCCGTTTTTATTGCATTCAGTAATTTTTTCTATAATTGCATTATCTTTTTCTTTTAAAGACCTGAATATTTGATCATTCCAATCTTTTCTTATCATTTTTTTATTGGTAGGAATTACTATTACTGGAAGTTTATAAATTTCAAAAAACTCTTCAGATTCAGTTGCAGCAGTTCCTGTACACCCTGCTAACTTTGAGTAAAGTTTAAAATAATTTTGATATGTTATAGATGCGAGAGTTTGATTTTCATTTTGCACTTCAACTCTTTCTTTCGCTTCAATACTTTGGTGAAGACCATCACCAAATCTTCTACCTGGAAGCTGTCTTCCAGTTTGTTCATCTATAATTATAATCTGTCCATCTTTAACAATATAATCTCTACCATCCCGAAATAAATAATTTGCTTTTAAAGCTTGATTGACATGATGAACTAGATGTAAATTACTTGGATCATAAAAATTATTACCATTTAATATTCCTGCGTTTGACAGAATTTTTTCAATATTATCTATACCTTTATTAGTTAATAAAATATTTTTGTCTTTTTCATCAATTTCAAAATCTTCCTTATTTAAATTTTTAATTAATTTATCTATTGATAGGTATTGATTTGTTTTATCTTCTACCCCTCCTGATATAATAAGTGGAGTTCTGGCTTCATCAATTAAGCATGAATCAATCTCATCAACTATTGCGTAGTTGTGACCACGTTGAACCATAGTTTCATATGAAAATTTCATATTATCTCTAAGATAATCAAAACCTAGCTCACTATTAGTTGCATAAGTTATATCATAATTATAATTTAATTTTCTTTCGTCGTCGGTTTGACCGTTATTTATATAACCAGCTGTCAATCCTAAAAAATTATAAATACCCTTCATATTGTCACAATCTCTTTTTGCCAAATAATCATTTACTGTAACTATATGAACTCCTTTTTTATTAAGTGCATTAAGATATGCCGCTAAGGTAATTGTTAGTGTTTTACCCTCTCCTGTTTTCATCTCTGAAATTTTATTTTCATGGAGTGCTATTCCACCTATAATTTGAACATCGAAGTGTCTTTCTTTGTTTACTCTTTTTGAAGCTTCTCTAACCAGTGCAAATGCTTCTGGAAGAATTTCATCTAATGAAGAACCATTATTGATTTTTTCTATTAATTCTTCTGTTTTTTTAGGAAAGACCTCATTTTCCAATTTAATTATATCTTCCTCTAAATCATTAACTTTTTTCCCAATTTTTTTTAATCTATCAAGCTCCTTTTCATTATTGGATTTGATAAATTTAGACAATAATTTGAGTGGATTGAGCATTTAATAATTATATTATTTTATTATTTTATTATTTAAGACTAATATAATAACAAAAATAAATATTTAAATAGCATGGCAATTAATCTAGATAACTTTTTCAAATCTATGGGTGAAAACTCGAAAATGAGCGATTTTCAAGATCTTAATCACATTGATGGTGTATCAGTATCCACAACTTGTGCAGATTTATATTCAAAAAAAAGAGATGATGTTGTTTTATTCTATTTTAGAGATGGAGCTAATTATGCGTCTGTATATACACAGTCAAAATTAATTTCAGAGAATATTAAATGGAATCTAAAAATTAATTCAAAAAAAGTTAGCGCACTATTAATAAATACTAGAAATGCAAATGCTTTTACAGGGACAGATGGTTATAAAGGACTAAAAGTTTTGGCTGAAACTTTGTCTTATGAACTATCACAAAAACAGAAAAATGATGAAGAAAAACCAAAAAAAATTGAAGCAAACGAAATTCTTTTTGCATGCACAGGAACTATAGGAGAAAATTTTCCTACAGAAAAAATTCAAAAAAGTATTTATGATTTAATTAAAAAAATTAAATATACACAAAATAAATACATATGGATGAAAGCTGCCATGGGAATATTAACTACTGATTTAAAACCTAAAATTGCTATGGAAGAGTGTTATATTGGAAACAAATTAGTTAAGATTTATGGAATTGCCAAAGGATCAGGAATGATTTATCCAAATATGGCAACTACTTTAGGATTTGTTTTTACTGATGCAACTATTCCATCAGCTATTTTAAAACAGTTGTTAAATAATAATATTGAAAAAACATTTAATGCAATATCGTGTGATGGCGACACAAGTACTAACGATATGGTTTCTTTATTTGCAACTAATAAAGTTTCAAATAAAAAATTGAAAAACTCAAAAGATAAAAAATTAAATGAATTTAATTCCGCTTTATTTAAAGTTTTACTAAATCTTTCAAAAAGAGTTGCTGCAGATGGTGAAGGTGCCTCAAAATTTGTTACAATAAAAGTAAAAAATTGCAAAACTGAGGAAGATGCAAAAAAAATTTGTTTTTCAATTGCAAATTCTCCATTAGTAAAAACAGCAATAGCTGGTGAAGATCCTAATTGGGGTAGAATTATAATGGCAATTGGAAAAGCTAAAGTAAATCTAAATCCAAGAAAATTAGCAATTCAAATTGGAAAAATTAAAGTTATAGAAAATGGAAAAATATCCTTAACTTACAATGAGCAAGAGGCCGCAAATTATATGAAAGAGAAGTCAATAGACTTGTTTGTAAATTTAAACTTAGGAAAAAAAGAATTTACATCTTATACAATGGATTTGACAAAAAAATATATTGAGATAAACGCAGATTACCGAACTTAATTGTTAATATGATTAAATATAGACTATTATGTAATACTTGTTCAAATAATTTTGATAGTTGGTTTGCAAATTCAAAAGAATATGAAAAGTTAAAAAAACTTAAGCTATTTAACTGTCCTGTTTGTAATTCTTCCAACATAGAAAAATCTTTGATGGCCCCCTCAATAATTAATAAAAAAAATAAGAAGAGTGATTTAAATTTAAAAAAGCACTTAGAAATTAAAAATAAATTAAAAGAATATAAAAATTTTATAAAAAACAATTTTGAATATGTAGGAGAAAATTTTGCCTATGAAGCTAGATCAATTCATTATAAAAACAAAAAAAATGAGAAGGGAATATATGGCAAAGCCTCTATTGATGAGGTAAAAGAGTTATTAGAAGAAGGAATTGAAACTGAAGTTGTTCCATGGATAAATGATAAAGAAAATTAAATTTTTTTGAAATAACTTATATAATTTACTCTTTCGTCATTTGTTATAAACCATTTATCTTTTAATAAGTCAAAACTTACTCCATCTAACTTAATTAATTCTAATCCATTTTTATCATTTAAGTCAATCAGCTCTTTTGGTTTTACAAATTTATTCCAATCGTGTGTTCCAATTGGGAGCCATTGCATTATATATTCAGCTCCAATAATAGCAAAAACATATGATTTAAGAGTTCTGTTTATAGTTGCAACAAACATCAGGCCATTTTTTTTTAAAAGCAAACTACTTTTTTTTATAAATAGATCTAAATTATCTACATGTTCAACAATTTCCATATTTAATACAACATCAAATTTTTTATTAAAAAAAACTTTTTCTGGAGAAGAACATAAATATTTAATTTTTAATTTTTCTTTTTTTGAATGATAAGTTGCAACATCTATATTTTTTTTTGAAGCATCTATACCTGTTACTTTTGCCCCTAGTCTTGACATAGGTTCTGTTAAAAGTCCTCCGCCACAGCCTATATCTAAAAGTTCAATATTTTTCAGTGGAAATGATTTTGAATTAATGCCAAAATGATTTATTATTTTTTCTTTAATATATTTTATTCTTAATGGATTAAATTTATGCAAGGGCTTAAACTTTCCCTCTACATCCCACCATTCATTGGCAATTTTTGAAAATTTATCTATTTCTTTTTTATTTACAGTGCTCATTAGTGATTGATAGTTGACATTACAATTAAGATGTATTTTATCAACATATTTATTTAAATAAAAAAATTGATCAATGAAAATTGTAGTATTAAAATTTGGAGGAACATCTGTTGGTTCAATAGATAGAATAAAAAAGGTTTCAAAAATAATCATCTCCTATGTCAAAAAAAATTACAAAGTAATAGTGACTTCTTCAGCAATGAGTGGAGCGACGAATGAACTCATAAAGAAATCAAAAGAAATTTCTAATAATTTTATATCAGAAGAGTATGATGTTTTGGTCTCTGCTGGAGAGCAAATTTCATGTTCTTTAATATCTGGAAGGCTTAATCATCTTGGTTATAAGTCTAGATCTTGGCTTGGATGGCAAATACCCATATTTACAAAAGGCGATCATTCTTCTTCAAGGATACAAAATATAAATAAAAAAAATATTTTAAAATATCTTAAATCCGGGGGTATTTCTGTAGTTGCAGGTTTTCAAGGGATAAATTTTAACAATAGAATAACAACTATTGGAAGGGGTGGAACCGATGCTAGCGCAATAATGTTAGCAAGGTTTTTTAAAGCTGAAAAATGTATAATCTACACAGATGTAGATGGAGTTTATACAACTGATCCAAATACAATTAAAAAAGCAAAAAAAATAAGAGTGATCTCATATGAAGAGATGCTTGAAATGGCATCACTAGGAGCAAAAGTTATGCAACCTCATTCAATTCAAGATGCTAGATTAAATAGAATTGACATTGATGTTAGGTCTTCATTCAAGAAAGGAGAAGGTACATTGATTACAAAAAGAAAAAATATTTCTTCCAACAAAATAATTAGGGGTGTTTCTTTTACAAAAAATGATGCTAAAATTACTTTAATAGGTGTAAAAGATAGACCGGGTGTTGCAGCTTCTATATTTGAACCACTATATAAAAATTCAATAAATGTTGATATGGTTGTACAGAATATTTCATCAAACGGTAAAGAGACTGATTTAACATTTACAATTAAATCAGAGGATTTGTCCAAAACTGAAAAATTAGTAAAAAAGAATAAAAAAATCAAATTAAGAAGAATAATTGTTGATAGCAGAGTCTCAAAAGTTTCAATAATTGGAGTAGGGATGATTACTACACCGGGTGTTACTTATAGAATGTTTAATGCATTAGCAAAAAAAAATATAAATATTATTGTAATTTCGACATCAGAAATTAAAATATCAGTTCTAATAAATAGAAAAGATTTAAAAAAAGCAGTTTCTGTTTTACATAAAGAATTTAATTTAGAAAACTAAATCAAAACCATGAGTATAAGACCTTTTAGGGATATAAAAAGAAGAGTCACCAGGACTATTAACGTAGGTAAAGTAAAAGTTGGTGGCAACAATCCCATTTCTGTACAATCAATGACAAATACTTTAACCAAAGATGCAAAAGATACTTTGAAACAGATCAATAATATTTCTGAAGTTGGTGGAGATATTGTAAGAGTTTCTTGTCCAGATGAAGATTCTACTTTTGCTATAAAAGAAATTACTAAACATTCACCTATACCGATAGTTGCTGATATTCATTTTCATTATAAAAGGGCTATTGAAGCAGCAGAGAATGGGGCTGACTGTTTAAGAATAAACCCTGGAAATATTGGAGAAAAAGAAAAAATTTTAGAAGTTATTTCAGCAGCAAAAAATAATAATTGTTCAATAAGAATAGGAGTAAATTCAGGGTCTTTGGAAAAAGATATTTTAGAAAAGTATAAAGAACCATGTCCTGAAGCATTAGTTGAGAGTGCAATTAGAAATATTAAAATTTTAGAAGACCTAGATTTTTTTAATTTTAAAGTAAGTGTTAAATCCTCTGATGTATTCTTATCTGTAAAGGCATATAAAGAACTTTCAAAAGTTACAGATTACCCACTTCACTTAGGAATCACTGAAGCAGGAAGTTTCATTCCAGGAAGTATAAAATCTTCTATAGGTTTAGGAAATTTATTAATGGATGGTATAGGTGATACTATTAGAATATCACTCTCAGATGACCCCGTTGAAGAAATTAAAATAGGTAATGAAATTTTAAAATCTTTGAATTTACGTAATAGAGGCGTGAAGATAATATCTTGTCCTTCATGTGCAAGACAAGGTTTTCAAGTTATAGATACTGTTAAAATTTTAGAGGAAAAGCTATCTCATATAAAAACTCCAATAACACTCTCAATAATAGGGTGTGTAGTGAATGGACCTGGTGAGGCATCCCAAACAGACATAGGCATTACAGGTGGAGGCAAAGATAGTAGTATGCTTTATTTAAAAGGTGTACAAACTGAAAAATTAGATAATCAAGATATTGTTTCAAAGATAGTTAATTTAGTTGAAAAAAAAGCTTCTGAAATTGAAAAACAACAAAAATGATTCCATTAAAAAAAGTTGAAGAGTTAATTCAAAAACATAAAAATCTTGAAAAAGAATTATCATCAGGAAATGTCGATAAAAAATTATTTGCAACAAAATCAAAAGAATACTCCGATCTTAATGAAATAATTCAAAATGCAAATAATTATTTAAATTTTGAAAAGAACAAAAAAGATCTAGAAAAAATAATTATGGATATAAAAAGTGATAAAGAAATAAAAGAAATGGCACAAATTGAATTAGATGAGTTAACTGAAAATAATTTAATTGAAGAAAAAAAAATTAAATTATTTTTATTACCAAAAGACGAAGCAGATTCAAAAAATGCTATTATTGAAGTGAGAGCAGGCACTGGAGGTTTAGAAGCAAGTTTATTTGCATCAGATTTATTTAAAATGTATGAGAAAGTTTCTCATAAAAAAAAATGGAATTTGGAGATTATTAGTATTTCAAAAAGTGAAGCAGGAGGGTTAAAAGAAGTAATAGCTAATATTAAGGGAAAAAATATTTATTCACTTTTAAAATATGAAAGTGGGGTGCACAGAGTACAAAGAGTTCCTGACACTGAAACCCAAGGAAGAGTTCATACTTCTGCTGCAACTGTTGCCGTACTGCCCGAGGCTGAAGAAGTTGATGTGAAAATTGAAGAGAAAGATTTAAGAATAGATGTTTTTAGAAGTAGTGGGCCTGGAGGTCAAAGTGTAAATACAACAGATTCAGCTGTTAGAATTACCCACATACCCTCTGGCATTGTGGTTAGTCAACAAGATGAGAAATCTCAAATTAGAAATAAAGAAAAAGGTTTAAAAATACTTAGATCAAGAATTTATGAGTTAGAAAGAAAAAAAATTGATGATGCTAGGTCAAAAGATAGAAGAAATAAAATAGGAACTGGAGATAGATCTGAGAGAATAAGAACCTACAATTTTCCACAAGGTAGAGTTACTGATCATAGGATAAATTTTACACTCCATAAGCTTGAGGAATTTATGCAAGGAGAAATATTTGAAGAAATGATAGAAAATTTAGCATTGCAAGCTCAAAAAGAAAAATTAAGTAATTTAAATTAAATGAAATATCACGAAATATTAAATCAAGGTTCTAAAATATTAAAATTAAATAAAATTAAATCTTATAGTCTTGATAGTGAAATTTTATTATCATCTTTATTAAATGTTGATAGATCTCAATTAATTATAAACCATAATAAAATAGTAAAAAATAATGAAAAAAAAATTTTTTTCTTTT
Source organism: uncultured Pelagibacteraceae bacterium (assembly GCA_902567235.1). GTDB lineage: Bacteria > Pseudomonadota > Alphaproteobacteria > Pelagibacterales > Pelagibacteraceae > Pelagibacter. The sequence continues at coordinate 105,252 of CACFLX010000003.1, forward strand.
TAATTAATAGGAGAAAAAAAAATGAACCAATATCATACATTACAGGTTATAAAGAATTTTGGAATAATAATTTTAAAGTTGATAAAAATGTTTTAATTCCAAGACCTGATACCGAAACTATTGTTGAACAGGTTTTAAGTTATCTAAGGCCTCAAAGTACTAAAAAAATTTTGGATATTGGAACAGGCTCTGGATGTATAATAATTTCAATACTTAAAGAGAGAAAAAAATGTAAAGGAGTAGGCATAGACATATCAAAAAATGCTATAAAATTAGCTAAATATAATGCAAAAATACAACACATTAAAAATAGAATTAATTTTTTTCATTCAGATATTGACAATTTTTTAACAGATAAATATGATTTAATTATATCTAATCCTCCTTACATTAAGCAGCATGAAATTAATGGTTTGGAAAAAGATATAAAAAACTATGAGCCTAGAGTTGCTTTAAATGGTGGAATAGATGGTTATTCAAAAATTAGGCTCACAATAAAAAAAAGCTCTGCTTTAATAAAAAAAAATGGCAAATTATTTTTAGAAATTGGATCAAATCAAGTAATGGAAACTTTGAAGATATTAAAATTTAATGGTTTTTTTGTGAATAAAATTGTTAAAGATTTAGCAAATAAAAATAGGTGTGTTGTATCAACAAAAATATAGATAAAAATATTAGATGAGAAATTATAAGAATAATTTTAGAAGAAATAGATACAAAAATCATTCTGATAGAAATAATCGAAGAAATGAAAATGGTTCTAAAATTATGAGTGATTTTCAAAATGGTTCAAATTTCATAAGAAAAAATGCAGGTAGAAATAACCATAATGCAAGCAATTTAGTTGAAAAGTATTCAAATCTTGCAAGAGAGGCATTATTGAATGGTGATAAAATTCTATCAGAAAATTATTTTCAACATGCTGAACATTTTATCAGAGTTTTAGAAGAAAAAGATGCACTAAATAGTAAAAATAATATTTCAAACGATTTAAATAAAGAAAAAACTGAAAAAGATCAAAAAAATATAAATAATATAGATCAAAAAATATCTGAACAATCAGTTAATTCAGAGAACTAATTAATTTAGATTTTAAAACATTTAATTTAATCTTTTCTACCTCAAAAAGCTTTCTTTCTTCTCCTTTTAAAACTTTTCCAGATGGTAATTTTAATTTTTGCGAATTTACTTTTTTTCCATTAATAATTACCTCATAGTGTAAATGAGGACCAGTTGATAATCCGGTTGATCCAACATAGCCAATAATTTGACCTTGCTTAACTCTTTTTCCCTCCTTTATATTTCGAGCAAAGTTTTTTAAATGAGCATATACAGTTTCATATGTTGAATTATGTCTTATCTTTATACAATTACCACCACCCCCACACCATCTTGCTCTTATAATTTTACCATCACCAGATGCCATAACTGGAGTTCCCTCAGGTGCTGCAAAATCTGTTCCTCGATGCATTTTATTGTAACCTAAAATTGGATGTTTTCTCATACCAAAACTTGAGGATAACCTTGCTCCATTTATGGGTGTTTTCATTAAACTTTTTTTAATACTTTTACCTGCAGCGTCAAAATGTTCAAATCCATCTTTAGTTTTAAAAATATATAGATCGTTTTCTTTTCCTTGCAGAATTAAATTTGCATATAAAATATTTCCTGTATCTAAAATTTTTTGATTAGAGTCAGAAAAAGTTTCATAAATTATTTGAAACCTATCATTTTTCCAAATATCTCTTTGAAAATCAATTTGGAAACCATATACACGGGCAAATTCAATTATTATATTTGGTTGTATGCCTTCATTTATTGCACTAGAATATAAACTATTTGTAATTTCAGACTCTTTAAAAACCACTTCTCTTTTTAAGTCTTTACTAACCTCTTTGAATTTGAATTGATTTAGATTATCAATTCTATAAAAAACATACTTTTTAGTCTTTGTTTGTTCAATCGATACTTCAACAATTTTGACTGAATTATTATTATCCATTTTAAAGGATATATTTTGCCCTTTGAACAATTTATTTATAAGTT
>CACFLX010000004.1 GCA_902567235.1 uncultured Pelagibacteraceae bacterium
TCATACATCATTTTTACACGGTCAAAGTTCAGGAATACAATTTTCGGAAGGTTTTGCAGAACTTGGAGAAATAGAATTTTTCGAAAGAGGAATGCAATATCTTGGAGCAAATACAAGAAGAGTTGATGATAATATTTGGGTTAGAGTAAATGAGTTAATACTTCCTAACTTCACACAGGCCGGTTCAGCTTTTGCTGCAGACGGTACCAAAACTCGATATTTTGGTAGAAGTTCTTTTACTAGATGGGTAGTACCTGTAGACGATGAGCATTGTGTAGCTATAGCTTGGGGCAATTTTGGAGATAGAGCAGATCCAATTGAATACAACAACAAAGAAGGCTGTGAAAGAATTGAAGCAGGTGAAATTATAGATCGAACATGGGAAGAAAAACAAAAGAGCCCAGGAGATGCTGAAGCGGTTGAAGGAATGGGATTTATAAGTCAACATAAAGGTGAGCATTTAATGCCAACCGATCATGGAATAATGTCGTATAGAAGACATATCAGAAAATCAATAAAAGCTTTGCAAGAAGGAACGGAGCCCAAACAATTTAAAAATAATGGAGACGCAATCAAAACATATGGTCAAGATACAGTTTTAAGAGTTCCAAAAAGAAATGTAGATGATCGAAAATTTATAAAATCAGTTGGTGCTGCAGTATTGAAATTACAATTTGACTCAGAAAAAATGCCAAATAAAGACCGTGACTCTTTTATAATAAAAGAATTATCTAATATGGAAAAGCAAAAAAATTTAAAGAATACGCAAAGCCTTTAATTTCAAAATTTAAAGATTTAGACTTAAATAAAATAAAGTATGCGGCGACTTTAGATTTTGGAAAAATTAATACAAATTGGAAGTTCCTTATTGAAAATTTTATTGAACCCTATCACGTTCAATTTGTTCACAAAACAACAACTAACCAACCACTGAAAGATCATTATACAATTGTGGATGGGATTTGTTATGGAAGTGGAGTTAACGTTGATAAAGAAGATAATAAAAATAGTAATGCTTTATCCGTATCTTCTAAGTATCTTTCATTGTTTCCAAACTTTATAATTGGAACTTATTATCCTAATCAAATAGGTGTATATTTAAATATTCCTATTGGGCCAGGTATTACAAGCCAAAAAAGAATAATATATTCAACTGAGGGAAAATCTATGTCTAAAGAAGAGATTGATATTACAAAGAAGATATGGTGGAGTGTACATAAGGAAGATCATGAAATGTGCGAAAGATTACAAGAAGGAAGATCATCACCAGCTTCGAATGATGGTGGGCTACTATCTCCACACTGGGAAAAAGGAGTTCAAAAATTTCAAAAATTAATAATTCAAGCAACTATGAAATCAAAAAAAATAATGAAAGGTAAAAAAAATGTCTAAAAATGTAAATGAAGGATATAGGTTGGCTCATACAATGATAAGAGTAAAAGATTTAGAAACTTCTTTTAACTTTTATTGCAAAACTTTGGGAATGAAAGTTTTAAGAAAAACTGATTATCCTGATGGAAAATTTACTAATGCATTCATTGGTTATGGACTTGAAAATGAATCCCCATGTCTAGAATTAACTCATAATTGGGATCAAAAAGAAGATTACGACAAAGGAAATGGATGGGGTCATATTTGCATAGAAACTCCTGATGTATATAAAGCTTGTGAAGATCTTACAAAGCTTGGGGTTAACATTACTCGTAAGCCAGGTCCAATGAAACATGGAACAAGAGTAATTGCTTTTTGTGAAGATCCAGATGGTTACAAAGTTGAATTAAACGAACCAATTAAAATATAAAATCGAAAGGAATATTAATGTCTAAAGAACCACAACTCTACAAATTTAAAGATATTGAAAATAGACTTCATACATTGGAACCAGGAAAGTCTTACATTAAACCATTTGTTACAAGCAAAGTAAGTAACACTATGTGTGGAGGATTAAATTTTTTAAACAAAGTGTCTGTTCCTTGGGATTTAACTTGTGATGAAATTATTTACTGCATGGAAGGAACGTTTAGGCTAACTTGTGATGGTAAATCTTACATTTGTAACCCTGGAGATGTACTTTATATTCCAAAGGATAATCATATAGCCTACGAATGTGATGAAAAATGTATAATATTTTATGCTGCTTATCCTCATGATTGGAAGCAAAAAGCTGGTATAACATTTGTTCCTGGAATTGACCCAGAAGATATGCCAAAATAATTTACCTAATGAAAAATAAAATATATTACGAAAATTTTAAAGACGCTATTGAGAGAAACAGGAAAAAAATTCCTGCAGTTCACAAAAAGCTTAAAGCTGCTGGTGTACAATATGTAATGTCAAGCTGGATAGATTTGCATGGTATTCCAAAAACTAAACCTGTGCCGATGAGTGATTTTGAGCAACTATGTTTAGGTAAAGGACCTCAGTTTGCAGTACACTCAATATCTTTTGTACCTGAATTAACTCCCGCTGACTCTGATCAAATAATGTTGCCAGACTTAGATAGCGTTTATATTTGTCCTTGGGACAAAACAATGGCTATAATTTTTGCGGATCTTTATTGGGAAGATAAACCTTATAATGTTTGTCCAAGACAAGCTCTGAAGCGCGCAATGCAAAAAGCACAAGACGCAGGCTACAAAGGAATGTGTGGTATTGAACCTGAATTTATTGCAATGAAATATGGAGAAGATGGAAAACCAGTTAAAGCTATTGATAGTGATCCAATAAATGGAATAAGACCAAGACGACAGGCATTTGGTTATGATGTTGAATATTCATTAGACTCTATGCATTTTTTAAAAGAATTAATTGATATTCTTGAAGAACTAGGATGGAATTTACATGATGTAGTTGCTGAAGGAGCTTATTCACAATTTGAGTTAGATTTTCATTATACAAATTTATTAGAAATGGCAGATAGATTAGTTTTCTTAAGAATTCTTTTAAAAGAAATTGCTAAAAAAAATAATATGTTCATTACTTTTATGCCGAAACCTACAATAGGAGACTGGAGATCGGGAGCACATATTAATTTTTCAATGGAAGATATTAATAAACCTGGAAAAAATATTTTTACTGACGGAAAAGGTTGGTCAAAACAATCAAAACATGCAGTTGGTGGACTTATGAAAAACTCCGAAGCACTAACAGCAATTACATGTTCAACAGTTAATTCATACAATGGTTTGGTTCCTAGAGTTGGAGGTTTTGAAGGAGGAACGGTAACTTGGGCACCAACTAATATTACATATGGTCACAATAATAGATCTGCACAGTTTCGTTTACCACAAAACAGATATTGTATCGAAAATAGAGCAGCAGATATGACAATGAATGTTTATTTGGCTTTAGCTATGACAATTTCTTCAGCAATGGATGGTATTAAAAATAAAATTGATCCTGGTAAACCAACTGATCAAGATTTATATCAAATGACTGATGCAGAGTTTAAAAAATTAGGAATTAAAAGACTTCCTAAAAATTTAATGCAAGCCATAGAAGCTTTGAGAGTAAATAAATTGTCTGACGAGGTTATGGGACCTGTAATGAAAAAATCTTTTTTATCTTATAAAAATGATGAATGGGAGCGTTATCACCAAGCGGTTACTGATTGGGAAGTAAAAGAATATCTAAGACTTTACTAATTAATGAAAAAATATGAAAAGTTTAATTTAGGAAATATTAAGCTTTTATCTGGAAAAATTTTAAAATCAGCACAGTTAGTTTACAAAACATATGGCAAGTTAAATAAAAGTCGTTCAAATGTAATAATTCTTCCTACATTTTATACCGGTAGCCATATTAGAAATGAAGGCTTTATAGGTAAAAATAGAGCAATTAATCCAAATAAATATTTTATTGTATCAATTAATATGTTTGGAAATGGTCTATCTTCTTCACCGACTAAAGCTATTAAATCTCAATCTGGTTCAAAATTTCCAACAATAACGTTGTGGGATAATATTTATTGTCAGCACAAACTTATTACTGAAAAACTGAAAATTAAAAAAATTGCTTTAGTTACTGGTTGGTCTATGGCTGGTTGCCAATCTTATCAATGGGCAGCTCAGTATCCTGGTATGGTTAAAGCAATTCTTCCTTTTTGTGCATCATCAAAAACTTCAATACACAATCATGTTTTCTTAGAAGGTGTTAAAGCAGCGCTTACTGCTGATAAAAAATTTAATAAAGGAAATTATAAAAAACAACCTGTCGAGGGATTAAAAGCATTTGGAAGAGTTTATGCAGGGTGGGCTTTCTCCCAGGATTTTTATCGAGAAAAACTTTACAAAAAATTTGGTTTTAAAAATGCTGAAGAATTACTTAAAGACTGGGCAAATGATCATGCTAAAAACTGGGATGCTAATAATCTTTTGTCTAAACTTAAAACCTGGCAGTTAAATGATATTAGCAAAGGTCCTATTTATAAAAATAATTATATAAAAGCTCTTAAATCAATAAGAGCAAAAACAATTCTTATGCCATGTAACCAGGATTTATACTTTAGAACTGAGGATAATAAATTTGAAAAAAAATTTATATCTCGTTCATCTTTAAGACCTGTAGACTCACCATATGGTCATTGCGCTGCTAACCCTGGAAATGACAAAAATTTTGAAAGACAACTAGATAAAAACATTAAAGAATTACTAAATTAATATCTTAAAAAACATTGAAAATTTAATAGAAGAAGATAGTATCATTTCATAAAGCGATACATAACTCGTCGTAATTTCTAAAGTACGAAAGTGGGATCGGTCGTCTTTAAATTAATTTTTAAAGGAGGCTTTAATGAAATTTGGTTACTTCTGCAACACTACTAACTGGACACACAAACCTTACGATAAAATTTTAGACGAAACTAAAGAAATTACAGAATATTGTGATAAGAATAATTGGAACTCAATATGGTTTACTGAACATCATTTTAATCATGAGGGAATGGAGTCTTGTACAAATCCTCTAATGCTTGGAACTGATGCAGCTGCAAGAACAAAAAAAATTAGAATAGGACAAGCAGCAAACGTTATTACTTTTCATAATCCAATTAGACTTGCTGAAGATATAGCTACACTGGACCAACTTTCTAAAGGAAGAGTTGAAGTTGGTGTTGCTAGAGGAATTTATGGAAGAGAAGCAATCAATTTAAATATTGAAGCTGATATGAAAGACCAAGCAAAAAATTTTAGACTTTTTGCTGAAACGTTAGAAGTTTTAAAAAAAGCATGGTCAGAAAAGTTTTTTAGTCATAAGGGTGAATTTTATACATATCCTCATCCTGATCACGTGTGGCAACACGATATGAGCCCTCCAAGTGAAGAATTTATGAACATGGATGATAATACTATAAAAAAAATTAGTGTTGTTCCTAAACCTTATCAAAAACCACATCCTCCAATTCACCAAGTTGTGGATGGTGTTAGATCTATAGAGTGGGCAGCACAAAATGGAATAAATGTTATTATGTGGATACCTACAGTTAAAGCTCTAAAAATAAAATTTGAAGCTTATAAAAATGCAAGATCTGAAGCAGAAAAAAGAAATGTTCCTATGGGCGAAGGTGTATCTCTAGTAAGAGATATGTTTGTTGCGGATACAATGGAAGAGGCTAGAGAAAAAGCAGGCGAACATATGGTAAATTATATGAGATGGGTATGTCATTGGAGAGGGCTTGGTAACCATATGGATCCAGATGAAGAATTGCCTGTAACCGAAGGAAAACTAGATTTGCTAAACTATGACTTTCTTCATAAACGAAACATGTTATTTGGAACGCCTGAGTATGTAATAGACAAAATTCATGAACTTAAATCAGAATTAAATTTGCAAAATTTACAAGTATGGTCCAATTTTCCTGGGGTAAAACATGAAGATTGCATGAAAAGTATTAAGTTGTTTACTGAAAAAGTAATGCCTAACTTCAAAGATGATTTAAATACTGAAGTAAAAAAAGTTTCGTGATCAAAGGAAAGAGCCTAACCGGCGGCCAAGCTGCAATTAAATCCTTAAAAAAAGAAAAAGTTAAACATGTTTTTGGTTTAATTGGCTCCGCTACTATGGAAATGTTTGATGCTCTTTATCATGAAAAAAGTATAAAATTTATAGGTGTTCGTGATGAAAGAACCGGAACACATATGGCAGATGGATATGCGAGAGCTTCTAATCAACCAGGTATAATACTTGCTGGACAAAATGGTCCTGGAGCTACAAATTTAGTGACAGGACTTGCACAAGCTAAAGCAGCCTTTTCTCCTGTTGTTTCTATTGCTGGGTCATATTCTACAAAAGATAAAATGGAAGATGCTTTTCAAGGTCTTGATCAACAATCTTTGTTTAAACCAGTAACCAAAAAAACCTGGACAGTAAAAAGTACTAAAAAAATTCCAAAAACTTTTAGTGATGCTTTTAACTTGGCAATGTCACCAAGAAGAGGTCCTGCGTGTATTAATTTACCAAGAAATATTTTGGCAGAAAAAGGAAATTTTAAAATCAACGAGAAAAATCAATCTTTTGATCAACAAAATTCAACTAAAGCAAAATCTAATTATATAAAAAAAGCTGTAAAGATTATTAGTAATTCAAAAAAAACTATTATTATTGCTGGTGGTGGAATTAAATATACATCAAGATATAAAAATGTAGTTAAATTGGCAGAATTGTTAAACGTCCCAATAGTAACTGCAGCTGGTCATGGAGATGCTATACCATTTAATCATAAACTAAATGCTGGACAAATGGGTCCAAGAGGTAATCCAGTTGCATCCAAACTAGTTAAAGAAGCGAGCGTTATAATTGCACTTGGAACAAGACTGGGATTTAATTCAACTTTTTATTCTTACGAAAATATAAATAAAAGAGCAAAAATCATACAAGTTGAATTAGAAAAAAAAATGATAGGAAGATACTTTCCTGTAGCAGTAGGAATTTATGGAGACGCCACCACAATAGCCGATCAATTATATAAAGAAATCAAGAAGCAAAATATTACTCTTGATATAAAAAAATGGACTAATAACTATTTTAATGAAAGAAAAAATTTTTTGCTCAACAGAGATAAATTTAAACAGAAAAATTTTCCTATTCAGCCCAATAGCTTGTTTAAACAATTAAGACAAGTGCTTCCTAAAAACTCTGCAATAACCTTGGATGCAGGTACGCTTTGTTTACAAGCGACAGATGCTCTTGAATATTATGATCCACCCTCTTTATTTACTCCATTAGACTTTGGTTTAGTTGGTTTTTCTTTTGCGTGTGGTTTAGGTGTAAAGATTGCAAAACCTAATAAAAAAGTAATTAGCCTTATGGGAGATGGAGGTTTTGGAATGACAATTTCAGAATTAAGCACAGCTGTTGAATATAAGATTAATACAATAACTATAGTAATGAACAATAAAAGTTGGGGGGCTGAAAAGGCTTATCAAAAAGATTTTTATGGAAAAAGATACTTGGGAGCTGATATTAACAGTCCACCTTTTGATAAAGTTGCAGAGCTATATGGAGCTAAAGGCTTTAAGGTTAAAAAGGTTTCAGAAATAAACCAAGCAGTTAGGGAAGCTTTAAAAATAAACAAACCTGTGGTCATTGATGTTGATGTAGACCCAAAAGCACTATACAGTTTTAGAAGAGATAGTTTTAAACATAGATCAAAAAAATGAAATTAGAATTAAGAAAGTTTACAAAATTTGTTGATAAGACATTTATTGAAGGTGGAAAAGAAGCAAAAGAACCTGTCCTGCTAGTTTCTGTTGCAGCAGTTTTTAAAAATCCCTGGGATGGTCAAGGATTTGTTGAAGATCTTAAACCTATAATTTTAGATTTAGCTCCAAAACTTGGTGATATTTTAGTTCCAGAATTAATAAAAGAAATCGGTTCACCAGATAAAATTCTAGCTTATGGTAAAGCAGGAATTGTCGGTTTAAATGGAGAGATCGAGCATGCGTCTGCTTTTATTCATACTTTAAGATTTGGAAATAAGTTTAGAGATGCAGTTGGTGGAACATCTTATTTAAGTTTTACAAACACAAGAGGACCTGCTGGATCAAAAATTTCTATACCAATGATGCATAAAACAGATTCTGGTTTAAGACCATATTATCTAACACATGAATTTACTATTCATGACGCTCCGTTCGATAATGAAATAATAATTGCTATTGGTGGAGCTTCTAGTGGAAGAGCGCATGCAAGAACAGGTGATAGATATCAAGATATGAAAGAAATGGGTATTGAACCTAAATAGATAAATGATCAATGCCAAAGACTCAAAGGATACTTTCTATATTTTAAATAAAAAAGAGAGCACTCCAATAGTTTTGATTCATGGTGTAGGACTTAATCATAAAATTTGGGAGTCTCAGATGAATTCATTTAAAAATACTATATTGGCATATGATATTTTAGGACATGGAAATACACCACTAACAAAATCACAAATAAGCTTCGATGATTTTTCATTACAATTATTACATTTGATTGATGAACTAAAATTTGAAAAAATACATTTAGTTGGTTTTTCAATTGGTTCCTTAATAGCTAGAAATTTTGCATCTAATTATAATAATAGACTAGAATCTTTAACTTTACTTTGCTCAGTTTTTCAAAGAAGTGAGGAACAACAGCAAATAGTTAACGATAGATTTGAATTATCAAAAAAAAGTAGATCTTTATCGAAACAAGCTCTTAAGAGATGGTTCACAGATGATTATATAAATAAAAATCCAAATATTTATGAAAAAATTTGTTCTATGCTTGAAGAAAATGATATGGAAAATTTTTTAAAAGTTTATGAGCTTTTTGTTAAGCACCGAGATAACGAAATATTTGAAAATATAAAAACTAAAACATTAGTTATGACTGGAGAAAATGATATTGGATCAACTCCAGAAATGTCTAAAAATTTGAGTAAAAAAATCGCTAATTCTAAAGTTAAAATAGTAAGTAATGGAAAACATCTCTGTAGTATTGAGTGTGCAGATGATGTAAATAACGCTATACAAGATCATATAAAAAATGACTAAACTTAAACAATATAAAATGTTTATCGATGGAGAATGGGTAGACTCTGATACTAAAAAGACTTTTGAAACTTTAAATCCAGAAAATAATAAGCCATGGGCTGTAGTGCCTGAAGCAAGCGCAAATGATGTTGATAGAGCGGTGAAAGCAGCGCAGAAAGCATTTGAAGGAGAATGGCCAAAGTTGCTTCCACGAGAAAGAGGTAAATATTTAAGAGCAATAGCAGATAAGCTTAGAAAGAATGCTGAGTTGCTTGGAGAAATTGAAACTATTGACACTGGAAAATTATTTAGAGAAACAAAAAAACAAGCAAACTATATTGCTGAGTATTATGATTATTACGCTGGCATGGCAGATAAAGTTGAGGGAACAGTTTTGCCTATAGATAAACCAAATATTCAAGCAATAACAACAAGAGTACCAATAGGTGTTATAGCTGCAATCATTCCTTGGAACTCACAGATGTTATTAACAGTAACTAAGCTGGCTCCAGCTTTAGCAATGGGAAATACTGTTGTTATAAAATCGTCAGAGTTAGCACCTGCAGTTTTATTTGAGTTTGCAAAATTAGTTGAAGAAACAGGAATGCCAAAAGGAGTTGTAAATGTTATTACAGGTTATGGTGACCCATGTGGAAAGGCTCTAACAACACATAATTTAGTTGAAAAAATTGCTTTTACAGGCGGACCAGAAACTGCAAGACACATAATTAGAAATTCAGCTGAAAATTTATCTGAGGTAAGTCTGGAGCTTGGAGGAAAAAGTCCTGTAGCAGTATTTGAAGATGCTCATCAAGAAAATGCAATAAATGGAATTACTGCAGGAATTTTTGGTGCAAGTGGCCAAAGTTGTATTGCTGGTTCAAGACTTTATTTACAAAAAGGAATTTATAATGAATTTCTAGATAAGCTTGCTGCAAGAGCAGAAAAAATAAAAATTGGTGCACCTATGGATCCTGAAAGTGAAATGGGTCCAATTGGCAATTTTAAACAATTAGAAATAATAGAAAAAAATATTAAATTAACTGTAGAACAAGGTGGAAAAATTAAATGTGGAGGTAAAAGACATCCATTTTCAAATGAAGGATATTATTTCCCTCCGACCATTATTGAGTGTGATAATCATAATCTTCCAACAGCAGAAAATGAACTTTTTGGACCAGTACTATCAGTAATGAAATTTGAAAACGAAGAAGAAGTAATAAATAAAATGAATGACAACCAATATGGTTTATCCTCTGGTGTTTATACAAGTGACTTTTCAAGAGGTATGAGAGTATCAAAAGCAATTAGAGCAGGAATTACATTTGTAAATACTTATAGACTAATATCTCCATCTGCTCCATTTGGAGGAATGAAAGATAGTGGCTATGGTAAAGAAGCAGGTATAGAATCTATAAAAGATTACACAAGAGTAAAAACAACTTGGTATTATACTTCAGACAAACCAACTCTTGATCCATTTTCAATGAGATAAAATTGTCTTTTAAGCATACAGCAATAATTGTCCTAGTAATGTTCTTTTTGGGAAGTGCATATCCTTTAGGTAAATTTGGTTTAAATGCTTCTATTAATCCAATTATGTTTGGGGCTTTAAGAATGGTTATAGTTTTTTTGTGCCTAATACCTTTCTGTAAAATAAAAATTCCTCAAAAAAAATATTATCTGCCTCTTTTAGGGTTTTCGATATGTATGGGTGCGGGGGTAAATATGTTTTTATATTTGTCATTAGAGACTGCTTCAATCTTGGCTCCTATTACAATTGGCGCTCAACTTTCAATTCCTTTAGCAATTATTTTGAGTTCTATGTTTCTTGGTGAAAATATAAGTTTTAAAAAATGGATTTTAATATTTACATCATTTTTTGGAATTGTTTTAATAGCATTTGATCCAAAAATTTCAGAAGAAATCTTAGCAACATTGTTAATTTTTGCTATGGCGTTTTTCTATGGTTTGTCACAAGTATTCTCGAGATACCTTAAAGAACTTGATGTAAAATTTACTAATGCTTTTATGGGTTTAGTTGGTTTTATTATATTAATTATTATTTCCCATTTGTTTGAAGGAAATGTATTTCATCAAATATCTAATATTGAAACAAATGGATGGTTAGCAGTATTTTATGCTGGAGCGATAATTTCAATATTTGGTCACATGATGATGTTCTATTTGTATAAATTTTATCCAGTAGGAATGGTTTTACCTTTTTATGCTTTATTTCCTGTTTTTGGATTAATACTAACTTTTTTAATTTTTAGAGAAATTCCAACGCTCATAATGGTCACTGGTGGAATTATTGTTGTACTATCAGTGTTTATGCTTCAAAAAATTAGATAATTAATCATTGAAATATTAATTTAATCATAATCTAATAACTTTTTATAAATTGTTAACAATTAAAGGGAAAATTATGAGAAAATTAATCTTAGCTGCATTCTTATTTGTTTCTACAATGACAACAAATACTTTTGCGGACGGACATGGAATTAAAATGGGAATCATTTTAGGTTTCACTGGTCCGATTGAATCACTTACGCCAGCTATGGCTGCGTCTGCTGAGCTTGCATTTAAAGAAGCTTCAGACTCGGGATCATTACTTGGTGGAAAGAAAATATCAGTAGAAAGAGCTGATTCAACTTGTGTTGACTCTGCTGCTGCTACAACTGCTGCCCAAGGATTAGTAGACGGAGGTGTTGTCGCTATTATGGGAGCTGACTGTTCTGGAGTTACAGGTGCAATTGCAACTAACGTTGCTGTGCCAAATGGAGTGGTAATGATTTCTCCATCTGCAACTTCTCCAGGATTAACTACTTTAGCTGACAATGGGTTTTTCTTTAGAACTGCTCCATCAGATGCAAGAGGTGGTGCAATCTTGGCTGACATTACTAAAGACAGAAAAGTTAAAAGTGTAGCGATTACTTATACAAATAATGACTATGGTAAAGGTTTATCAGATGTTTATGAAGCAGCTGTTAAAGCTCATGGTATTAAAGTAACTACTGTTCTTGCTCACGAAGAAGGTAAAGGTGACTACTCAGCTGAAGTAGCAACACTAGCGTCTGCTGGTGGTGATGCTGTTGCTGTTTTAGGTTATCTTGACCAAGCTGGAGCACAAATTATTCAGGGTTCTCTAGACGCAGGATCATTTGATAGATTTATTTTATCTGATGGTATGATTGGAGACTCATTAACTGATAAATTTGGTAAAGCTTTAAACAAATCATTTGGTTCTCTACCTGGATCAACTGGAAAAGGTGCTGGAGTTTTTGCTGATGTAGCAAAAGCTGCTGGTATTGATTCTTCAGGTCCTTACACAGGTGAATCTTATGATGCTGCTGCTTTAATCACTCTTGCTATGCAAGCTGGTGGAAAGGCTGACAGAGCTACAGTTCAAGCTAATGTTATGGCTGTAGCAAATGCACCTGGTAAAAAAATCTACCCAGGTGAATTAGGAAAAGCTTTAGATTTATTAGCTAAAGGAAAAGCCGTTAACTATGAAGGTGCAACAGGTGTTGAATTTACTGATGTAGGTGAAGCATTTGGTTCTTTCTTAGAAAAAGAAGTTAAAGGCGGTAAATTTAAAACTAAAAAACAAAGATAATAGTTAATTCTTTAAAACCTCAGCGAAGAAATTCGCTGGGGTTTTTTTTTATCTAAAAAATATATTTATCAGCTAAATACATCGAAAAAGCTAATGCCATTCCTAAAAGTAAATATTTCATTTAATTCTTTATAATTTTTTCCGGTAAAATTCCTTGTGGTCTAAATCTCATTATAACCAATAGTGCTGTTCCAATCACTAAAAATCTAAAATAAGGAGCACTATTAATTAAATGTACTCTAATTTCATTTGTTTCTGGCAAATGCGCTGTGAAAAGATTAATAAAAAAGAGTGCTATTGGTGCTGCTTCAACCCATAAAAACCAAACAACAAAGCCACCTAAAATTGCTCCAAAATTATTTCCTGTTCCTCCAACAATAACCATTACCCAAATAACGAATGTATATCTCATTGGTCTGTAACTTCCTGGCGTAAATAATCCATCGTTGGTTACCATCATGGCCCCTGCTATACCAACTATTGCTGAACCTAAAATAAATATTAACAAGTGCTGCTTAACAACATTTTTTCCCATTGCACCCGCAGCTTCCTCATTGTCTCTTATTGCTCTCATCATTCTTCCCCATGGAGAATAAAGAGCTTTTTGAGTAACAATTAATAAAATTATAACAACAGTTAAAAATAAACCTGTAAAACAAAGTTTTACATACACCGATGATGCATCAATAACTAACTGGTTTAAAACTTCTTGTTTTTCTGAAACAGAATTAATTAATGCTAGTTTTCCTGAGTGAAATTTTTCAACTAAATCTATAAACCAAGGTGATTGCTGAAGATTAATTTCATATGGTGCTGGCCTTTTAAGTCCAATTACATTTTTAACTCCTCTCGCTAACCAATCTTCATGTTTGATTATTGATACAACTATTTCTGCAATTAGCAGTGTAGCGATTGCTAAATAATCAGCTCTTAGACCTAATGCTACTTTTCCTACTACGAAAGCTAATCCACCTGCAAGAAATGCGCCTGCTATCCATGAAAATAAAACTGGTAACCCAAGTCCTCCTAAAAAACCTGTTTTAGCTGGTTCTACTGCCTCAATGCTTTCAATAGCAGGTGCTGAAATTAATCTTAGTAATAATATTCCAATTATAATTATAGCAGCTATTAAATAATTTCTTTTTTTGGATTTCGCAATTTTTTTTAATGTAAAACGAATTGAAAAAACTATTCCAATTATAACACCTAAACAAATCATCATATTTAAACCACCTACACTCCAAGCTTCTCCAACAGGTGCCACCGATACAAGTACAACAGCCAATCCACCTAAAGCGGTGTAGCCCATTATTCCAAAGTTAATTAACCCTGCATATCCCCACTGGATATTTGCACCTATCGTCATGACTGCAGAAATTAAACAGTAGTTTAAAATTGTTAAAGCAAGAGACCATGATTGAAAGACTCCAACCAAAATAATTAATGTAAACATTATCAAGTATGCCGTAATTACATTTAAATATTGCTTCATAGTGTTTTTCCTTTAAAGATTCCCGAGGGCCTAAATAATAAGACAATTACTAAAATTGAAAATGAAACTGCAAACTTATAATCAGTTGATAATATTTGCATCATAGAATTAGGTTCTAAAGCTTCTGGAAGAATATATGTAAAAAACTTTTTATAAGCATATGTTAAAAATATTTCAGCAAATGCAATAACGTATCCCCCTAAAAAAGCACCAAAAGGATTTCCTATTCCACCGACAATTGCTGCTGCAAATATTGGCAACATGTTATTAAAATATACAAATGGTCTGTAGCTTTTATCTAGTCCATATAAAACTCCACCTACTGTTGCTAATATTCCTGCAATAATCCAAGTAATTAGTACAACTTTTTTTGGATCTATTCCTGATAGTAAAGCCAAATCCTCATTATCAGAATAAGCTCGCATACTTGTTCCAGTTTTAGTTCTATTTAAAAACCAAAACATTATAGAAACTACAATCATGGTAATAAGTATTGTTATCGCTTGTGTTGACTTAATGGTTAAACCTTCATTTAATCCTGTCATTTCTTTAAATTCTGAAGCTTTTAAAATAAATTTTTCTCCATCAAGAAAAGTTCTGTCTGCAGGCCCAATAATTATCCTTATTATTGCTTGAGTAACAAACATTACTCCAACACTAACCATTGCCAGCTGAACTGGTGGGCTTTTTTTAATTCGATAATATTCAAATACAAATTTGTCTATGGATAACATGTATAAAATCATCATAAAAGTCGCTAAAGGAATTGTAATTAAAGCTGTTGGAAATATTCCAAGATTTATACCTAATGATTGAAAATAATAAGTAAGAAGAACTGCAAACATAGTTCCAAATGACATCATGTCTCCGGTTGCAAAATTTGCAAATCTTAATATTCCATAAATCAAGGTTACAAAAATTGCTCCAAGTGCTAATTGTGAACCATATGTTAAAGCAGGTATTATCGTGTAATTTAATAATACTAAAATTGCATTTATAAAATCCATTTAAGCTCCTAAGAAAGACCTTCTAACTTCGGGATCGTTAAGTAATTCATTTCCAGATCCTTCAAATTTATTTTCACCTGTAACTAATACGTATCCTCTATCAGAAATACTCAATGCTTGTTTTGCATTTTGTTCTACCATTATTATTGCTACATTTGTTTCTTTGACTTTAATTATATGATCAAACAATTCATCCATTACTATTGGGGAAACTCCTGCAGTTGGTTCATCTAACATTAAAACAGAAGGTCTTATCATTAATGCTCTGCCAAGAGCTACTTGTTGTCTTTGTCCTCCTGATAATTCACCTACTTTTTGTGATTTCTTTTCATTTAAAATAGGAAATAATTCATAAATTTCCTCAATAACTTTATTAACATCGTCTTCACGTAAAAAAGCTCCAACTTCTAAATTTTCTCTTACAGTTAAATCGGCAAATACATTTCTAGTTTGTGGAACAAATGATATTCCAGCCTTAACCCTATTTTGAGGAGATAAATTTGAAATATCTTGTCCGTCCATTAAAACAGATCCTGATTTCAAATTAAGAAGTCCTAACATTGCTTTCATTGCTGTAGACTTTCCAGCTCCATTAGGTCCAAGAATTGCAACTATCTCTCCTTTGTTTGCACTAATTGAACATGAGCTAATAATATCTGGACCATTTCCATAGCCAGCTGTCATTTTAATTCCCTCAAAAAAAGCCATTAATTATTTTCTCCTTATTTAGTATTTGCTCGACCTAAGTAACTTTCTATAACTTTTTCATTTTTCATCACTTCGTCTGGTGTTCCTTCAAATAATACTGATCCTTCTGCCATAACAATTACTGGATCGCACATTCTTTTTATAAAATCCATATCATGTTCAATCATGCAAAAAGTATAACCTTTTTCTTTATTTAATCTTTGAATAGCTGTACCAATATCTTTTAATAATGTTCTGTTAACTCCAGCTCCAACCTCATCAAGTAAAACTATTTTTGCATCAACCATCATCGTTCTTCCAAGTTCAAGTAATTTTTTTTGTCCGCCAGAGAGATTCCCCGCCAGTTCATTTGATAAATGCTTTAAGTTTAAAAAATCTATTACTTCGTAGGCTTTTTGTTTTACTATTTCTTCTTCTTTTTTTACTAATTTTGGATTTAGTAGTGCTGTCATCAATTTTTCACCTGATTGGTTACCAGGAACCATCATTAAATTTTCTAAAACAGTTAAATTTGTAAATTCATGCGCTATTTGAAAGGTTCTAAGTAATCCTTTTGAAAATAGCTCATATGATGGAATTGAAGTTATTTCTTCTTTATCAAACATTACTTTGCCTGAATTTGGTTTTAAATTTCCTGCAATCAAATTAAATAAAGTAGTTTTACCAGATCCGTTTGGACCAATAACTCCAGTGATAGATCCTTTTTTAATGTTTAAAGAGCAATTTGATACTGCTGCCAAACCGCCAAAATATTTTGAAATATTATTAATCTGCAGAATATTTTGATCAGGCTGCATATACAATTATACTTTGTTTAATCTTTTAAGAATACTATTTAATGTTTTTTCTGTTGATCTATAGAATCCAGATTTTCTTAGTTCTTTAACACCTTGTTCATTAATCCCTCTTGGTGTTTGAGATTCTTTTACTAAATATTTTAAATCTTTATTGGAATTAACAACAGCATCCTCAGATAATGCTACAAAAAGTGATGTAATATACTTCTGTGCTTTATCTCTTTTAACCCCTCGTTTTACCAGCCAGTTAGACATAACATTTAACAATTCATAAAATGGTGCCATCATTCCTGAGGTTGACCATAAATTTTTAGACAATTTTTCGTTATTTATTTCAACCGTTGTTCCAAGTTTATCAAAAAAATTCTTAATTTTTTTATTTGGAGGGAATAATGGAACTGGACCTTTTTTTAATGAAATTGGAGGAAGCGGTATTGCTCTTGCAATTGTTGCTTTTACTTTGATGGCTTTTTTTAACTGAGGCAGAGTCATCGTAGATATAAAACTAACAATTGTTTGACTAGACTTAAATTTTAAATTTTTAATGATTTTTTGACCTACTGTAGGTGTAACAGCTAAAAAAACCCAATTACATGAATTAACTATTTCTTGATTATTTTTTGCAATAGAAACTTTTCTAAATTTTTTTTTTAATTTCTTTGCTATATTTTTATTTCTTGGTGATAGTATTATTTTTTTAAAAGATATTTTAGATCTACATATTCCAGTAACTACAGATGAGGTTATTTTTCCTGTTCCTATAAAACCTAAATTCATAATTAGTTAGATTATTCTATATATTATAAATAACCATATTTAATTAGACAAAAAAAAAGACCAGCAATTGCTTGCTGGTCTTTTTTAATATTATTTAATTCTTTAATTAAAATGATTTAACTAAAGATATGCTTGCACTACCTGACATAAGGTCAGTTACTTTAACTTTCGTATTTGTATCTGCATTATTCGTTGCTTCAACATCATCATACTGTGCGCCTTCGACTTCAAGTCTTACACTTAAGCCATTTGCACCAGTATCAAATGCATAACCTAATGCTACTGAATAACCTTCTACATCAACGTCGTTATAAGAACCACCTGTGCCTAAATTTTCTTTTGTCTCAACAGTTGCTTCTCTCCAACCTAATTTAAGATATGAACCACCTAGTGGTATATCTACTAAAGCATAAACCTGCAAGATGTCGTTAATATCAACTTTAACTGTGTTGGTTAAAGCTGTATTGTCCGTATCTGAAGTATGCTGTACGTTTTTGTTTTCTGGTGAAGCAATTGTTTCTGGTATGTAACCAATTCCAACTGACACTGGACCAGCGTCATACTCTGCAAAAATCGAGAAAACTTCATCAGTAAATGCACCAGCTTCTTTTCTATCTTTATTACCTGCATTGTTACTTGGTTTTTCTTCACCCACTCCGTAGAAACCCATCATGTTGGCTTGTAAGCCAATATTGAATTCTGCGTATGCTGAGGCAGATAATCCCGCCGTAAGCAATAATGCTAACAAAGACGATTTAATTTTTTTAATCATAATATTATGTCCTTATTTAATTTTTTAAAAAATTACTAAATAATTAACACTTAAGGAGTTTATTTAAAACAAGTGAAATGCCATAATTATTGAAATTTTTAAAATGTTGCAATTATACAACAAAAAAACCTTTATATTTATAGCTTTTTTAAACATCTACTGGTTGCAAAGAATTAGTTAATATTTAAAAATTAATAGATAAATTCTATCGAATCTAAACTTTTTCATTGATTGGGTTTTTTATGTATGTGATATACTGTTTTTTTAGATAGTCCTATCTAGCCATCTTTAGCTCCCGGTTTTTTAGGGCTATCCAAAAAACACTTCAATATGAAAAATATTACTATGTACACAGGTCCAATGTGTAACTTCTGTGATGCTGCAAAAAGGCTACTTTCTAGAAATAATCTTAAATATGAAGAAATAGATATTTCAACAAAAGATGGTCTAAGAGATGAAATGATAAAAAAAGCAAATGGTAAAAGAACTATTCCTCAAATATTTTTTGATGATCATCATGTTGGTGGATACGTGGAATTAAGAGAATTAGAAAAAAATGGTAAGCTTAAAAATATATTAGAATAATCTACTATTTAGATTTAAAATTTAAACAAATCCCATTATTACAATATCTTTTGCCAGTTGGTTCAGGACCATCCTCAAATATATGTCCATGGTGGCCTCCGCAATTTTTACAATGATATTCTGTTCTTGGGTAACCTAATAAGTTATCAGTTTTTGTTTCAAATACATCTGGTAAAGACTTAAAAAAAGATGGCCAACCTGAACCACTCTCATATTTTGTAATAGAATCAAATAATTTTACATCACAATTTGTACAATGGTAACTTCCCTCTCTTTTTTCATTATTTAATTCGCTTGAGCCAGGAGGTTCCGTACCTTCTTCAAATAAAATTAATTTTTGTTCATCTGTTAAATTTGGATTATTTTTTTTCATAAAGCATTTAATTTTTTTTATTTGAAAGTGTTATACCTGCAATAATAAATATTGCTCCCCATATGTGATAAAACATAAATATTTCATCGAAAATTAACATCGCCATTATTGCTCCCATTATTGGCATTAAATGTAGAAATATTCCAGCTCTATTTGCTCCAATAATTGAAATTCCTTTTATCCAAAAAAAGAATGCTGCTAATCCCGGAAATATTACTACATAACCTAAGATTAAATAAAATGGTTTGCCTAAAATGATTGGATTACCCATGTTCATTTCAATAATGTAAATCGGTATTAGGAAAACTAATCCACAAATAATTACAACTTCTAATAAAGACATTTGAGAAATTTTATATTTTTTACTTTTTAAAAGAGCAGAATAAATTGCCCATGAAAACATGGCAACAACCATTGACAAGTCTCCTTTATTAAAATTTAAATTTTTTATTAAATTTAAATCAGCCTTTGTAATAATAAAAATTACTCCCGTTAAAGATAAAATAACCCCAATAATTTGAAAAATATTTGTTTTTTCAATTTTTAAAATTGAAGAAATAAAAATTATCCATACCGGGATAGTTGAAATCATTAAAATTCCACTAATAACCTGTGTGTAATAAAGTGAATAATAAACAATAGAATTAAATATCGTAATGCTAGTTATTCCTAATATTATAAAAAAACCTATATTATCTAAAACATATTTTTTGTTGTTTATTATTTCTTTGTATGTAAACGGAAGTAAGATTAATCCTGCAAAAAACCATCTATAAAAGTTTAGAGAAAATGGTGGTATTTGAAACATACTTGCAGCTTTACCAACAATAAAATTACCTGACCAAAATATAGTAGTCAGAATTAATATAAAATAAGCAAAGTTGTTATTGTTTTTCACGAATTAAGAAAACCTTAAAGAACTGTATGGTTCTAAATCTAAATTAGTATTCTCATTTGAAATCATTTTTGAAATTATCTTCCCAGATATAGCGGCTAAAGTCCATCCTAAATGGTGGTGGCCGAAAGAGTAGAAAACATTATTATAATTTTTAGAAGGTCCAATAACAGGAAGATAATCTGGTAATGTTGGTCTAAATCCTAACCACTCATCATCGTGATGATCTGGTAGACCGTCTAATAGGAATTTAGCATTATCGACTAAATTTTTTATTCTAGATTTTGAAAGTGGATTATTCAAACCTCCAAATTCAACAGTTCCAACAACCCTTAATCCTTGTTCCATAGGTGTCATACCAAAACCCCTATTCTGGAAAACAACAGGACGTGAAATCAAATTATCAAAGTTTTTAAAATGAATATGGTAGCCTCTTTCAGTATCTAGTGGAATATTTTCATGCAAATTGTCTGTTAATTTTTTTGAAAATGCTCCACAACAAATAACCAGTTTATCAAAAATAAATCTTTGGGTTTCTGATCTTACAACAGGGTTACTTTCATCAAAGTCTAGCTTTTGAATATTTAATTTTAAAAACTTTCCTCCTTTTTGAATAAAATTTTCAAATAACTTTACCCAAATTTTACCAGGGTTTCTTGCGTGTCTTGCTTTTTTGTAAAATACTCCTGCATGATAAATATTTTTAATATTAGGTTCTAAATCATGAATTTCCTTTTTATTTAACAATTGTTGTTCTGCCCCTATTTCTTTTCTAATATTAATTTCTAACTCTCTACTTTTAAGATTTTGATCATTCCAGATATACATAATGCCTTTATTTTCTACTAATCCAGATAGATCAATTTCTTCAAAAAGTTCATCGTATGCAGGTAAGGCCAAGTCTAATATTTGGTGCATATATTTTGCTGTATGCATCATATTTTTTTTACTACAGCTTTTTATGAATTTTAAAAACCAAGGAAGCATTTTTGGAACATAGTTCCATTTTAATGCCAAAGGTCCAGTTGAACTTAAAAGCATAGCTGGTACATCAGATAAAATATCTGGTCTATTTACTGGTACTGAAGCGTAAGGTGAAAAATGTCCAGCGTTTCCATATGAAGCTGCTTGACTCCCTGGATCGTCCCTATCAAATAAGGTAACTTGAAAGCCTTTTTTTTGTAAAAAAAGAGCATTGCATACTCCTTGGATTCCTGCACCTACAATTCCAATTTTTAATTTATTTGTCATTTTTTTTATAATACATATTTATTTTAAATAATTTAAAGTGACAAATTATACTTAATTTAATTTAAGATATTAATTGTCTTTCATAGATTTTAGTGCTCATAACTATCCCTAGCCCAATCATCGTAGCTAACATAGATGAACCACCATAAGACATGATTGGCAATGGAGATCCAACTATAGGTAGTAAACCCAAAACCATTGACATATTTACAGTAATGTAAACAAATATTGCAGAACCAAAACCATAGCAAAAAAACTTTCCAAAAAAACTTCTAGATAAAGAACCAATTTTTAAAATTCTGTAAATTAAAATTGCATAAACTATAAGTAAAAAAATTGACCCTAAAAATCCAAATTCTTCTGAAAATAATGTAAAAATAAAATCTGTATGTTTTTCGGGTAAAAATTCCAAGTATCCCTGGGTTCCTTTTAGATAACCTTTGCCTGTAAGACCACCAGATCCTACGGCGATTTTAGATTGTATAATTTGATAACCTGCGCCTAGAGGATCTTTATCAGGGTCAAAAAATGTTAGAATTCTTAATTTTTGATAAGGTTTTAAAAAAGAAATAACAAATGGTGCAGATATTATAAAAACTAAAGATGAGTAAAAAAAATATTTAATATTTATACCCGCAAGCCATAATACTATTATTCCACTTAAAGCGATCAATATAGATGTTCCAAGATCAGGTTGGCTTATTACAAGCGCAATCGGGATAAATAAAATCAATAAAGGAATAATTATATTTTTTAGTCTGTTTACATTCGAAAGCTGAATTCTATGAAAGTATTTTGCAAAACATAAAATAATTGCTATTTTCATAAGTTCAGATGGTTGTAAATTTATAAAATATAAATTAATCCATCTTTGGGAGCCTTGCGCAGTTATCCCAAATAAAGAGGCCCATATTAAAAGTCCAAGAACAATTATGTAAAATAAATATCCAAAAGTATGCCATGTTTTAATATTTATAAATGATATAAAAATCATCATCATAAAAAAAATTACAAATCTTATTATGTGGCTCTCGGTATGATACCTTAATTCGCCTCCATCAGTTGAATACATTGCAAATGAACTTACTATTCCCAAAACTAGTATGCAAAGCAGCATGATATAATCAAATGATCTTAATTTTTGAAAGAAAGTTGATTTTTCTGATAATGAACTTTGTATAAACATTATATATTAATATTGGTTAAATTTCTTTTTTTAGTTTTTTCTCTTAGTTCATGCCTATCAATTAAAAACTTAAAAAGTTTTTTAGCAATTGGTGCTGCTGTTGAACTTCCAGATCCACCATGCTCAACTAAAATACTTACTGCATATCTTGGATCTTTATATGGACCAAAAGCTATATACCATGCATGATCTCTTTGTTTGTATGGAATTTGGTCTGTTTTTAAATCAAGTTCTCTTTCGGCTTCAGTTATTCTTTTGACTTGAGCTGTTCCAGTTTTTCCCGCAAATTGATATTTTGGATCTTCAATTCTAGAAGAAAAAGAAGTTCCATATAATTCATTTGTCGATTTAAACATCGCATCTAAAACAAATTTAACATTTTCCTTGTTTCTGTATAAAGCTTCGTAGGTTTTTTCATTTGGATTAAAAAATTTTTCTGTTGCTGATAGTAGCTTGGAATCTTCGTCATTTTTTTCCTCTGCAAATTTCATTTTTCTTTTAATATCTTCAATAGCATCTTGTTTATTGTCAAAAATTATTTTTGGATAAATTTTATGTCCTCCATTCGCAAGCTGAGCTGTCATTAAACATAACTGCAAAGGTGTTGTTTGAATATAACCTTGCCCAATTCCATTTATTAAAGTTTCTCCTAAATACCAATTTTGACCAATAGCTTCTTTTTTCCATTTTGTTGAAGGAACAACGCCTTTTTTTTCATTAAAATATTCTCCTAAAACAACATTTCCTAAACCAAATTTTTTTGCTGTTACATTTAATCTATCTACGCCAAGAAGTCTTGCTGCTTCATAGAAATAGGTATCACAAGATTGCTTAATAGCATTTTGAAGTGACATATAACCATGCCCTTGTTTTTTCCAGCAATGGTATTTCATGCCATACAATTCTAAAGGATGTTTGTGCCCTCTACAGTTAACTTTTAAGTTTGTTGTAATAACATCATTTTCAAGAGCTGAAAGAGCTACCAAAGGCTTAATTGTAGAACCTGGAGAATATAAACCAGAAACAGTTTTATTTAACAAAGGTTTTAATGGATCTTTTTTAATTTCATTCCATTTATTTTTCTCAATTCCATATAAAAATAAATTTGGATCAAAAGATGGTGAGGAGTTCATGGCAATTATTTCTCCTGTGTAAATATCCATAACAGAAATAGATCCGGCCCTTTTGTTTAAAAGCTCCTGGGTATATTTTTGAATTTCTGTATCTATTGTAAGTTTTATTGTTTTTCCTTGTTCGCCTTCTTTAAAATCTATTTGGTTAATTCTTTTTCCGTAAGCGTTCACTTCAAATCTTTGAACTCCATTTGTTCCAATTAATTCATTCTCTAGAGCTTTTTCTAATCCCGTTTTACCAACTCTTAACCCCGGCACATTTCTATCTTTGATTGTTTCATTGCTAACCAAATCATTAACACTTGCTTCAGAAACATATCCTAAAACATGTGTATAAGTTTCACTGTATGGATAGTTTCTACCAACTGTTAAAACAGGCCTTGCGCCAGATAATTCGTGAAGATAGAAATTAATTTTTGAAAACTCGTCCCATGTTAAATTTTCAGATACTATCAAAGTTTCCCATGGCTTTTGTTGGTTCTTTTTTTTTATTAAATCTTGTAAACGATCGTCGTTTAAATTTAAAATATCTTTTAATCTAACCATTAAAGTTTTAAAATCCTCTACCTGTTCAGGTACAACATGCAATTGATAAACGGTAAGATTCTTCGCAATCCTATTGCCAAAATAATCTACAAATTCTCCTCTTACAGGTGGTAGCCTAGCTTCTCTAAGTCTATTTTTATCGGATAAAGTTAAATATTTTTTATTTTCACTAATTTGAAGAGAAAATAACCTTCCAACTATTCCAAAAAATACAACGGCCTTAGCTGCAGCAAAAATAAACATTCTCCTATTAATGGTATTTGACTTTTTAAAACCTGAGTCTTCTCCACTGCCAATCATATTTTGATCCTTAAAAGAATTTTACGATAAATATCAAAAATATATGCAAAAATATAATATAACAAAAATGTAAATATTATATTTCCTAGAATTTCATAATAATTAATTTCTATCGAAAAAAATAATACAAGTAAGAAGTAATTAATCGAATTTGCAACTAAAATTGTAAACAAAAAATATAGCCAGTCTTTTGCCAAACTTGGCCTTAAAGTAATATTTCTAAGATAGGCTGCAAATCCACAAATAATTAAATATGTTAAACTGCTAATTCCAATTGGAAATCCCAGTACTGCATCGTTAAACATTCCTGCAATAAAAATAAATCCATAACCAAGTGTTTCTATTCTTTTTAAACTCCAATAAAAAATTAATATAAAGGGAAAATTAAATGAGAAATACTGATAGTTTAAATAATTAAAATCAAACTCATTAAATACAGATATAAATAAAAGCAATAAGGGCAAATATAACAAAAAAGTATTTCCAATAGTGTTTCTAAATTTCGAACTCATTAATTATTTTCCTCTTCAAATGATACTAGCTTAACAAAAGTTAGTTGAGATAATTTAGAAAAAAAATTTACTATTTCATAACTTTCTTCTGTTTCTTTATGATAAATACCAATTGGAATTCCTGGTTTAAATAATCCGCCAGATCCTGAGGTATAAACAATACTTTTATCCTGAACTATTATGTCAGTTTCTAAGTATTCTATTTTTCCATTTTGTTTTCCAGTTCCTGATAAAATAGATTGAATATTGCCTGGCTCTATTCCAACTGGAATTTTACTATTTAGGTCGGAAACAAGGAGTGCTCTAGAAGTAGAATAGTTAACTTCAACAATTTTTCCTACCAAATAAGTTCCATCTAATACGGCCATCCCAAGCTTAATATTATCTTTGGAACCTTTGTTAACGATGATTGATTTTAAAAAAGGACTATTTTTATCAATTAAGACTTTGGCAACTAATTCATCAGAGTTATAAATATATTCATTAATTGTTTTTTTAAGTCTTTTATTTTCTTCCTCAAGAAATTGAGTTTCATATTTTTTTGACTCAAGTATTTTAATTTTTTCTTTAATCAACAAATAATCATTATAAATACTATAGTGGTCTTTAATTTTACCAGAAAAATCTTGAATCTTTTTTTCAGGCACAGATATAATAAATGATGCTCTATAAACTATTTCATTTAAAGTAATATTGAGATAATTCGTTACGGGAAGATTTATTCTGCTTAAAACTATCAAACCTATTGAAAAGAAAATTAATCCAATTAAAGAAAATCTTTGTTTATTTCCCTTTTTAAGAAAAGCTGAACGAATAGCTATTATAAAGTCATCTCTACTCGCTGCCATAATTTTTTAATACTCTGATAATATACTTGAAAAAGTCTCCTCTTGATCTAAAGCTTTACCTGTGCCGATCGCAACACATGCTAATGGATCATCAGCTATGTGAACAGGTAGTCCTGTTTCTTTAGAAAATCTTTTATCAATATTTTTTAATAATGCTCCGCCTCCTGTCAATGTAAGACCCATATCAACCAAATCTGCTGATAATTCTGGAGGTGTGTTCTCTAACGCATCTTTAATTCCATTAATCATTTCTTTTAATATTGGATTTAAAGCTTCCGATGTATCTTCTTCTGTTATATTAACTTCTTTCGGAGTTCCAGATCTTATATCTCTGCCTTTAACTGGATACTTATTATTATTTGTAGGAATTGCTGTTCCAATTTCTTTTTTTATTTTTTCGGAAGTACTATCTCCAATTAAAAGATTGTATTCTTTTCTCATAAAATTTTGCAAAGCGTGATCCATTGCGTCACCAGCAACTCTTAAAGAATTTGAATAAACCACACCACCTAATGACATAACTGCAATTTCTGTAGTACCACCACCTATATCTACTACCATTGATCCTGTTGCTTCAGAAATAGGAAGTCCAGCTCCAATAGCTGCGGCTATTGGTTCTTCAATTAACTGAACTCTTCTTGCTCCAGCAGCAAGCGCACTATCTTGAATAGCTTTTCTTTCAACAGGTGTTGAGCCTGTTGGTACACAAATTAAAATTCTAGGATTCGCAAATGTACTTCTCTTATGAACTTTTTTTATAAAATGTTTAATCATTTCTTCAGTAACTATAAAATCAGCAATAACCCCATCTCTTAAAGGTCTTATTGCCTGAATGTTTCCTGGAGTTCTTCCAAGCATAGTTTTTGCCTCATCACCAACAGCTAAGACAGATTTTTTTCCTTTACTATCAACTACTGCAACAACTGAAGGTTCGTTTAAAACAACTCCTTGTCCTTTTAAAACTACCAATGTATTCGCTGTTCCAAGGTCAATCGCCATATCTTGTGACCAAATTTTTGATACTTTGCTAAACAATCCCATTTATATTCCTTTCACTTTTTCTTTTTTTTTTTGCTCTGGAGAATATCCAGGTGCAGTTTTGTCTCTTTTTATAATCATCTTATTTAATGCATTTATGTATGCGTTGGCTGATGCAACTAATGTATCAGTATCTGCTGCTTGGCCAACGGTTGTTTTTCCATTTTCCTCAATTCGAACACTAACAGTTGCTTGGGCATCAGTTCCTTCTGTCACTGCATGTACTTGATATAGCTGTAAATTTACAGTGTGAGGATAAAGTTTTTTTATACATTTAAATATTGCATCAACAGGACCGTCTCCAGTCTCTGTTGCTTTTTTTACTTCTCCAAAAACATCTAAAGTCATATCTGCTCTTTGAGGTTCCCCTGTTCCCGCAAACACTTTTAAAGTTTTTAAGCTAATTGCATTAACTTTGTTATCAATAATCAAACTATCATCAACTAAAGCAATTATATCTTCATCATAAACATGTTTTTTCTTGTCTGCTAAAACTTTAAATTTACCAAATGCATTACTAATAACATCATCTGTAACATCAACATAACCTAGACTAATTAATTTATCTTTAAATGCATGTCTTCCTGAATGTTTGCCCATCACTAAAGATGTTTGTTTTACTCCAACACTTTCAGGTGTCATAATTTCATAAGTTTGTCTATTTTTTAACATTCCATCTTGATGAATTCCTGCTTCATGCGCAAAAGCATTCTTTCCAACAATTGCTTTATTATATTGAACAGGAAAGCCTGTTGCGTTTGAAACAATTTTTGAAGCTTTGCTTAAAAGTGTTGTGTTAATTCCAGTTTCATATGGCATTAAATCAGGTCTTGTTTTCATTGCCATTACAACTTCTTCAAGTGCAGCGTTACCAGCTCTCTCACCAATTCCATTTATAGTGCATTCAATTTGTCTTGCTCCTGCTTGAACACCTGCCAATGAGTTCGCGACCGCTAGTCCTAAATCGTTATGACAATGAGTAGATAAAATTGCTTTATCTATATTAGGGACTTTGTTTAATAAATTTTGAATAATTTTTGTAAATTCAGATGGCACTGTATAACCAACTGTATCTGGAATATTTATAGTTTTGGCACCACATTGAATTGCCAACTCAACAGTTTTACACATATAATCCATGTCAGTTCTTGTTCCATCTTCACATGACCACTCAACATCATCAGTAAATTTTCTAGCATATGTAACATGCTCCTTAATTGACTCATAAACTTCTTCGGGAGATTTATTTAGTTTATGCTTCATGTGTAATGGGCTAGTTGATATAAAAGTATGAATTCTAAATCTTGGAGCGTGTTTCAATGCTTCATAGCATCTGTCTATATCTTTTTTAGAATGTCTTGACAAACCTGCTGGAATAGAATTTTTTAAAATTTTACTTACTTCTGTAACTGCTTCAAAATCTCCTGGCGATGCAATTGGAAATCCAGCTTCGATTATATCAACTCCAAGTTCATCAAACACCCTTGCAATTTGTATTTTCTCTTCCAAACTCATAGATGCCCCTGGTGATTGCTCACCATCTCGCATAGTAGTATCAAAAATGTATACTCTGTTTTTATCGGTCATTTTATTATTTAAAGCCCTGGCATAATACATTCTCTCGCTCAGATTGCAAAATAAATTGATTATATTTTAATTAATAATTAACTTTTGTCACTATCTATTAGCTTCTTCTTAGCTATCCAAGGCATAAGAGCTCTTAGTCCTGCTCCAACTTTTTCAACTGGATGTTCTGCTAATTTTTCTCTAGTTTTTAAGAAGTTCTTTTGACCATTTTTACATTCATCCATCCAATCTTTAGTAAATTTACCTGATTGAATATCTGCCAAAACTTCTTTCATTCTTTTCTTTGTTTCTTCTTTATTAATAATTTTTGGTCCAGTTACATACTCACCATATTCAGCAGTATTTGAAATTGAATAATTCATATTAGCAATTCCACCTTCGTAAATTAAATCAACAATTAATTTTACTTCGTGAACTGTTTCAAAATAAGCCATTTCTGGTTCGTATCCAGCTTCAACTAAAGTTTCATATCCATTTTTAATTAATTCTACTAAACCTCCACAAAGAACAGTCTGTTCTCCAAATAAATCTGTTTCTACTTCGTCTTTAAATGTAGTTTCAATAATTCCTGATCTTCCGCCACCAACAGCTGAAGCATACGACATGGCTAATTCTCTAGCTTTACCTGATCCATTTTGATGGACAGCAAATAAACAAGGAACTCCTCCACCCTTCTCATACTCACTTCTTACTAAATGCCCAGGTCCTTTTGGCGCTACCATAAATACATCTAAATCTTTTCTTGCTTTAATTAAATCATAATGAATATTTAAACCGTGAGCGAATGCAATAGATGTTCCTTCTCTTACTCTTTGTTCTATGTGATTTTTGTAAATTGTTGCTTGAAGTTCATCGGGAGTTAAAACCATAACTACATCAGCCCATTCAGCTGCATCAGATAAATTCATAACTTTTAATCCTTTTGATTCTGCTTTAGTTTTGCTGGCTGAACCCTCTCTTAAAGCAACTACTACTTCTTTTACTCCGCTATCTTTTAGATTAAGTGCATGTGCGTGACCTTGGCTACCATAGCCAAAAATTGCGATCTTTTTATCTTTAATCAAATTTACATCAGTATCTTTTTCATAAAACATTTTCATATTTTTCTCCTTTAAATTTATTTAAATATCTCAGCTCCTCTAGTCATGGCAACAGCTCCAGTTCTTGAAACACTTACTAAACCAAATTTTTTTAAATTTTTTGACATTAAATCTATTTCTCTTCTTAAAGCTGTTATTTGTATAACATAAGATTTATTTGTTTTATCCAATATTATTGCATTATATTTTTTACAAGCTTTTAAAGCTTTTTCTTTTTTATCTTTGCTTCCTACTAACTTAAATAAAGCCATTTCTTTAAAGATTACATTCTTATCTTCCCTTTTAAAATCTGCAACTTTGTGAACGGGTACAAGTTTTTTTAATTGTAGTTTGATTTGCTCTACAACTTGTGGCGTTCCTGTTGTTACAATCGTAATTCTTGATATATTTAAATTTGGATCAATTTCTGCAACTGCCAAGGATTCAATATTATATCCTCTGCCAGAAAATAAGCCTACCACTCTAGCTAAAACTCCAGCTTCGTTATCAACCCAAACAACAATTATATGTGTATCAAGTTTTCCTTGTTTGCCTGGAGTGCTATATGCTGATTTTGATTTTGGCATTAAACTAGTGTCTTACCTTTCCCGGTAATTTTATTTTCTTTTTGATCTTTTGGACCTAAAAGCATTTGATTATGTGCTTTTCCAGAAGGTATCATTGGAAAACAGTTTTCCTGTTTATCAACTCTACAATCAAATATTACTGGTCTATCTGTGTTAATCATTTCTATTATTTTATCATCTAACTCTTCAGGTGTATGGGCTCTTATACCAACACAACCGTATGCTTCTGCAAGTTTTACAAAATCAGGTAATGCAGCGGTATAGCTTTCAGAATAATTTTTATCATGTAATAATTCCTGCCATTGCCTAACCATTCCCATATATTCGTTATTTAAAATAAATATTTTTATAGGAAGACTATATTGAACTGCTGTAGACATTTCTTGCATAGTCATCAAAACTGATGCTTCTCCTGCAATATCAATTACTAATTTATTTGGATGAGCAACCTGCACTCCAACTGCAGCTGGCAATCCATACCCCATTGTTCCAAGGCCACCTGAGGTCATCCAACGATTAGGTTTATCAAATTTATAATGTTGTGCTGCCCACATTTGATGCTGACCAACTTCAGTTGTTATATAAGTGTCTTTATTTTTAGTTAGTTCATAAAGTCTTTGAACTGCATATTGTGGTTTTATAGTCTCAGTACTATTAACAAAGTTAAAAGAGTTAATAGATCTCCATTTTTGAATTTGCTCCCACCACTTAGAAACTTTTTGTTTATTAGATTTTACAAAATTTGGTTTTACTTTTTTTATAGTTTTTATTGTAGAAGTAATAACTTCAGCAACATCTCCTACAATTGGTAAATCTACTTTAACATTTTTGTTAATTGAGGATGGGTCAATATCTATATGAACTTTTTTTGATTTAGGAGAGAATTCATCTATCTTTCCAGTTATCCGATCATCAAATCTGGCACCGATGTTTATCATCAGGTCACAATCATGCATTGCATTGTTAGCTTCATATGATCCATGCATACCAAGCATGCCCAAAAATTGATTATCTTCACCAGGATAAGAACCTAAACCTTGTAGCGTAGATGTTATGGGAAAACCAGTCATGTTTACCAGTTCTCTTAGAAGTTCGCTAGCTTTTGGTCCTGAGTTTATAACGCCTCCACCAGTATAAAAAATTGGCTTTGATGCTTTGCTCATCAATTTAATCAGTTCATCAATATCTTTTTGGGAAAATTGATTGTTAACTTTACCGTTTAATTTTTTTTGTTTTTTGAATTTAGTGTAATTTGTTTTTTGAAACTGAACATCTTTAGGTATATCGACTAATACAGGTCCTGGTCTACCGGTTGTAGCAACTTCAAAAGCTTTATGAATTGTTTTTTCTAAATCTTTTACATCTTTAACTAGCCAATTATGCTTTGTGCATGGTCTTGTTATTCCAGTTGTGTCACATTCTTGAAAAGCATCAGTACCTATCAAGTGTGTAGGAACTTGTCCAGAAATGCAAACCAATGGAACTGAATCCATATAAGCGTCTGTTAAAGCAGTTACAGCGTTAGTGGCTCCTGGTCCCGATGTAACTAAAAGTACACCAGGCTTTCCACTTGATCTTGCGTATCCTTCGGCTGCATGGCCTGCGCCTTGTTCGTGACGAACTAATATATGTTTTACTGAATTAAAATTTTTTAATTCATCATAGATAGGAAGAACTGCACCACCAGGATAACCAAAAATAAATTCTACTTCTTGGTCCTCCAAGCATTTAAATACTATTTCAGCTCCTGAATACAATTTTGACATTCAACCAATCTAGCTGAAGTTGTGCTAATAGGTCAAGTTTAAGAGGCAATTATTTTAACTTTTTTAAAGCAAGTCCTAAATTTTTTGGATTAATTTTTTGCCAAGACTGCATTTGTCCTCTTGCCCACGTTGCCTGTCTTTTAGCATATTGCCTTGTTTTAATAGCAATTAACTCCTTAGTCTGCTCAAGAGTATGCTGCTTGTTCAAAAAATTTGTGATTTCTTTAATTCCAATTACTTTATTTGAGCTGTTTTCCTTTTTGACTTTAAGTTTATTAAACCTTCTAACTTCCTCAACTGCCCCACCTATAAACATATCATCTACCCTCGAGTTTATTCTATTTATCAAGCTTTCTCTTGGATAATCTATATAAAATTTAATAAACTCATCCGAAGAAATATACTTTTTTGTTTTTTTGAACCAATTTATAATAGATATTTTTGTATAGTTTTTAATTTCATAAGCTCTTATAGATCTTTGAACATCATTTTTTTCAATTGTGTTTTTTATTAAAGGATCAAGTTTTAATAGTCTATTATAGAATTTTTTTTGACCTAATTTTCTTTGCATCAATCTAACTTTATTTCTTACTTTTATTGGAATATTAGGTATTTTTACTAAACCATCAGTAAGAGCTTTAAAATATAAACCTGTTCCTCCCACTATAATTGGCACCATCTTTCTTTTCCGAATATCTTTAATCTTTTTTAATAAAAACTTTAACCATTCTCCAGTTGAATAATTTTTTCTTACATCGCAGAAACCATATAGGTGGTGTTTTATTTTTTTTAAATCTTTTTTTTTAGGTCTTGCAGTTAAAATTTGAAGTTGCTTATAAACTTGCATGCTGTCAGCATTAATAATTTCTCCTTTAATTTTTTTTGATAATTTTAATGCGAAATTTGATTTTCCACATGCTGTTGGTCCTGCAATTAAAATGATTTTGGACTTAAGGTCCATTAGTTAATCTAATTTAACACCAATATATCTTTTTTGGCTTTGATTATTAT
Source organism: uncultured Pelagibacteraceae bacterium (assembly GCA_902567235.1). Lineage (GTDB taxonomy): Bacteria > Pseudomonadota > Alphaproteobacteria > Pelagibacterales > Pelagibacteraceae > Pelagibacter. Next base: position 32,866 of record CACFLX010000004.1, read on the forward strand.
AAATTGCTATCATTATTGTTTTATCAGTGCTTCTTATAGCTGAATTAACTATATTTTTGAGATCACCTACTGTTTTTATTTTCTTTTTCTGCGCTTCAATAATTATATTATTTACATTTAAATAATTTATTGGGCTATCGTTTTCTATTTTAACGATAACTGCTCCTGTTGTGTCTTTTGGTAAATTTCTAGCTTCAATATCTTGTTTTGTTAAAGCTCTTACAGTTATTTTTAAACCTTCAATGATAGTTGTTTTTGGTGCTTCAGCTTTTTCAATATTAAAATCTTCTGAAGTTTCTAATCTTCCAAGTGTAATTTTTTTTGTTACTTCTCTACTATTTCTCCAAACTTTTACATCTACAGTTTTTCCAACTTCTGTTTGTGCAACAATTAATGGCAATTCTTTCATTTCATTTATTAATTTTCCATCAAACTCTAAAATTATATCACCAGCTTTTATGCCACCCTTGTCTGATGGGCTTCCTTCTGCTACGCTTTGAACTAAAGCTCCTCTAGGTTTGTTCAATTTTTCTTCATCTGCAATTTCCTTGCTTACATATTGTATCCTTACTCCTAGCCAGCCTCTTTTTGTTTCACCATATTTAATTAATTGATCTACAACTATTTTTGCATTATTTGAAGGGATCGAAAAACCAATTCCAATATTTCCTTCTCTTCCTAATATCGCGGTGTTAATTCCAATTACTTCACCATCCATATTAAACAAGGGTCCGCCTGAATTACCTTGATTGATTGATGCGTCTGTTTGAATAAAATCTTCATATCTAGTCATTCCAATATTTCTGTTTCTCGCTGAAATTATTCCAGCTGTAACAGTTCCGCTAAGACCCAATGGATTTCCTATAGCAATAACCCAATCTCCTATTCTTGCTTTATCTGAATCACCAAATTTAACTGGCTTAAATTTTTCATTAGATTTTATCTTCAAAACTGCAAGATCTGAGAGAGGATCAGCACCTATTACTTCAGCTTCATAGTCTTCACCACCTTCAATTCTAACTAAAATATCCTCAGCTCCTTTAATTACGTGGTTGTTTGTAATTATAATACCAGATGAATCAATTATAAATCCTGATCCAAGTGCATAGGCCTTCTTTTTCTGGGGAGTTCCAAAATCTTTAAACATATCTTCAAATGGTGAACCAGGTGGAAATTCAAATCCAGGAAATGGATTAGTTTTTGTAACTACAGTTTGGCTAGTTGAAATATTTACGACTGACGGCATTAACTTTTCAGCTAAATCTGCAAAAGAGCTGGGTGCGTCATTAGAATAAACTATAGTAGAAAAATTTAAAATAATTATAGCTACTAAAAATTTTTTAAAATATTTAAATGCCATTTTTTTTCATATACCAAATTATAATAAAACCTATTAATGCAAAAATTAGCCCACCTATTCTTAATTGACTCTCTTTTGCATCTTTTGCTTTAAGTAAAATACTTTTCATTTTTGATGGAAATAAGGCGTACAAAATTCCCTCTATAAAAAAGAATAGACCAAGTGCTATGATCAGTTCTCTCATATTAAAATACTAATCTAATTTTGCTTTTATATTTCCAAAGAATTTAAAGAATTCACTATCCGGAGATAATATCAAAGATGTTTCTCCTCCTATTAAAGCTTTTTCATAGGCTTGCATTGCTCTATAAAATGCAAAAAATTCAGGATCTTGCCCAAATGCTTCCGCAAATATTTTATTTCTCTGACCATCACCTTCACCTTTCATGATCTGAGATTGTTTTTCAGCTTCTGCTAATATTACTGTTACTTCTTTATCAGCTGTCGAAGTAATAGTTATTGCCATTTCTGCACCTTTTGCTCTAAATTCTTTAGCTTCTCTCTCTCTTTCAGTTTGCATTCTTCTATATATTGCTTCGCTGTTTGCTGGTGGGAGATCTGCTCTTTTAATTCTTACGTCAACAATTTTAATTCCAAACTTTTCCGCCTCATTATTTACTCCATCTTGTATTAATGCCATTTGATTTGTTCTGTCTGCAGATAATAAAGTTTGTAATCTCTGTGTTCCTAAAACACTTCTAATTCTTGAGTTTATAATTGTTGATAAACGTGATCTAGCTACTCTTTCATTTCCTACAGAAATATAAAATTTTAAAGGATCAATTATTTGAAATCTTGCGAATGCATCAACTATTAATCTTTTTTGATCCGACGCAATTACTTCTTCTGGTGGTGCGTCTAAATTTAATATTCTTTTATCTAGAAAAACGACATTTTGAATAAAAGGAATTTTAAAATTAATACCAGGTTTTGAAATAATTCTTTTTGGGTCTCCAAATTGGAGAACTATTGCTTGATTAATTTCTTTAACAATAAAAATTGAAAAGAAAGCTGTTGCCCCTAATACTAGAATTATTGGTAATAAAATTTTTTTCATTTAATTTACCTTTTTCAATTCTGGAAGAGGTAAGTATGGAACAACTCCCGATCCTGCGTTCTTATCAATTATAACTTTATCAATATCGGCTAAAACCTTTTCCATAGTTTCAAGATACATTCTCTCTTGGGTTACTTCTTTAGCCTTAGCATACTCACTGTATATTGATAAAAATCTGCTAGCTTCACCTTCTGCTTTTGCAACTACTTCTTTTTTATATGCCTCTGCTGCTTGTAAAATTTTTGCAGCTTCCCCACGTGCTCTCGGAATTACATCATTGGCATATGCTTCTGCTTCATTTTTAGACCTTTCCATATCTGCTCTTGCAGCTTGCACATCTCTAAATGCATCAATAACTTGATCTGGTGGATCAGCTTTTTGTGTTTGAACTTGAGTAATCTGTATTCCAGAATTGTATTCATCTAAAATGTTTTGAATAATTTCCTGAGTATCTATTTCTATTTTTGATCTTCCTTCAGTTAAAATTGGCTGAATGTTTGATCGAGCAATAACCTCTCTCATGGCTGTTTCTGCAGCAGCTTTAACCGTTCCCTCTGGGTCCTGGATTTTAAATAAAAAATTTCCAGCATCCTTAATTACCCAAAATACAGAAAAGTCTATGTTCACAATATTTTCATCTCCAGTTAGCATTAAGCTTTCTTCTGGAACATCAGCCACTCCACTTGAGCCAAACCCGCTGTCTCTTTCTGATCTAAAACCAATATCCATTCTATTAACTTTGGTAACTTTGGGAGTTAGAACACTTTCAACTGGGAAAGGTATATGATAGTTTAAACCTGGTTGTGTTGTTTTAACAAATTTACCAAATCTTAAAACTACTCCCTGTTCATCAGGTAAAACTCTGTATAATCCACTCAAAGCCCAAATAATTAATAGAATTACTAAACCAAAAATTATTGGTTTTCCTCCAGATGAGCTTCCACCTGGTATAAATCTTTTTATTTTGTCTTGAATATTTTTTATAATTTCATCAATGTCTGGTGGTGTTGGTCCTCTCCTAAAACCGTCACCATTTCCACCTCCTGGTGGAGATCCCCACGGGCTTTGATTTTTGAAATCGCTCATATGACAATGTATATAGTGTCTTTATCAAGAAAAACAAGGTAAGTTGAATTAATGGATACAAAACCGCGACAAAAATCCTTTGTAAAAAACCCTATTAATGGAACAAAATTTACAATAGCAATTTCAAGTGCAAAAGGTGGTGTCGGAAAATCTACATTTGCTACAAATATTGCAGTTGCACTAAAAAAAACAGGGTGCAAAGTTGGGTTATTAGATGCTGATATTTATGGACCCTCATTACCAAAATTATTTTCAATAAATGAAAAACCTAAAAGTGATGGAAAAACTTTAAATCCAATTTTAAAATATGATATTCAATGTATGTCTATTGGTTTTTTAACTGAAGAACAAACTCCAATGATATGGAGAGGACCTATGGTCACGAGTGCAATAAAGACCTTTACACAAAAAGTTGCTTGGAAAAATTTAGATTTTATAATTGTAGATATGCCTCCGGGAACAGGTGATACACAACTTACTTTTTCACAAGAAATAAAAATGGATGGAGTAATTATTATTTCTACACCACAAGAAATTGCATTACAGGATGTAAAACGTGGAATTAGAATGTTCGACAAGCTTGGTGTAAAGATTATTGGTTTAATTGATAATATGAGTCATTTCATTGGAGATGATGGAAAAAAATATCCAATTTTTGGAGAAGGTGGAGTTAAAAGAACTTCGGAGGAATTTAATAAAAAATTTTTAGGAGAAATTCCAATTAATCCCGAAGTTGGAAAACTTGGAGACCTTGGAACTCCAATTGTTGAAAGTAAACCGGATCATGAAATTTCAAAAATATATCTTAGTTTAGCAGAAAAGATTAAATCAACTTATCTTTAAGATTAAAAGCAGCCATTAATTCATTCCATTCTCTTTTTGATAAACCTGATTGATCTACATCAACATCTTCACCTTTGATTAATTTTTGCAATATGATTTTTCCTTTTGCCGATACTTCTGTGCCACCTACCCTATAATCCATAAATGCTTCGTATGTTATAGGAACCCATTTTTTTAATGTGTCTAGCATTGCATCTGCGTACATCCTAATTTCATATTGAGCATGATGGTCTGCTCTTAATCTTAAAAAATTCATTAAATTAAGTAAATCAGTTTTCCAGTACCATTGGGTGTAAGTATTTAAAGTTAAATTCATTCTAGCAAGCTCTCTTGCAAGACCTACTTCTTTTTCATTAATTACAGAACCGTCATAACGTTCGTTAAGCATCATTTCATAATTATTATAAGTTTGTTCTGCATCATTTTTTAAAAGGTTTAAAACTTTTTTAGCTTGTTCTCCTTGGAGCACATCTCCTCTTCCCTGTCTATTGCTTTGAGATTGAGCCGCTAAATTTTCTGTTTTAGGTAAATAAAATTCTTTATCTAAAATAGAATATCTTGCAGAGTATTCATTGACATTTGCTGTTCTATGTCTAATCCATTGCCTAGCTATAAAGATTGGCAACTTTACGTGATATTTTATTTCACACATTTCAAATGGGGTACTATGCCAATGTCTCATTAAATACTTAATTAGACCTGAGTCAGTTGAAACCTTTTTAGTACCTTTTCCATAAGAAACTCTTGCAGCTTGCACTATAGAAGTATCGTTGCCCATATAATCAACAACTCTTATAAAACCATGATCTAGAATGGGTATTGCTTCATAAAGAATTTTTTCAAGTTCAGGTGCGGTAACTCTTTTTGTGCTAGTTTCTTGGTTTTGTTGATCTTTAATCTCTTGTTCTTGTTCTTTAGTTAATTTCATGAATAAAATATTGAATCTATTTATTTTACTTTTATATTAATAATGTTGGTTTTCCAACTACGACGATAAACGAATTTCGTAATAAGCATTGCGGACGTGGGGGCAGTACCCACCACCTCCACCAATTTCAACTTATGGGGGTGAATCAGAATCGACGAGTGTCTAAAAGTTATTCTTTCGTTCGGTATTGTTCCGCCGTAAAGGGCTAAATTATAAATGCTAACGAAAGTTACGCACTTGCAGCTTAATTAATTTATTAATTAAGTTACGGGGTTCGGGGCACCTGGCAACAGAACGCCCCTTAGCATCTTATATTTATCAACAGTTATTTAGTTAAATTTAATTTTATCCGCTCTGTGTCCGCACTAGTAAATTTAATCTAAATCAATTTGTATAGGTGAATGGTCACTTAATTTTTTTTCTCTATATGAGTGCAGGTATCTAATTTGATTTACAGATAAATCATCTGATGTAAAAAAATGATCAAACCGCCTTTTAGCTGCTATTTTACCTTTTCTAATAATTGCAAATGAATATTCATAGGTTTTGTAAGAATGCTTCTTTCTATAACTATCTTGCATACCTACTGGCTTTAAGTTTTCAAATAAATTTCTTTCAGCTTGATCCCATCTTTTTCCACTTCCACCCCTGAAGCTTTTCTTAAGTCTGGGTTTGCCCTTTAGTTTCATTTTTTGTGCAAAAGTAATAACGTTATGTCTATGGTTTTCTGATTGTGGTATATTAAAATCTCCACATAAAATCCTTGGATCTGAACTTGTTGTATTTAAACCTTCAAATATACCCTCTAAAGTTTCAATTTTAATCCAACCATTAGAAGAACCTGGAGGTATGTATGCATTATAGAATCTAATCTTTTTCTTACCTGTATAAATATTATGATTAAGTATTCTTTCTCTCCACGGAATATTAAACTCATTTAAATCTCTCATTTCTAATTTATAATTTGATGCAGTTAAAACTGCTAATTTTCTAGGACCAACTGACAATTTATTATCTTTAAGTAAATCTAGACTAAAATGTATATGCTTAAACTTTGGTCTCAAAATTTCATTTATTATTTTGTAACTTTTGCTAGTTACTTCTTGTAAAGCTAATACGTCGGGTTTTTCTTCATCAACAATTTTTAATTGTTGTTCTATTATTTTAAAATTTTTACCTAAGTTCCATGATATTACACGCATGAACCACGATCCCTAAAATTTTTTTCATTATTCAATTAACTTTTTTAATTTGTTGTACAAGTCATATAAGGTTGGCCAATACCACCACTTTGCCATCTACAAGTACTTCTTTGGTTTGTATTGGTTTGAGTTTGTGTTGTTGATCCACTTAATAAACCTAAACCCAATTGAATTAACATTTCACTAGCTTTATCTTGTCTTTTTCTTTGAAACTGTTCAGCTGCCTGAACGTTGCCACCTCTTTTGATATCAAGCTCAACTAATTTTAAAACACAATCACCAAACTTTTCTGTTCCAGGTGTAAAACCTATTTCTTTACAAGTTGAGGAATGTGCTCCAATTGGCGTTGTGAAGGAAGCAGTATTACTTCTAGATACTCCCTCACCAATATAAAATTGCATACCATCATATTTAATTGGGATTCCACCAACTTCATATTGTTGGCTACACTCTCTAGGAGTATAGTAAACTTTCAATCCATCTGTATTTTTTGGATTGTAGCAAAGTTTATAATTAGACGATACTTTTTCACTCATCTGTTCATAACTTATCTCTATTGGTTTTGAACGCGGACAACTTCCTCCAAATTGGTTTTTTAAGAATGCATCACTATATCTAGGATCTTGATACTTTGTCATATCACTTGTGCAAAAAATTAGATCTAATTTTTCACCTGCATTACTATTGACACTATACGCTAATCCCAAAACAAGAACCATGATCCATAAAAGTTTTTTCATTATATCTACTTGCTCTTTTTTTTATCACCATCTCTTACAAAAAAATAAATCGTTGCTAATAGACCGTTAACTATTAACCAAACCACTAAGATTATAAAAAAACCAATACCAGCTCCTATACCTACTCCTGGCTTGTCAAATTCGCCCCACACAACATATATTTTAGATGCAATAAACAGTACTGCAAATGCGTTCCAAATATAAAATATATATTTAGTTATTTTTTTCATGATTCATGATCCTAGCACAGAAATTCTGTCCGCACTATATCCGCACTTGGGTTGCAAAACCCCACTATTCAATTCAAATTATTCGCGAATAATGTTACAAAGTTCGGGGCACCTGGCAACAGAACGCCCCTACAAATTTGATTTAGCTAATTATTTGGTGCGGTCAGAGAGATTTGAACTCTCATGGGCTAAGCCCACACGGCCCTCAACCGTGCCTGTCTACCAATTTCAGCATGACCGCCTTTATGCGTCAGAATAAATTAATGACAATTCAATTTCAAGTTGGTAAGTTTTTGTATGGAAGTTAATACAGAGATAAAAAAAGCAACAGATGCAATTTATCAGAAAGTCTCAAAAACTATACCAGAAATAGAGTGGGCAATTCATGCCCCTTATATTTACAAAATTAATAAACTTAAAAAAGAAAAAAATGCTGTAATTCTTGCCCACAATTATCAAACACCAGAAATATATCATGGTATTTCAGATTTTTCAGCAGACTCGCTTGCTCTTGCTATTGAAGCTGCAAAGACTAAAGCTGATATTATAGTAATGTGTGGAGTTCATTTTATGGCCGAAACAGCAAAACTTATGAGTCCAGAAAAAAAAGTTCTTCTTCCAGATATGGATGCTGGTTGCTCTTTGTCTGCATCTATTACTGGTAATGATGTAAGAAATTTAAAAAAAAAATATCCTGGAGTTCCAGTAGTTTCATATGTCAATACATCTGCAGAGGTAAAAGCAGAAACTGATGTATGCTGTACGTCTGCTAATGCTGTTAAAATCGTTGAATCTCTTGGAGTAAAAAAAGTTATTTTTTTACCAGATGATTTTTTAGCAAAATACGTTGCTTCTCAAACAGATGTTGAAATTATTTCCTGGAAAGGCACATGTGAAGTCCACGAACAATTTAATGATGAAGAAATAAATGAAATCAGAAAAAATAACCCAGGTATTAAAATAATAGCTCATCCAGAATGTCCGCCTGATGTTATAAAAGCTAGTGATTTTGCTGGATCAACAAGTGGTATGATAAAGTATGTTAAAGATAACCAACCAGAAAAAGTAATGATGGTTACAGAATGTTCCATGAGTGATAATGTTCAAATTGATAATCCAAATGTTAAATTTATTCGTCCATGTAATTTATGTCCTCACATGAAAAAAATAACATTACCTAAAGTATTAGATTGTTTGGAAAACGAAACTAACGAATTAACAATGGATAGCGAAACTATAGAAAAAGCAAGGAAGTCTGTAGAAAGAATGGCAGAGATAGGCAGATAAAATCTGTGCCAAAAATAAAATTAAGCAAAAATTTCATTACCAATGTTTGCAAGCTAGCACTAAATGAAGACTTGTATCCTTCAGGAGATATTACTTCTAATCTATTAAGAAATAATACTAAAATAAAAGCAAATTTGTTATCAAATCAGGCAGGAATAATAGGTGGATTAGATTTTGTAAAACAAACTTTTAAATTAATTGATAAAAAAATTAAAATTAAAATTAAAAAAAAAGAAGGATCTAAAATAAAAAAAGGAAGTTTAATAGCAATTATTGAAGGTAATATAAAAAATATATTAATTGGAGAAAGAGTTGCTTTAAATTTTTTATCTCATATCTCTGGCATTGCCACAAAAACAAATAGCTTTGTAAAAAAAGTTAATAAAAAATCAAAAATCTGTTGTACTAGAAAAACTATTCCAAATTTAAGAGTTATACAAAAATATGCAGTTAAACTTGGTGGAGGAGAAAATCATAGATTTAATTTAAGTGACGAGTTTTTAATTAAAGATAATCATATAGCAGCAAATAAAAATATTAGTGAAATAATAAAAAAAGCAATAAAATCCAAAAAAGGAAAAAAAATTACTGTAGAAATTGATAATCTTAATCAACTTAAAAAAATAGTTGGCTTAAAATTTGATAGAGTTTTGTTTGACAACATGAATATTAAATCACTCAGGGATGGAATAAAAATCGCGAAAAAATACTATGAAACAGAGGCCTCAGGCAATATTACTTTAAAGACAGTCAAAAATATTTCTAAAACTGGAGTAAATAGAATCTCTGTTGGATCAATAACTCATAGCGCACCAGCCCTAGATTTAAAATTAGAAATTTAAAAAGGAAAATCTACATCCTATTTTTTTAATTGAGCTTGTGCAGCTGCAAGTCTTGCTACTGGCACTCTATATGGTGAACAAGAAACGTAATCTAATCCAGCAGCTGAACAAAAATATATACTTTTTGGATCCCCACCATGTTCTCCACATATACCTAGTTTTATATTTTTATTTTGTTTTCTTCCTCTTTCGGAAGCAATTTTGATTAGATCACCCACTCCTTCATCTATTGAAATAAAAGGATCAATGTCAAAAATTTTGTTTTCAATATAGTCATTTAAAAACTTACCACTATCATCTCTACTAATTCCAAATGCGGTTTGTGTTAAATCATTTGTACCAAAACTAAAAAATTCTGCATGCTTTGCTATATCTTTAGCCTTTATTGCTGCCCTAGGTAATTCAATCATGGTTCCAACTAAAAATTTAATCTTTATTTTATTTTCATCTTGAACTTTTTTTGCTGTTCTTATTACAAGATCTTTCATAATTTTTATTTCGGCTTCGGTTGAAACTAAAGGTATCATTATCTCTGGGAAAGCAGATTTAATTTTTTTTGATTTTAAATCTGTCAAAGCTTCAAATATCGCTCTACATTGCATTTCATAAATTTCAGGAAAAGAAATTCCTAACCTACAGCCTCTGTGTCCCAACATTGGATTTTGTTCATGTAGCTCGCTAATTCTTGTCTCAACTTCCTTAATAGGTAATTTTAATTTATTTGATACTTCAATAATTTCTTTTTCAGTTCTTGGAAGAAATTCATGTAATGGGGGATCTAATAATCTTACTGTAACAGGTAGGCCACTCATAATTTTAAATATTTCAATAAAATCATTTTTTTGATGGGGTAAAAGTTTCTTTAATGCTTTATTTCTATCTTCTGTAGTTTTTGAAAGTATCATTTCTCTTACAGACAGAATTCTTTCTTCATCAAAAAACATATGTTCTGTCCTACATAGACCTATTCCTTCGGCTCCAAAATCTCTTGCAGTCTTAGTATCTAAGGAAGTTTCAGAATTTGTTCTTACTTTTAACTTTCTAAAACTATCCGCCCAACTCATTAATTTTGAAAAATCTCCAGAAATTTCAGGTTTAATTTTGGGGACTTCACCTTGAATAATTCTTCCTGTAGACCCATCTATTGTAATTAAATCGCCTTCTTTTATCTCTATAGATTTAGTTTTAAATATTTTTTTATCATAATTAATATCAATTTCACTTGAGCCTGAAACGCATGGTCTTCCCATGCCTCTCGCAACTACAGCTGCGTGACTTGTCATTCCTCCTCTTGAGGTCAATATTCCTTTGGCTGCGTGCATTCCGTGTATATCTTCTGGCGAAGTCTCGACTCTAACTAAAATTGTGTCCTGCATCATTTCATTAAGTCTTTCTGCTTCGTTAGATGAAAAAACCACTTTTCCACTTGCTGCACCAGGAGAAGCTGGCAAACCTTTTGCAATAACATTTATTTTACTTGTTTCATCTAAAGTGGGGTGCAAAAGTGTATCTAGAGAATGAGGGTCTATTCTTGTGATAGCAATTTTTTTTGAAATTAATTTTTCTTTAACCATATCAACTGCAATCTTTACGGCAGATTTAGCTGTTCTTTTTCCAGATCTTGTTTGTAATATCCAAAGTTTATTTTTTTCAACTGTAAACTCTACATCCTGCATATCCTTATAATGTTTTTCTAAATTCTTTAAAATTTTATATAACTTTTTAAAAACAGTTGGCATTGACTCTTGCATTGAGTTTTCTTTTATCCCAGCTTTAGCTCTAGCTTTTTTTGTTAAATATTGTGGAGTTCTTGTACCTGCTACAACATCTTCTCCTTGTGCATTAATTAAATATTCTCCATAAATTTCATTTGTGCCTGTAGATGGATTTCTTGTAAAAACTACTCCGGTCGCACAATCTTGGCCCATATTTCCAAATACCATTGATTGAACATTTACTGCCGTTCCCCAATCGGATGATATTTGATTAAGTTTTCTATAGATTTTTGCTCTATTGCTTTGCCAAGACAAAAATACAGCTGATACAGCTCCTGTTAATTGTTCATTTACATCTTGAGGAAATTCTTTTTTAGTTTTTTCTTTTACAACATTCTTAAAATCTTTTATTAAGCCATTCCAATCATTTTCATCTAGCTCGGTATCTAATAAAACTCCTTTTGTTAATTTATAATTTTCAATAAGTTCCTCAAAATTATAACTTTCAACTCCCAATACTACATTAGAGTACATTTGAATAAATCTCCTATAGCTGTCTTTAGCAAATCTTTGGTTCGAAGTTTTTTTTGCAAGTGCTAAAACTGTTTTATCATTTAATCCTAAGTTTAGTATCGTATCCATCATTCCAGGCATTGAAACTCTTGCACCTGATCTTACTGAAACAAGCAAAGGGTTTATTAAATCTCCAAATTTTTTTCCCGTATCATTCTCAATATTTTTTATTTCGGTCTTTATCTGTTTTAATATTTTTGGACCAATTTTTTTGTTATTTTTATAAAATAAATGACAAGCTTCTGTAGAAATAGTAAATCCTGATGGAACAGGATATCCAAGTCTTCCCATTTTAGCAAGGTTTGCTCCCTTTCCTCCTAAAATGTTTTCAGGATTTTTTATTCTTTTTGTATCTTTGGATTTAAAGTTAAAAATTAATTTTTTCACTAAATACTTTCTACTTTAGAAAAATTTAAATAATTATCGAAGGTTTTACACAACATTTGTAAAAGTTCTAGCCTATTTTTTTTAGTTAATTCATCTGGATCATTTACTATTACATTGTCAAAAAACTCATTTAATTCTTTTCTGGCGGATGACAATGTTTTTAATATACCTTCGTAGTTATTCTCTTTGTCAATACTTGTAAAATCTTTCCTTATTTCATGAATTTTTTTATATAGTGTTTTTTCAAATTCATTTTTAAATAGTCCTGGATCTGCAGAGCCAGTTATCTCTATATTGTTATTTTTTAATTCATTAGAAATAATATTTGATGCTCTTTTATAACTAAACATCACATCTTTTCCAATTTCTTTTGAAATTAGTTTATTTAAAGTTAAAGTTTTTTTGTAAATTTTTAAAATATTATCAATATTATAGTTCAAATTCACACTCTCGATAATGTCATTTCTAATTCCTTTTTCCTTCATAAAATTTTTGAATCTATCTTGGAAAAATTCTGAAAGATCTTTCTGAACATTTTTTGAATTGAAATTAATATTTTGCTCATTGAATAGTTGGCAGCTATAGTTTATTAAATCTCTTAATTTTAATTCTTTATTATTTTCCAAAATCATTTTTAATAAACCAATAGCTGATCTTCTTAATGCATATGGATCTTTGGAGCTTGAAGGTTTTAAATCTAAACCAAAAAAACCTACTAGAGAATCTATTTTGTCACTTAATGACAGTGCTATACTATAAGGTTTTTTTGGAATGTTGCTTTCTAATCCTACTGGTAAATAATGCTCACTAACAGCGATACAAACTTCTTTTTCAAAACCTTGTTCTGCAGCAAAATAACCTCCTAACACACCTTGTAATTCTGGAAATTCTCCAACAAGATCAGAGAGCAAATCTACTTTGCATATTGAAGATGCAATTTCTATTTTTTCTTTGCTAATCAATAATTCGTCTGAAATTAGAATACTCAATTTTCTTAATCTTTGAACTTTGTCATAATAATTTCCAAGACCCTTGAAATAATTTATATTTTTTAATTTAGATATCTGTTTGACCAAATTTTGTGATTTATTCTTATTCCAGAAAAATTCTGCGTCACTTAACCTTGCATCGATAACTCTTTCATTTCCAGTTTTTACAAAGTTTTTTGGATCAATTGAATCCGCAACAATAAAAAAATTATTCGTTAAATTATATTTATTATCAAATGTTGGAAAATACTTTTGATGATGTTGCATTGTTATTGCTATAATTTCTTTTGGTATGTTTAAATATTTTTTATCAAACATACATGAAATTACTTTCGGTTTTTCAACAATATCGGTTACTTCGTCTAATAACTTTTCATTAATATTTATTTTAAGATTTTTTTTATTTGAAAGATCTATTAATTTTTTTTTTATATATTTTTTTCTTAAACCATTATCAATAATTACATTTAATTTTTTAAAATAAGAAAAATAAGAATTAATGCTTTTAAATATTCTTGTTTTATCTTCAAAATCTTTATCTATATAGGTAAAGTTCGAACTAGATAAATGATGAAATTCAAACTTTAAAGGTTTGTTATCAAAAATTGCAAGTATCGATTTTAATGGTCTGCCCCAATAAAGCTCATGAGTGCCCCATTTCATTGATTTTTTCCATGATAGATTTTTTAATATTTCTGGAATGTTGGTTTTTAAAACATCTTCGGATTTGATCTTTCTTGATGGTTTTTTATAAAAAAAAAATTCGCCTTTTTCTGTATTTTTTTTATATATATCCTGTTTTTCAATTCGGTTTGATCTTAAAAAACCCTCTATTGCTTTCTCTGGAGCTTTAGTGCTCGGGCCCCTTACCTCTTCTGATTTTTGATTTATTTCTCTTTCAATTTTTTTAAAGCATAAGACTAGTCTATTTGGCGTAGAAAAAACTTTAGCATCATCTTTATAATTTATATTTTCTTTTTCAAAAAAATTTTTAAAACTTGTAAGCAAGTTAAATCTAGCAGCAGATTGTAATTTAGCAGGTATCTCTTCGCTAAATAATTCTAATAAAAGTTCAGCCATTTTTATTTTTGACTTTCGAGCCAAATCTGACCAATATCTTTTGCAAGATATCTGATCCTTGCTATATACTCAGCTCTTTGAGCAACACTTATTACTCCTCTTGCATCTAGTATATTAAAAATATGACTAGCTTTTAAACATTGATCATAAGCTGGTAAAGATAGTTTATTTTCTATCAAAGATTTAGATTCTTTCTCTGTCATATCAAATATTTTAAACAAATTATCAGTATTAGCTAATTCAAAGTTGTATTTTGAAAATTCTTTTTCAGACTGATGAAATACATCTCGATATAAAACTCCATCGTTATTCCATTCTAAATCAAAAACATTTTTTTTTCCTTGAGTAAACATACAAAGTCTTTCTAATCCATATGTCAATTCTACAGAGATAGGGTTACATTCTATTCCAGCCATTTGCTGAAAATAAGTGAACTGAGTTACTTCCATGCCATCACACCAGACTTCCCAACCAAGGCCTGCAGCTCCTAATGTTGGGCTTTCCCAGTCATCTTCAACAAATCTTATATCATGTTCTTTATGTTTAATACCAATTGCTGAAAGACTGTTTAAATAAAGTTGTTTTATATTTTTTGGTGACGGTTTAATTAAAACTTGAAATTGATAATAGTGTTGAAGTCTATTTGGATTTTCTCCATATCTTCCATCCGTGGGTCTTCTTGAAGGTTGAACATAGGCAGTTCTCCATGGCTTATTTCCTAGAGATCTAAGTGTTGTAGCAGGGTGAAATGTACCTGCTCCAACCTCTAAATCATATGGTTGTAAAATTATACATCCGTGTTTGCTCCAATATTTTTGTAAATTCAAGATTGTATCTTGAAATGATTGAAATTTAATTTTTTTATTTTTTTTTTTAGAAGCCATACCTTTGCCAGATAGATCTTTCTTCTAAAATACTGATTGCTTGTTCTGTATGATTTTCTGAAGATAATTTTCTAGCAAGCCAGCCTTTTGCTTTTTCAAATTTTTTAATAATTATTTTTTCACCAAACTTTTGTCTCAAAACTTGATCTACATTTCCTATTCCATCTACTAAGCCTAATTCTTTTGCTTTTCTGCCTGACCAAAATTCTCCTGAGAATAATTCAATTCCACTATCTTTTTTTAATTTTGTTGACCTACTATTCTCTACAACTTCAATAAAATCTTTATGTAGATCTAGCTGAATAGTTTTTAATCTTTCAATATCTTCTTTTTTTTCATCCATGAAAGGGTCAAGTGTGCTTTTGTTCTTGCCAGCAGTATAAACTCTTCTTTGAACTCCTATTTTATTTATAAGATCTTTAAAACCAAAAGACGAATAAATCACACCTATTGATCCAACTATAGAACTTTGATTTGCATAAATTTCGTCCCCTGCGCAGGCAATTAAATACCCACCAGATGCAGCTACATCTTCAGCAAAAATTATTACTTTTTTATTATTTTTTTTTGCTTGTGATCTAATAAAATCATGGATTAGATGTGATTGAACAGGAGATCCCCCTGGTGAATTAATAGAAATGGCTACTGCAGGTGCTTTTTTAATGGAGAAAGCTTTTTTAATTATTTCTTCCTGTCCCGCAAAATCAATGCCTTGTTTAAATTTTCCAACATTACCTATCACACCACTTAGTTTAATGTGAGGTATGATTTTTTTTTTTTTAAAAAAAGATAACATTCTTATGCTTATAAAATTTTTGGTTTAATATAAAGTCTACTTATAGTTGAAGTTTTAGGTGCGTCAATTGATAAGTATAATATTGTGTTAATTATACTACTTTAACTAGATGGGGACAGTTGTTCAATTAAAAAATCGAATAAATAATTCATATTCAGAACTTAAAAATTCAGTTGAGGAAAAATTAGTATTAGTTGAAGAAAAAATTAGATTAAAATTATCTAGCAAAGTAAATCTTGTCGATGAAATGACAAGCTACCATTTAAGAACAGGTGGAAAAAGACTTAGAGCGCTTCTCACATTAGGAACAGCTAAAATTTGCGGATACTCAAAAGGTGGTAGAGATATAAATTTAGCGGCATGTGTCGAATTAATTCACGCTGCTACGCTTATGCATGATGACGTTATAGACAATAGTAAAATTAGAAGAGGGAAAAAAACCTTAAATAGCATTTGGGGAAATCAGTCGGCAATTTTAGTTGGTGACTATTTATTAAGTAGATGCTTTGAAATGATGGTTGAGGATGGAAACTTAGAAATATTAAAACTTCTGTCTTCTACATCTGCAGAAATTTCACAAGGTGAGGTCTTACAACTACAACATAAAGGTGAAGTAGATATGCTTGAAGAAACTTACTTAAAAATAATTGCTGCAAAAACAGCTTCTCTTTTTGCGGCTGCAACAAAAGTTGGTTCTATTTTAGCAAATAAAGAAAGTAAAATTAAGGAAGCTTTAGAGTTTTATGGAAAAAACCTCGGACTTACTTTTCAAATAGCTGATGATACTTTGGATTATAACTCAGAACTCAAATTTTTCGGAAAAAAAATAGGCAATGATTTTTATGAAGGAAAAGTTACTTTGCCAATTATTCTTCTATATCAAAAAGCTAATAATGATGAAAAAATTGAGCTGAAGAAATTATTTGAAAAAGATGAGAGAAACGAAGAAGAATTTAAAAGAGTTTTATTAATGATTAAAAATTATAATATAATTTCGGGTTGTTACACAAAAGCAGAATATTTTATTAATCTTGCTTCTAATTCTTTGAGTATTTTTGATGAGTCTAAAGAGAAGGAAATTCTAAAAAATCTAACTTCGTTTAGTTTAGAAAGATCTTATTAAGGGCTTAAGAGTTCTTTTATCCACTTATCATTATCTTTTTTAGTATAACGCAGTCTTTCATGTATTCTGTCTTTGCCATCAAGCCAAAATTCAATTGCAATAGGATTTAAATTCCATCCTGACCAATGTTTAGGTCTTGGTATATTTTTTTCATTTGGATATTTTTTCTTAAATTCTTCAATTGAGTTGAGTAGCTCATCTCTAGATTTCAAAACACTACTTTGATTTGACGCCCAAGCTCCTATTCTACTTCCATATGATCTACTATTGTAATAATTATCAGCATCCAGAACAGAAACATTTGACAATTTCCCAGTAATTCTAACTTGTCTTAATAAAGATTTCCAATGAAAACAGATTGATACATTTGGGTTAGATTTTATTTCGGTACTTTTTTGACTATTTAAATTTGTATAAAAAACAAATCCTTTTTCGTTAAAGTCTTTAAGTAAAACCATTCTAACAGAAGGTATTCCATTTTTTCCTACTGTCGCTAAAGCTAAGGCATTTGGATCATTAATTTCAGTTTTTTTAGCTTCGTTAAACCAGTCTTCAAACAAATCTATTGGATTATCTAAATCCTTGAAGCATAAATCTATACCTAGAGAGTTTTTTTGATTCATAATTTCAACAAAATAACTTATATAATATATTTAATGTCATTTAATACTTTTGGAAAGATATTTCGTTTTACTACCTGGGGTGAATCCCACGGGCCTGCCATAGGATGTATAGTAGATGGCTGCCCTCCCAATATAAAAATAACTGAAAAAGACATACAAATTGAACTTAATAAGAGAAAACCTGGTCAATCAAAATTTACAACTCAAAGAAAAGAAGATGATAAAGTAAATATTTTATCAGGCGTGTTTGAGGGAAAAACAACTGGCACTCCAATCTCAATGATAATTTATAATAAAGATATGAGATCTAGAGATTATGAAACAATAAAAAATAAATTTAGACCAGGCCATGCTGATTATACATATTTTAAAAAATATGGAATAAGAGATTACCGTGGAGGAGGGAGACAGTCAGCTAGAGAAACTGCCAGTAGAGTAGCTGCTGGAGCAATCGCAAAAAAAGTTTTGGAAAACAAATTAGGAAAAAAATACAAAGTCATTGGAGCTGTTACCCAACTTGGTATTCTTGGATGTGATACAAAAAATTGGAATGACAAATTAATAAATAAAAATCCACTATTTTGTCCTGATAAGTCAATATTAAAACTATGGGAAAAATATCTGCTTGGTATAAGAAAATCTGGATCTTCTTGTGGTGCGATTATTGAAGTAAGAGCCAGGGGTATACCAGTAGGTTTAGGTGCGCCAATTTATTCTAAACTCGATATGGATTTAGCCTCAGCAATGATGAGTATAAATGCTGTAAAGGGAGTTAACATTGGATCTGGTATGAATTCAGCACTTTTAACAGGAGAAGAAAATTCTGATGAAATAATTAAAAAAGGCAAATCTCCAAAATTTAAATCTAATAACGCGGGAGGAATTCTTGGAGGTATTTCAAGTGGACAAGAAATTATAGTTTCATTTGCTGTAAAACCGACTTCATCAATATTAAGATCAAGAAAAACTATAGATAAATTTGGTAAAAATACATCAATTTCTGTTAGGGGAAGACATGATCCTTGTGTGGGAATAAGAGCCGTACCAATCGGCGAAGCGATGACCCATTGTGTTCTACTAGATCACTATTTAATGAACAAAGCTCAGTGTGGAAAATAAATTTTAATTTTGTTTTTGTAAAATAACTTTTGAATTTATAACATCAAAAACTTTTGAAACTATTGACTCAGCATCAAGACCAGCCTCTTTATACATAATTTCTGGTTTATTATGATCAATAAACTTATCTGGTAAAATCATCGATCTAAACTTTAAATTATTATCTAATAATTTTTTTTCTGATAAAAATTGACTAACATGTGAACCAAATCCTCCTAATGATCCCTCTTCAATTGTAATTATTGCTTCATGGTTAGTTGCGATTTCCCAAATTAAATTTTCATCAAGTGGTTTTGCAAATCTTGCGTCCACTAATGTAATTCCAATACCTTTTTTATTTAATATTTCATTAGCTAATAAACATTCATTCAATCTTGCTCCAAAATTAATTATTGCAACTTTTTTTCCTTCTAGGATTAATCTTCCTTTCCCTATTTCAATTTTTTCATCAATATCTGGCAAATCAGCCCCTATGCCATTGCCTCTAGGATATCTTAAAGCAGATGGATTATTATTTATATCAACAGAAGTATTGATCATTCTAACAAGTTCAGCTTCATCACTTGCTGCCATGACAATAAAGTTTGGAAGTGTAGATAAATATGTAATATCAAAAGACCCAGCATGTGTCGGTCCATCTGCTCCTACAAGTCCAGCTCTATCTATTGCAAATCTAACAGGAAGGTTTTGTATTGCCACGTCATGAACTACTTGGTCATAAGCTCTTTGTAAAAAAGTTGAGTATATTGCCGCGTAAGGTTTATAACCTTCTGTTGCTAATCCAGCAGCAAAGGTTACAGCATGTTGTTCTGCAATTCCAACATCGAACATTCTGTTTGGAAACTTTTCAGAAAATAAATCCATGCCTGTGCCAGATGGCATTGCTGCCGTTATTCCAATAATTTTGCTATCCTTTTCAGCATGCTTAATCAACGTTTTTGCAAAAACTTTTGTATAAGATGGTACATTGGATTTGTTTTTTTCTTGAATTCCAGTTTTAACATTAAATTTTGTAACTCCATGATATTTATCATCAGATTTTTCTGCAAATTCATATCCTTTTCCTTTTTCAGTTTTTATATGAATCATTATTGGCCCTTCATGATTTAATTTTTTTGCATTTTGCAAAACTGATATTAGATTGTCTAAATCATAACCATCAATTGGACCAACATAATAAAAACCTAATGAATTAAATAAAGTGCCCCCTGTTACTGCTGATCTTAATAAATCTTCTGCCCTTTTTGCTTTGTCGCTAAATCTCTTTGAAAAAGCTGAAATTATTAGTTTAATTGTTTCTCTTAAGCTAAAGTAAATTTTTCCAGATAGAATTTTTGCAAGGTATGTACTCATTGCTCCAACAGGTTTTGCAATTGACATATCGTTATCATTTAATATTACAATCATTTTCGTTTTTGAAGATCCAGCATTATTCATTGCTTCATAAGCCATACCTGCACTTATCGCTCCATCTCCAATTACTGCAACAACTTGATTAGATTTTTTTTCTAATTTATTTGCAGTCGCAATACCAAGTGCAGCAGAAATTGATGTTGAACTATGGGCTGCACCGAATGGATCATATTCGCTTTCTGACCTCTTAGTAAAACCTGAAAGGCCATTACCTTGTCTTAGGGTTGTTATTTTATCTTTTCTACCAGTTAATATTTTATGAGGATAAGTTTGGTGTCCAACATCCCAAATAATTTTATCATTAGGAGTATCAAACACATAATGCAATGCTATTGTTAGTTCTACAACTCCCAAACCTGCTCCAAGATGTCCTCCTGTAAC
Organism: uncultured Pelagibacteraceae bacterium; assembly: GCA_902567235.1. Lineage (GTDB taxonomy): Bacteria > Pseudomonadota > Alphaproteobacteria > Pelagibacterales > Pelagibacteraceae > Pelagibacter. The sequence goes on from CACFLX010000004.1 coordinate 53,524, forward strand.
TGATACTGCATCAATCATCTCTTCTCTAACTTCTTTAGCTAAAATTTTTAGTTCCGATGGCTTCAAATTTTTTATATCAGAAGGAAAATTAACTTTATCTAAGTATTGATATTTTTTAATCACTTTTCTCTTTCAAAAATAAATAAAATTGTTTTTTTTAAGCTTTCACTTTTTTTTCCATAAAAACTTAATTTTTTTAAAATATTATTTTTTATTTTGTTAGTGTATTTAATAGTATTTTTATAACCTAGTAAACTGATTAAAGTAGCTTTTCCCTTTTTTTGATCTTTTTTTGTTTTTTTTCCAGCTTTTTTTGAAATTCCTTTATAATCAATTAAATCATCAGTAATTTGAAACAATAATCCAATTTCATAACCTATTTTTTCAAAAAATTTTAAAACTCTTTGATTTTTATTCGAAATTAGTACTGGAGCGACGCAGCAAAATGCAAATAATTTTCCTGTTTTTTTTATTTGCATATCAATCACTTTTTTTCTTTTTATTTTTTTTCTTTCATAATTTAAATCTAAGTATTGGCCTCCTGCTATCCCAGTATGACCTGAGCATTCAGAAAGAAGATTAATTAATTCAATTTTTATTCTTTCTTTTAATAATAAATTTTTGTCACTTAGAATTTCAAATGCCATTGTAAGTAAGGAATTTCCTGCAAGAACAGCTGTGGACTCTCCAAATTTTTTATGAGTAGAGAGTTTTCCTCTTCTAATCGAATCATTATCCATACAAGGTAAGTCATCATGAATCAAAGAGTAAGCATGTATACATTCTACTGCTGCTCCTATCTTAACTAAAGATCTATAATTTAAATTAAAGATTCTTCCTACATCAATTAGTATTTTGGATCTTATTTTTTTGCCACCAGGTAGTAGTCCATATTTCATTGATTTAATTAATTCAGTTTTTGATTGTCTATTAATATAGGAGTTCAAAAATTTATTTGTATCATTTGCAATACGATTTAAATCTTTAATCATGATTTTTTTATTATTTTCTCTATTTTATCTTTTGTTTCTGAAGAAATATTTTTTGAATTAGTTTGGAATTTTTTTTCTATAATCTTGTTTAATTTGATCAGTTTTTGATAATCTTCAATTGAATTTTCTAAGTTTTTTTCTTTTTCTAAACTTTCTATGATTTGATTGACCTCTTTGGTTAGTTCATCTAATGATTCAAGGTTATTATTATTTGGAAAATTTTTTTCTTTCATATATTAGTTGGTGATAATACATGAATAATAATCTTGCAAATATTAAAAAAAGTATCTTTTTTTTAAACAAAAATGAATGTGTGGCAATACCTACTGAAACAGTATATGGCCTTGCCGCAAATGCATATTCAAGTAAATCAGTTAAAAAAATATATATTTTAAAAAAAAGACCTAGAAATAATCCTTCAATTGTTCACTACTCAGGTTTAAATCAGTTAAAAAAAGATTGTGAATTAAATAAAAACTTTTTAATTTTATATAAAAAATTTTGTCCGGGTCCAATTACGTTTGTTTTGAAACTTAAAAAAAAAAGTCGTATTTCAAGAATAGTTACAAATAATAAAAAAACAGTGGCAGTAAGATTCCCAAAAAATAAATTAACTCAAAAACTTCTTAAACTTTTAAAATATCCTCTTGCCGCTCCGAGTGCAAATATCTCAACAAAAATAAGTCCAGTTTCCAAAGATGATGTAAAAGAAGAATTCGGAAATAAAATTAAATTTATACTTGATGGAGGCAGATCTAAAATTGGATTAGAGTCAACAATAATAAGTTTAGTTGATAAACCTAGAATATTAAGACTTGGTGGAGTGGAGAGAAAAAAAATTAATAAAGTTTTAAATAAAAATATTAAATATGATAAAACAAATAAAAAAATTACTGTGCCAGGTCAATCAAAATTACATTATTCTCCTGGAATCCCTATAAAATTAAATATTACAAAACCAAAAACTAATGAGGCATTTATACTAATTAAAAAAAGAAAAAAATCTTATAAAAATTATTATTATTTGAGTAAAACTAAAAATCTTAAGGAGGCGGCAAAAAATTTGTATAAAATTTTAAGAGTGATTAAAAATAAAAATTATAAAAGTATAGTTGTTGAAAAAATTCCAAACATTGGTTTTGGTGAAGTAATTAATGACAGATTAAAAAGGGCATCGGCTAAATAATGCAAAGTTCTATAAAAGTCATTAATCTAAAAAAATCTTATGGAACAAAAGAAGCTGTAAAAAATATAAGCTTTGAGATTAAAGAAAATGAAATTATTGGTTTATTGGGTCCAAATGGATCTGGAAAAACTACAACAATTGGCATGATATTAGGTTTATTGAAACCCACAAGTGGCGAAGTGTTAATCAATGGAATAAAAATAGAAAAAAATCCAATTGAAATTTTACAAAAAATAAATTTTATTTCTCCGTATATAGAACTACCAAAAAAATTAACAGTAAAACAAAATTTAATTGTTTATGGTAAGCTTTACTCAGTAAAAAATTTAAATGAAAAGATAGATTATTTAGTTAGCAAATTAAGATTAGAAAATTTACTTAATAGAGTTACTGGGGAATTGTCATCTGGACAAAAAAATAGAATAAGTTTAGCAAAAGCAATAATTAATGATCCAAATGTCTTGTTGCTTGATGAACCTACGGCATCGTTAGATCCAGAGATAGGAGATTTTGTTAGAACATTTTTAGAAAATTATAAAAAAGAAAAAAAAGTATCAATTTTATTGGCTTCTCATAACATGGATGAGGTTACAAGATTGTGTTCATCAATAATGATGATGAAAAATGGTTTAATAATAGATCAAGGTAAACCAAACGATTTAATTAAAAAACATGGTAGAAAAAATTTGGAGGAAGTTTTTTTAAAACTTGCAAGGAATTAAAATGAATTTAGGTAGAATGTATGGCCTTTTTTTAAGGCACTTTTTTTTAATAACAAGATCTTTTCCTAGAATCTTAGATTTGATTTATTGGCCAACTATACAAATAACTTTATGGGGTTTTATCTCAAACTTCTTTTCTACTTACAGCTCTTACTACTCTAATGCGGTGGGAGTTATACTAACATGTGCAATACTTTATGATTTTTTATTCAGAACAAGTATTGGTTTTAATATGTTATTTTTAGAGGAAATATGGAGTAGAAATTTTACAAACTTATTTATTGCTCCAATTAAGAAGAGTGAAATTTTAATTTCATTAATTTTGACTGCTTTGATTAGAGCCCTTATCGGTTTAATTCCAGCAATTTTACTAACCTCTCCATTATTTGGAATTTCTGTATTAGATCTAGGTTTAAGTCTATTCTTATTATTCTTAAGTCTTTATATATTTGGAATAACCTTAGGTATACTTGTATCTTCTGGATTATTAAGATTTGGACCATCATTTGAAAACATTGCTTGGTCAACAATGTTCTTGTTAGCACCGTTTGGTTGTATTTATTATCCTGTAGAAATATTACCTGAAATATTTCAAAAAATTGCCTACATGCTTCCACTTGTTTATATATTCGAAGAAGCAAGAAGTATTTTGATTGATGGAACAGTAAACGTAGAAAGTATTTTTAAGGCCTTTTATTTAAATGGGTTTTATTTGTTTATTTCAGTTTGTTTGTTTTACTATTCTTTCAGCAAAGCTCGTAAAAAAGGTACTTTAATTAATATTGGTGAATAAATGGTGCGCCTGCTAGGAGTCGAACCCAGAACCTCCTGATCCGAAGTCAGGCGCTCTATCCAGTTGAGCTACAAGCGCATATAGTATTAATATTATAATTTATGAAAAATATCATTAATTTAATTGTTAAAGATGAGGAAAACGGTCAAAGAGTTGATCGATTTATATCAAATAAAGAAAAAGATCTAAGTAGAACTAGAATAAAAAATTTAATCTTAAATAAAAAATTAAAAATCAATAAAAAAACTATTACAGGCCCATCCAGAAAAATTTATACTGATGACTATATTGATCTTGAAATACCCAGGCCGAAAAAAGCTTCGTTAAAACCATTTAATTTTAAACTAGACATTATATACGAAGATAAAGATTTATTAGTTATAAATAAACCTGCGAGGATATCTATGCACCCTGGCGCTGGTGACTACGATAAAACTTTAGTTAATGCTCTTATGTATTATGATAGTAAAAATTTATCTAATATTGGTGATGAAATAAGACCAGGAATTGTTCATAGAATAGATAAAGACACATCAGGTTTAGTTGTTATAGCAAAAAATAATGTTAGTCATGAAAAATTGTCAAAACAGTTTAGCGAACATTCAATAAAAAGAGTCTATCAAACCTTAATCTGGGGGAAATTAAGACCTCAATCTGGTAAAATTAAAACTCTCTTAACAAGAAGTTCAAAAAATAGACAACTTATGGAGGTTGGAATAACTAAAGGAAAAAAAGCAATTACAAATTACAAAACATTAGAAATTTTTGAAAATGAAAAAATTCCTACTTTTAGTTTTATTGAGTGCAAACTTGAAACTGGAAGAACACATCAAATAAGAGTCCACATGAGTTATAAAGGAAATAATATTTTGGGGGATAAAAAGTATAAAAAAAAATTTAAAAAAATAAAAAATATTGATGTAGATTTAGAAAAAATGATTTTAAAATTGGATAGACAATTCTTGCACGCTAAAGTTCTTGGATTTTTACACCCAAAATCTGGAAAGGAACTAGAGTTTACCTCAATTTTGCCACAAGAACTTGAAAAAATTTTAAAAAGCTTAAGAAAACTGAGCAAATAAAAAGATTGTAAAATTAATTTTCTTAACTAAATAAATAACAAAAATGAGTACTACAAAAAACTATAATCTGCCAATACTTTCAAATGAGGGTGGTCTTACAGCTTATTTGGCGCAAATAAAAAAATTCCCTATGCTAGATGCTGAAGAAGAATATATGTTGGCAAAAAATTGGAAAAAAACTGGAAATTTAAAATCTGCTGAAAAATTAGTTACTAGCCACTTAAGATTGGTGGCTAAGATTGCAATGGGATACAAAGGATACGGTTTACCAATTAATGAAATGATATCAGAAGGTAATGTTGGCCTAATGCAGGCAGTAAAAAAATTTGAACCCGAAAAAGGTTTTAGACTAGCAACTTATGCAATGTGGTGGATTAAAGCTTCTATACAAGAATATATTTTAAGATCTTGGAGTTTGGTTAAAATTGGAACAACTACAGCTCAAAAAAAACTATTCTTTAATTTAAAAAAATTAAAAAATCAAATTGCTCCAAAAAGTGAGGGTGACTTAAGAAACGAACATGTAACAGAAATTGCAAATAAATTAGACGTTAAGGAAGATGAAGTAGTTTCTATGAATAGAAGATTGGCTGGCAAAGAACATTCTTTAAATGCCCCTGTTGGTGAAGATGGTGATCAATGGCAAGATTGGGTTGTTGATAAAGAAATGGACCAGGAACTAAAATTTGCTCAAAAAGAAGAATTGGATCAAAGAAAAGATCTTTTGAAAGATTCAATAAAAATTTTAAACGATAGAGAAAGAGAAATTTTATATTCAAGAAGATTAACTGACGAACCTTCAACATTAGAAGATTTAAGTAAAAAATTTAAAATAAGTAGAGAAAGAATTAGACAGATAGAAAATAAAGCATTTGAAAAACTTCAAAAACATATGCTCAACTCTGCTAAATCAAAAAATCTTTTACCAGCAAATTAGCTTTTAAAAGGATCAACTATTAATATAGTATCATTTCTTTCTGGGCTTGTTGAAATACTAGCAACTTTTGTTTGTATAAATTTTTCTAATTCTTTAATATAATTTTTTGCATTTTCAGGAAGATCTTGAAATTTTTTTATACCTTTTGTTGAACAATTCCAACCTTTAAAAGTTTTGTAAATTGGTTTTGCTTTTAATTGATCATTTACAGCTGCTGGTAAATAATCCATTTTTTTTCCATCAACTTCATATGCAATACACATCTTAATTTCACTTAATTGATCTAAAACATCTAACTTAGTTAATGCTATTCCATCTATCCCAGAAATTTTAATTGTTTGTCTAACCAAAACACCATCAAACCAACCACACCTTCTTTTTCTACTTGTAACTGTTCCAAATTCTTTTCCTACAGTTCCAAGCTTTTCTCCTATTTCATCTTTCAGTTCTGTTGGGAAAGGACCTTCTCCAACTCTAGTCGTATAAGCTTTTGTAATTCCCAAAACATAGTTTATCGAATTAGTACCACAGCCGGAGCCTGTTGCAGCAGCTGAAGCAACAGTATTTGATGATGTAACGAATGGATAAGTGCCATGATCAACATCAAGTAAAATACCTTGTGCACCTTCAAATAATATTTTTTTTCCTTGTGATTTAAACTCATCTATTTTTTTCCATACTGGTTGTGAATACTTCAAAATTTCTGGTGCTATACTTAATAAATTTTCCTTTAATTTATCTTTTTTGTAAATTTCTTTTCCTAATCCTTTTCTTATTGCATTATGATGCATTAAAACAGTTTCTAATCTATGATCTAAATTTTTCTCAGAAATTAAGTCCATCACTCTTATCGATCTTCTGCCTACTTTATCTTCATATGCTGGACCAATTCCTCTTCTTGTTGTTCCTATTTTGGCTTTTCCAGCTGCATCTTCTCTTATTTCATCCATTTCTCTATGAAATGGTAAAATTAAATTTGCAGCCTCTGAAACAATTAAATTTTTTTGATTTACTTCAACGCCTTTTAATTTAATTTCATTAATTTCATCTAATAAAGCCCAAGGATCAACAACAACACCATTTCCAATAATTGATACTTTATCTTTTCTTACAATTCCTGAGGGTAATAATCTCAGTTTATATGTTACCCCATCAATTACTAAAGTGTGTCCCGCATTGTGCCCTCCTTGAAACCTTACAACAACATCGGCCTCACTAGAAAGCCAATCAACAATCTTTCCTTTGCCCTCATCTCCCCATTGAGATCCAACAATTGCTACATTTTTCATTTAAATTTTTTATTTATATTTATTGTACTTAAATGATTTATTGGTCCATTACCCCTACCATACTTTGGTCCTGTACCAATCGAATGATTAACATACTTAATTGCCATCTCACAAGATTTCTTTAATGTTTTTCCACATGAATAATATGTGGCAATAGCGCTAGACAATGTACAGCCTGTACCATGAGTATTTTTAGTATGAATTTTTTTGTTTTTAAAAGTTAATATTTCATTTTTATTTATAAAAATATCTTGCATTATTTTTGATTTAAGGTGTCCACCTTTTATCAATACACTTTTTGCTCCCATACCCATTAAAATTCTTGCAGCAATAATCATATCGTTTACCGAAGAAATTCTTTTTTTTGTCAATATTTCTGCTTCTGGAATATTGGGAGTTATCAAGCTAACCTTTTTTATTAGTTTTGATTTTAAAATTTTAATTGAATTATTATCAATTAATTTAGCTCCTCCTTTGGCAACCATAACTGGATCGAGGATAATTTTTTTTACATTTATTTTATTTAAGGATTTTAATACTGCATTAATAACTTTAACTGAATGCAACATTCCAATTTTAATTGCATCAGGTTTAATATCTTTTGATGTAAATTCTATTTGTTTTGATATCTCTAACGGTGTTATAGATTTAATCGATTTTATACCAGTAGTATTTTGAGAGGTTACAGCAGTTATTGCGGTCATGGCGTATGAACCAAGTGCTGTAACAGTTTTAATATCAGCCTGTATGCCAGCACCCCCTGAAGAATCGGATCCTGCAATTATTAAAATTTTTGATTTAGGTTTCAATGCTTTATTGACCTTCTAATTATTTTTATACACTTTATAATCGTATTTTTATTATGTGACTCTCCCATAATTCTAATTTTTGATTCTGTTCCTGATTTTCTTACCAAAAGTCTTCCATTTCGTCCCATTAGTTTGTTAGCTTTTTTAATTGCTTTTCTGCACGTTAATTTATTTATTATATTCTTATCTCTTACAAAAATATTTTCTAAAATTTGTGGCATTGGTTTAAATACATTTAATAAATCACTAGCCTTTACTCCTTTTCTCATTGAAAATAAAACTTCTAAAGCTACTAACATTCCATCACCTGTAGTTGCAAATTTTCCTAATATGATATGGCCCGATTGTTCTCCTCCTAAATTAAACTTATTTTTTTGCATTTTTTCTTTAACATATCTATCTCCTACTTTAGATCTTAAAAATTTTATTTTCTGTTCTTTAAAATAATTTTGAAGTCCATAATTAGACATTAAAGTTCCAACCACTCCTCCTCTTAGAATTTTTTTTTTTTTCCATCTTTTTGCAAGCATTGCTATAATCTGGTCGCCATCAACTATAGTTCCTTTTTCATCACACAAAATGACTCTATCGGCATCACCATCTAATGATATTCCCAGATCAACTCTATACTTTTTAACTAAAGATTTAATTCTTTGTGGAAAAGTGGATCCACAATTTTTATTAATATTTAATCCATTTGGAGAAGTACCAGCATTATAAACTTTTGCCCCTAAAGATTTTAAAAGTTTTGGGCCCAATTTATACCCAGCGCCATTTGCACAATCTATAGCAATTTTAATTCCTTTTAATCTAAAGCTATCAGGAAAATTGGATTTTAGAATTTCAATATATCTATCATCAGCATTCTCTAGCCTTTTAACTCTGCCAAGTATATTTGGTTTTGATAAGTTTTTTGTAATTTTTGAATCTATTAATTTTTCAATTTTTTTTTCAATTTTATCAGATAATTTTAACCCATCGGGTCCAAATAATTTTAATCCATTATCAAAATAAGGGTTATGAGAGGCCGTTATCATGATACCCATATTTGCCTTCATTCTTTTTGTCAATATAGCAAGGCCATTGGTTGGCAAAGGTCCTAATGTATAAACATGCATTCCTGCTGATGCTAAACCTGATACGAGAGCAGGTTCAAGAGTATAACCTGATAACCTTGTATCTTTTGCAATAATTGCTGTTTGCTTATTTTTTTTTAAATTTTTAAAGTATGTTCCCGCAGCTAAACCAAACTTAAAAAACATTTCTCCATTAATATTCCCCTGATTTACTTTTCCTCTAATTCCATCAGTACCAAAATATTTTTTTGACATTATTTAAAATTTAACGCTTTAAAAACTTTTATACTTTGGTTCACTTCATTTACATCGTGAACTCTTAATATTTGAATCCCTTGTGTCATTGCATATAAACTTGATGATATCGTACCACCCAATCTTTCTTTACTATCATTTTTTCCAGATAGGTCCTTAATAAATTTTTTTCTAGAAATGCCTAACATTATAGGAAATCCAAGTGAGTGAAAAATAGAAATATTGTTAATTAGAGTAATATTATGTTTCAAGTTTTTACCAAAACCAATTCCTGGGTCCAAAATAATATTATTATGTTTGATTCCTAAAGATCTCAATTTTTTTATTTTGTTTTCAAAAAAATCATAGATATCCAAAAGAACATTTTTATAATTTGGATTTTTTTGCATATTTTCTGGAGTTCCTTGCATATGATGAATAACGAATGGGATTTTATTTTTTTTTAAAACATTTAAGGTGTTTTCATCATATTCAAAACAAGAAATATCATTTATTAAATTCACTTTATTCTTTATTCCTTTTTCCATGATCCAGCTTTTTCTAGTATCTAATGAAATAAATGTATTTAGTTTGCTAATTTTTTTTAAAGTTTTATTGATCCTTTTCCATTCTGTTATTTTATTTACACTTTTGGCTCCTGGTCTTGTTGACTCTCCACCTATATCTAAAATTTTGGATCCTCTTTTTATAAGATTTCTTGCATGATTAAATCCTGAATTTTTTTTATTATATCTTCCTCCATCTGAAAAACTATCTGGTGTTAAATTAATAACACCCATTAAAATTGGAAAGTTTAAAAAATTTAATCCTTTAAATTTTTTTTTTTTTGTAATTAACTTAATATCTTTTTTAATTTTTTTTTTGATTTTATTACTTTGTTTATTTACTTCACTAATATGAATTTTTTTTTTATATTTCTTGTTTATAATTTCTATATTATCAAAAGATATTAATTTATTAGCATTTAATGGAAGAGATAACTTTTTTTTAATTTTTTCTATTGAATCTAGACCATAATAAAAATTACACGCACGTGTGTAATATTTTATCATCTTGATCTAATGAACTATTTTTGGTTTTAATCCTATTGAGCCAAGTGCTGAAGAATCTTTATTTTCTTCAACCTTTAAATCTTCTTTATTTTCTGGATATTTATTCTTATTAATTATATTTGCAATTTCTTCACCTGTTAAAGTTTCATAAGTTAACAAAGCTTTAGCTATCTTATGTAAATCTTCAATTTTACTAGATAAAATTTGTTTTGCTTGGTTATAGCCCTCGTCGACTAACTTTCTTATTTCTTTATCTATTTTTTGAGCAACTGCTTCTGAAACGCTCTGTGTTTGTGTTACAGATCTTCCCAAAAATACTTCTTCTTGGTTTTCTCCATATTCCACAGGGCCTAATTCTTCACTCATTCCATACTTTGTCACCATGGCTCTCGCAAGTTGGGTGGCTTGGTTAATATCTGATCCACTTCCTCCGCCTGCACCTGTTGATATATTATCTTTACCAAATATAATTTCTTCTGCTACTCTTCCTCCGAAGCAAACTGCCAATCTAGCTTTAAGATATTTAATAGAATGTCCGTGTTTATCTCTTTCTGGTAAATTCATCACCATTCCAAGTGCTCTACCTCTTGGTATGATTGTAGCTTTATGAATTGGATCATAGCTAGGCATATTAAATGAAACAAGAGCATGTCCTCCTTCATGATATGCAGTTAATTTTTTTTCATCTTCTGTCATAACCATTGATCTTCTTTCAGATCCCATCATAACTTTATCTTTTGCTTCTTCAAATTCTTGATTGGTAACTATTCTTTTATTTTTTCTTGCTGCTAATAAGGCAGATTCATTAACTAAATTTGCTAGATCCGCTCCTGAAAAACCAGGTGTACCTCTTGCTACAGTTCTTAAATTTACGTCTTGTGCCATTGAAATTTTCTTAGCATGTACTTTAAGAATTTTTTCTCTTCCTAGTATATCTGGATTTGAAACAACTACTTGTCTGTCAAATCTCCCTGGTCTTAAAAGTGCAGGATCTAAAACATCTGGCCTGTTTGTTGCTGCAATTATTATCACACCTTCATTTGTATCAAAGCCATCCATCTCTACTAATAATTGGTTTAATGTTTGTTCTCTCTCATCATTTCCACCACCAAGTCCTGCACCCCTGCTTCTTCCCACAGCATCTATTTCATCTATGAAAATTATACATGGTGAATGTTTTTTTCCTTGTTCAAACATATCTCTTACTCTTGATGCACCAACGCCAACAAACATTTCAACAAAATCGGATCCCGATATTGTAAAAAATGGAACTCCAGCTTCTCCAGCTATTGCTCTTGCTAACAAAGTTTTTCCTGTTCCTGGTGGACCTACTAATAAACAGCCTCTTGGTATCTTTCCTCCAAGTCTACTAAATTTTTTTGGATCTCTTAAAAATTCTACTACTTCTTCTACTTCTTCTTTCGCCTCTTCAACACCAGCAACATCATTAAATGTTACTTTGCCTTTTAATTCATTCATCATTTTTGCTTTAGATTTTCCAAAGCCCATTGCTCCACCTTTTCCTCCTTGCATCTGTCTCATAAAAAATATCCAGACAGCTATAAGCAACAGCATTGGAAACCAAGAAAGAAGTACTCCTAAAATCGAAGGCATTTTTTCTTCTAAAGGAGATGCAGAAATACTAACCCCTTTGTCTGATAATTTTTCGATCAAATTTGGGTCGTTTGGAGAGTAAGTTATAAACTTTTCTCCATTGGACATTACTCCTTTAATATTATTACCTTGTATTTCAACTTGAACTACACGGCCGTTATCAACCTCAGATAAAAATTCTGAAAATATAATATTATTTTTTTGAGCAATGGAACCCTGGGGATTTTTAAACATATTATAAAGACCAATAGTTAAAAAAACTATTACAGCCCACATTGCTAAATTTTTAAAGTTCATATAGTTAAAGTAAGAATTATTCTAATTTTGACAAGTGCTAAATTGTTGCAAAAATGTATTTTTTTCACTTTTCCTCACTAATAATAAAAGAATTATTGATTTTTTCCAATATACATCCAGAAATATTTATTTTTTTAATCTCCCCAGATCTAATCTTTGACAATAATTGATCAATACTTTTGCCCCTTGGAGGGTAATATTTATTACCAACTTTTTTAAATAAATTGGTTATTGATCTAAAAACGATTTCATGAGGTTGTTTAAAAAAGTTATTGCTCAAAATATAACATTTCTTATATTTAAAATATTTTGAATTATTTTTTATATTTTCACCAACATAATAATTTATAGTAAAATTAGAATCGCTAAGATTATTAATTGTTAATTTTAGCTTCTCAAAATCTAAACCTTCAAGTTTTAAATTTTTTATTAAGTTTCTCACTCTAATTCTTTTAAAATTAGTATTATTATTTGAAGGATCTTCGAATTTAGATTTAAATACTCTTTTAGATATGTGCTCTAATTGATTTTTTCTAAAATTAATTAAAGGTCTTAAGATTTTTAAATTATTATTATATTTTATTTTTATTTGCCTAAAAGAAACTAAACCTTTTAAGCCTGAGCCTCTTAAAAGTCTAATTATAAAATTCTCATACAGATCATCTAAATGATGTCCTACAAAAATATGATTTACTTTATCTTTTAAACATTCTTTATAAATTAAACTATATCTTTTTTTTCTTGCAACGGACTGTATGTTGGATTTCGGCTTCTTTCCTTTCCAACTTAACATTTTACAATTTATATCAAATTTTTTGAGTAAGAAATTTAATTGTTTTGCTTCTTTAGATGATTCTTTTCTCAATTTATGATCAACATGATAAAATTTAACTGTAACATTGTTTAATATAGAATAACACTTTGAAAGATATGCTAATGATAAGCTGTCAACGCCTCCTGAAACTGCCACTGAGAAACTAAATTTATTTAAATTAGATTTTATAAAATCATCAAAATCTTTATAGATTTTACTAACTTTTGGATTTTTTAAATGAATTAATAATTTGTTATGAATTTTCTTTTTTGCACTCAAACTTTTTTTCTTCATATTTAGCTTTTTGAAGAACAGATTGATTTGCTTTAGGATATTGTTTTTTAACACCAGTAATCATTAAGCAACCCTGATCTTTTTCTCCTATTTGAACTAATGATACTCCAAGTTTTAATAAATTTATAGGAGCCTTTTTACTTTTTGGATATTTTTGGTAACCTTCAAGATATGCAGAGGCAGCATCTGTATATAATTGTCTAATTCTAAAAGTTTCAGCATACCAATATTGAGCACTCCCAGCCAACTCATGGTCTGGATTGGTAAGAACAAACTCTCTGAATGCTCTTTCAGCAGTATTATAATCCCCTACTTTTAATAAGTTTGTGGCAAACTCGTATTGATCACCAATTGAAGCTTCGGGCAAAATTTTTTCTTCTGCTTGGAATGTTTCGGTAACCACTGCAGCAGTAGTATCTACTGATTGAGTTATTTGATTTTCTAAATTAGTTTCTGTATCTTTATAAGAAATTGAACCTAAATCTTGTGGCTCGGATGAACCAGGAAGAATTTTATTTTCATTTTGATCATTTGCAGAAGACAATTGTCCTTCTTCTGTTATACCATTAATTCTTCTGCCTTCTTCAATTTGTTGAAATCTTAATTGATTATCTGCTTGTATCTTTGAAAGTCTTGAAGATAATTTGTCAACTTTAAAAGTTATTTCTTCAAATTTATTTGTTAACTCCTGAAACTGTTTTTCGATTTCAGATAATTTAAGTAAATGCCTAGTTAAAACTTCTTCTGAGTTCTGATCAATATTACTAATACTAGTATCAGTTTCTTCACTTGAAGAAAAATCTTCAGAATACACTGCTCTTTCTAATGTTTTTAAATCTTTTTGAATTAATTCTATTATTTCTTTTAAATTATGATTATCAGAATATGATTGGTTCGGAAAATTGAAAGTCAGTATTATTAAAAATAAATATAAATAATATTTTAATTTAAACATCAATTATATTTGTAATTATAATCATGGCAAAAAAAAGACCTTATAAACTATTAAAAGTTTATAAGGTCTTAATTATTAAAATTTATTAATTTGCTTTAACCGTAACTGATCTTCTATTTTTTGACCAGGCTAAAGGATTAGATCCTGAATCAACAGGTCTCTCTTTTCCATAACTAATTACAGAAATTCTACTAGACGATATTCCATAAGTCATTAAATAGTCTTTTGCAGAATTAGCTCTTCTTTCACCCAATGCTAAGTTATATTCTCTTGTTCCTCTTTCATCGGCATGTCCTTCAAGCACAACAGTTATTTCAGAATTTTTTCTTAACCAAGCGGCTTGCTTTCTTAAAGTTTCTCTTGAAGCAGTTGTTAGAACTGATTCATTTGTAGCAAAGAAAACTCTATCAGCAACTCCATCTGCTAAATATTCAACTGTGTCTGTACCGGTATACACATCACCTTGCATTTGTCCGTCCATTTTTTTAGTAGTTGTTTGCGTTGCGCACGCAGACAACACAAAGCTAAAAAATAGAACTACGAAAATATTTTTGTAAATTTTTCCTAAATCCATTACTGCTCCTTAAATCTGTTTTTATTAACTTTTTCACAACTAAATAGATCTTACAAGCCTAAAAATCAATATATTTTATTGAAAAAACTACTAATTGCTTAATAAAGACGACCAAGATGGGTCGGATGCATCGGTTTCAGTCTCAATAAGTCGCTCATTATAACCTGTTAAATCAATTGACCAAAGTTTTGCTGAAAAACCTTCACCTTTGCTGTCTGTTTTGGTTTCCCTATAAAATATTAATACCCTTCCATTTGGTGACCATGATGGAGCTTCTTGATAAAAATTTTCTGTTAAAAGTCTCTCACCTTTACCATCCGTTCTCATCACTCCTATATAAAATTTACCTTTATGGAGTTTTGTGAAAGCGATTAAATCTCCTCTTGGGGACCAAACAGGTGTTCCATAAAGACCTTTTCCAAAAGAAATTCTTTTTACATTTTTTCCGTTACTTTTCATTACATAAATTTGTTGATAACCACTTCTATCAGAATTAAACGCAATATAATTTCCATCTGGTGAATACGAGGGAGAAGTATCAATTGAAGGATGGTTTGTAATTCTTTCTACAATTCTATTTTCTAAATCCATTGTATAAATATCAGAGTTTCCATCTTTCGCAAAACTCATAATAATTTTTTTTCCATTTGGAGAAAATCTTGGAGCAAAAGTCATTCCTGCAAAATCACCAACGACCTCTTGTATTCCAGTTTCAATATCTAGTAGATAAACTCTTGGCAGGTTTTTAAAATAAGATAAATAAGTTACCATTTGATTTGTTGGATTAAATCTTGGTGTTAAAACTAGTTCATTTCCTAAAGTTAAATATTTTGTATTAAATCCATCTTGATCCATTATTGCTAATTTTTTAACTCTTTGAGTTTTTGGACCTTCTTCAGCAACATAAATAATTCTAGTATCAAAATATCCCTTCTCACCTGTTAATCTTTCATATACTTTGTCCGAAATAATATGCCCAACTCTTCTCCAATTTTTTGGAACAGTTGTAAAAGCTAAAGCTAGCATTTCTTTTCCAGCTAAAACATCCCACAATCTAAATTCTACCCTTAGCCTATTGTCTTGAAGATTAACTTTTCCAGTTATTAATGCCTGAGCTTTAATTAAAGCCCAGTCTTCAAACCTTGGTTTTAAATGAGCAATATCAGGTTTTTGTAAAAAAGCTTCTTTATCTAATGGATTAAATAAACCTGATTGTTGTAAATTATTTTCTACAATATTTGAAATTTCTAAACCAATATCATCAATTTTTAATTCTTTGTTTAATTTTTTTTTATCTTCTTCGCTAGAAAATAAAGATGCTACCGCAACTGGTAATGGACTTAAATTACCTCTCGTAATGTCAACTTTAATTAAAGCTGTAGCTTTTAAAGGAAAAAAAATTAACAACAGTATTATTATCAAATTCCTATTTATCATCCTTCTAACATCTCCCTTGCATCGAAATTTAATTGCATATCTTTCCATCTCTCATAACCCGTTGTTGGAACTCTTAATGGTTGACATAGTTGCACAGCTCTTAGAGCGCTTTCCGCCAAAACTTTATAAAAAGCCTGTCCAGGTTTATTCATTCTAGCATGATCCAATATTTCTGTTTTAATAACCGATCCATCCGGTTTTAATTTTAATTTTATTCTTACAAGCAAATTTTCATTGTATGGTAGCCCTAAAGGTATACTCCAACAACCAAAAATTTGCGCTTTTAAAGCATCCTCTTCATTTAATGTTAATCCTGATAAAGTCATACTTGAATCCTCTGATTGAGTTACTTTATCTTGTTTTTCTGTAGTTTCAGCTAAATCTTCTTTTGATTTATCAATTAAAGCAGCAATTACATTGGGATCAAACATTTCGTCTTTTTCAAATTCTGAAACTTGCTTAACCTTATCATCTATCTTCTCAGGATTCTGTTTTTTTTCTTCAATTTTTTGTACTTTTTCATTTTTTTGATCAGGCAAAGGAATTGCGTCAGGTTTTTCCTTTTTTACTTTTTTGGGTGGTGCTTGTTCAGACACTAATTTTTCTTTTTTTTTAACCTTTTCAATTATTTTTTTTGCTTTAGGAGCGAAAGGAATATTTGTTATATCTGTAATTTGAATTAATTCTACAGAAACTATAGGAGGTAAATCAATAGGTTTTTTGGCTAAAAAGGGAAGACTTAATGTTGCAATAAAAATTAATATAATATGAAAACCAGAAGAAATAATAATATTCTTGTTCACTTGAACTATCTTTCTTTATAAGGTTCAGAAATTAGAGCAACTTTAGTAAATCCAGAACCTGACAGCATTCCCATTATTTCTAAGACTCTCCCGTAATTTATAGTTTTATCTCCTCTCACATATATTCTTGTATCAGTTCTGTTTTTTGAAACTGCTAAAATTTTTGCAACAATTTTATCATATTCTACTTTTGATTCTTGAATAAAAATCTCTCCTTTTGAATTTATTGTAAGTGTCAAAGGCTCTTGTTCTTCAGGTAAGGAGTCCGCTGAACTTTCAGGTAAATCAACTTGAACCCCAACTGTAAGCAAGGGCGCAGTAACCATAAAAATAATTAACAAAACTAACATTACATCAACAAATGGGGTAACATTTATTTCACTCATTGGTTCTCTTGATGAGCTTTTAAATTTAAATGCCATTATTTAAATAATTGAGGTAAATCTTCTAGAAAAGTTTTCTAGCTTTTGTGAATATTTTTTTGAATCACTGCTAAATTTATTATATGCCACAACCGCAGGAATCGCAGCTAACAATCCTAAAGCAGTTGCAAATAAAGCCTCGGCTATTCCAGGTGCAACTATTGCTAAACTTGTGTTTCTTGAAATCGCTATTGATTGAAAAGAATTCATAATTCCCCAAACTGTTCCGAATAAACCTATAAATGGTGCTGTTGAACCAACTGTGGCTAAAAAAGTATAACTTTTTTCTATAGTGTTCATTTGTTTTTCTATATTTACCTCAAGCATACTTTCTAACCTATTTGAAAGATTAGATTTTGATTTTGATTTTACTATAACCTGCATAGTATCTTTAAACACATTTGCCATTGGATCATCAATTTTATCAGGCAAATTGTTATAAAATGATTCTGCAGATCTTGATTTCCAAAATTTATTTTCAAATTCTTCTGAACTTTTATTTATTTTTTTAAAAAGTTTATACTTTTCTATAATTATAGCCCAAGAATATATTGATGAAGCAATTAGTATAATAATTACAGATTTTACTATTATATCGGCTCTAATAAATAATTTTAAGATTGAAAAGTCTGCACTACTAGCAAGACCAACTGCTTGGGATGTTATTTCAGCTTCCATTGAATGTGTTTCACACTAAAATGTGTCATCAATTTGACCTAAATAAATGTTGATTACTCAGCTTTTTTATAAGTATTATAAAAAAAACTAGCAATTAATATTGCATCAGCTTTATTAGAATCTTTTTTTCTTGATAGTTGAGAAGAAATATATGGAAAAATTTCAATAACTTTAGTTCTACTTGCGTCTTTTTCTGTTTTTATTAAACCAAAATATTTTTTCCATTTTGCTGGTCTAATAAAAAACATTGATAATTGCATTGCAGAACATATTCCTTTTAAAACGCCAAAAGATTGCCCAAAATTAAACATGCTTGTAACTCCTTGTCCGGGCATAGCAGAAACTTGTTCAATAACTACAATTATATCTTTCTTTTGAAACTTATTAATTCTTTTTAAAATCTCATTATATACTTGAGGACCATTGATTTGCCTTTTATTTTTTTTTCCATCGGCCATTACTGGCATATCCATTATTTCTTTGACTTGACCATCTTCAAAAAAACATATCGCTCCTGAAATTCCTGGGTCTATTCCTATAATTAACATGAATTTTATTTATAAATTAGCATTTGTATAAACATTTTGTACATCATCATCGTCATCTAGACTTCTTAAAAAATTCATTATTTCTTCTTTTTCTACATAAGATAAATCAGTTTTATTTAAGGGGACCCACTCGATTTCGGTAGATAAAAAATTTTTAATATTTTTTTCCAGTTTTTTTTTCACATTATATATTTCATTTTTATCGCATTGAATTTCATGAAAATATTCATTTGAAAAACATTCATTTGCACCTGAATCAGCTGTTAATTCAAATATTCTATAATCTGAGGCTTCGGTTTTTTCTATTTTAATTACTCCTATTTGTTGAAAATTGTGAGCAGCAGAACCTTGGGTACCTAAATTCCCTCCATTTTTTTGAAAAATAGTTCTCAAATTTGATGCTGTTCTATTTTTATTATTAGTTAAAGTTTCAACTATCACTGCAATTCTTTTTGGTCCAAAACCTTCATACCTTATATTTTCATAATTTGAATCTGTGCTATTTTCAGATTTTTCAATTGCTCTTTGGATATTATCTTTAGGCATATTTGATGATCTTGCAGATTGAATTGCTGATCTTAATCTTGCATTCATATCGGGATTTTTATCACCTAATTTTGCAGCTACAGTAATCTCTCTAGAAAGTTTAGAGAAGAGATTTGAACGTGCTTTGTCTGCTTTACCTTTTTTATGTTTTATTCCAGCCCAGTGAGAGTGTCCTGCCATAATTAATAATTATTTATTAATCCTCCACCAAATATAAATGGCTCTACTTTATTTGCCAGACCATTTGATGTATCACATTCTACAATTAGTCCAGATAATGTTGCCTCACCTTCAGCGGGATAATGTTTTATTGAATTTTTTTTTAAAAAGCGATTTAAAGAATTTTCCTTGTTCATTCCTATTACCGAGTCATAATCACCGCACATTCCTGCGTCTGTTTGATAAGCTGTGCCATTAACTAAAATTCTAACATCGTTTGTTGGAACATGTGTATGTGTTCCAACTACTAAGGTTGCTTTTCCATCAAAAAAATATCCCATAGCCATTTTTTCACTTGTTATCTCTCCATGAAAATCCACAACTAAAAAATCATAATCTTCTTTAAGTTTATATTTATTTTTAAATATTTCTGCTGTCTTAAAAACATCATCACATTTTTTCATAAAAACATTTCCCATTAAATTTAATACACCAACTTTAAATCCATTTCTTGATTCATAAATTCCAAATCCTTTGCCTGGAGAATTACTTGGTATGTTTTCAGGTCTTAATAGTCTCTTTTCTCTTTCTATATGATTTGCTGTTTCTTTTTGATCCCATACATGATTTCCAGTTGTAATTACATCTACTCCCGAATTAAATAAATCGTTTGAAATTTCTTCAGTAATACCAACTCCTTGATCTGCAGCGTTTTCACCATTAACTATAACGAAATCAATTTTTTTTTTTTCTAAAATGTCTTTTAGATTTGTATTAACAGCCAACCTTCCAGATCTACCAACAATATCACCTAAAAAAAAAATTCTCATCTTAAAATATATTTTTCTGTAATAATTATATCTAATTTTTTATCATATTTATTTATAGGAACTTTATTTATTTTTTGACATGAGTAAGCAATTCCTATCTTAAACAATTTTTTTTTATTTGAAAGTTTCTGAATATACCTATCATAGTATCCACCCCCATATCCAATACGATATAATCTATTATCAAATGCCACTATTGGAACAAATATTATATCAGGAAAAACCTTTTTAGTTTCTTCAGGCTCAGGTATTCCAAATTTATTTAATATTAATAAACTTTTTGTAGACCATTTATAAAAATCCATCTCATTATTTTTTTTTATAACAGGCAAACTTAATTTCACACCTACTTTTTTTTCTAAACTTTCTAGAATTTCCAATATATCAATTTCAGAATTAACTGGATAATAACCTCCAATTATTTTATTTTTCGAAATTATTTTTTTTATTTCTTTAAAAACTTTTGAGAATGAAAATTTAAAATTTTTATTATTTTTTTTTTTTCTAATATATAATATTTTTTTTCTTATTTTAGATTTTATCACAGGTCTTACTGTAATGGATTTTCAGAATCAACTTTTGTTAAAAAATTCTCTATTTGATCAGCTGCCTTTTCAATTGCTTTTTCATAATCTGATTTATTATCTTCTAGCTGATTTTTAAGTTTTTTTTGTTCATCATTTAAATTGTTTATCTCATTTTCTTTTTTTTCTTTGTACTCATATACAAGAGATTTTAATTCTTTAAATTTTTCTGTTAAATTTCTTAATTCTTTTATTTTTTGATCTATTTTTTTTTTAGTTTCAAAATACTCATCCATAGTAGTAATAGCTGAAATTAATAAAAGTTTATTTTCTCCAATGTTTCCTAGGGATGATTTTAAATCATTAAATTTTTCATTCAGGTGAACCGAAAGCTCTTCCAAATGTTCTTCTTGGCCATCTTCGCAGGATAATAAAAATTCTTTGTTATTAAATTTTATATTTACATTTGCCATTTATCTATTTCCTCTAACAAACTATCTGTTTCTTGATTTAATTCATCAATTTTATCAGAAAATTCTATTTCTTTTTTTACTTCAAATTCCTTTCGATTGTTTAAATCGTCAATCTTTGACTTAAGTTTTTGATAATTTTGCTGAAGTTCTAAATAATTTGCTTCTAATTCTTTTTTTTCAATTTCTAATTGATTTTTTTGCTGATCTAAATTTGAGATAGTTTCCTTTAAATTTAAATTTTGAGGATTTATTGAATTTAATTTTTCTAAGGCTTCATTAAGCTTTTTTTCTTTTTCGTGTATAGAATTCATATATATATAAATATAATAATAAATTGATTCACCCAAGTCTATAAAGGATATTTTTGAAAGCAAATAATAAAGATTTATCCAACGCTATCAGGTTTTTATCCATTGATGCTGTGCAAAAAGCTAACTCTGGACACCCTGGTATGCCAATGGGCATGGCAGATGTAGCAACAATATTATTCAAAGACTTTCTAAAATTTAATCCAAAAAATCCAAATTGGCTTAATAGAGATAGGTTTATTTTGTCAGCTGGTCACGGTTCTATGCTGCTTTATTCTTTATTATACTTAACTGGATACAAAAGTGTTTCCTTAAAAGATATAAAAAACTTTAGACAATTAAATTCAATTTGTGCAGGACATCCAGAATACATACCTAATTCAGGAATAGAGACCACTACTGGGCCCTTGGGGCAAGGAATAGCAAACTCAGTGGGAATGGCAATTGCAGAAGAAATTTTGAAAGAAAAAATTGGTAAAAATATTATAAATCACAAAACTTATGTTCTAGCTGGAGATGGCTGTCTAATGGAAGGTATAAGTCATGAGGCTTTAAGTCTAGCTGGTCATTTAAAATTAAAAAATTTAATCATGTTGTTTGATAATAATTCTATATCAATTGATGGACCAACTAGTCTTGCTGTATCTGATAATTTTAAAAAAAGATTTGAAAGTTATGGCTGGGATTATATTCCAATTAATGGTCATGACGAAAAACAAATATCAAAAGCACTTAAAAAAGCACAAAAAGCAAAAAAACCTACTGTAATATCTTGTAAAACTGTTATCGGTTTTGGTTCACCTAATAAATCAGGAAAAGAAACTTCTCATGGAAGTCCTCTTGGTGAAGATGAAATAAAATTAGTAAGAAAAAAATTAAAATGGAGTCATCTACCTTTCGAGGTTCCAAAAAAAATATTGGATGAATGGAGAAAAATTGGAAGCAGAGGAATTAAAGAAGCAGAAAAATGGGTTAAAAAAAATAAATATAAAAAAATTAGCAACGCTTCTTTTTTAAAAGATTTTCTAAAAGAAAAACAAAATGTAATTAATAAACCTGATGCTATTGCTACTAGAAAATCATCCGAAAAAATAATCAGTTTTTTAACAAAAAAAAATTCTATTATAATAGGAGGTTCTGCCGATCTATCAGGCTCAAATAATACCAAAACAAAAAATCACCAAATAATTAAACCTGGAAATTTTAAAGGAAACTATATTCATTATGGAGTTAGAGAGCATGCAATGTGCGGAATAATGAATGGTTTAGCGCTACATAGTGAATTAATTCCATATGGTGGAACTTTTTTAATCTTTAGTGATTATTGTAAACCATCAATAAGATTGGCTGCAATAATGAGACAAAGAGTAATTTATGTAATGAGTCATGACTCAATTGGACTCGGAGAAGATGGTCCAACTCATCAACCAATTGAACAATTAGCTGGTCTAAGATCTATTCCAAATTTAAATGTTTTTAGACCTGCGGATACTGCTGAAACTTTTGAATGTTGGGATCTTGCTGCAATATCTGGTAAAGATCAACCTAGTATAATTGCGGTGAGCAGACAAAAAATTAATCAAATTAGAAAAGAATTTACGAACGAAAACAAATGTTTGTTTGGTGCTTATGAAGTTTCAAGAACAAAAAGTGAAATTGATGTGACTATACTGGCAACTGGCTCTGAAGTTGAATTAGCAACTGAAGTTAGTCAAAAATTGGCCACAGAAAAGATTTATTCAAAAGTTATATCCATGCCATGTCACGAATTATTTGATATACAAAAAAAAGAGTATAAATCTAAAATTTTAAATGAAACAAAACATAAAATTTCAATAGAAGCATCTACAACTGATTATTGGAAAAAATATATAGGTGAAAATGGAATAGCTTTTGGAATAGATAACTTTGGAAAAAGCGCTCCTTACAAAGAGATTTACGAACACTTTGGTTTAACAAGTAAAAATATAGTAAAAAAAGTTAAAGAAATGATAAATAATAAAATATGACAGTAAAAATCGGTATTAATGGCTTGGGTAGAATAGGAAGAATGATCATCAGATCATTAATTGAAAATAACAATAAAAAAGTAGAAATTAAACATATTAACAGTAGATCAAACTCTGGGGTTGTCTCCTCATTATTAAAGTATGACTCTGTTCATGGAAAATTTAACTGTGAAATAAAATCTGGAGATAACTACTTAAAATTAAACGGTAAGAATATTACGTTCTCACAACATTCAAATTTAAATGAAATTAATTGGAGGAAATTTGGTGTAGATTATGTTTTAGAATGTACAGGAAAATTTAATTCAAAAGAAAAGCTTTATACTCATATAAAAAATGGTGCAAAAAAAGTTATTGTTTCCGCACCTTGTAAAAACGCCGACAAAACTATCGTTTATGGAGTGAATCACAAATCGATTAGCAAAAAAGATTTAGTAATTTCTGCAGCTTCTTGCACAACTAATTGCCTTGCGCCAATTGTATACGTGTTAAACAATGAATTTAAAATAGAAAAAGGTTTTATGACAACTATTCATTCATATACAACTGACCAAAGACTATTGGACAACTCCCACAAAGATCCAAGACGGGCAAGATCTGCTACTCAGTCTATGGTTCCAACTTCTACAGGCGCTTCAAAAGCTATCGGAGAAATTATTCCTGAATTAAAAGGAAAGCTTGAAGGTTTGGCTATAAGAGTACCAACACCAAACGTTTCATTAGTAGATCTTGTATTTAATTCAAAAAACAAACTAACAGTAAAAAAAATTAATGACTCTTTTAAAAAAGCTTCAAAAAAGGAGTTGAAAAATGTACTATTTGCAACTGATGAAAAGCTTGTATCAATCGATTTTAATCATAACCCTAATTCTTCTATCGTAGACCTATCTTTAACTAATGTTGTTGGAGATGACATGGGTAAAGTTTCAGCGTGGTATGATAATGAATGGGGATTTGCTTCAAGGATGTGTGATTTAGCAGAATATATTCATAAAATCTAATTTTTTCATGAACAGCATTTCAAATAATAATTTAGATCTTAAAGGAAAAAAAGTTTTATTAAGAGTAGATTTAAATGTTCCAATGAAAAATGGAGCAATAACCGAAACATCTAGAATTGAAAAAATAATACCAACCATTAAACTTTTGTTAAAAAAAGAGGCAAAAATTATAATTATGTCCCATATAGGAAGGCCTAAAGGTAAGGCGGTTAATGGAATGTCTTTAAAACCTATATCAGAAAAATTATCTCATCTATTACAGAAAAATGTTTTTTTTAGTAAAGATCTAATTAGTGAGAAAACACTTTTGGAAATAAACAAAATTTCAAATGGGTCTATTTTGATGTTAGAAAATATTCGATTTAATAAAGGAGAAGAAAAAAATGATAACGAATTTTCAAAACAATTATCCTCATTGGGAGACATATATGTAAATGATGCTTTCTCCTGTTCGCATAGGTCTCATGCATCTGTTGAGGGAATTACTAAACATATGCCTTCATATTTTGGTCTACAAATTACCGAGGAGATTAATGCATTAAAAAAAATAACCTCAGAAATTGAAAAACCTGTTTCCCTAATAATTGGAGGTTCAAAAATTTCTACAAAAATTAAAATTATAAACAATTTAATAAAAAAATTTAATAATATTATAATTGTAGGTGGAATGGGCAATACAATGCTAAAACATACTGGTTCAAATATAGGAAGATCAATATGTGAAAATGAGTGTGGCTCTTTAATTAAAGAAATATTGGAAAACTCAAAAAAATATAATTGCGAAATTACTATTCCCAAAGATGCAATTGTATCTACCGATCTAAATGGGGAAGGAAAAGAAAAAAAAATAAATGAAATAGAAGAAAACGAAATGATATTAGATATTGGATCAAAAACAATATCATCTATTGAAACAATTATAAGTAACTCTAGAACAATACTTTGGAATGGTCCTGCGGGTTATTTTGAAAATCCAAATTTCCAAAATGGGACAAAAAAAATATTAGAATTAATTTCTCAAAAAACAAGTAATGATAAAATTTTTTCTGTAGCAGGAGGTGGTGAAACAGTTGCTGCAATAAACAAGTTTAAAAAATTTGATTCATTTACTTTTGTTTCAACTGCTGGTGGAGCTTTTTTAGAATATCTTGAAGGAAAAACTCTACCTGCTATAAAAGCGTTAAATCAAAATGTCTGAATTAAATAACATCGCATTGAAAATTTTATCTCACGGAAAAGGTATTCTGGCTGCTGATGAAAGTACTGGAACAATGACTAAGAGACTCAGCGCTGTAAATGTGGAGTCAACCCCAGAAAGTAGATTGCTATTTAGAGAAACACTTTTTTCATCTGAAAGTATGAAAACATCTATAGGTGGTGTTATTTTGTATGATGAAACTATAAAACAAAATTCGAGCTCAAAAAAAACTATTCCAGAATTAATTTCATCATCAGGAGCTGTGCCTGGAATAAAAGTAGATACAGGAGCAAAATCCCTAGTGGATTCACCTGATGAAAAAATTACAGAAGGATTGGATGGCTTAGGAGAAAGATTAAAAGATTACTATAAGCTTGGAGCAAGATTTACTAAATGGAGAGGCATTTATATTATTTCAAAAAACTATCCTAGTAAATTATCAATTGATGCTAACGCTAATTCTTTAGCTAAGTACTCTTCTATAGTTCAAGAAAATGGAATGGTTCCAATTGTAGAGCCCGAAGTGTTGATGGATGGAGATCATACAGCTGAAGATTGTTTAAATAAAACTTCAGAAGTAATCAAAAAATGTTTTGAAGAGCTAATTCAGCATAAGGTTAGTTTGGAAGGAATAATTTTAAAACCAAACATGATACTTCCAGGAAATAAATCAAATGAAAAAATTAGTAATGAAAAGATTGCTCATTTAACTTTAAAATGTTTAAAAGATTCTGTTCCAAAAGAGGTACCAGGAATAGCTTTTTTGTCAGGTGGTCAAACAGAAATAGAAGCAACTGAAAATTTAAATTTGATTAATAAATTTAACGATACAAATTTTATAATGAGCTACTCGTATGGAAGAGCCTTACAACAAAGTGCTATTAAGTTTTGGTCAAAAGATATAAAAAATATTAAAGGTACACAGGAAGTTTTTAATCACAGAGCACATATGTGTTCGTTAGCTGCTCAAGGAAAATGGTCGAAAGAACTTGAGGAAAAATAAAAAAAATAAGAGATTTATTTATTTAATTTCTCCTAATAAAATTAAAAACGAAGATTTCTACAATAAATTAAATCAAATATTAAGTTCAAAAAAAGTAAGTTTTTTTCAATTAAGATTAAAAAAAGAAACTATAAAAAAAAAAATTCATATTGGTAAAAAAATAAAAAAAATTTGTAAAAAAAACAATGTTAAATTCTTAGTCAATGATAGCCCAATAATTGCAAAAAAAGTAAATGCTGATGGTTGTCATTTGGGGCAAAAAGATATGAATATCTTAAAGGCTAGGAAAATATTAAAAAATAAAATTATTGGAATTACTTGTCACAATTCAATAAATTTAGCAAAAAAAGCTATTGCCTATGGTGCAAACTATTTAGCTTTTGGAGCATTTTATTCTTCTAGAACAAAAAAAACTAGATATAAGGCAAATATCAAAATACTTAAATTGGCCAAAAAATTAACGAACACTCCTATTGTGGCAATCGGAGGCATAAATCAAAATAATTATAAAAAACTTTTATTGAATAAAGCAAACTTTTTGGCTATCTCAGGCTACATTTGGAATAATAAAAAATTAAACCCAAAAGAGGCTTTGAATAAATTAAAATGAAAATATCTGGAAATGAAATTAAACCTGGAATGCTTTTGGAACATAAAGATGATTTGTGGGAGGTTCTAAAAACACAACATGTAAAACCTGGAAAAGGTGGGGCATTTAATCAAGTTGAAATGAAAAGTGTAAATAAAGGAACAAAGCTTAATGAAAGATTTAGATCAAGTGACAGCATTGAAAAAGCTTCACTAGATGAAGTTAATTACAATTTTTTATATGAAGATGAAAATGATTATCATTTTATTAATCAAGAATCTTTTGAACAGATAAATTTAAAAAAAGAGATAATTGGTGAAAAAGGTAAATTCTTAAAAGAAGAGCTGAAAGTAAAAATAAATTTTTATCAAGAAAAAGCAATCTCTGTAGAATTGCCTAATCAAGTTAATTGTATAATAGAAAGTACAGATGTAGCTTTAAAAGGCCAGACAGTATCGTCATCTTATAAACCGGCAATTCTAAACAATGGTATTAAAATTCAAGTTCCTCCATTTATTGAAAGTGGAGATCAAATATTAGTTGATACAAGAACAGTTGAATACGTAAAAAAAGTATAAAATCTATGAATTCAATATCTGCAAATTTAAATATTATGGTTAAAGCTGCAGAAAAAGCTTCAAAAATATTAATCAGGGATTTTGGTGAATTAGAAAAATTACAAGTATCAGCAAAAGGTCCCTCAGATTTTGTCACAAACTCAGATAAAAAAGTAGAAAAAATTATTATTGAAGAATTAATAAAATCTAGAAAAAAATTTTCTGTAATTAGTGAAGAAATTGGTACAATAAATAATTCTGATAAAGATAATATTTGGATAATTGACCCTATCGATGGAACTACTAATTTTTTACATGGGGTTCCTCATTTCGCTATATCAATAGCTTTAATGTCTAAAAATGAAATTGTAAGTGGTTTAGTTTTCGATCCTATTAAAAATGAAATGTTTTATGCTGAAAAAAATAATGGGGCTTTTTTTAATAACAAAAGAATTAGAGTTTCTAAAAAAAAAAAAATTGAAGAATGTTTATTTGGAACAGGTGGAAAAAATGAAACTAATTTTAATCTTAATACAAGAAAATCTGGAAGTGCAGCTTTAGATATGGCATATGTTGGATCGGGACGTTATGATGGTTATTTTCAAAAAAATTTAAATATTTGGGATATTGCAGCTGGAATAATAATAGTTAAAGAGGCTGGTGGAAAAATAAATGATATAATGTACTCCGTCGACAAAGAAATCAAAATACTTGCTGGAAGTAACTCTATATATGATAAAATGTTAGAAAAGCTTACTAACTTTTAATTGTTTTTAGAAAATCTTTTGTTATAAAACCTGCTATGAAAAAAAATATTCACCCAAAATATCATAAAATCAAAGTTGAAATGACAGATGGGTCTAAGTTTGAAACAAGATCTACCTGGGGATCAGAGGGAGAAACTTTGAAACTTGATATTGATCCTATTTCGCATTCAGCATGGACAGGTGGAAAGCAAAAAATTCTTGATAAAGGAAGAGTAAGTAAATTTAATAAAAAATTTCAAAACTTTAGATCTGAGAAAAAAGCATAATGACAAATACACTTTTAATGCCTATGGCGACAGCTGTATGGCTTGTCGAAAATACAACTTTAACTTTTAAACAAATTGCAGAATTTTGTAATTTACATGAAGTAGAAATTCAAGGTATAGCTGACGGTGAAGTAGCAAAAGGAATTGTTGGTTACAATCCTATAATCGCTGGACAATTAACAAAAGAAGAAATTGAACTTTCATCAAAAGATCAAGCAAGATCACTAAAAATAAATGATTACAACTTAGACATATCTAGTGACAAAAATAAAATAAAAAAATATGTTCCTTTGTCAAAAAGACAA
Source organism: uncultured Pelagibacteraceae bacterium (assembly GCA_902567235.1). Lineage (GTDB taxonomy): Bacteria > Pseudomonadota > Alphaproteobacteria > Pelagibacterales > Pelagibacteraceae > Pelagibacter. Next base: position 82,688 of record CACFLX010000004.1, read on the forward strand.
GATAAACCAGACTCAGCACTATGGTTAATTAAACAACATCCTTCTTTGAAAGAATCTCAAATTTCTAAGTTGGTTGGTATAACAAAAAATTCAGTAACAGCAATTAAAAATAAAAGTTATTGGAATTTTAATAATTTAAATCCAAAAGATCCTGTGGCTATTGGCTTATTTTCTCAAAAAGATTTACAAGAAGCTTTGGAGAAAGCAGAAAGAAGAATTAAAAGAGAAAAAAAACTAAAAGAAAAAGAAAAATTAAATCAAAATATTAAGTGATAAAGAATATAGACAACCAATTTATTAAATGCTATGAAGTCGTCTTTTTAGGAGGGTGTTATTAAAATAGAAGTAAAAGATAATAATGTAGAGCAAGCTCTAAGAGTTTTGAAAAGAAAACTGCAAAGAGATGGATTTTTTAAAATAATAAAATTAAAAAATACATATGAAAAACCCTCTGAAAAGAAAAAAAGAATTCTACAAGAAAATATAAAAAGAGTTAAAAAACTAAATAAACTCAAAAATAGAATTTAACTAAACCGCGGGGTGGAGCAGCCTGGTAGCTCGCAAGGCTCATAACCTTGAGGTCGGCGGTTCAAATCCGTCCCCCGCAACCAATTTAGTTTAAAAATGATAAAAGAAATAATTCTATCACAAAATAAAAGTTTGTTAGAAAAATTATTATTTTTTTTTTTTAGTGTTTACCCTGTTTCTTTTTTAATTGGAAATTTTGTAATTAATTTATTTTTAGCAATTTTTTTTTTCATATTCTCTACAGGTTTGCTTTTTAATAAATTTAAAATTTACAATCAAAATAAAATTCTAATTTATACTCTTCTATTCTTATTTGCTTCTTTAATAATTAATCTTATTTTTTCAAAAAATTTTGATTTAACTTTACCAAGAGTTTTAAAATTTATATTAATTATTGGATCAATTTTATCATTTAAACAATTAGTTATTTCTTTTAATAAAAAAGAACTAAACAGTTTATATAAGATCTGGATCATAATTTTTTTTATAGTTATTATAGATTTAATTTTTGAACTTATTTTTAAATCAAATATTATTGGTTTAAGCTCTAAAATACCTGGAAGACTTTCGAGCTTTACAGGAAAAGAAATGATAATTGGTCACTATTTTTCTGCCTTTTGTTTGATTACAATGAGCTATATTCATTTAAATTTTAAAAAAATATCTATTGGTTTTTTTGTGGCACTTTTTTTTATTATTTTATCATTCTTAATTGGCGAAAGATCAAATTTTTTTAAAACATTAATTATTGTATCAGCATTCATATTTTTTATTTATGAAATTAAATTAAAGTATAAAATATTATCATTCTCTTTAATAATTATACTTTTTATTTCAATTATAAATTTTAACGAAAATTACAAAAATAGATATTTTAAACAATTTTCTAAAGTGCTAGCAAAAAATGGAATAAGTTTTTATTTGGAAAATTCAATTTATGGAGCACATTACAATGTTGCAAAAGAAATTTATAAAGATAATCCAATTTTTGGTGTAGGAATAAAAAATTTTAGGATTGAAAGCTTTAGTAAAAAATACGATGATTTAAATCATAAATATAATACTCAGAGAGGAAACACCCACCCTCATCAAATTCATTATGAATTATTAGCAGAAACAGGTTTGCTTGGATATCTAACATTTATGATTTTTATTTTGATATCACTATATTTTTTTTTCAAGTCTTATAAAAAAAATAGAAATATCTATCAATTTTCAGGAATGCTTTTTGTTTTAGTTAATCTAATTCCTTTGTTGCCTTCTGGCAGTTTTTTTTCCACTTATTCAGCTGGATTATTTTGGATTAATTATTCAATAATGTTTGGGTATATAAATAAAGAAATTAAATTTTAAATTTAGATTTTTTACTATCTTTCAAAAAACCTTTTACAGTATCTGTGGTCAATTTATTAAAAGTTTTTCCAAATTTCTCAATTTTTTCAATTATTGAAGGAGGAACTGTAATAATATGGCATTTTAACTGCTTGGCTTGAATATAATTATATGGTTCCCGAACACTTGCCCACAAAATTTCTACATTTTTATAATTTTTTGCAAGCCTTAAACTTTTTTTAATTTCTGGCACTGGATCTTTGCCAACATCAGCCATTCTACCAGCAAATAATGAGATAATAACTTTTGTTTTATTATTTATTTTATTTAAAATTTGTTTAGTTTGATTTGCTGTATACACTGCGGTAATATTTAATTTTATTTTTCTTTTATTCAATTGATTTATTACACTACCCATAAATTTTCCTTTGGAATTTGTAACTGGTATTTTAACATAGACGTTTTTCCCCCACTGATTTATATTAATTCCTTGTAATAACATTTTACTAGTCTCGTCAGCAAAAACTTCACAAGAAACAGGTTTTTTTGTAATTTTTAAAATTTTTTTACTATATTTTTTATAATCTCTAGCGCCTGCTTTTCGCATCAAGCTTGGATTTGTTGTAAAACCTTTTACGATAGATTTTTTATTAAATCTTTTTATTAAGCTTACATCAGCAATATCACAAAATATCTTAGTCAAAATTATAAATTTTTTATTATATCTTCGGTCATTTTTTTTGCATCAGCAAAAAGCATTAAAGTATTATCTCTATAAAATAAATCATTATCTATACCTGCATAACCTGGGGATAAACTTCTTTTTACAAATAATACAGACTTACTTTTTTCAACATCTAAAATTGGCATCCCATAAATCGGGCTTTGGGGATCTGTTTTTGCAACTGGATTTGTAACATCGTTGGCCCCAATTACGTATGCAACATCGCAATTTGCAAAATCATTATTAATTTCTTCAAGTTCAAACACCTCATCATATGGAACGTTAGCCTCAGCTAATAATACATTCATATGCCCTGGCATTCTTCCTGCAACAGGATGAATTGCATAAGTGACTTTAACTCCATTTTTTTTAAGTGAATCTACCATTTCTCTTAAAGCATGTTGAGCTTGAGCAACTGCCATTCCATACCCAGGTACGATTATTACTGAGGAAGCATTTTTCATTAAAAATGCTGCATCATCTGCATTTCCATTTTTTACTGGTTTTTGTTCTTTTCCTTTAGCAGATAAAGATTGATCAGTTCCACCAAAGCCTCCCAGTATCACATTAAAAAAAGATCGGTTCATACCTTTGCACATAATATAAGACAGTATAGCTCCTGACGAACCAACTAAAGCACCTGTGATTATTAATGCAGTATTTTCTAGAGTAAACCCAATTCCTGCTGCAGCCCAACCAGAATATGAATTCAACATAGATATAACAACTGGCATATCGGCTCCACCTATCGGAATGATCAGTAAAACTCCAACTAAAAATGAAATTATAATTATAATCCAAAACCAAGTACTAATTTGAGTTTTGCATAAATAAAATATTAAGCCTAACAAAATTATACCTAAAGCCAAATTTAAAAAGTGTTGACCTAAAAAAGTTATTGGAGAGCCAGACATTATTCCTCGCAATTTTAAAAAAGCTATAATAGAACCAGTAAAGGTTATAGCTCCTATTGCTGCTCCCAAAGACATTTCAATTAAACTTGCTATTTTAATATTCCCTGGAGAACCTAAATTAAAAACTTCTGGATTTAAAAAAGCAGATATGGCAACAAATACTGCCGCAAGACCAACTAAACTATGAAATCCAGCTACAAGTTCTGGCATAGCTGTCATTGGTATTTTATAAGCTATAAATGCTCCAATAGAACCTCCAATTAATAAAAAACCTAAGACATATAAAAATCCTGTAGAAAAATTTCCTACAGATAAAAAAGTAACACCAATAGCAATTGCCATTCCAATAATTCCAAACAAATTACCCTGCCTTGATGTTTCTGGTGAGGAAAGTCCTCTAAGAGCTAAAATAAATAATACTCCTGAAATTAAATAGAAAATTGCTAATAAATTTGCTGACATAATTATTTATCTTTCTTTTTCTTTTTATACATCGCAAGCATTCTCTGAGTTACAAGGAATCCTCCAAATATATTTACTGCAGCCAAAATAATTGCCAAAAAACCAAATATATTAGCGGTATCAAATATGTTTACAGAATTTCCTGCTAAGGCTGCAATTATTGCACCAACAATAATTACTGAAGATATTGCATTAGTTACTGACATTAAAGGGGTGTGCAATGATGGGGTAACACTCCAAACTACATAATATCCGATAAATATCGAGAGAATAAATATACTTAATCTAAATATAAAAGGATCTATTTCCATATTATTTCACTAAAGTTTTATTAATAATTTCATCTTCTAAATTTATATTTATTTTATTATTTTTCTTATCATAAAGATTTAAAATAAAATTAAATAAATTTTTTGCATATAAATTTGACGCAGATACAGGAAGTTTATTCAAAATATTTTTTTCACCAAGTATTGTTACTCCATTTTTTTCAACAATTTCATCTACTTTTGTGTATGCTGCATTTCCACCTTGGGAAGCTGCTAAATCATAAATTACCGAACCTGTTTGCATATCTTCAATCATTTTTTCATTTATAATCAATGGAGCTTTTTTTCCTGGAATAAGTGCAGTACAAATGACAATATCAGTTTTTTTTAAAGTTTCTGCTAAAAGGTTTTCTTGCTTTTTTTTAAATTCTTCTGAAGCTTCTTTTGCATAACCACCTTCGGTTTCTAAATTTTCAGAACCTTCAACTACTAAAAATTTTCCACCAAGACTTTCAACTTGCTCTTTTGATGCTGTTCTTACATCGGTGGCAAATACTATCGCTCCCATTCTTTTAGCAGTTGCTATAGCCTGAAGTCCAGCAACCCCAGCACCTATTACTAATACTTTTGCGGCTGATATAGTTCCTGCTGCAGTCATCATCATTGGAATTGCTTTTTTAAATTCTGCAAAAGAATCAACAACAGCTTTATATCCAGCCAAGTTTGCTTGCGAAGAAAGAATATCCATTGACTGTGCACGTGTAATTCTTGGAAGAAGTTCAAGAGAAAAAATAGATATTTTTTTGGATTTAAATTTTGCTATTTTTTCTAAATTTTGACTAGAATTGAAACTTCCAATAAGAATTTTATTTTCCTGAAAAAATTCTAAGTTTTTTTCTTCTGGTAGATTTAATTGTAAAACTACATCTGATTGTTTAAGAATGTTTTCTTTTTTTTCAATTTTACAACCTTGGTTTAAAAATTGGTTATCTGAAATTCCTAAATGAGAGCCATAGCCAACTTCTAATAAAATTTGGAAACCATTAGCAATATATTTTTTTGCGATATCAGGAGTTATAGAAATTCTTTTTTCTATTTCCTTATTTTCTGATATTGAACCAATTATCATAAAACAAAAAAACTATTTTTGTCTAGCTTTGAACTTAGGGTTTTTTTTATTAATTATATATAGCCTTCCCCTTCTTCTTACTAATTTTGAGTTAAGATCTCTTTTTTTTAAAGATTTAAGTGAGCTGGCTATTTTCATAAATAATTTTTAAAATTTTTAGCCTGGCAACGTCCTACTCTCCCATGTCTTAAGACAAAGTACCATTGGCGCTGAAAGGCTTGACTTCCGAGTTCGGAATGGGATCGGGTATTACCCTTTCGCAATAATCACCAGGCAACAAACTTATATATTAAAATGTATATTTGTAAACTTTAAAAGGCAAAAAAAAATTCCTTATTTTTCATAGATTATGGATAAAAAAATTATTCTTATGTTTTATCTATAAATTGTCTTACGTATTCTTTAAGATTAATTTTTCCAAATTTTTTGTAAACTTTGTTTGAAAGATGCATATTGGTCAAAGCTGACGCATATCTTTCTCCTGGTCTTTTATTAAGAAACTTTGTTTTAAATTTAAACATTTTTGCTACTTCTATTATGCTATACGATTTCTTATTCGATATACTGTAATGTCTACATTTGTCTTTTTTCCATGCATCATAACAAACTTCAACTGTATCTTTTATGTGTGTAAATCTTCTTGATTGGGTACCTGGTTTTACTATTGGCAAAGGTTTATTTTTTTTATAATGATCTTCAAAAATCCCTATCACAGTAGCCATGCTACCTTTGCAGATTTGTCTTGATCCATAAACATTATAAAAATAAATAATTTCACACCTAAATTTAAACCATTTTTTTAAATTTTCTAAAAGTTCAAGATTTTTTGCTTTAGTAAATGCATATGGAGATAAATTTTTATCATTCCCTGAGTTACCAATTGATGCAGATGTGGCTGAATAAATTAATTTTATTTTATTTTTTAAACAGAATTCAAATACAGCATTTGTGCCTATTGAGTTCGATTGAATACACTTATCCATATTTAAAAAACTTTGATAAATTCTTGAAAATTCACCAAAATGAAAAACAGAATTAATATTTCTAATATATTTTTTTAAAACTTTAGAAATATTTTTGGTATGAGATTTTAGATATCTTACTCTGGTATTTTTTATATGATTTTTTTTACTTCCAGATGAATAATCATCTAAACTTATTATTCTATAATTTGTTTTTTTAATGAGGTGCTCAATGAGATTAGAGCCAACGAAACCACAACCACCTGTTACAACAACTATTTTTTTCATATTATTTTTTTTTATTTTGAATAAAATTTTGTAATGTTATTTCAAAACCTTTTTCTAATGAAAATTTTGATTTCCATCCATAGCTTTTAGCAAGTGCACATTGCAAAATTTTTCTTGGTGTTCCATTTGGCTTTTTTTTATCAAATCTAATTTTTAAATTACAATTTATTTTTTTCATTATAAAATAGCAGAAATCTTTAATAGTTTTTTCATATCCAGTTCCAATATTAATTAAAGTATGCTTGATATTTTTCTTTAAGAAAAACTCACAAGCGTCAGCAATATCATCAACATACATAAGCTCTCTCTTTGCTCTACCATTTCCCCAAATTTTAACATAATTTTTTTTTTTAATTTTTGCAGTATAAATTTTTTTAATAAGGGCGGGAAAAAAATGTGAATTATTTAAATCGTAATTATCATTAGGCCCGTACATATTTGTTGGCATCAAGCAAATATAATTTAATTTATATTGCTGATTGTAAGACTCACACATTTTAATTCCAGCAATCTTAGCTATTGCGTAAGCATCATTTGTTGATTCTAATTTTCCTGATAACAAATACTCTTCTTTAATAGGCTGTTTTGAGTATTTAGGATAAATACAGCTTGAACCTAAAAAAATTAGTTTTTTTACACCTGATAAATAAGATGCATTGATTAAATTTGATTGAATCATCAAATTTTCGTAAATAAAATTTGCTTTATAATTTTGATTTGCCAATATGCCTCCAACTTTTGCAGCAGCAATTATTACAAAATCTGGTTTTATTTTTTTTAAAAAATTATAAGTTTTTTTTTGATCTAATAAATTAAGCTCATTTTTATTTTTTATTATTATTTTTTTATAATTTTTTCTTTTAAAATGTCTTAAAATAGCTGAACCAACCATTCCTTTGTGACCAGCAATAAATATTTTGCTATTTTTTTTTAATTTCATTTTAAGAATTTATATTCAAATTCTATCATTTCTTTTATAAGTGAATCTATATTAACAGAAGGTTTCCATTTTAATTTTACTCTAGCTTTTTTTGCATCTCCAATTAATGTATTAACATCTAGTGGTCTAAAATAATTTTTATTACATTCTATAATGGGTATCCCTTTTTCATTATATGCTTTTTCTTTTAATCCTTTTCCTCTCCAAAAAATTCTCATTTTTAATTGTTTCGCTGTCTTGTTTACAAATTGTTTAATAGAATATTGAGCTCCAGTAGCAATAACATAATCATCTGGCTTTTTTTGTTGAAGTATTTTCCACATTGCATGACAATAATCTCTAGCATGCCCCCAATCTCTTCTTGAATTAATATTTCCTAAAATTAATTTTTTTTGTTTACCTAACTTAATCTTGCACAAAGCGGAAACAATTTTTTTCGTAACAAAAGTTTCTCCTCTTCTCGGACTTTCATGATTAAATAAAATTCCATTACAACCAAAAATATTATACGCTTCCCTGTAGTTCTTTGTTATCCAATGTGCATATAATTTTGCAACTCCGTAAGGACTTAAAGGATAAAAAGGAGTTTTTTCATTCTGAGGAATTGTTTGAACTTTCCCATACATCTCTGAAGTTCCTGCTTGATAAAATTTTGTTTTTTTTTCTAATTTGTGAAATTTAATTGCTTCTAAAATTCTTAAAGCACCTAAGCCATCGGCATTAGCGGTATATTCTGGAACTTCAAATGATACCGCCACGTGTGATTGAGCAGCTAAGTTATAAATTTCATCAGGCTTTGTTGAATATATTATTTTTGATACAGAAGTTGAGTCTGTTATATCTCCATAATGAAGTCTAAATTTATAATTTTTTTCATGCGGATCTTGATAAATATGATCAACTCTAGAAGTGTTTATGCTAGATGATCTTCTCTTTATTCCATGAACAATGTAATTCTTTTTTAACAAAAATTCTGACAAATATGATCCATCCTGGCCCGTAACACCAAAAATTAAGGCAACTTTTTTTTTCATGAATTTGTTTTTATTAAACTATTTATTCTATTTCGTAAAGAAGCTTATAAATAAATCTACTTTATTAATCAAATCTTAAGTTTTTTACAAAAATTTTTTAATTGTTTTTTATTAATTTTTATAGAAATTCTTTTTAAAAGTTTTTTATTAGATAAAGTAAAAGAGTCTATATTTTGTTTTTTAAAATATAATTTTTTGTAGTA
>CACFLX010000005.1 GCA_902567235.1 uncultured Pelagibacteraceae bacterium
CCACTGAACCTTTCTCCATATATATTTAAAATATTTTTTTCCCACTTGGGCCAATTTTCAATTAAATGAAAAGCATAATAATTACTTTTGCTTACATAAAAATCATTATAATTAAAATTTTGTTTATGTTTAAAATTTAATAATAATTGATTCAAATCTTTCACTCGACTCTCCAAACTGAATTGTTTGTATTCAATATAATACTGCTGTTAGCAAATTCATTTATAAATTTATCAGGAGTACTATTATAAATTATTTTATAAACTATTTCTTCATTTGAGAAAGTGTCTATATAATAATTAGAAACCAAATCTAACTCATAAAGCTTTTTATCAAGTTCTTGTATTAATTTGTAATCTTTGGATTTAATAGATAGAGTTATCGGCAACTTAATTGATACATTAATAATATTTAATTTTTTCCAATACGTTTCAAATTCGATTTTTAAATTTTTAATTATATTTTCAACTGAATCTTCTTCACCCCAATTAAACTTTTTATTAGATATGATTAATTTATTATTTAGATTAATTTTCATAAGAGCATTAATATTATTTTCATTTTGAAACAAAATAAGTATTATATAATCTTTAATTGCATACTTTTTGACAATTTCATTAAAATTATACTGCTCTATATTATTAATATTTTTTTTTATTATTTTAATATCTTCTATATCCTCATTTGGTAAAATATAATTTAAAAGATAATATTTTTCATTAAACTCATTCCAATTTTTATAAAAAATATTTTCAGAAAATAATTGTAATTGATTTGATTTGTTATTAATTAAAATAGGTATTAAAAGCAAATCTCTTTCATTTGGAATTGATGGAAAGATATTTTTACTCTCTAAATATCTAAACAAATTTCTTTTGTTAAACTCAACCTCAAATTTTGAGATATACTTATTGTCAACAAACTTTTCATCTACAATTGAAAATGATTCGATTAAACTATAAATATTTTTTAAATTTGTTAATTTATCTAACTCTTCTATTTTTAGTGTAGTAATTCTTAAAATAAGTTCCTGAAAAGCTTCCTCAAAAGCAGTATCGATAACTTTTTCTTTATTAAATTTTTTATCATACGGTTTTGTTATTTCTAAATCTAATATCTTAAAAGAATTTGCTAATACATTGATTGTGGAAAACTTAATAAAAAATATTAAGAAAAATAAAAAAAATATATAAATTGAATTAATTAACTTATATTTATTTTTAAAAAAGTTGATCATCAATGAAAAATAATAATCTAACATACGAAAAAAGTGGAGTTAATATTAAAGCTGCTGATAAATTCGTAAATTATATATCTTCAATATCAAAAAAAGGACAAAATAGTAAGAAATTTCAAAATATAGGTGGATTTGGTTCAATAACAAAAATACCAAAAAATATAAAAAATCCTCAACTCGTTGCAAGTACAGATGGTGTTGGAACTAAAATTGAAGTAGCAAATGAATTAAATAAATTTAGTACAATTGGTATAGATCTAGTTGCAATGTGTGTTAACGATTTAATTGTACAAGGAGCTAAACCAATTATTTTTTTAGACTATATTTCAATAAATAAAGTTAACTTAAAAAAACTAAAACAAATTATTAAAGGAATAAACAAAGGTTGTAAAATTTCTAATTGCGAATTAGTCGGTGGCGAAACAGCCGAAATGCCCGGAACTTACTCAAAAAATAAATTTGATATTGCTGGTTTCTCAGTCGGAATAGTTGATAAAAAAAAAATCCTAAATAAGAAAAAAATTAAAGTAAATGATTTAATTGTTGCGGTCCCTTCTAGCGGAATACATTCTAATGGTTTATCTTTGGTTAGACATATACTTAAAAAAAAGAGAATTAATTTAAAAAATAATAAATTTTTAAAAAAAGAATTAATTAAACCAACTAAAATTTATGTTAAAGAAATTTTAAAGTTGATTGATAAAAAAATAATTAATGGGTGTGCTCATATCACTGGTGGTGGACTAAAAGATAATATTAGAAGAATTTTACCAGATGACTTAAATGCGAGTATTGACTTAAAAGAAATAAAAATAAATAAAATTTTTAAATGGATACATAATCAAGGAGTAACTGATAGTGAAATGCTAAAAACATTTAATTGTGGTGTTGGTTTCTGTATTATAGTAAACAAAAAAAAACTAAAAAAAATAAAAAAAAATTTTTCAAAAAATTATCAACCTTATGTAATCGGTAAAATAAGTCACGGAAAAAAAAATGTTGTATTAAATGGAAAAATTAAATGGTAAAAAAAAATTAAATGTTTCTGTATTAATATCTGGGAGAGGAACTAATTTAAAATCTTTAATTAATTTCTCAAAAAAAAAGAATTCTCGAATTAATATATGTTTAGTTATTACCAATAACAAAAATGCAAAAGGATTAAATTTTGCAATTAAAAATAATATTAAATACCTAATATTAAATTATAAAAATAAAAAAAAAGCAGAAAGTAAAATATTATTTAATTTAAAGAGAAAAAAAATTAATTTAATTTGTCTTGCGGGGTTTATGAAAATTTTGTCAAAGAGAATTATTAATAAATACAAAGGTAGAATTCTTAATATTCATCCTTCTTTGCTACCTAAATATAAAGGCCTAAATACACACGAAAGAGTTATTAAAAATAAAGAAAAATATACAGGATGTACTGTCCATATTGTAAATTCAAAATTGGATGATGGTAAAAAAATTCTTCAGTCAAAAATTAGGATATATAAAAAGGATAATGAAAAATCTCTTGCAAAAAGGCTTCTTAAAGTTGAAAATAAACTATATCCTAAAGCTGTAAAAAAGTTTTTAGATACTAGTCTTTAAAAAAAAATTCTATTTCAATCTTAGCATTTTCAGGGCTATCTGAGCCATGTACTGAATTTTTATCAATTGAAACTCCATATTTTTTTCTAATTGTGCCTTCTTTTGCTTCTTTTGGATTAGTTGCACCCATTAATTCTCGATTTGAGAGCACGGCATTTTCTTTTTCTAAAATCATTACAACAATCGGGCCAGAGGATAAATACGCACACAAATCATTATAAAATGGTTTTGTTTCGTGAACTTTATAAAATTTTTCAGCATCAGATTTTTCAAGTTGTATTTTCTTTTCTTTTATAATTTTAAAATCGTTGTTTAAAAAAATATTTTTAATTTCTTGATCTAAATTTCTTTCAACAGCATCAGGTTTTATTATTGACAAAGTTTTTTCTAAATTACTCATAATTATCCTCTACAAATTTATTTAATAGTCTTACTCCATATCCTGTAGCTCCTCCAGAATTTAGGGCACCAGCATATTTTGAAAATGCCATACCAGCTATATCGAGATGTGCCCAAGGAGTTTTGTTAAGAATAAATCTTTGTAAAAATTGTGCTGCCGTTGTTGATCCAGCTCCACCGACATAATTTATGTTTTGCATGTCTGCATTTTTGGAGTCCATAAGTTTGTCAAAATTTTTGTGAAGAGGCATTCTCCATAATTTTTCATCAACTTTTTCCCCAGCTTCAAGTAATTGCTTTGATAGTTTGTCATCGTTAGAAAAAAGCCCTGCATACTCTGAGCCCAAAGAAACAATGATAGCGCCAGTTAGCGTTGCTAAATCAACCATTAATTTAGGTTTAAATTTTTTTTCAGTAAAAGTTAAAGCGTCTGCTAAAACTAATCTACCTTCAGCATCAGTATTTAATACTTCTATAGTTTTTCCACTATAAGATTTTACAATATCTCCTGGTCTTTGAGCATTTCCACTTACCATATTCTCAACAAGGCCTACTGCACCAACTGCATTAATTTTTGCTTTTCTTAAAGCTAAAGTTTTCATTAAACCTACTACTGCAGCTGAACCTGCCATATCATAAGTCATATCTTCCATAAATCTTGCTGGTTTTAGAGAGTAACCACCAGTATCAAAACAAACTCCTTTTCCTACAAATGCTAAAGGTTTTGATTTTGATTTATTTCCTTTCCATTCAATGGTTACAAGATAAGAACCTCTTATACTTCCCTGACCAACTCCTAATAAAGCATTACATCCTAATTTTTTTAATTTTTTTTGATCATAAACTGTAACTTTTAATCCATACTTTCTTAACTTAGTTAATCTTTTTGTATATTCATCTGGATGTAAAATATTACCTGGCTCCGAAACCAAATCTTTTGTAAAATTTATACCGTTTAAAACTGCTTCTAAATTATTTTTAATATTTTTATTAATTTGATTTTTATTTTTTAAAATACTTATATTGATTTCTTTTTTGTTTTTTTTTGTTTTATACAAATTAAATTCATAGGCTTTTAATTCTACTCCATGGATAAATTCATTAAATTTTATATTATTTTTTACTGTTGAAAAATTTGATCCTAAAAGTAAAACATTATTTACATTATTTTTCTTAATATAGTCGTAAAACTTGGCACCTAGTTTTTCTGAATGCAAACTATCATTTTTTTTAGCAATTAAGATTATTATTAATAATTGATCAAATTCTATGTTAAGTGAGAAAATTTTGTCTTCTTTAGTTTTTTTATTATTTTTTAAAAAATTAAGTATTTTTTCATTTATTTTATCGTTAAAATTCCCTTTAAAATCAGAAAATTTTGAGTCCTTTGACAAAAAAATTGCTGTATTCTTTGAGGAACTCTTATGTCCATCTAAATATTTTATTTTTAAGCTCATTTATAATAAATATAGTATAGGTTGAAACGTATATATGTATCAAAATAATAAATTTCAATGAAAAAATTAATTTTTAGAAATTTTTTTAAAGATATAACTTATTTCTTTATTATTACTTCTTTATCTTTAACTCTGATTGTGTGGGTTATTCAAGCCGTAAATTACTTAGATTTTGTATCAGAAGACGGACATAGTTTCAGTGTTTATTTTATGTACTCTTTGCTGTCGTTGCCAAAAATATTTAGCAAATTAATTTTATTCGTTTTTTTTATATCAGTATTTTTTACTTTAGCAAAATATGAAGAAAATAACGAAATTTTAATTTTTTGGACATTTGGAATTAAAAAATCTGAGTTTTTAAATAAAATTGTTAAATTTTCTTTAATATTTTTTTTAATGAGTATAATTTTAAGTGTATTTTTAGTTCCTAAAACTCAAGATATTGCAAAATCTTTTATAAGGGATTCTAATATTGATTATTTACCTTCATTAATTAAAACACAACATTTTAACGACGCTGCAAGTGATTTAACAATTTTTGTTGAAGAGAAAAATCAAGAAGGATTTATAAAAAATATTTTTATTAAGGATAATTCTTCAGAAAATTCACAAATTATAAGTGCTAGAAGTGGAATGATAGCAAAAAAAAACGAATTATATTATTTAATTTTATATAACGGAAATATTGTTAATTTAAGTAAAAAAAATACAAATGTGATTAAGTTTGATAAAACAGAATTTAATTTGTCTAAGTATGGAACTAAATCAACTATATTCCCTAAAATTCAAGAAACTAGTTCGATAAAATTAGTAAATTGTTTAAGTATTTTTTTTAAAACTAAAATAGGTTATGAACAAGGTAAATTTAGATGCAATCAAAGTTCTATAGATGCAGTCTTTAAGGAAACTTATAAAAGATTAATTTTACCTTTTTATGTTATACTGATTGCATTTATTACTGGTTGCCTTGTAATAAAATCAAAATCTCAAATTAACTTTTCTAAATTTAAAATATTTATATTTATATCTGGATTTATAGTGATTGTTTTTTCTGAAGGATCTACCAACATTTTAAATTTTTTTAATTTATACAAATCCTCATTGGTGTTTATACCTTTTGTATTAATTTTATTATTATACTTAACAATAATTAAAAACAAAAAAATACAGTCTTCATGAAACTGAAAATTTATAAATTATATATTTTAAAAACCTATTTATATTATTTTATGGTTATTAGTTTTATTTTTTTTACATTAAGCTTCTTTTTAAATATTTTAGAAGAAATTATTTTTCTAGAAAAATTTGATGTAAATCTTTTTTACCCTTTTTTATTGACATTTTTAAACACACCGTCAATTTTATTTGAGTTATTTCCTTTTATCTTTTTAATTACTTCTCAATTATTTTTTATCCGTCTTCATGAGGCAGAAGAATTAAATTTATTAAAAATTTCTGGAGTACACAACTTTTCATTATTAAAATCAGTAATTTTTATTTCTTTAATTTTAGGATTTTTTATAACAATTTTCTTCTACACAATATCATCAAATTTAAAATACAATTATTTAACAATTAAAAATAAATTCACTAATGATAACAAGTATCTTGCCGCAATAAACGACAATGGCTTATGGATCAAAGATGAATTTGATGATAACAAATATGTTATAAACGCTGACGAATTTACAAATAATCTATTAAAAAATGTCACAATAAACCAGCTAGATAGAGAGTTTAATTTAATTAGTATAATTATTTCTGAAGAAGCAAATATAGAGAATAAAGAATGGAAACTTAAAGATGTAAAAATTTTTTTTAGTGATGGAAAAAAAGAAAAATTAGAAAAACTTAATGTAAATACAAATTTTAATAGAGAAAAATTAAATAGTATTTTTTCAAATTTAACTTCGCTTAATATATTGCAATTAATTAATTTAACCGACGATTATAAAAAACTTGGATTATCTAATATTGAAATTAAATCTCATTTATATAAATTATATTTATTCCCTATATTCGTTTCGATAATGGCATTAATTGGATCGATTTTAATGTTAAATTTTAAATACAAAAGATCTAAATTTTATAATTTATCAATAGGAATATTGTTCTCTGTGATTATTTACTATATCAATTATTTTTTTAATTTATTGGGTATGACTGGGAAAACTTCTTTAATGTTGTCAATTTTAACACCATTAATTGTATTAATTTTATTTTGCTTTATTTTTATTATTAGGATTAATGAAAAATAAAATTTTTAATTTTTTAATAGTTTGTTTAATTTTTTGTAATTTAAATGCAAATGCAGAAGATTTTGTAATTGAATCATCTGAAATAAAAGTGTTAGACAAAGGTAATGTCACTCAAGCAACAGGTGAGGTAAAAATAACTTCAAATGATGGTGTTGAAATTACTGGAAGAAAATTAATTTATAATAAAAAAAAATCGATCTTAAAAATCTTTGGTAATGTAATTTTAAATGACAAAAAAAATAATATTATTACCGAAGGAGAAGAATATATCTACTTAAGGAATGAAGAAAAAATTAAAATCTTTGGTAATGTTATTTTAAATGACAAAAAAAATAATATTATTACCGAAGGAGAAGAATATATCTACTTAAGGAATGAAGAAAAAATTTTAGCAGTTGGAGAGTCAACGTCAAATATAAAAAATACTTACTATTTAAAAGGAAGTGATTTAGTTTATGAAAGAAAAAAATCAGAAATTTATTCTGAAGAAAAAACTGAAATTAAAGATGTAAATAATAATATTTTTACTGCTGACCAATTTAAATTTGATATAAATAATAGTAATCTTAAAGCTAAAAATTTATCATTATTAGATAATGAAAATAATGAATATAATTTAAATTTTGCAATAGTTAATTTAAAAGAAAAAAAATTTCTAGGTTCAGACATCTTTATTGATTTTAATGACTCTATATTTGGTAATAACAAAAATAATCCAAGATTAAATGCAAATAGTTTAATTTCTGAAGAGAATGAAACAAAGTTATACAAAGGTAATTTTACGACATGTAACCAAGAAAAAGATAAATGTCCTCCGTGGGCTATTTATGCAGAGGAAGTTATTCATAAAAAAAAAGAAAAAAAAATAGAATATAAAAATGCTTGGTTAAAAATTTACGATAAACCAGTTTTATATTTTCCTTACTTTTTTCATCCTGATCCAACTGTAAAACGTCAATCTGGTTTTTTAATGCCAACATTTCAAAATTCAAATAATTCCGGTGCTTCATTGCAAATACCTTACTATAAAGTAATTTCAGATCGAAAAGACGTTACTTTCTTTCCAAGACTTTTCTTTGATAATGAGATTTTATTACAAACAGAATATAGACAAGCTAATAAAAATTCTGATCTAATACTAGATTTTAGTATAAATAATGATGAATCTAGCACGAAGAGGCATTTTTTTGTAGATCTGGAATCTAATAAAGATAATAAAGAAATTAATTTTCACCTAGAATCTGTTTCAAATGACACTTATTTAAAAGAAAATAATATAGAGTCTTCAATAAATAATGATTTATCCTTGCTTTATTCATACTTAAGTTACAGCTCAAATGAAACTGATAGTTCTCTAGATATAAGTATTGAAGCTTATGAAGACTTAAACAAAAGAAAAACAGATAGATTTGAATATATATTCCCAAATTTTGATTATGAAAAAAATTTAAACAGTGCTGATTTGTCAGCTAAAGGTGATCTTATATTTAATACAAGAGGTTTTAATAAAAATTATAATACTAATTCTGATGAAACTATTTTAATAAATGAATTACAATATTTTTCATTTTCTTCAATAAGTTCTTATATAGATGGGTTGCAAAATAATTATAAATTCTTATTAAGAAATTTAAATTCTAGTACTCAGAATTCGACTAATTTCAAAGATGGTGATGATCAACAATTATTATCAACTATTGTATTTGAATCAAATCTTCCATTAAAAAAGATAAATCAAAAGTTTGATAGTTATCTTACTCCTAAATTTTCAGCTAGATATAGCCCCAATTCAACAAAGAATAATTCTAATTTAAACCAAAAGATAAGTTACGAAAATATTTTTTCTTTGGATAGAATCGATGATAGTGCAGTTGAAGGAGGAGAGTCACTTACATTAGGAATAGAATACTCATCAAAACACAAAACGGGCAATGATTTTATTAATTTATCATTTGCGAATATCTTGAGACTAAATGAAAATCCAGACTTGCCAATAATACATGGTATTTCTAATAAAAGGTCAGATATAATTGGAAAATTTGATTTTATTCCATCTAAATTTTTTGATTTGAGTTATCAATTTTCTTTAGATAAAAAACTTGAGTCATCAAACTATGATTTAATTAAAGCAAATTTTAATATAAATAATTTTGTTACATCATTTGAGTATCTAGAAGAAGATAATTATTTAAATGAAAACAGCTATATTAAAAATGAATCAAAACTAAAATTTACCGACAATTATTCAATTGGATTTAGTACATCTAAAAATTTAGATCAAAATATTACTGATTATTATAATTTAATATATGAATATGAAAATGACTGTCTAACTGCAGCTATTGAGTATAATAAAAGTTACTATTCTGATGGAAGCTTAAAGCCAGATGAAAACATTTTATTTTCTATTAAAATTATACCATTTGGAAAAATTAACAGCCCAGCTATTAATAAAAAATGAAAAAAAAATTAATTCAAATTTTAACTTTAGTTTTATTATTTTTGCTATTAACAAATTACGTAAGAAGTGAAAATAAAATTATAATAAAATTTCAAATAGAAAATGAAATTTTAACGAACTTAGATTTTTTAAATGAAGAAAAATATCTATTAGCTTTAAATAATAATTTAAAAAATATACCAAAAAACCAGCTCAAGCAATTGTCAAAAGATTCACTAATAAGAGAAAAAATAAAAAAAATTGAATTATTAAAATATTTTGATTTTTCGGAAGAAAACAAATATGGAGATGAATTATTAAAAGATTTTTATATAAGATTAAATTTTAACAATGAGAAAGACTTTGAATTATATTTAAAAAAATACAATCTCGATATAGTAAATATAAAAGAAAAATTAAGAATTGAATCTTTGTGGAATGAATTAATCTATAAAAAATTTAACAATCAAGTAAATGTCAATGAAGAAAAATTAAAGAAAAAGTTATTATTACAAAAAAACCTTATAACTGAATATAATTTAAGCGAAATACTTTTTGAAATAAAAGATAGTGAAAAAATAGATACAAAATATAAATTAATATTAAAAAATATTAGTGAGTCTGGTTTTAATAATTCGGCAAATATTTATAGTATAAGTAATAGCTCAAAATTTGGTGGGGATTTAGGATGGATAAATGAAACTCAACTAAATGAAAATTTGTTAAATAAAATAAAATCATTAGATATAAAACAATTAACAAAACCAATACAAGTAACAAATGGATACTTAATAATTAAATTAAATGATAAGAGAGAAAGAAAAATGAAAATTGATTTTGAAAAAACTTTAAAAAAAATGATTTTAGAAGAAAAAAATAGACAGCTTAATCAATTTTCATTAATTTATTTTAATAAAATTAAACAAAATACATTTGTTAGTGAAAAATAGTCCTTTATTAATTGTTCTTGGGGAGCCAAATAGTATTTTTTCTGAAATATTATTCAAAGCTTATAAAAAAAAAATTATACAAAGATTTAATAGACCTATTGTTATAATTGGGTCTGAAAATTTATTAAAATTACAAATGAAATTTTTAAAATATTCAATAAAAATTCGAAAAGTTAATATTCTTGATTTAAAGAATTCAAATTTAAATAAAAAATATTTAAACGTAGTTAATGTTAATTATAAATTTAATAAAGTATTTAATAAAATCTCTAATAATTCAAATAGATACATTAATAATTGTTTTAAGATTGCTTTAAAATTATTAAAAGAAAAATCTGCTTTTGCTTTACTCAATGGACCAGTATCTAAAACACATTTTTTAGAAAAAAAATATTTAGGAATTACTGAATATTTAGCAAAAAAAATTAAAATTAAAAAAAAACCAACTATGCTAATTTATAATTCTTCTTTTTCAGTATGCCCAATAACAACACATTTACCTATAAAATTTGTAAGTAAAAATCTAAACAAAAAAAAAATTATCAATGATATTGTGAATATTGATCTCTTTTATAAAAAAAAATTTAATAAAAAAGCTAATTTTGCCGTTTTAGGTCTTAATCCTCATTGTGAATCGATTTCAAAAATAAGTGAAGAAGAAAAAATAATAAAACCAGCATTAAAATATTTGGTAAATAAAAGAATTAAAGTAAAAGGACCTTTTTCTGCGGATACTTTTTTTACCAAACGCAATTTAACCAAATACGATGTTGCAATAGGAATGTATCATGACCAAGTACTTACACCAATGAAAACTCTATTTGGTTTTAATGCAATAAATTTAACATTAGGTCTACCCTTTTTAAGAGTTTCCCCAGACCATGGAACGAATAATTCAATGATTGGAAAAAATAAGTCAAATCCAGAGTCTTTAATTTCATCAATTAATTTTTTCAAAAATATTAAATGAAAAAACAACATCCTAAAAAAAGTTTAGGACAAAACTTTTTAACAGATCAAAATATCATAGACATTATTGTAAACAAAGGGAATATAAATCAAAATGACGTAATATTAGAAATAGGACCGGGAACAGGTAATCTTACAGAAAAAATATTATTTCAAAAACCATTAAGATTATATGCTATTGAGAAAGATAAATTCTTAGCAAAAAAGCTAAGAGAAAAATTTAATAAAAAAATAAACTTAATTAATGATGATGTGCTGAGTGTGGATGAAAAAATTTTTTCTTGTAATTCAATAGTTGTTTTTGGAAATTTGCCATATAATATTTCTACTCAGATTTTAGTTAAGTGGATACGATTAAACAACTTAAACAAAATTTTTAAAAAATTTATTTTAATGTTTCAAAAAGAAGTGGCAGAAAGAATAATTGCCAGCACAAATAATAAAAAGTATGGCAGATTATCAATCTTAACTTCATGGAAAATGAATGTAAAAAAATTGCTAGAAGTTTCTCCTGGTTCTTTTTACCCTATACCTAAAGTTAAAAGCACTGTTTTACTTTTGGAGCCAAAAAATGAATTTTTTAAAATAAAAAATCCAAAGAATTTAGAACATATTACTAACGTTTTTTTTAACCAAAGGAGAAAAATGATAAAACATCCTTTAAAAATCCTTTTTAAAAATACAGATAAAATTTCTAAAAAACTCAACATAAATATAAATGATAGACCTCAAAATTTATCTCCATTAAAATATTTTGAACTATGCAAGGAATATGAAAATTTAACTTTTTAATTTTTCAATATGAGAATTAATTTTATCTTTGTCAAAATTACAATTTAAATTTCCAACTTTTTTATTAATAAAATCAATTATTTCTAAATAACATCTTTGAAGATCATCGTTAATTACAACAAAATCATAGTTTTTCCAATGATTAATATCTTCATTAAACTGCTTCATTCTTTTTTCTACTATATTTTTATCTTTCATATCTCTATTTCTCAATCTGTTAAACAATTCAGTTTTGCTTGGAGGTAGAATAAAAAATGAAATTAATTTAAAACTTAGTTTCTTTTTTTTTATTAACTCTGTGCCCTGCCAATCAATGTCAAAAATTACATTTTTTCCATTTTTTAAATTTTCTATTACTTTGCTTTTTGATGAACCATATAGGTTTTCAAAAACCTTTGCGTATTCCAAAAATTCTTCTTTTTTAATTAGATCTGTAAATTCTCCCTCAGAAACAAAATAATAATCTTCACCATTTTTTTCGTTACTTCTTGGTTTCCTTGTTGTGTGAGAAATTGAAATCTTAAAACTATTTTCTTTTGCAATTTTTTTAACTAGAGTTGTTTTTCCAGCTCCAGACGGAGATGATAATATGACAATTATCCCGTCTTTTTTTAAAGACATTTTAAAATTGATTTTTTAATTTGCTTTGCCTTCAATAAATTTTACAGCATCACCTACTGTTAGAATTTTTTCTGCTTCACTATCTGATATTTCAGAACCAAATTCTTCCTCAAAAGCCATTACTAGTTCTACTGTATCCAAACTATCTGCACCCAAGTCATCAATAAAGCTTGATTCCTCTGTAACCTTTGCTTCATCAATTCCTAAATGGTCTGCTACTATTTTCTTAACTTTGCTTGCAATATCATCTGACATATAAATCCTTTGTGTTTATTCGTTAATAATTTATTAAATGCTTTTGTCAAGCCATATACATGCCTCCATTAACATGTAAAGTTTCTCCAGTGATATATGAGGCTTGGTCAGATGATAAAAAAACTACTGAATTGGCCACATCTTCACCATTTCCCAGTCTAGACATTGGTATTCTAGAAGTTAAAACAGCTTTTACACTTTCAACAATATTGTCTGTCATTCTTGATTGTATAAATCCAGGTGAAACACAATTTAATGTAATATTTTTTTTTGCATATTCTATTGCTAAAGATTTTGTCATCCCGACAATTCCTGCTTTTGACGCAGCATAATTTGATTGTCCCAAATTTCCTGTATGCCCAACCACAGAAGTAATATTAACTATTCTTCCATATTTGTTTTTTAACATTTTTTTTATCCCATATTTACTTAATAAAAATGTTGAAGTTAAATTAATATCAATTACTTTTTTCCATTCTTCATCTTTCATACGTAAAGATAAATTGTCCATATTAGTCCCAGCATTGTTCACTAGAATATCTAATCCGGTTAATTGAGTTGAAGCATTATCTATAAATTCTTCAATTTTAGAATGATCTGAAATATCAAATTTTATTACATTAACATTAGGAAAATCTTTTTTTAACAAGTCTAGTTTTTCTATATTTGTTCCAGTTGCCACAACACTACCTTCTAAAGAAATGAATTTTTTAACTATTTCTCTTCCGATTCCTCCTGTAGCACCTGTGACTAATATTTTTTTATTTTTAAAATTAATCATTCAATTTTATATCATTTAAATCTTCAAGTTTGTTTATGCTATTTACTTTAACTGTTTTATCTATTCTTTTTACTAAACCAGATAATACTTTTCCAGGGCCAATTTCAATAAAATTTGTAACTCCATTTTTTATCATATAAATTACGCTTTCTCTCCAGCGAACTGGGCTTTCAATTTGTTTTATAAGCAAATCTTTTATTTCCTCTGTTTCTTGAGTTCCTGTTCCCGTCACATTTGAAATAATAACGTTTTTGGGCTTTAAAAAATTTGTATTATTGATTTTATCAGTCATAATAGAGGTTGCTTTATTCATTAACTTACAATGAAATGGTGCGCTTACTGGAAGTTTTATATTTTTAATTTTTTTTTCTTTTAAAAAAATGGCGAGTTTGTCTACATCTGTATTAAGTCCACTCAAAACTGTTTGTCCATTTGAATTATCATTTGCAATATAACATTTATAATTATTTTCGTTTTCTTTTAGCAAATTACTTATTTCATCTATATCTATACCCAAAACAGCTATCATACCTCCAGTGCCCTTTGGTACCGCTGTTTGCATCGCTTTACCTCTTTGGTTTAAAAGCTTTATTGCATTTCTAAAGTCCAATGAATCACTTGTAGCTAAAGCTGAGTACTCACCCAATGAATGACCAGCAAAATATTTTGCATTTAATAAATTAATATTACTTTCCTTTTTGATCATTTCGAATATTGAATAACTTGTTAAAAAAATTGCTGGCTGTGTATTTTCAGTTAAATCTAAGTCTTCCTTGGGGCCTTCTAATATTATTTTACCAATTGAATAACCTAATGCATCATCTGCCTGATTGAACAAATCCTTAACATAAGGGAAATTATCATATAGTTCTTTGATCATGCCCACAGATTGTGAACCTTGACCTGGAAATATTACTGAAAACATAGATAAAATTATTAAAATTTAATGTTTTTTGTGTTGTAATTGAAATTTTATAATTGTATATCCCTTTTTTTACAACTTTAAATTATGAACTATTACGAACATACAATTATTGCTAGACAAGACAGTAGCCCAGCTCAATTAAAGCAAATTCAGGAAAAATATACTAATTTGGTAAATAAAAATGATGGAAAAGTAGTAAAAACAGAGAACTGGGGTCTTTTAAACTTATCATATTTAATAAAAAAAAATAGAAAAGGAAATTATATTCATTTTAAAATTGAAGGTAAAAACAAAACAATTAATGAACTAGAAAAAAATGAAAAAATAGATAAAAATCTATTAAGATATTTAACTGTAAAAGTTAAAAAGTTAGATTTAAAAACAAATTATTTTGAAAAAAAATCAGAAGAAACAAAAAAAACAAATTAAATAATGAAACATTCAAATAAAAAAAAATCAAATCAAAGTAATTTTGCAAAACTAAGTATTTTTCAGCCACAGAAATTTAAATTTAAAAAAAAATGCCCTTTATCTATTAAAGGTGCTCCAATAATTGATTATAAAAATATAAAACTATTAAAAAAATATGTTACAGAAAATGGAAAAATAATGCCCTCAAGAATTACTTCTGTGAGTCAAAAAAGACAGCGAGAATTATCTCTTTCAATAAAAAGAGCAAGAAACTTAGCATTATTATAATGAAAGTAATTTTATTAGAGAATGTTAGAAAAATTGGATCGATTGGCGATGTTATAAACGTCAAAAGAGGTTTTGCTCGAAACTATTTAATCTCAAAAAAGAAGGCGCTTTTTGCTTCAAAAGAAAATATTAAAGAAGTTGAAAAGTTAAAAAATGAACTTTCCAAAAAAGATCAAGAAAAAAAGAAGGAAGCTAAATCTATAAATGAAAAAATTCAAAACAAAGAGTATGTTGTCAAAAAATTAGCAACTGAAAATAAAGAGCTCTATGGATCTGTTAAACCAACTGAAATTGCTAAAACTTTAAATGAGTTTGAAAAAATCGAAATAAATCCATCGTTAATACAACCTGTTAAAGAAATTAAATCTATTGGAACTTTTAAAGTTATTTTAAACCTTCATCCTGAAGTTCAATCTACAATATCTATAAAAGTTGTATCTGAAGACAACAAATAATTATACAATTTTTTCCCCAACTATTATTTAGTATTGTAATAATAGTTTTGTTTAACTATTAAATTACATGGTCAATAATTTAAATATCATACAAAGCGAAATAAACGAACTTCCTAATAATATTGAAGCAGAACAGTCAGTAATTGGTTCAATCCTTGTTTCAAATGAGATATTTGATGAAATTAATATGATCTTAACAGGTAAAAATTTTTATGATCCAATGCACCAAAAAATTTTTGCTGCTATAGAAAAATTAATTTACAGTGGAATGTTGGCAAATCCAATAACGCTAAAAAATTATTTTGAAAAAGAAAAGGATGAAATAGATGTTCCAGATTATTTAGTCAAAATTACTAAATTTTCAACTTCCTCACGTCAAACAATAGAATATTCAAAATTGGTATATGATCTTTATGTAAAAAGAGAATTAATTAAAATCTCTGAAAATATAATTGATACTGCTAAATTAAATGACTTGGATCATGATGGTCAATCAATCATAGAAAATTTTGAAAAATCTTTATTTGATTTAGCTGAAAAAGGATCTTTCAGCTCTTCATTGATAAAGTTTGATGAAGCAATGAAAATGACTATTGAGATGGCTTCCAACGCATATAAAAATGATGAAGGTATAGTTGGGGTACCTACTGGATTAACTGATCTCGATGATAGACTTGGAGGATTACATAAGTCTGATTTATTGATCATAGCTGGGAGACCTTCTATGGGTAAAACTGCATTGGCAACCAATATTGCTTTTCATGCAGCTAAAAAAATTCAGGAAGATGGTAGAAGATCTACTATTGCTTTTTTTTCACTTGAGATGTCTTCAGAACAACTTTCCACAAGAATTTTAGCAGAACAATCAAGAATTAGATCCAATGACATTAGGAGAGGAAGAATTTCAGAAGATCAATTTGACAAGTTCATTGAAACCTCTAAAGATATTGCAGACCTTCCCCTTTATATAGATGAAACGCCAGCAATAAGTATTGCAGCTTTAAGCAACAGGGCACGAAGAATAAAAAGACTCTATGGGCTAGATATGGTGGTAGTTGACTATATACAATTAATGAGAGCTGCAAATTTTAGAGATGGAAGAGTACAGGAAATTTCTGAAATCACCCAAGGATTAAAAGCTTTAGCAAAAGAATTAGCTGTCCCAGTATTGGCTTTGTCACAACTTTCAAGAGCGGTTGAACAAAGAGATGATAAAAAACCTCAACTAGCTGATCTAAGAGAATCTGGGTCAATTGAACAAGATGCTGATGTTGTAATGTTTGTTTTCAGAGAAGCTTATTATCTTGAAAGAAAAGAGCCTCAACCAGCAACAGTTGATCATGCTGAGTGGCAATCTAAAATGAATGATGTGGCAAATCGTGCTGAAATAATTATAGGTAAACAACGACATGGTCCAACAGGCAATGTTTTTCTTGAATTTGAGCCTGCGTTTACAAGATTTAAAGATATTCAAAATAGCTAATTTTAATTATATAAGTTGGTAATAGATGTTTTCACATTTTTACCAAAAAAATATAATTGAAAAACCAAAGATAATTATTGTAATTTTACTAGCTTGTCTTCTTGGTTTTGGATTTTTTTCAAAAGATTTCAAATTAGATGCATCATCAGAAACTTTGCTAATTGATGGAGATCCAGATTTAAAGTATCTAAAAGAAATAAACGAAAGATATAATTCAAAAGAATTTCTTGTTTTAACATACTCTCCAAATGAAGAAATAATTTCCGAAAGTTCTATTAATAACTTACTTAGTTTAAAATATAAGATTCAAAGTTTAGATTGGGTTCATAATGTTATAACTATTTTAGATATTCCTCTTCTAAATAGTACTGATGAAAAGTTGACGGATAGATTGCAAAATTTTACCACACTAAAAGATGATGGAATTGATAAAAAAAGAGGGTTTAACGAAATCTTAAATAGTCCAGTTTTTAGAAACTTTGTAATTAGTGAAGATGGTAAAACAAGTGGAATAATTGTAAATATAAAAAAAAATAAAATTCCCAAAGAAGTTACAAATAAAAAAGAATTAGAAATTTATAAAGACAAATTAAAAAAAAAAAATCACCAAAACATTATTGAAATAAGAGAAATTATAAAATCATATAACAATTCGGCTAAAATACATTTAGGAGGAATTCCAATGATTGCTGATGATATGATGACTTTTATAAAAAGTGATATTCTTGTTTTTGGCTTTGGAGTGTTGATATTTATAATAGCTACACTGTGGTTTATATTTAAAAAAATTATTTGGATTATAGTTCCAATAAGCAGTTGTCTATTCTCAGTTATTATAATGATGGGTCTACTTGGTTTATTAGGTTGGAAAGTTACAGTGATATCTTCAAACTTCATCGCGCTAATGTTAATTTTAACTATGGCAATGAATATACATATGAGCACTAGATTTTTACAGCTATCTAAAGAAAAACCTAATCTAAGCAAAAAAGAAATAATTCTTAAAACAACAAATAAAATGTTTTGGCCAATTCTTTATACAGTTCTTACTACAATTTTTGCATTTCTGTCTTTAATCATTAGTGAAATTAAACCAATTATAGATTTTGGCTGGATGATGACATTAGGTTTGATTGTTTCATTTATTGTCACCTTTAGTTTATTACCAGCTTTAATTAGCTTTGTTTCAGATGTAAGTGTAAATATTAATGAAAACAGAAACTCAGTTTTTACAAATCTATTAGGAAAATTATCAATTAATAATAAAAGTTTGATTTTTACTGCAAGTATTTTAATATTTTTTATAAGTGTTTTTGGAATTTCCAAGCTTGAGGTTGAAAATAGTTTTATAAATTATTTTAGTAAAGATACTGAAATTTATAAAGGTATGAAACTTATGGATGAAGAGCTAGGTGGAACAACACCACTTGAGGTTATTATAAAGTTTCCAAAAAAAGAAAATGATGAAGATATTGCAGATGAGGATGATGATTGGGGAGAGGATGAAAAACAAGAAGATGATTCAAAATATTGGTTTACTAAAGATAAAATAGATAAAATTGATAAAGTTCATAAGTATTTGGATAGTTTACCTGCGGTTGGTAAAGTATTATCTTTTTCTTCTATAATTGAAGTAGCAACACAACTAAATGATAATAAGCCACTTGGTAGCCTTGAAATGGGAGTGCTATATTCTAAAATTCCTGATTCAATAAGAAAAGAGATAGTCGATCCTTATATTTCAATTAAAGATTCTGAGGCAAGAATTAATTTGAGAATCAAAGATTCAAATGAGG
Organism: uncultured Pelagibacteraceae bacterium; assembly: GCA_902567235.1. Classification (GTDB taxonomy): domain Bacteria; phylum Pseudomonadota; class Alphaproteobacteria; order Pelagibacterales; family Pelagibacteraceae; genus Pelagibacter. The sequence continues at coordinate 19,114 of CACFLX010000005.1, forward strand.
GACTAAGAAGAAATGAACTAATAAATCAAATAAAATATGACTTATCAAATAAAATAGGGCTCAAAGAAGAAGAATATAAATTGGCAGGAGTCCTTATTTTGTTCAATAATTTATTGCAAAGTTTGTTCAAATCTCAAATTTTAACTCTCGGTTTTGTTATGGCTGGAATATTTGCAATGTTTTTAATTTTATTTAAAAATGTTAAATTATCTTTAATAGGAGTTGTTCCAAATTTTATTGCAGCTTTTTTCATACTAGGAATTATTGGAATAGCAGAAATTCCTTTAGATATGATGACTATAACTATTGCTGCTATAACAATAGGAATAGCTGTAGATAATAGTATTCATTATATTTATAGATTTAAAGAAGAGTATAGAAAAATTAATGACTATAAAATAACTTTAGAAAAATGTCACTCTACTGTAGGCGTTGCAATATTAAATACTTCAATAACTATTATTTTTGGATTTTCAATTTTAGTTTTATCTAATTTTATACCTACTATATATTTTGGAATATTTACTGGCATTGCTATGCTGTTGGCAATGATTTCTGTGTTAACTTTGCTGCCAGCATTATTACAAGTATTCCAGCCATTTGGGAGTAAATAATTTTTAATGGAATGGTTTTTCAAAATTTTTGAAAATATTTCTAGTTTTGATTTAATATATATTTTTTTTACAATATTATCTTTAATCAAATGTACTAGAAAAGGTTTTGTTCTTAGTTTAATTGCAGCTTCTAAATGGTTGTTAGCTTATGTAATAACTCTAATAATTTTTCCTAAAATAAAGCCATTAGTTGAAGGTATAATTGATAGTGAGTATGTTTTGGATATTATTTTGGGAGTAGGAATTTTTGTTATTATAATTTTTTTAATTTTAATGATCAACAAAGGTATTGGTAAGGCTGTGACATACTCCGGTCTGGGAACGCTAGACAAAGTATTTGGATTCTTTTTTGGTTTTTTGAGATCTTATATTATTTGTGTATGTATTTTTTCAACTATAAGTATAATTTATAATCATGATAAGTGGCCAATCAATTTAGAAAAATCCTTTACCTTTCCATATGTTGAAAAAGGTAGTAATTATTTAATTAAAGAATTTCCAAATGAAGAAAATTACAATGATGCAAAAGATAAAGTTCAAGAACTTTAATCCAAAGATAAAGGAAGAGTGTGGTGTATTTGGTATAAGTAATAATCACGATGCATCTGCTCTTACAGCTTTAGGTTTGCATGCCCTACAACATAGAGGTCAGGAAGGATGTGGTATTGTTACTTTTGATGGTGATCAATACCATTCTGAAAAAAGATTTGGTTTAGTTGGAGATAATTTTAATAAAGAAAAAGTATTAAAAAATTTAACAGGAAATTATGCTATTGGTCATAATAGATATAGTACTACTGGAGGTACCACTTTAAGAAATATTCAGCCTTTTTTTGCAGATACAAACGCTGGAGGAATAAGTATTTCCCATAATGGTAATTTGACTAATGCAATAACATTGAGATCAAGATTAGTTAAAGAAGGTGCTATTTTTTATACTACATCTGATACTGAAACTATTGTTCAGCTAATTGCTAAATCGAAAAGAACTAAAACTATAGATAAAATCATAGATGCATTATTTCAAATACAAGGAGGTTATGCCCTGGTCATGCTAACCCAAAAAAAATTAATAGGAGTTAGGGACCCTTTTGGAATAAGGCCGCTAGTTATTGGAAAGTTAAAAAATTCATATGTATTAGCATCAGAAACTTGTGCTTTAGATATAATTGGTGCAAAATATTTAAGAGAAGTTGAAAATGGAGAAATTGTGTTGATTGAGGATGATAAGATTGAGAGTATTAAACCGTTTCCAAAACAAAAAGTTCGACCATGTGTGTTTGAATATATTTATTTCTCAAGGCCAGACAGTATTTTGAATGGTAAAACAGCATATGAATATAGAAAAAATTTAGGAATTGAACTAGCTAAAGAAGATGATGTTGAGGGAGATGTTGTTGTTCCCGTTCCAGATTCAGGTAATGCAGCAGCTTTGGGCTACAGTCAAAAAGCCAATAAAAATTTTGAATTAGGTTTAATTAGAAATCATTATGTTGGAAGAACTTTTATTGAGCCTTCTCAAAAAATTAGAAGTCTTGGTGTTAAGCTTAAATTAAATCCAAATAAAACATCAATAAAAAATAAAAAAATTATTTTAGTTGATGATTCATTGGTTAGAGGAACAACAAGCTATAAAATTGTAAAAATGCTATATGATTCAGGGGCTAAAGAAGTTCATGTAAGAATAGCAAGCCCAGAAATTAGATATCCCGACTTTTATGGGGTTGATACGCCTACAAAAAAAGAACTTTTGGCAGCAAATAAAAATAATGATGAAATTTGTAAATATATAGGAGCAAAAAGTTTGAAATACTTATCGATAAATGGACTTTATAAAGCGATGGGATTTGAAAGTAGAAATAAAGACTATCCTCAATTAACAGATCATTATTTTACTGGGGATTATCCGGTTAAACCAATAGATAATTTGGGTGATGATAAAATTACACAACTGTCTTTACTAAGTACTGGTTCAAATAATTAACTATGAATAAAGTAAAATTTACAGAAATGAAACATGGAACGAAAGAAGATTATTTACTTTTAGAAAAACATGAAAAAAAGTACGTAGAAGAAACCGCTGATAGAATTCTTAAATTTATGTCGGGATTAACAGAAACACTAGAGGGTTATCAAGTTTCAAGATTAGAACATTCGCTTCAAAGTGCAACAAAGGCGTTAAGAGCAGGAGAAGATGAAGAAATTGTAGTTGCAGCACTTTTACATGATATTGGAGATGAATTAGCTCCTATGAACCACTCAGAGTATGCTGCAGCAATTTTAAAACCCTATGTTTCAGAAAAAACTCATTGGATAGTTGAAAAACATGGAGAATTTCAATTATATTATTATGCACATCATTTAGGTGGGGACAGAAACAAAAGAGAAAAATATAAAGAACATAAATACTACCAGGCAACAATCGATTTTTGTGAAAAGTATGATCAAGGATCTTTTGATCCTAGTTACAAGTCCTTACCATTGGAACATTTTGAACCAATGGTAAGAAGAATATTTTCAAGAAAGCCTTACTCTAATTAAGCTTTTTCTATATAATCTTTTTGATGTTGAGGAATTCGCTCATGAGTTCCAAACAACATATGAGTGGACATATCTTCCCTATATTTGCTAGCTGGCACTTTTAAACCAACCGACTCCGCAACTTCTCTAATCAACATCGGATTTGCTCCACAACAAACACCAAGATAATTTATACCAGCTTCATAAGCGTCCTTTGCAAATTGACCGATTTCATATCTATTACATTGCATCGGGTCTAATGCTGTAGGAAATGGAGTTTTGTGAGGTGTATGGCATGTGCATCCATTATTATCAGGTAAATTAAAAAAAGTAGGATGTTCTGCTGTTGTACGATAATTAATCGGTAGAGCAGCAACATGGCATTTTAAAGCTTTTCTAACTTCCTTAATATAAGGCATCATTGTACCAGGACCTCTAAAACAATTCATTCCTACTACATCTCCTCCAATTTGTTCAAGCTCTTTGCAAGTATCTACTATTGAAAAACCATCTCTCATAATGTTTTCACCCATAGGTGCAATTGTAATTACACAAGGAAGTCCAGATTGTTTCATTACTTTCAATGCCGTGAAGGCTTCTTCGGCATAATAAAAAGTTTCACCAATCAATATATCTGCCCCTTCATCAACTGCCCAACCTATCATTTCTTCAAACATTCTTTTGACCTCTTTGTTTTGAGTGGTATCTTTGTTATTCCAAATATTTGAATTTGAAATATTCCCAGCCATTAAGTTTGGTTCGACACCTTTTGGTGTATCGAGTGCAACTTTCTTTGCTATTTTTAGTGCTGACCTGTTAAGAGGTTCTAATAGTTGTTCTTTACCAATAACTCGCATTTTTTCTCTATGCCCATTATAGGTAAAAGCTTGAACTATATCTGATCCCGCATGTTGAAAATCTTTATGCAAATTTTCTAATGCTTCTGGATGTTCCAAAGAAACCATTGGAACAAATTCACCAGACGACATGTACCCTCTTCTTTCAATTTCAAAAAGAAATCCTTCTGCACATATTACTGGACCTTGGTTTAATCTTTCAATTAAACCTCTTTTTTTATCTTTACTCATTTACTTCTCCTTTTTAGTGCTTCGACATATGTCAGGTGCACAATTTGGTTAAATACCTAGGTTTTTTTTATTAAAGATAAAAAAAAACCACCTGATAAATAGGTGGCTCACATGAAACATCTATTTAGCAGGTTTTTTATAGCGCCCGCAATTCGACTTAAATCAGCGCTTGTAAATAACGTATCATAAGCTAATGATTTTTCAATATAAATTATTATGTTTCAAAAATTATCAAATCAACAAAAAGGATCGCTTTTAGCATTTATCGGGGTTTTTCTAATCACTCCTGACTCTTTGCTGATTAGATTATCAAACATAGAAACATGGGGAATGTTATTCTATAGAGGAGCAATACCTTTTGTGGTTGTTTTAATCGGTACGTTAATTTTTTATAATAAAAATTTTTTAAAAAAACTATTTGGAATAGGTTATGCAGGAATATTTTATATTTTTAGTTTTTCTGCATGTAATATTACTTTTATATTATCTATCCAAAACACTAATGTTGCTAATACTTTAGTAATGATTGCTTTGGCTCCAATGCTTTCTGCTATACTAGGAGCTATATTCTTAAAGGAAGCCCCAGATAAAAAAACTTGGATTGCAATACTTATTACCTTTGCTGCTTGCGTTTATATCTTTTATGATTCTCTAAATTTAGGTAACTTTTTAGGTGATTTCTTTGGTCTAGTTACTGCCTTTGGTCTTGCTTGTAATGCTACCTTAGCAAGATATGCTAAAGACAGGGACCTTGTTCCATCAGCTGTAATTGGTAAATTATGTGTTGCAATATTTGCATTTTTCTTTGTAGAGAACTTCACACTGGCAGGTAATGATATCATTTACATACCTTTAATGTGTGTAATGTGCGTGGCTATCCCTTTTGTTTTAGTAACTATAGCCCCAAGATTTATAACTGGTGCCGAAGTTAATCTTTTTTTCCTTCTTGAAACCATATTGGGTCCAGTGTGGGTTTGGATGGTAATTAAAGAACAACCTAGTTTGGAAACCATTTTAGGTGGCTCAGTTATCATATTAACAATTGCAATTCATTCATTCCTAGCCTTAAAAAAAACATAAATCAGCACTAATTACTTGCAAAATTTTAGTTAAGTAATAATCAGGCAAATATATATGCAAAAAGAAGTAACAAGATCGTGGGCTTTATTTATTGGAATTGGAACAATCATGATTGCTCATGGTCTACAAATGCAGTTAATGGGTATTAGATCTGTTGTTGAAGATTTTAGTGTAATTACAACTGGTATATTTATGTCTGGTTATTTTATGGGTTACTTTTTAGGATCAAACACTACTCCAAAGCTAGTACAAAAAGTTGGACACATTAGAGTGTTTGCAGCTTTTGCGTCTTTAGCTTCTTTAAGTGCGTTGTTAGCAGCAGTTTATGTTAATCCTGTAATGTGGACTTTAAGTAGATTTATAACAGGAATTAGTTTGGTTAGTTGCTATATAGTTACTGAAAGCTGGTTAAATGACAGAGCTACAAATAAAAACAGAGGGCAGTTACTATCAGCTTATATGATAATTCTTTATAGCGGATTAGGAATAGGTATGCTTTTACTTAACGTAAGTGATCCTACAAATTATGAACCATTTATTTTAGTTTCAGTTCTATTATCTTTAGCCTTGGTTCCAATTCTTTTAACAAAAAGATCCGCCCCTAAATTTAAAAAAATTGGAACAATAAGTGTAAAAGAGTTATATGAAATTTCTCCATTAGGAACTGTAAGTTCTTTTTGTACAGGCTTGATACATTCTGCTTTTTTTTCTTTGATGGCTGTATATGCTACAAAGGCAAATTTTACATTATTTGAAACTTCGATTTTACTTTTTATAGCAACAATGGCTGGTGTTATATTTCAAGGACCAATTGGATATTTTTCAGATAAGCTTGATAGAAGAAAAGTTATAGTTGGTGTTACATTATTAAGTGCCTTTTTTTCTTTTCTTGCAATTATTTTGGGAAATCAAAGTCTTGAAAACATGTATTTATCAACTGAATTATCAATTAGTAAAATTTTATTTTTTATAGCAGTTGGACTCTATGCGGGTTTATGTCTTCCATTATTTTCACTAAATCTTGCACATACTAATGATTTTGTACCTAAAGAAAAATTTGTAGCTGCAGGTGGTGGGTTACAATTTATATTTGGTATTGGTGCAATAAGTGGACCTATTATTTGTTCAGTGTTTATGAGTTGGTTTGATATAAATGGTTTGTTTATATTTTTAATAATTGCGCATATTTTAATTGGAATATTTGGTGTTTATAGAATGAACGTAAGAGATGTTGTTGAGAACCCTGACTCTACATATACTTCTATTCCAGCAACAATTACTCCAGCTGGATTAGAATTAGACCCTGATACACCTGAAACATTAGAGAATGATCAAACAGAACAAACAAAGATATGAAAAAAAAAAGACAGTAAACTTTGGAAAACACTTAAGCTTTTTGATAGCATTAAATAATGTATAAAATATTAATTTATATTATTACAAGTTTTCTTGAATTCTTTTTTGCTAGAAAATTTTTATTATCCTTTAATACTGCTCTTTTGAAACTTATAATTAGGTTCCTGGGATATAATAATCATAAAAATTTTTATTCAAGTGGTGAAATATATTTTTTAAGAAAAGTATGTAAAGAAAAACCCAAAATATGTTTAGATATTGGAGCAAATGTTGGAAAATATTCTAGTTATTTGCTTGAAAACAGCTCTGCAAAAATAATAGCCTTTGAGCCAATACCAAAAACTTTTAATGAATTGATTAAAATTAAGAAAAATTATTCTAATCGTTTTTTTATTTATAATATAGGTCTTGGAGAAAAAAAAACAAAAAAAAATATATATTACGATAAAGATAATTTACAATGGGCAAATTTTAATCCTGAAGTAAATAAAATTGATTATTTAAAAAATAATAAAAAAAAAATTAAGTGTTCCTTAGATACACTTGATAATTTTACAAAAAAAAATAAAAAAATTATTAACTCTAAAATCGATCTCTTAAAAATCGATACAGAAGGTTTTGAATTAGAGGTGCTAAAAGGAGCTGAAAAAACAATCAAAAAGTTAAGACCAAAATATATTCAAATAGAATATAACTGGCATCATTTGTTTAAAAATATCAATTTATATTATTTCTCAAAATTCTTAAAAGATTACAATACTTATAAAATTTTACCTTTTAGCAAAAAATTGTTAAAAATTAATACTGAAAGACCAGAACATAATTATTTTAACTATTCAAATATTGTTTTTATAAGAAAAAAATAAATGCTTAGAACAGTACATCTTTTTTATCCATCTTTTGAAAAAGGTGGTGCTACAAAAAATCTAGTAAGGATTGTAAATTTTTTACTTAAAAAAAAAATCAAAGTATTTTTCTTTTCTCGTGGTGCTAACAAAAATAATTTTATTAAAAATAAAAATTTAAAAATTATTAATACCAAGCCTTTAAAAAAATTAAATTTTTTACCAATAAGATGGAATCTGGCAATATCATCAATGATAAATTTAAATTTTTATATAAAAAAAAATAAAAAAAACTCAATAATTTTCTCAATGCAAAGTCATATTCCAGCAATAGTTATTGCAAAATTTAATCAATTGAAAATTGTCATAAGAAACTCTGAAGAACCATTGGGAGCTACTTTTTATGCTGATAATAAAATATTAGGTTTTTTTGTATTATTTTTAAAAATACTTTTTTATAACTTCGCTAATAAAATTATTGCAATCTCAACTATGTCCAAGAATTCATTGCAAAAAATAGTAATATTTAATAAAAAAATAACTTTAATTTACAACCCCTATTTAGAAAAAATACTTAAACTCAAAAAAATAAAAAAAAGTAAATTAAGTAGTTTTAATATTTTATCAATTGGGAGGTTAACTAAACAAAAAAATTTTCCTCTATTAATTAATGCTGTTATTAAATTATCCAAAAAATATGAAAAAATAAATTTATTAATTATAGGAGATGGAAATCTTAAAAATAATTTAGTTAATAAAACTAGATATTATAAAAATATAAAAATAATAAATTGGAAAAATAAATTGAATAAATATTACCTTAATTCAGATTTATTTGTTTTGCCTTCATACTATGAGGGTTTACCAAATGTTATGCTCGATGCTATGAACCATGAAATACCAATAATATCAACCAATTGTAGTGGTGCCAGTGATATTTTACAAAAAAATTCTGGAGGATTTATAATTCCTATAAATGATCAAAACGAATTAGAGAAAAAAATAGTTTTTGTTATGAAAAATTATTCAATAGCAAAAAATAAAATTATTAATGCTAAAAAAAAAATACATATGTTTTCTGACAAAAATCTTATCAAGTACTATGAACTTTTTTGCAATATATCTGGACATTAATAAATTCTTAATCTAGTCAATTATGAATATTAAATAAATTAATACAAAAAAAATGAAAATCGCTTTTATACCTTCTACATTTTTGCCCTGGCATGGAGGAGCAGAAATTCAGGCACATAATACAGCTAATAAATTAGCTGAACTTGGACATGATGTAGATATATTTCTCTTAGACAAAACTAAGATTGATAATAGAAGATATAACACAATAAAATTAAATAAATTATTAATAAATATAATTTTTATTTTAAAATATTACTTTAGAATAAGTTTTAATTTTATACTTGAATATTATTTTAACAAAATTTGTATTAATAAAAAATACGATGTTTGGCATTTCCAATCAGTAAACTTCAAAACTTTAATGTATTTAAAAGTATTAAAGCAACTTAAGCAAAAAGTTGTTGTGACTTTTCACGGAGCAGATATTCAAAAAGATGAGAGTATTTTATATGGATATAGATTCGATAAGAAATATGAAGATTTTTTGTCTGAGACTATTCATCTTTTTGATAAAGTATTTGCAATTTCAGATGATGTTGTAAAGGAGTTAAATTTTTTTAATTTTCCCAAAGAAAAAATAATTAAAATTCCTAATTCTATTGAGATAAAAAAAATAAAAAATGTGGGCAATAATAATTTTGACCCAAAAAAACTCAATATCATTACAGTGGCTAGATTCTATGAAAAAAAAAAGGGTTTAGATTTAATTGAAAAAATATCTGATATATTGATCAAAAATAATATCAGCTTTACTTGGACTCTAGTTGGAAGAAACTCTAATTTATTACTAAAAAAAAAATTTATAAAAGATAATAAAAATTATTTTAATATTAAAGATGAAATAAAAAATACTAATGAAATATTTTTTCCTCATTCAGAATTAATAAATTTATATAAGAGTAATAATGTATATGCTAATTTAGCAAGAATTGAGTCATTCGGTATAACTATAATAGAAGCAATCGCTGCTGGACTTCATGTTGTTTCTTTTAATACAAAAGGAGCAAATGAAATTGTAATAAATAACCAAAATGGATACATAGTTGATGAATATACCCCTGAAAAAATGGCAAATACTTTAATAAATAAATTTAATGATAATTCATTTAATAAAATCAATGAAAGCAAGGAAATTATGAAATATGAATTAGAGTTAAATACAAAACTTTTGCTAAAAAATTATGCAAGTTAACAAAGTAGTGTGAATAAAGAAAACGCAAGTAAACTGTGGAAAATTATTCAAGAAGCTGGCGATTATTTGGAAGGACAATTACCAGATCACCCAAACCATCCCAAAGGAAGAAACCCTTATGCGCATGTAGCTATATGTGTGAAAAGTAAATTTAATTCTAGTTATAAAGATATCGATGATGAAAAAATTGATGAAGTTATTAAATATATTGAATTTTTAAAACAGAATCCTAGTTAATTACTGTTTTGGAAAATAATCTACTAATTTACCTTCCCTGTAAACATCTGCTGTACAACAATGAAGTCCACCACCAAAAGCATACGCATCCCTCAGTTCTACTGGCACAACTTCCATTCCAAGCTTGTCTAATTGTTCTGCTTGGTAAACTTCACTTTTTTCTACACATACTGTTTTTGGATCTAAAACTAAAACATTCATAGAAAGCCAAACAGATGAGTAGCATAGTGGTGGTGGAGAATTATGAGCTGGTTGAGCTGAATCAACAATTTTCCAACCATTATCTTCAAAAAGTTTTCTTTGCTCTTTTGGTAATTTTCTCTGTGGATTATTAATAATTAATCCTTCCTTGATAGGTGTAAAAGTTGCATCAATATGTATGGGATAAGGATCACCAGGAAAGTTTACTGCATGCACTCTGTGATTTTTATAATGCCTTTTTAACCAGTCTATTCCTTTTAAATTAGTTGTAAAACCATGTTGAACAATTAAATCTTTACCAAATCTAAGTATATCTGCAGCATCAAACAAAGGTTCTTCTTCGGTGGTAACAAAAAATTTTTTTTCAGTCCATTCAAGTCTTTTTTGATCTCCTATTTTATCTGATAAATAATCTTTTCTATAATCGTCATCGGTTAATCTTGGCTTAGGAGCTGATTCATGCCTCATGTTTGGATCCGAATTATAATATTTTTGAATAAGAGGTCTATAATTTAAATATTCAAACCATCTGCATCTATAGCTCATTGTTGCTTCTAGCATTTCGTTTCCTACAGTAAGAATAACATCCCTTGCAGGCATACAACCAAACATGCTTTCCGCTTTCCAGTCTGGTGTTGATATTTTTTGATTAAAATTTATAGGTAGAGGTCTATCTACTTTAATTCCTCTTTTTACAAGCATGTTAGCAAAATTGTCTAAAAGTTCATTTGCTTTATCCACTGTATCTTTTTTTCTAGGACCATATTGCCCTTTCATGTCTGAATCTTCTGGTACCTTTGCATCCAAAGCGGGTTCGGGTGCAGGAATACAGCATCCGTCAGCCTTTCCAACAATTACATGTTTTAAAGGATCCCATTCATTCCAGCTATTAACAATAATTTTTTCTGAACTCATTAAATTAGTTTAATGCAATAAATCTTCTATTACTTTTTATTACCAAGCTATAATAAAAGATAGCTAAAAATATCAGAAAGCCACCTACAATAGTATTTGTTGCTGGAACTTCATTAATTCCTAACCATGGAAGCCAAACCCAAAATATTCCTCCAATAACTTCTGTTAAGGAAAGCAATGTTAGTTCTGCTGCTTGAATATTTTTTGACGCAATTGCATATAAAATCATACCTAAACAAACTAACGTTCCATGCACAGCAAACAATGCTTGATTTTTATTTGATGAAATTAAGCTTAAATCTTTGTTGATAACCACAATTAAAGATACAAGAAAACAAATTAAGCCAGCAATTGAAACAGTTGTAAATTTTGGGGTTTCTTTTCTCCACCTTAAACTTACTGAAAAGACTGAAAATCCAATTGCAGAAATTATTCCAAGTATAAAACCTATTAATGTATTTTTTTCATGATTTCCAGCCGCCATTATTATAATTCCTACTGAAGCGATCCCAATCGCTACCCAAACATTAATTGATATTTCCTCCTTTAAAAATAGAAAACCTAACAAAGCTGTAATGAATGGCATTGCTGCAAGACAAAGAAGAGTTATTGCAGCTGATGTATTAGTTATAGACCAAATAAAAGTAATCATAGCAAAGGCTAAACCTGTAGCTCCCACAATTCCTGAAATACCAATTTTTTTATAATTTTTAATAAAATTAATTCCTTCATCCAAATAAAGATAAAAATTAAGCAAAATAAAAATCACCAAACCTCTTGTAAATAAATATTGCCAAGGAACTAAATGTGCTTCATCGATGTTTCGAACAACATAAGGGCCAAACGACCAGAAAATACCTGCTATTAAAACGACCGGTACTGCTAGTTTTGGATTTTTTAATTCGCCCATTTCGGATTATTAATACCAATTAATAAAATCCACAACATAATTTGATTAATTAATATTAATTTAAATTATACCTGTGAGTGTATAACACTTGATAAAATCATTCTTTTTGAATTTAGATTTCCCATTAGGGAATAAGCCCCATGCATTTGACTTGGTAAATGGTTTAATTCTAAATGACTCTTGACCTTTTTGAACTCTAAACTCAGCCACACTTTTATTTGAGAATGATAATTGACCTTTAATAAATCTAGTAAAATTTTTTTTCTTTATAAATTTTTGTTTAAGTTTAGCATTTATAGGTTTATTTTCGCTCATCTCTAGAGAAAAATGCAAATATGGTAAAACAAAAAAATCTAAAACATGCAGCAGAAGAAATTGGATTTCCAGGTAATCCAAAAAAAGCTTTGTTATTTATAAATTTTGCAAACATTAATGGCTTTCCAGGACGTATATAAGCACCTTTAAAAGAATATTTTAATTTAAATTTTTTAATAATCATAGGAACAAAATCAAATTTGCCTGCAGACACTGCGCCTGATGTTAAGATTAAATCATTTCTTGATTTTAAGTTTTTTTTAATTTCATTTTGAAATTTATTTAGATCATTATCTCTTAAAATTTTCTTTTCTACAAAATCAAAAGGTAAATTTTTTAAAAGAGATTTTAAATAGTAACTATTTGAATTTCTAACTTTCCAATTAGGTAATTTGTTATTATTAGATATTTCATTTCCAGTTGTGTAAAAAACTATTTTTGGTTTCTTTTTTACGATTATCTTTTTTATGCCTAAAGTTTTAAATGCTAAAATATGTTGAGAGTTTATAATTTCTCCTCTTTTAATTACAATTTCACTCTTTTTAAAATCTGATCCTACAAATCTTATAAAATTATTTTTTTTTATTTTTTTATTTATAATTAAATACTTAGGTTTTGCTCTGCTTGGAAAAAATTGTGCCTCTTCTACAGGAATTATAGTATCAAATGGTTTTTTGATTATAGCTCCTGTCATCACCTCAATTGTTGAAAATTTTGGAACTTTTTTAATATTTGGATTATCTCCTGCAGCTAAAGTTTTTATAATTTTAAATTTTTTTTGATTTTTATTATTAATTTTGATTGTTTCCTTTGAGTTGATAGCAAAACCATCAAATGCGGTATTATTAGCAGCTGGGTAATTATTTGGTGAATTTACATTGATTGATGAAATTCTATTTAATGATTTTTCTACTGTAACTATTTCTGATTTTATTTTAATTTTATTTTGCTTTAATTTTGAAAGTGCATTTTTATAGTGTATCATTTTAAATCTTATCTATATTTTTTTTAGCTTTTTTTAAATCTTCTTTAGTATTTATGTTTAAAAACATATCAAATTCTTTTGTATTTATATTTATATTTTCACAACCAATTTTATCTGCCCAGATTTCTACTTTTCTTAAGCCATTTTTAATATCTTCTTCTAATGTCTCGATTAAATCAATAGACCATAAACCAAAAATATTATGTCTTTTTTTATCACTATTTAAAAAAATAAGTTTTTCTGATGTTTCTTTAATTTTTATCTTTAACTCACTTATAAATTTCATATCAAAAAAAGGTGTATCGCATGGAAAAGAAGCTATCCATTTATAATTTTTGTTATTTTTTTTAACCCACTTCATTGCTGTGAGTATGCCAACTAATGGTCCAAGCTGTCCTTCTATACAATCCTCTACAACATGAATTTTATTATTTTTAAAATTGAATTTTTTATTATTTGAAATTACTAATATTTCATTAAATTCATTTTCTATTTTATTTACAGTGTGATCTAATAAAGTTTTATTGCCTAATTTTGCAGTTGATTTATCTTCACCAAATCTACTTGATTTGCCTCCTGCGAGAATTATACCTAGAATGTTGTTTTCAATCATCAAAAGAAATATAAATTATTAATTGTTTATTAAAAGAATTTAAAATGGACCTAAAAATTTTACAAATTGCGTCAAATACTGAAAATAACAAAGTAATTAAAGACCACACTCATAAAGCGACGCACAAAAACTCTATTTGTGGAGATCAAATGGAGATAAGCTTAAAAGTTAAGGAAAATAAAATTGTAGACTTTGGATATCAATGCAAATCTTGTGTATATTGTCAGGCCTCAGTAAGTCTTTTGTCAAGTAGTTCAATTAATAAGCCAGTCGAAAGTATTAAAAATTTATTAAATGTAATTGAAAATTTTTTTGAAGATAATCTTACAAATATCCCTAAAGAATGGAAAATTTTTAAAAAAATTTTTGATAAAAAGAATATTGCTAGGAAAGATTGTTTGTTGCTACCTTTTAAAGCAGTTTCAAAAGCATTAAAATTATAAAATGAAAAATCAAATTATTATAAAAGCTTTAATTGCTGGGTTATTTTCTGCAATTACAATTGGTTCATTAACTCTTCTTACATATAAAACAGAATTTGGAATTTTTTTAATTGCTTCCTTTGGTTCTACTATGGTTTTGCTTTATGGATATCCCGAAAGTCCATTTGCACAACCGAAAAATATTTTTTTTGGACATCTGGCAACCTCTTTAGCTGGTCTGTTTGTACTTTATTTTATTCCTTTGCCTTTATATATTAATTTGCCTATAGCAGTTGGAGCAGGTGTGGCTTTGATGATTATGTTAAATATAACTCATCCCCCAGCAGGTGGTAATCCCATAATTGTAATAATGGGCAGTGTATCTTTAGATTATATAATAAATCCAATTATTTCAGGTACTATTATTGTTTTAATTTTTGGAGTAGTTTTAAATCGATTGATTTTAAAAAAGAAATACCCTTTGTAAATGGACATAAAATATAATGTTGTAAAGTTAAAAGGAAGTTCTACAGAAGAAATAAAAGATTCTGTTTCGGTAGAAGAACCTCTTGAAATGAATCTTAAATATAAGGTTGATGGAAAGTGGGAAACTGATCAACTATCCATTACAATGAGAACGCCAGGAAATGATGAAGATTTAATATCTGGCTTTTTATTTAATGAGAGAATAATAGAAAATTTTTCTGATATAGAAAATATCGAAAAAATAGGGGAAAAGGTAGGAGATTTTAATATTCAAAATAAAATAGTTGCAACTATAAATAATACTAAAAAAATTGATATCGCAAAAATAAAAAGAAATTTTATAACTAATTCTTCATGTGGAGTTTGCGGAAAAACCTCTCTTGAAACAGTTGAAGTAATTAAAGAAAATAAATTAGATATCTCTTATCCTAAAATTAAAAAAGAAATTATTTTAAAATCTCCAGAACTACTAACAAGCGAACAATCTGAATTTTCTAAAACAGGTGGTATTCATGCAAGTTCTTTAATCGATGAAAATGGAAAAGTGATTGCAACAAGAGAAGATGTTGGAAGACATAATGCTTTAGATAAACTTATAGGCCACTCTCATAAAAAAAAACTAATTGATAATCGTTCTCAATTTATTGCCTGCTCAGGAAGATTAAATTTTGAACTAATCCAAAAAGGACTAATGTCCAATATTGGTCTTATGGCAGGAGTTGGTGCGCCAACGAGTCTTGCTATAGATCTAGCAAAAAGGTTTAAAATGACATTATTAGGCTTTGTAAAAAAAAATAGTTTTAATATATATACAAACAAAGAAAGAGTTTTATTTTAACTATATGTCAAAAAATATAAGCAAATTATCTGGAAGAATAGGTTTAAAAGATAATTTATTTCAAAAATTATCTGAAAGATCTTTAAATTCCAAAAACGGTGAGGGAATGAAAGAGATTGCAGATAAATATCATGTGGGAGTTTCTACTTTACATGGAGCTGAGAGTTTCTATGAATTTTTAAGACCTGCTCATAGAGAGAAAAAAGCTTTTGTTTGTAATGGAAGTGCATGTATGTGTGCTGGAACACAAGAGCCATTAAAGAAAAAATTAAAAGATAAACTTGGTGATGATAAAGTTGGTGAAATGTTTTGTTTAGGATATTGCTATGAAAATAATGCTTTCCATTATAATGGACAAAACTATGCTGGAAACGACATAAATAAAATTGATGATATAATTAAAGGTAAAGATTTAGAACAAGAAAAATTTTTTTCAAAGAGCTTTGCTTCAACAAGTTTTTTAATGGATGATGAGACTTCAGATCTTGATAAGTTTAAACAACATTTAATAAAATTTATAAATGCTGACAAACAAACAATAATTAAATCTCTTTTAGATTCAAATTTAACTGGTAGAGGTGGCGCTGGTTTTCCAACTGGAATGAAATGGGATTTTTGCAGTAAAGCAAAATCAGAAAAAAAGTATGTTATTTGCAATGCAGATGAAGGTGACTCTGGAGCTTATTCAGATAGATATTTACTAGAGGATCAGCCCTTAAAAGTAATATTTGGCATGATTATCTGTGGCTATGTTATTGGAAGTGATGAAGGAGTTTTGTATATTAGAGGTGAATATCCTAAATCAATTGAAGCTTTAAATGCTTCAATTAATTCTTTAAAAAAAGAGGGCTTGCTAGGAAATAACATTCTTGGAACAAAATTTTCTTTCGACTTAAATATTTGTATTGGCCAAGGAGCATATATATGTGGAGAGGAAACAGCATTAATTGCATCTATAGAAGGTAGAAGAGCCGAAGTTGATGTCAGACCTCCCTTCCCTGTTACCGAAGGCTTATATAAAAAACCTACTGTTGTTAATAATGTGGAAACGCTCGCAGCAGCAACTGGAATTCTAATAAATGGACCTGAAAAATTTTCAGCTATTGGAAATAAAAAATCAGCTGGTACAAAGTTAGTTTGTCTTGATAGTTTTTTTAATAATCCAGGTGTTTATGAAATTGAAATGGGAACGCCGATGAAAAAAGTTTTGTATGATATAGGCGGAGGATTTAAAGAGCCCATAAAAGCTTTACAAGTTGGAGGACCTTTAGGAGGAGTGATACCTATAAAAGAAGTTGAAAAATTAAACCTTGATTTTCAAGAATTTACTGCAGCTGGTTTTATGTTGGGCCATGCAAGTATAGTAAGTATACCAAAAGATTTTCCTATGGTTGATTATATTCATCATTTATTTGAATTCACTGCAGAAGAATCATGTGGAAAATGTTTTCCAGGAAGACTTGGTTCTTACAGAGGAAAAGAGATGTTTGATCAATTAAAGAATAAAACATCCAAAATCCCTCTAAAACTACTTAATGAATTGTTAGTAACAATGAAAAAAGGTTGTTTATGCGCCTTATGTGGAGCAATACCTACTCCTATAATGAATATACTAAAGTATTTTGGAGATGAAATGAAAAATGATATGGTAAAAGAAAATTAATGAGCTCAGAAAAAAGAAAAATTGCTTATATAGATGGTAAACCATATGAAATTGGTTCTAAACATACTTCTATTTTAAAATTTGTAAAAAGTTATCTTGGAGAAAAAAAAGTACCAACTTTATGTGACGATCCTAATCTAGCACCTTACGGAGCTTGTAGAGTTTGTTCAGTTGAAGTCGCTTTAGAGAAAGACGGTCCAACAAAAGTAGTAGCTTCATGTCATACTCCTGTTGGTGAAAATCAACATATTTTTACCAATAATGAAAATTTAACAGATTTAAGAAAAAATATTGTTGAATTAGTTTTAACAGATCATCCAATGGAATGTGGAACTTGTGAAGTTAATAATAATTGTGAACTTCAAGATGTTGCTAACGACTTAGGTATATCTGATCATAGATATAATAGTCCAAAACAACACAAGGGCATTCCTAAAGATACATCTCATGATTACATGAGAATGAATCTAGATAATTGTATTAATTGTGGAAGGTGTGTAAGAGCTTGTGATGAAATTCAAGGTTCATTTGTTTTGACCATGAGTGGCAGAGGATTTGAATCTAAAATTACAACAGATAACGATATGTTATTTGGAGACTCGTCTTGTGTATCATGTGGTGCTTGTGCTCATACATGTCCAACAGATGCAATATCAGATGTGTTTCAATCAAAATCAGTTGCCGTTGATGAAAAAGTAAGAACTACATGTTCTTATTGTGGTGTTGGTTGTAACTTAGAAGCTTCTATTAAAGATAATAAAGTTATTGCAATAGATACTCCAAAAGAAACAGAAGTAAATGCGGGACACACATGTATTAAAGGTAGATATGCGTTTGGTTTTTATGATCACCCAGATAGATTAAAAACTCCATTAATTAAAAGAAATGGTAAATTTGAAGAGGCATCATGGGATGAGGCATATGACTTTATTAAAAAAGAATTAAATAGAATTGTAAAAGCAAATGGTCCTGACGCAGTTGCTGGTATTTCTTCAGCTAGATGTACTAATGAAGAAAATTATGTTTTCCAGAAAATGATCAGAGCAGCAGTTGGAACTAATAATATTGATTGTTGTGCAAGAATTTGTCACTCACCTACAGCTTGGGGAATGCAGCAAACTTTTGGTACTGGAGCGGCAACAAATTCTACAGAAGATATTTACCATGCAGATTTATTTATGGTTATTGGTGCTAATCCAACAAATGCCCATCCTGTAACAGGTGCAAAAATCAAACAACAAGTAATGAAGGGTAAAAAATTAATAGTATTAGATCCTATTACCACTGAACTTGCTAAACTTGCCGATTATCATATTAAGTTAAGACCTGGAACGAATGTGGCTGTATTAAATATGATGTTGCATTTTATTATAAAATCAAAACTTTATGATAAAGACTTCGTCAGAGATAGAACCGAAGGTTTTGATAATTTTTTAAAAGAAATTGAAAGACAGGATATTGATCAACTAGCAAAAGTTGCGGGTGTGGATAAACAAATGGTTAAAGAGGCAGCTATTGCTTATGCTACAGCGAAAAATTCAATGGAGTTTCATGGTCTTGGGGTTACTGAACAAGAACAAGGGTCTAAAACTGTAATGTTAATTGCTGATCTTGCAATGATAACTGGAAATATTGGGAGAAAAGGAGTTGGAGTTAACCCTTTAAGAGGACAAAATAATGTACAGGGTGCAGCTGATATGGGATGTCAGCCTCACCAGGGAGCAGGATATTTTGAAGTTTCAGATAAAAAAAATCAAAATTTTTATACAGAAAAATATGGAGTGGTTCATCCAACAAAAGCTGGGTTAAAAATTCCTCAAATGTTTGATGCGGCCATCAACAAGGAAGTTAAAGCGGTTTGGATAATTGGAGAAGACATTGTACAAACAGACCCGAATAGTGCTCATGTAGTGGATGCCATGAATTCTCTTGATTTATTAGTAGTTCAAGAAATTTTTATGAGTGAAACTGCAAAACTTGCAACTGTAGTATTACCAGGAACAACTTTCTTAGAAAAAGATGGAACATTCACTAATACTGAAAGAAGAATTCAAAGAGTTAATAAAGCAGTTCCTCCACTTCCAGGAACAAAGCCAGATGGTGTTATTGTAACTGATATGATGCAAAAATTAGGATTTGACCAGCCAACTTACGATGCTGATCAAGTATTGGCTGAAATAGCAGACGTTGTCCCGTTCTTTAAAGGAGTAACAAGAGAAAGACTTGGAAAATTTGGTTTACAATGGCCTGTACAAGAAGATGGAACTGATACTCAAATTTTACATAAAGAAACATTTAAACTTGGAAAAGGAAGACTAAAGAGTTTTGATTTTAAAGAATCCACAGAAATTGAAACTAATCAAAAAGATTATCCACTAATTCTAACTACAAGTAGAGTTCTTCAACATTATAATGCTGCTACAATGACGAGACGTACTAGTAATATTAATATTGTTTCGGAAGATGTATTATTAATACATCCTAAAGATGCTAAGAAAAGAGATTTAAATACTGGTGATATTGGTAGACTTTATTCTGGCCGTGGAGAAGTAGCTTTAAAAGTAGAAGTTACAGATAAAGTTAAAGAAGGAATTGTTTTTACAACATTTCATTTTCCTGAACATATGGTTAACATGGTGACTGGACATGGTAAAGATGAAGAAACTATGTGCGCTGAATATAAAGTTTCATCTGTAGAAGTCCAAAAAATATCCAATCAATTTAAAACTGAAGTTAAACCAAAAGAAAACCAAGCAGAAGTAAGCTAATTTAAAATGACCATTGGTTGGCGCTTTGATAATACTTATTCAAAGCTGCCTGATCCTTTTATTTCTAACACATCTCCTATTCCGGTTAAATCACCAGAATTAATTATTTTAAATGATAATTTGGCAAAACAATTAGGACTAAATTTTTCTTTGATTAGCAAAAAAGATTTATCAAATTTATTTTCAGGAAATTCATTACCTGAAGGATCTAAATCTATTGCGCAAGCTTATGCGGGTCATCAGTTTGGTCATTTTACAATGCTAGGAGATGGTAGAGCAGTTTTAATAGGAGAACATATTTCAAAAAACAACGAAAGATTTGACATTCAATTTAAAGGATCAGGTCAGACACCTTTTTCAAGAAATGGTGATGGAAGAGCTGCACTTGGTCCAATGCTTAGAGAATATATTATTAGTGAAGCAATGCATTCTTTAAATATACCAACAACAAGAAGTTTAGCAGTAGTTAAGACAGGTGAAGACGTAGTAAGAGAAAATATATTACAAGGTGCAATACTAACAAGAGTTGCCTCTAGTCATCTAAGAGTAGGAACATTTCAATATGTGGCTATGAGGAAAAATGAAAATGAATTAAAAACTTTAGTTGATTATACAATAGATCGTCATTACCCAAATATTAAAAAATCTAAAAAAAAAGCAATTGATTTATTAAAAGTTTTAATTGAACTTCAAATTGACTTGGTGGTTAATTGGATGAGAGTTGGTTTTATCCATGGTGTTATGAACACAGACAATATGTCTATATCAGGTGAAACTATTGATTATGGCCCATGTGCCTTCATGGACACTTATGATCCAAAAACTGTTTTTAGTTCAATAGATGAATTTGGTAGATATGCTTATTTTAATCAACCAAGTATCACTAAATGGAACTTAGCAAGATTTGCTGAATGTTTAATACCTCTTATTGATACAAACAAAGAAAAGGCAATTGAAGTTGCAACTGAATTAATAAATAGTTTTGATAAAAGTTATGAGACTAAATGGATTAATATGATGAGAGATAAACTAGGTTTATTTGGTCAAGATTCAAAAGATCAAGTTTTAATATTAGATTTATTAACCTGGATGCATAAAAATAAGGTTGACTATACAAATACGTTTTGTTTTTTAATGAATGAAAATTTTCAACACAATAAAATCTATAATGATGAAAACTTTCTTGCATGGAAAGAAAGATGGAAGGAAAGATTAAAGCTTAATAATAATACGCCTGAAAAGTACTTAAGTTTAATGAAGTCAGTTAATCCTTTAGTTATTCCAAGAAACCATAAAGTTGAGGAAGTATTAGAATCTGCAAATAACGATGATTTATCTCCATTAAAAAAATTAATTAATGTATTAGAAAAACCATATGAAAAAACAAAAGAAAATATTGATTATCAATCCCCTGCTCCAGTTAGCGATAAAAAATATAAAACTTTTTGTGGTACTTAAAAATATTATAAAACGTAAGGTTCAGGCCTAACCTTATTATCTAAAACTCTTTCAACAGCAAAATCACTAATATCAATTGTTTGATATGATCCAGTTGTAATTAATTCAGTTAATGCTCTGCCTATTCCTGGAGCTTGCATTAATCCTCTGCCAGTAAAACCTGATGCTAAATAAACGTTTTCATATTTAGGGTGCTTACCAACAACAGCATTATTATCTAATTTATTACAATCATAATATCCTGCCCATCCACCAGTTAATTTTAATTCCTCAAATGCAGGAATTCTTTTTGCAAGAGCTGGCCAAACTAGTTCTTCGTAATCATTCCATGCTGGTTCCAAATCTGTTGCATCAAATACAGAATGAGGTGATCCAGCTAAATATTCTTTTCCCTCCGGTCTCCAATAAACGCCTGTTGTTAAATCTCCAGTTAAAGGCATTTCGGGAATATGTTTTGGGCACTTAACCCTAAATACAGTATGCTTTTGTGGAACTACCGGAATGTCATCTAGCAATTCTTTTGTCCAACACCCAGCTGCTGAAATAATAGTTTTAGCTTTTATTTCTGAAATACTTTTCACTTCACCTTTAATAAACTCTGCTCCAAGTTCTATAGCCTTACTTTTTAAAGCGCTATGAAACATAAATGGATCAATCCAACCTTCACTTTTGTTATCTGTGAAAGTTGCTGTTTCAATTCCTTCATTATTAATATATGGAAATACTTTTGTTAATTCAGAGCCTTTAATATTTTTAGTTCCTGCTTCACAAGCTTTATGATTTTCTAATGCTCTGTATTGCTCTTCAGCATGCTCAGGCCCAAACATTAATAAATATCCATTTGGGACCATGCTTGCAGTAGGATTAGGATTTTTATCCGTTTTTAGCAACTCTGGTATTTGATAAATAAATTCTCTAGCAAATTTACCAAGCAAAATATTCTCTTTTTGAAAAAATTGTCTTCTAAAACCCCCTAGAGATAATGGAAAAGAAGCATTTTTGTATGTTGGGTCTCTTTCTATAACTTTTACTTTTCTTCCTTCCTTAGATAAAAAATAAGCACTTGCTGCTCCAATTATGCCGCCTCCAATAATTACAACATCATCCATATATAAATATTATAAATTTAATTTATTCATAAATATAACTATGTAAATATGTTATAGTTTCAAATTATGAAAAAAGTAATATGGATAACTGGCGCAAGCAGTGGGATTGGTAAAGCTTTAGCATTAAAATTTGCGAATGAGAACTGGAATGTTGCAATCTCTGCTAGAAGAGAAAATATTTTAAAAGAAATATCCGAATCTCATGAAAATATTAAATCTTTTCCATTAGATGTTACTGATCAAGCAAAATGTAAAGAAGTATTTGAACAGGTTAAAAGTCATTATGGGGATGTGGACATCTGTTTTTTTTCTACTGGAACTTGGAATCCAAAAAAAGAGAAAGATATAGATGTTGAGCAAATAGAGAATGTTTTTAAGGTTAATTTCTTTGGGACAGTCAATAGCATTAAGGCTGTTGAAGAATATTTCAAAAATAAGAATAGCGGAATAATTACTATTGTATCCTCAATTGCTGGATATAGAGGTTTACCTAATTCAACAGGATATGGTCCTTCAAAATCAGCTTTAAACAATTTAGCTGAGAGCTTATATTTCGACTTTGGAAGACACAATGTAAGAGTTTGTTTGGTCTCTCCAGGTTTTATTAAAACACCAATGACAGACAAAAATGATTTTAAAATGCCATTTTTAAAAACTTCAGAATTTGCAGCTGATAAAATTTATGATGGTTTAATAAATAAAAAATAATTTTGAAATACATTTTCCTAAACAGCTTACATTAACTCTTAAGTTGTTTGGCCTTTTACCAAGTAAAATTTATTTTTATTTAGTGAAAAAACTTACAAAATTTCAAAAAAAAAATTAATCTTTAACAAACATAACTGTAAGTTCAGCAACTTTTATACCAAACTTAGTCATTGTTGCTCTGTTGATTGCAACTCTTTCATCTTGCATAAATATCCAGTCATCAAAAGTAATTTTCATTTCTCTGCCTTTAACTGGTACTAATAAAACATACTCAAATTTAAATGCTGGTCCATATGAATAACCTTTTGCAGTTCCTACAACATCTCCCGCTGTACCTTCATAATTATGTTCGTCAATTTTATTAATTTTCCACTGCCTTGTTTGAATTTCTCCATCATTCCAAATAAACTTTTCATCTAAAATTAGTTGTTTGCCATCCCATGTACCATTAAGATCAGCAGAAAATTGTCTTGTTACTTTTCCCGATCTATTTTGTAAAATTCCCCAAGCTTTTACATTACCTGACATATATTCTTCTATAATTAATCTTGGTTTTTGATCTTTAAAGTCTATTGGTTTCATATTGTTTCCTGAACAGTTAGTTAATAAAATTAGTGCAATTAATGCAAATATAATTTTCATTCTATTTATTTGTTGCATAAAGAAAAATTGTATTAAATCTATATTTTTTGATTTAAATCCTGCTTCACAGTAAGATAGATAAAATTCCCACATTTTTTTAAAATTTATATCAAATCCTTGTTTTTTAATTAAGTCCCACTTTTTTATAAACTCTTTCCTCCAAATTATTAAAGTATCTGAATAGTGTTTTGAATACGAATTATACCCATTAAATTTCAATCCATTATCATCTGCATATTTATGCAGGCTTTTTTTTGAAGGTAAAAAACCACCAGGAAAAATATATTTTTGAATGAAGTCTTGTTTATTTTTATATCTATCAAACAAACTATCATCGATAGTAATAGCTTGAATTCCAGCATTACCGTTAATAGAAAGATTTTTTTTAATTGTATTAAAATAGCTTTGTAAATAATTCTGACCTACTGCCTCGATCATTTCAATCGATGCTATAGAATCATATTTTCCTTTTAAATCTCTGTAATCTTTTATTTCTAAATTTATTTTTTCATTAAGGCCTGCTTTATAAATTCTTTCTTTAGCAAACTCATACTGTTTTTTAGATATTGTAATACAATCTAATTTAACATTGTAATTTTTACCTAAGTATTCTGCAAATCCTCCCCAGCCACATCCTATCTCTAAAACTTTGCTATTATCTCTTGGTTTTAAAAGATTAATTAACTTTTGATATTTGTTATTTTGAGCTTCAGATAAAGTTTGTCTATCATTTTCGAATATTGCACTTGAATAAGTTAAAGTTTCATCAAGCCATAAAGAAAAAAAATCATTTCCAAGATCGTAGTGTTTAGCTATATTTTCTTTACTTCTTTTTTTTGTATTTTTAATAATTTTATTTTTTAAAAAATTTATTGCAGAAAAATCTAAAATTCCTGAAAACTTATAAATTAATTTTATATTTTTTGCTGTAATCTCTATTAAATTTGAAAGATTATTGGTTTCAAAATAACCTTGCATATAACTTTCTGCTAAACCAATGCTACCTTTTCTAATTAAATTATAGTTTAAACTTGGGTGCTTAATTTCTATTCTTGCTTTAAGTTGTTCATTTGCATCTCCAAATTTTAATACCTCACCATCGAAATCAGTTATTTCTAGGAAGCCATGTCTTAAGTTTTTTAATGTTTGAAAGACTATTAAATCTGAAATTTTATTTACAATCATTAATTTTCTATGCTTATATTATTTTTAATTTTTAATTTTTTTTTTACAAATTTAATGCCTTTAATCCATAATTTAAATGCTT
Source organism: uncultured Pelagibacteraceae bacterium (assembly GCA_902567235.1). GTDB lineage: Bacteria > Pseudomonadota > Alphaproteobacteria > Pelagibacterales > Pelagibacteraceae > Pelagibacter. The sequence goes on from CACFLX010000005.1 coordinate 44,483, forward strand.
CAAAATGTATTGCGGCAATAATTTTGAAGGTCATTAAAGGATGGCGTAAATAAGATAAAATTAGATTTTTATTATTAAGATCTACTCTATTTCCATCTTGTGATGCATAAAGTATTTTGCCTTCATCATCATATTGATCAATTATTAATGAAATTTTGTTATTTGGCTTCAAAATCTTGAAAAAATACGTACAATTCATTTCAATAAATGGAGAAACATGAAATTTTTTTTTACAAGTATTTTTAATTAAATTATCATTTTCATTTATTTTAAATATATAAGTATGTTGTTCGCCAAAAGTATTTTTAACCTCATATAAAATTGATATTAATTCTGAGTTCTTATTGTAAATGAAAAAAATACTTAAAGGATTAAAAACATACCCAAAAATTCTAGGATAACATAGGAGTTTAATCTTAATTTCTTCAGTATTAATTTGATTTTCTATTAGATTTTTTATAACCCATTCCTTTAATGAAGTTCCGTCTCTTGGGCCATGATCAACATCATAAAAACTAATAATATTAAATTTATTATATGAAAAAATTTTTAATGATTTGTCTAATAAGCTAATCTCAGATAAATCTAATAATGTTGAAAAAACTTTATATTTAAAATAGTGAACTTTAGGTTTAAATCTTTTATGAATTACTTTACCAATATAAATTGAGGATTCCTTAATCATTGATGCTTTTCATCATTTCAATGGAAGATTTTAATCCATCTTCATGAAATCCATAACCAAAATAACTTCCACAAAATAAAATATTTTCTTTATTTTGAATTAAATTAAGTTGATTTTGATGATCTAGTGCTTGTTTGTCATAATAAGGATGTCTGAACTTAACTTTTTTTAATATTTTACTTTCTGATATTTCTGAAAAAGGATTGATAGTTAAAAAAATATTTGTGTTAATATTTAAATTTTGTAACTGATTAAGCCAATATGTTACTGATGTTTTGTCATTATTTTCTATACTCATAGACGAATTCCAGGAGCACCAAGCTTTTCGATTTATTGGCATTATTGATTCATCAGTGTGAATAATCGCCATATTTTCTCTATATTTAAAGTTTTTTAATATTCTAAGCTCTTCTAATGTGGGTTTTTCAATCAATTTTAATGCTTCATCTGCGTGTGTTGCAATAACTACTTTATCATAGTTAAAAAATTCATTTTCTTTTCCATAAAATATTTTTAGACCCCGTGTATTTCTTTGAATTTTATTTATTGGATAGTTTTTGTAGTACTCTCCAGATATTTGATTAATTATTTTATCTACATAACTTTTGCTTCTTTTAGCGACAGTATACCATTGAGGTCTATTTTTAAATTTAAACAATCCATGATTTTTAAAAAAATTTATAAAAAAACTTAAAGGCATTTGTGAAGCTTCGTAAGGTGGCATTGACCAGATTGCTGAAACCATTGGTATTATGTGGTAATTAACAAAATAATCAGACATTTTTAGACTTTTTAAATATTCTCCTAGAGTTCTTGATTCGTTATTATCTATATTTAGTTTTTCACAATTATTATAAAAACTAATTATTTCAAAAAACATTTTAATAAACTTGGGTTTTAATAAATTTTTTCTATTTGAAAAAATACCATTTAATCCTTTTCCACAATATTCAATACCACTATCCTTAACAGATACAGAAAATGACATATCGCTTCTTTCAATTTCAATCTTATTATCAAAAAAAAATTTTATTAAATTAGGATAGGTTTTTTTATTAAAAACCATAAATCCTATATCAATTGCTACTTCTTTTTTATTTTCTACTGGAATTTTAATAGTATGAGCATGGCCACCAAAATGATCATTTTTTTCAAATAAATCTATGTGATATTTTTTTGATAAATTATAAGCTGCGCCTAAACCTGATATTCCTGATCCAACAACAGCTATCTTCATCAATTTTTGTGATTTTCTCCAGGTATTAAAATAAATCTTTATTTCTATACTAAAATATTTTTAACACAGAAAATAAAACTCTTCCAACTAAATCAATAGTTTGAGTTTCAAATAAAGTCTAATTAAATAGCTAAATTAGTGTGTTTTAGCTATTGAGGCAATTTTGTCTTTAAGGGCTAATTTTTTTTTCTTTAATGCCCTTAAACTAATCCAAGAACTTGAGGTTCTATCGTTTAACCTTGCTTTTGTTATTTTTTTAATTTGGACGTCTATTTGTTTTTTTTCTTTTGATAAGTCTTTAATTAAAGACATCCATAATATATATCACATTTATAAAAAAATTTTAATTTAAGAAAATTTATTTTACAATTTTAAGGTTAAAAAATTGTAATAGAACTGCTGATATAACGATAACACCTCCTAACAAGACAACCAAAGGTGGAGTTTCATTTATAAATAACCACGCCCAAAGAGGTCCTAATACAGCTTCCGTTAACATTATGATTCCAACCAAGGCAGAGGGAGTAGTTTTTGCACCTATTGTTATAAATATAAAACCCAAACCAACTTGAAAAAAGCCTGCTATAAACCCTAAAAATATATCATGAGAAGAAATTATAACTTTTGATGAAAGCAAATATCCTATTATAATAGCACCAATTCCAGCTATTAATTGTAGTGGTATCATATCGACGCTAGGGTATTTTCTTACAATTAGTATTAAAACTGCAAAAGAAAGAGGCATAACAAATGCAGCAATATTACCAAGCATTTGTCCTGTGGTTAATGAGCCTCCAAGCATTAAAAAAATTCCACAAAAAGCAAGAAATATAGAAGCTAATGTTAACCTGGATATTTTTTCTTTGAGAAATATATATCCAAAAATAGCTAAAAAAATTGTTTGAGTTTGTATAATAAAATTGGCATTTGCTACAGTTGTATTATACATGGCAAAAACATATCCTGCATATCCACAAGATAAAACTATGCCGCCAAAAAGACCCGGCGCACCTATTCTATATATTGAATTAAAAATATTTTTTTTATAACTAACAATTAAAAAAAATAAAACAACAAGTGAAAAAAATACCGATCTCCAAAATAAAATTTGCCAAAGATTTGCTCCTTCGAATGATTTAACAATTAAACCACCAAAACTTAAGGTGCATGCACCTAAAAAAACTAAAAAAGGTCCTGGTACCCTATTTAAAAAACTCATCTTATTTGATTTAAAATATTATTAGTTTCAATTTCATACAGATTATAAAGATTTTCTGCTTCCTTTAATTCAACTAATTTAAATTTGATTTTTGATCCTGGTGTTAATTGAGTTAATCTATCATAGTCAGCAGATATAACTACTGCGATTTTTGGGTAACCTCCAATTGTTCCATGATCAGATAACATAATTATTGGGTTGCCATCTGCAGGAACTTGAATAACTCCTTTAATTAATCCTTCAGATCTAATATTTGTTTCAACACAATTTTCAATTTTTGGTCCTTCTAATCTCATGCCCATCCTATCAGTAAGTTTTGATACTTCAAATTGATTAGAAAAAAAATAATTCTGTAGCTTTTTTTGAAAAAAAATTAAAATTAGTTCCTTTTAAAACTCTTATAAATTCAATTTTAGAATTTAAATAATTAATTTTTTTAAGATCTGATAAACTTTCTTTTTTATTAATATAAACTTTTTGTTTATTTTCAAATTTTTCTCCATTATTTGATCCAATTTTTGCCTTTGTATTAGTAGAACAACTTTCCCAAATATACTTTCCAGTAAAACCATTTTTTATGGAAAAGTATCCATAAACTGATCTGTTTGTAGATATTATATCTAACATATCGCCATCGTTTAGCACGAAGGTTTCATAACATACACCTTTATCAATTTTAGAGTTTTTTCTAATAATATTAAAAGTTACATTTCCAGTGATTACACCACTTGCATTTCCTGAATGAAATTTCATCAGTGGTCCTTGATAAGCAAATTCTAATGAAGCTTCATTAAAATTGTTTCCTAATAGTTTGTTGCCAATTAAATAATTTCTTTTATCCATAGACCCACTAAAAGGAATCCCTATATGATATTGATTGCTTCTACCTAAATCTTGTAATGTAGAATGAATTCCTGGTCTTATAATTTCAAAAAATGCTTTACTCATTAAATTTTAAATATTCATCCTTTTCAATTTTATAAAAGATTACTCTGTCACCTGGACTAATTATTATTGGATTTTCTTGATTAAATTTATCAAAAACTTTTATTGGAGTATTTCCTATAATATTCCACCCACCAGGACTTTCAAATGTATAAATATTGCAAAACTGTTCGGTTATTCCTATAGATCCCTTTGGAACCTTCACTCTTGGCGTTTCTAATCTTTGTAATCTTATTGTGGTATCAGTATCTCCCAAAAAAGGCATACCAGCAATAAAACCTGTCATATAACAAAAATATTCTTTGTTAAGAAAAGTTTGAATAATTTTATCTTTTTCAATTTTTAATTTCTCAGATAGTCTATTTAAGTCTAGTGAGAATTTATCATCTAGGCAGATAGGTATTTTAACTATTTTTTCTTCCTTATTTTCTGTTTGTATTAATTTAAGATTTTTTATTTTTTCTTTTAATTCTTGAAATTTGATAATTGATAAATCAAATGAAATAATTAGTTTATTATATGATGGTGTAATATTTGTAACACCTTTTAATTTTAGTTTTTGTAAAGTTTTAAAATACTTAATAACATTTGAATTAGTTTCCTTATTAACTTCATTGCCAAAATCACAATATAAAGCTGCGTCACCAAGATTTAATATATTTTTAAGCATGTCATGTTATAATTCAAAATTATTATTATGGAAATTAATATAAATTGTGATTTAGGTGAAAAATCGAAACACCATTCAAATCATAATGATCCTAAATTATTAGATATTGTTAACTCAGCTAATATTGCCTGTGGGTATCATGCTGGCGATGATCAATCCATGAATCAAGTTGTAGAAATTTCCAAAAAAAAATCAAGTCAGTATCGGCGCCCATCCTTCTTTTAATGATCCAGAAAATTTTGGAAGAAAAAAGAATGAATTTATCTTCGTCTGAAATAAGAAGATTAATAATTGATCAGTACGCTATTCTACAAAATATAGCCTCTAAACATGGAGAAAATGTTACTCATATTAAACCTCATGGTGCTTTAAATAATATGGCATGTGAAGATATTGAGCTGGCCACAATAATTGCAAAAGCAATATATGAAATAGACAAAAGTTTGATTTATCTTGTTCCTACTGGTTCTAAAATGGAATTAGCAGCGAAAAAGTTAAATATGAATATCGCTTGCGAAATATTTGCAGATAGAAACTATGAGGACGATGGTAATTTAGTTTCAAGATCTAAACCTCATGCTTTAATTACAGACCCTGAAGTTGCCAAAAAGCATGTTCTAACTATGGTAAAAAATCAGGCTATAAATTGTCACAGTGGGAAACAGATACCTTGCGAAATAGATTCTGTATGTATACATGGAGATAATGAAAGTTCATTAGCAACAGCAAAATCTATCAAAGAAAACCTGTTAGAAAATGGGCTTAAATTAAAACCTTTAAACATTATGAAAAAATTTATTTAAATATGAAAAAAATTTTTTTTGCTATATTCATAATCTTTTCATTAGTTGGTAGTTCGTATGCGGCCAGCTCATCTTCAGATACAAAAACTTCATCCAATTATGATAAAGCAGTAAAATTAATTAAATTTGCAAAAAAATATGAGAAAAAAGGTAAAGTTGATAAAGCAAATAAAAGATATGAAAAAGCTCTCGAACTATTATTAAAATCTAATAAAAAAAAACCAAATAACGCTGATGTTTTAAATTACTTAGGATTTACAACAAGAAAACTTGGAGATTTTGAAAAAGGTGAAGAATATTATCTTGAAGGTTTAGCCATAGAGCCAGACCATATAGGTATAAATGAGTATCTAGGTGAGCTTTACGTGGCTACTAATAGAATAGAACTTGCAAAAGAAAGATTAGAAATCTTAAAAGGTTGTAATTGTGAAGAGTATCAGGAATTGAAAGAAATTATTGATGGTACTAAAAAATCTAAATATTAATTAATTTATAAATTTGTATGCATATTGTTGAAGCATTTGGAAGGATATTTATTTCCACACTTTTTATTGTAGAAGCTATACGAAAAATTTTATTTAAAGAAGAAACTATTTTTTATATGGAAGAGTATGGTGTTCCAGAAATTTTATTTTATCCATCATTAATTTTCGAATTAGTTTTTCCAATATTATTAATTATTGGATATCAAACAAGAATTTCTGCAGTTGCAATTTTTATATTTACTATAGTTGTTACGGTAATTTTTCACTACGATTTTGAAAGCCAGACTCAATTTATATCGCTTTTAAAAAACTTATCAATAGCAGGTGGACTTTTAATAATTGCCTCTAATGAACCCAAAATTTGTACTTTGGATTATTATTTGAAAAGTAAACAATCTTAATTATTTAAATTTTGTACCATTTGCTCTGGTAGCCATAAAGCAATTTCAGGAAAAATAATTATCATTATAACTGCTAAAATCATTAATAAAAATAAAGGGAAAGCACTTCTTGCAATGTATCCCATATCTTTATTTGCCATTCCTTGCAAAACAAAAAGATTAAATCCAACTGGAGGTGTAATTTGTGCCATTTCAACTACAACTACTAGAAATATACCAAACCAAATCATATCAAATCCTGCTTGTCTAATCATAGGCTCTATTATTGCCATGGTTAAAACTACAGCAGATATTCCATCAAGGAACATTCCCAAAATAATATAAAAAATCATTAATACAAAAATTAATAAATATGGAGAAAGCTGCATGCTTTCTATCCATATAGCTAAATTTCTTGGAAGACCTGTAAAACCCATTGCTAAAGATAAAAAAGTTGAACCGGCTAAAATAAAAGCAATCATACAAGAGGTTTTTGTTGCTCCCAATAAAGATTCTTTAAAAGTTTTTAAACTCAGACTTTTTTGAAAGTAAGAAAGAATTAGAGCCCCAACAACTCCTAACGAAGCAGCTTCAGTTGCTGTTGCAAGACCAATATATATTGAACCAATCACACCAAGTATTAAAAGTATTACAGGAAGTAATTGTTTTGATTTTTTAATTTTATCTAAAAAAGAAAATGTTTCATATGCTTTTGGCATGATTTTATTATTTATTAATGACCAAATGATTACATATGACATAAAAATTAAAGCTATCATTATTCCAGGAATAATTCCGGCTATAAATAATTTTGCAATAGATTCTTGGACTGTCACACCGTAGATAATTAAAATAATTGAAGGCGGTATCAGCAAACCTAATGTTCCTGAGCCAGCTAAACTGCCAAGTAAAATTTTTTCAGGGTACTTTCTTTTTCTAAGTTCGGGAATCGACATTTTTCCAACTGTTGCAACTGTAGCGGCTGAAGATCCTGAAATTGCTGCAAAAAGTGCACAACCAACAACATTAACATGGATTAGTCCCCCAGGTAACTTTTGCATCCATGGAGACAAACCTTTAAATAAATTTTCAGATAATTTAGTCCTGAATAGAATTTCTCCCATCCATACAAAAAGTGGTAAAGCAGTTAATGTCCATGAAGATGAGGTACCCCAAATTGTTGTTGCCATTGCATCTCCAACCGGTCTTGAGGTAAAAAGTATCATGCCTATTGCAGATACTCCAATCATGCTTATTGCAACCCAAATTCCAGTTCCTAAAAAAAATAACAAAACGGTTATAAAAAAAATTGTTAAAAAAATTTCATCCATTGGCTTTATTTAAAATTGTTAAAATAAATTTATGAAAAATACATATAAAAAAAACAGACGAACCTATTGCCACGCTTGTTTGCGGTATCCAGATTAATATTTCATCAGCTCCTTCGCTTCTCTCTTGAAATTTATAAGAAATAATAAGCATTTTAACAAAATAAAATGCTAAGTATCCTGAAAAAAAACTAGCAATAATCAAACACCAGGTTTCTAGATATTTTCTTTTTAAACCAGAAATTTTTTCTAAAAAAAGTGTTATTCTTATATGGCCCCCTTCAACAAATGTGTAAGATAAAGCAAAAAATGATGATGCTGCCATACAGTACCCTGAATATTCTGCTAATCCTCTTATATAAAAACCAAATATTCTTGAAGCTATTCCAATTAAAATAAAAACAGCTACCAAAATTAAAAAAAAAGCAGCAACGTGTCCAGAAAATTTATAAATACTTTTAAGATTATTATTTAGTTTAGACATATAAAAAGGCCGTTTAATTAAACGGCCTTTTTAATTATATTAATTTTATTTGTATGCGGCAAGTACACTAGCACCTCTTGAGCCAGCTTTTGCCTTCCACTCATCAGCCATAGTAGCTCCAACTTTTTGAAAATGTTTTTCTAAAGCTGAATTCACTTTGCCAACTTTCATACCTGCATCTGCAAGAGCTTTTTTATCTGCTACATTACCTTTTTTAGATAATTCCCAACCTTTTTTTTCTGCTACCGCAGCTTCAGACATGACAAGTTTTTTAGTTGCTGAATCTAATTTGTTCCAGGCATCTTTGTTTACAATCACCATGTTTTTAGGAAACCATGCGGCAATATCATAAAAATAGCCAACACCATTTTCCCAAATTTTACTATTTTTACCTGTAGTTGGTGATGTAATCATACTTTCTACTGCTCCAGTTGAAAAAGCCTGACTAATTTCAGCAGCTTCGATTTTTGTAGGTGCCATCCCTGTTAGCTCAGCAATTCTAATTGTTGCAGAATTGTATGCTCTGAACTTAAGTCCTTTAAGATCACTAACACTGTTAATAGCTTTCTTGCTATACAAACCTTGTGCAGGCCAAGGTACTGCATATAAAAATACCAAACCTTTTCCATCTAAACCTTTTACAATTTCTGGCTTTGATGCATTGTAAAGCTTCATTGCATCATCATAAGATGTTGCTAGGAAAGGTTGTGAATCTACCTCGAGTAATGGATCTTCTTTACCTAAAGCTGACATAAATCTTTCACCTATTTGAGCTTGTCCTGTTCTTACAGCTCTGAAAATTTCTCCACCTTTAAAAAGAGATCCTCCAGGATGAGTAACTATTGTTAGTTTTCCTCCACTTTTTTCAGTTACATTTTTTGCAAATTCAGTTGCATTAGCAGAATGAAAATTCCCAGCTCCATAAGCAAGAGCCATGTCCCATTTTTCTGCAATAGCAATGTTAATTGACAAAATTAATGAAACTAAAACACTTATTAAATATTTCATGAACTTCATTTGTCCTCCATTTTTTTTTATCTTATTTCATAATGTATTAAATAATTTATCAATAAAAAAATTATACTACTTTTAATTGAATTATTTTAAATATCGAATATTATATTTCTACTTTGTTACAAGAATTACTTATATTAGCTCAAATTATTTTTATTACGATTATCTTAACAGCAGATAATGCAATAATCATTGGTGTCATTTCAGCTAATTTTATTCCAAAAAATAGAAAAAAAATAATATATTGGGGCGTAGCTGGTGCTTTAGTATTTAAGATTATATTTGCTCTTTTTGCTACTCATTTATTTAAATTCTACTTTATAAAAATACTAGGTGGTCTACTTTTAATTTGGATAGTAAATGATTTGAGAAAAGACCTCTTTGAAATTAAAAAGATAAAATCACCAACCAAAAAATCTAAAGAACCATCTTTTATACAAAGTGTTTATAAAGTTTTGTTTGCAGACATAATGATTAGCTTTGATAATGTGATTGGGGTGGTTGGTGCAGCTAAAGGCTATTTTGGATTTATGATATTTGGTCTTGTCTTATCTGTTGTTCTTACTGGAGCTCTAGCTACTTATCTTGCCAGCTATATTCAAAAACATATTTGGATAGTTTATGTAGGTTTAATCTTTATTTTATTAGTAGCTGTTCAATTAATAATTGGTGGTCTTGCAGACTTGGAAATTTTAAAAATAAATGAAAATTTTTTAAAATATTTCTAATAAGAATATTTTTTTGTAGGGTACTTTTTACTTAGTACTTCTTTTTTAAATTTATTTACAGCTTTGCGAATATTTTTTTTTATATTACCAAATTTTTTAACAAATTTTATTTTTGTTTCGTTTAACCCAATTAAATCATCTAAAACTAAAACCTGTCCATCACAATGATGTGAAGAACCAATACCAATAGTTGGGATTATCAATGATTTAGTGATTTGTTTTGCAAGTTTTGTTTCTACACATTCTAACACAATAGAAAATACACCTTTGTCTTGTAGTAACTTAGCATCATTAAAAATTTTATTTCTCTCTTTAATTTTTTTTCCTTTAAATTTAAATTTTCCTTTAACACTTTGAGGTAAAATTCCTAAATGTCCCATAACAGCAATTTTGTTTTTAATTAAATAATCTATTATTTTTAAAATTGATGAACCACCTTCAAGTTTAACTGCATCACATTTAGTTTCCTTTATAATTCTTTTTGCGTTTTTAAGAGCAATTTTTTTATTTCTATAAGTTCTGTAGGGCATGTCGACAACCATTAAACTATTTTTAATACCTAATCTGGCACTCTTAGAATGTTCTATCATTTGTACTAGGTTTACGTCCCTGGTAGTTGAGTAATTGTAAAGAACTGAACCTAGCGAATCCCCTACTAATATAATATCAGTATATGGATCAATTGCTTCAGCAATATTTTTTGAATATGAAGTTAAGCATATAATTTTAGATTTATTTTTTTTATTTAAAATTTTTTTAATTTTAGAAATCATTCTAGTTCGATAGTACTCGGTGGCTTGGATGTTACATCATAAACTACTCTATTTATGCCTTTAATATTATTAATAATTTTATTTGATACTTGTTGTATAAATTTCTTATTAAAATTATAAAAGTCAGCTGTCATACCATCTTCTGAGGTAATCGCTCTTAGCAAACAAATATATTCGTAAGTTCTATTATCACCCATTACACCAACAGTCTTAACTGGTAATAAAGCTGCATAAGCCTGCCAAATCTTTTTATATAAATTATTTTTTTTTAATTCATCTATAAAAATGTTATCTGCTTCTCGGAGAATTTTTATTTTTTTATCTGTAATAACTCCTGGCATCCTTATAGCTAGTCCCGGTCCAGGAAATGGATGTCTTAAAACAATTTCTTTTCCTAATTTTAATTCAATACCTAATTTTCTGACTTCATCTTTAAATAAATATTTTAAGGGCTCTACTAATTTTAGTTTCATTTTTTTTGGTAAACCACCCACGTTATGATGAGATTTTATTTTTGATGTTTGGCTTCCAGTTACGGATTTGCTCTCTATTAAATCAGGATAGAGAGTTCCTTGAGCTAAAAATTTTACATTTTTAATTTTCTTTGCTTGCTTTTCAAAAATTTGAATAAATAAATTTCCAATTATTTTTCTTTTTTTTTCAGGGTCAGAAATATTTTTAAGTTTAGATAAGAATATATTTTTTGCATTTACGTATATAAGATTAATTTTAAATCTCTTTTTAAAAGTATTAACTACCTGTTTTTCTTCATCTTTTCTCAACAAACCTGTGTTAACAAATATGCACACTAAATTTTTTCCTACAGCTTCTTTTAATAATTTTCCAACTACACTGCTATCAACTCCTCCTGATAAAGCACAAATAACTTTTGAATTTTTTACTTGGTTTTTGACTTCATTAACTAATTTTGATTTTTGTCGCTTCGATGACCAATTTTTTTTTAATTTACAAATTGAAAAAACAAAGTTTTTTAGTAATTTTTTTCCATTTTTAGTATGTGTAACTTCTGGATGAAATTGTATTCCAAACATTTTTTTATTTAAGTTTTCAATCATTGCAAATTTTGAATTTCTAGTTGATCCTATAACTGAAAAACCTTTTGGAAGCTTAGAGACTTCATCAGAGTGACTCATCCAAACATCGCACGTATTATTCCTATTAAAGAAATCTCTTGTTAGCACACTTTTATTTTTTTTTTTAATAGTTGCAAGACCAAATTCTCTATATTTAGATTTTTTAACTTTGCCACCTTGTTCTTTGGATAATATTTGATGCCCAAAACATATACCTAAAGTTGGAATCCCTAAATTTAAAATTCGTTTATCTAATTTTATTTTATTAGATTGGTAAACATTTAGCGGACCTCCTGATAAAATTAAACCATATACATTATTTTTTAATATATCTTTCAACTTTATTTTATTATTACTGATTATTTTTGAATAAACACCGAGTTCTCTAATTCTTCTTGCTATTAACTGGGTAAATTGAGAACCAAAATCTATGATTAAAATCTTGTTTAGATTTTTTTCAAGATTCATTTTTTGCTTCAATATTTATTAGTCTTTCATCTATCGATTTAACTTTTGAACATAATGTTTTACAAATTACTTCAAAGTCATTTCTTAACTTTTTTACTTGTTCAAAATCTGATTTTTTTAGCTTAACATCAATTAGCATATACATTGCTTCTTCATTGTCTGGTTCTAACAACAATGTTGTATTAATATTTTTTTCTTTCTCAACGTCATTTTCTTCAGTTTCATAAATTTTTGCTAAATATAAGTAAGATTTTGAGTCTTTTGGATTAAATACAATATTTCTTTGAAATAAAAATTTTGATTCTTCTATTTTCCCTTTATCAAATAAATTTTTTGCTTCTTTGAAAAAATTTTCATTACCTACTGCTTGAGTACTTATTGTAAGTAAAATTAATACAGTAAATTTAAAAAGATTATTCATATTATTTTAGAACTTGGTCTATATTATGTACCATACTTTCGTAAAAACCAGCTTTAGTTATTTTAACAAACTTTGGCTTATTTCTTAGATCTTTTATATTTTTGGATCCTAAATATCCCATTGATGACTTTAGACCTCCAGTCAATTTGTAAATAATTTTTTCAACAGTACCTTTATATTTTACCAAACCTTCGACACCTTCTGGTACATACTTTGATGGATCTTTTTGTTTTTTTTGAAAATATCTATCAGCTGAGCCTTTGTTCATTGCGCCTATTGATCCCATTCCTCTAAAACTTTTATAATATTTGCCATTTTTTTTTATAAGTTTTCCAGGAGCCTCTTTTGATCCTGCAAACAGTGATCCGATCATTACGGCATCAGCTCCAGCTGCTAATGCTTTTGATATATCTCCAGAAAACTTAATTCCACCATCGGCAATAAGTGTAATTTTTTTTTTTCCTAAACCTTTTTTTGCTGCTAAAATTGCACTCAATTGAGGTACTCCAATTCCAGCAACAAGTCTTGTTGTACAAATTGATCCTGGACCGATACCTACCTTAATTGCATCAACGCCAAGATTAGATAAAAATTTGGATGCTTCAGTTGTTGCAATATTTCCTGCACATAAAGTGGTTTTTTTTGATTTCATTTTTTTAATTTTCTTTACTATTTCTGCTACCTTTTTTGTATGACCATGGGCAGTATCTACAACAATTAAATCAATTTTTTCTTTAAGTAATGCTTCAGCTCTTTTAATTTCAAATGGCCCAGCACCTACAGCTGCTCCTACTTTTAAATTTTTAGATTTTACTTTTCTAATTTCTAATATTTGTTTTTTTATATCTAAATTTCTATGAATAACACCTATTCCTCCTAACTTTGCAATTTCAATTGCCATACTTGACTCAGTTACTGTATCCATTGCAGAGGAAACTATAGGTATTTTAAGATTTAAATTGTTTGATAGTTTTGTTTCTATTATTGCTTCTGAAGGAAGAATTTCTGAATAGTTTGGGGTAAGCAATACATCATCATATGTGAGAGCTTCTTTTATAGGATCCATGTCCTTGTATATATGATTCTTTTAAAAAAAAAAGAGTATCTAACGTAGCACACTACAAACTATAAAGCTTTCCTTGGACTCTTTTCTACTCGCTTTAGGTTTAAAAACTTTATTTTTTTTAAATATTTTTTTGGTTTCTTCAATAATTTCATTAAATGTTGAGCCAACAAATATTTTTGATACAAATATTCCATCTTTTTTCAAAATATCTTTGGAAAATCTCATAGCATCAAGGCATAGCTCACTTGTTTGAATAGAATCTAGATTTTTATTTCCTGTAGTGTTTACTGCCATATCAGAAACAACAATATCTATTTTGTCTTGAAAAAAATTTAAAATTTTTTCTTTATAAATATCTTCTGTAAAATCACCAGTGATTTGAAACACATTCCCAATTTCATCAAATTTTTCTAGGTCTATTGATGCTAATTTAATATTTTTATAATTTTTTAATATATATTGAGTCCAGCTTCCTGGAGCGGCACCTAGATCTAAAACAGAAGCTCCATTATGAAATATTTTAAATTTTTGATTTATTTCTTCAAGTTTATAAACTGCTCTGGATCTATAGCCTTCTATTTTTGACTTTCTAACATAGATATCTTTTCTTTGCCTATTAATCCAATTTTTAGAAATTTTGTTTTTTTTCAATTAATTCTTAAACCTTAGACTTTTTGAAATAGTTTTATTAGATAAAGTTTTAATGTCTATCTGGACACTTTTATCTATTCTCATATCCTTGTCATCTTTCCATAATCCTGCTGCGAGATGCATAATACCAATTTTAGTATTTGGTAAAAAAGGTTCAACAAAATATTGATTTTGTTCGTCATATTTTGGTAATAAATTGCTAGCTATCCAATTACAAGTTAATGGAAGAAATTCTGTTTCTATTTCATCAATGTAAACACTCATGTTTATTGCAAGACCTTCTGAGCCAAAAATTTTTCCAGAACGTAAAGTAACTTTTAAATTTTCTTGCCAAATATTCCAGCATGAAGAATTTTCTTCTAGTGAAAATACTCCTATATTTATATGAGGTGCGAATGCAAGTTTTCTTGCTTTATCTATTCCAATGTTTGAACTTATTGCGTGCTTAAAATTTTGTGATTTAATAATTGCAAATTTTCCAAATACCCATTTAACTTTGGACATAATTCTATAACCAGGACCCATTGTTTGAGTTATGCCTAGCTTACCATCGTTGCATGCTTTAAAGTATAATTCTACTGATGACCAATCATTGACCCAAGCATCACAGTCAATCCATAAATACTTTTTATATCCTGGAAAATATTTTGGTAAAAAAGCTCTAGATACTTGACTTTTCAACCATTCTTTTTCCCCAACTTTAAAACCTGGTACTTCAATGTCCCATTCCGCTTTTTTTATTTCCTTAACTTTTTTAGATAAAATGCTTTTTTGTTCATTTGATAATCCGGCATCAAGTATACATATATCCACTTCTTTTCCTTCGGGAAATTGTAAAATTGAGTCCACTAATTCATTTAATAAATCAAAATAGTTTGAGTCCGCTAAAGAAACTATTGTATTATTTTTCATCTATAAAATATCTTCGTGTTCCTCATTTGAAATATTTTGTTCTTTAAAATTTTTACTCAATTTATTGTACTGAATTAAACTGGCAGGTATCATGATAAAATATATAAGTCCTGATATTACTATTGTATTAAAAGTATAAATTAACAATAAACCAAAATATAGAACTACAGCGAGTAAGAGAAATATAGTCATATTTCTAGGCACAGATATTTTTTTTAATGCATAGGTCGGAACTTTGCTTATCAATAAAATTGAAACTAATACAAATAAAGCTGGAACAAAAAAACTATAATTAACATTAAAAATTTGAATATCACTTAAGCTATATATTAAAGGCATTAAAACTAGTACGCCTCCAGCAGGTGAAGGAACTCCTTCAAAAAAGTTATCTCTCCACGATGGTTCTTTTCCAGAATTTACATTAAATCTAGCTAGTCTCAAAGCAACGCAAACCACATAAATCAAACATATCAGCCAA
Source organism: uncultured Pelagibacteraceae bacterium (assembly GCA_902567235.1). Classification (GTDB taxonomy): domain Bacteria; phylum Pseudomonadota; class Alphaproteobacteria; order Pelagibacterales; family Pelagibacteraceae; genus Pelagibacter. Next base: position 60,324 of record CACFLX010000005.1, read on the forward strand.
CCAATTCTACCTAGCTCATTAAGTTTCCAGAAATACATTATAAAAGCTGGTGCAACTCCAAAACTAATTACATCAGTTAATGAATCTAGTTCTTTTCCAACTTTTGATGTTCCTTGTATAAGTCTTGCAATTCTACCATCCAATCCATCTATAACTGCAGCAACTATTATTGCAATAATTGATAAGGTAAAATTTTCATCCAAAGCAAATTTAATTGAGCTTAGACCAATACATACTCCAACAAGAGTAAACATATTTGGCAAAATTACTCTAGTTTTTTTATTACTTACCAATTTAAAATTTTTATTTTGTTGTTCCATTTATTATTTTTTTGCTATTAAAGTTTCCCCTGCAATAGTTTTTTGATTAACTTTCACTAATGGTGTATAATTTTCAAAGTAAATATCGGCTCTACTTCCAAATCTAATCATTCCAATTCGATCTCCCTGTTTAAGCTCTTGACCTTCATGAGATTCATTAACAATTCTTCTGGCAATTAATCCAGCAATTTGAACTACTATAACATCTTCTCCAAAACTATTTTGAACTTTGTAGTAGTTTCTTTCATTTTCTTCACTTGCTTTATCAAGAGAAGCATTAAAAAACTTTCCATGTTTATAAACGATTTGTGAAATTTTTCCTGCACATGGAGTTCTGTTTACATGGCAATCAAAAACATTCATAAAAATACTTATCTTGGTAAATTTATTGTTTTCAAGCCCAAGTTCTCTGGGGCCATTAGTTTCTAATACTTGTAAGACTAAACCGTCTGCTGGGCTTGTTAGATAATTATCATCATCAATTGTAACTCTATCGGGATCTCTAAAAAAATAATAAACCCAAATTGATAATACAAGGCCTATAAAACCTAAAAATCCATGAATAAAATATAAAACTACAGTTGCAGCTATAAAAATAACTAAAAACTTATATCCTTCTGTGTGGATTTTTGGAAAAATTTTATCTAGCATATTTATTTCTTTTGGTAATTTTTAGGTTAATATGTATATAAAAACTCGAAATTCAATTAATTAGATACATCTAAATATGAGCAAAATTAAGGTAAAAAACCCAATTGTTGAGCTAGATGGTGATGAAATGACAAGGGTCATTTGGGAGTTTATTAAAAAAAAATTAATTCTCCAATATTTAGATTTAGGAATTGAATATTTTGATTTGGGAATGAAGAGTAGAGACGCCACTAATGACCAAATTACAATAGATTGCGCAAAAGCTATTAAAAAAAATGGTGTTGGAATTAAATGTGCAACTATCACTCCTGATGAAGCAAGAGTAAAAGAATTTAATTTAAAAAAAATGTGGAGGTCACCTAATGGAACAATAAGAAATATTTTAGGTGGAACTGTTTTTAGAGAACCAATTATATGCAAAAATATACCAAAATTAGTTCCAAGTTGGACTAATCCAATTTGTATAGGTAGGCATGCTTTTGGAGATCAATATAGAGCAACTGATTTTAAAGTACCTGGTAAAGGCAAATTAGAAATTAAATGGACATCAGAAGATGGAAGTCAAAAAAAGGAATTTGAAGTATTTGATTTTCCAGGGCCTGGTGTCGCATTATCAATGTATAACTTAGATCAATCAATAAAAGATTTTGCTAGAGCTTGCATGAATTATGGGCTTAATAGAAAATGGCCAGTTTATCTTTCAACCAAAAATACAATATTAAAAAATTACGATGGTCGTTTTAAAGATTTATTTCAAGAAGTTTTTGATAAAGAATTTAAAGAAAAATTTAATGAAAGAGAAATAACTTATGAACATAGGCTTATAGATGACATGGTTGCATGTGCTATGAAATGGAATGGGAATTATATTTGGGCCTGCAAAAATTATGATGGAGATGTACAGTCTGATACAGTTGCTCAAGGATTTGGATCTTTGGGTCTTATGACTAGTGTTTTAATGACACCTGATGGAAATACTATAGAAGCTGAAGCTGCACACGGAACTGTTACTAGACATTACAGATTACATCAACAAGGTAAAGAAACATCAACAAATCCGATAGCATCTATATTTGCATGGGCAAGAGGTCTTTATCATAGAGGAAAAATGGATAATAATGAGGAGCTTAAAAAGTTTGTTAAAACTTTAGAAAAGGTTTGCATTGAAACAGTTGAAAGCGGTTTAATGACAAAGGATTTAGCAATTTTGATTGGTCCTTCAAGCAAATATCTTACAACAAATCAATTTTTAGATGTGATTGATGGAAACCTTAAGAAAAAGCTAAATTAAAGATTTAATTTGTTCGATAGCATTATCTATTTTTGAACTATCAATTCCACCAGCTTGAGCAAAATCAGGTCTACCCCCTCCTCCTTTTCCTCCAATAATTTCTGATCCAACTTTGACTAATTTAACTGCATCATATATTTTTGTTAGATTTTCAGTAACACCAATTGCTAATCCAATTTTTTCATCTTTAATTGCAAAAATAACTATAACACCTTCTTTTAAATCTTTTTTTCCATTATCAACAAGTTTTCTCAAATCTTTAGGGGGTAAATCAATTACTTTTTGAAATCTAACTTTGACATTATTTATAGTTTTATCATTAATAATATTTTTTGATTTATCGCTTAAAGTTGATTGAACTAAAAGTTGTTCATAGTGCCTTGTTAAATCTTTAATTAAAGTTTGCTGATTTTCGTTAGTGATATTAGGTTTTCCGCCTAATTTGATTATTTTTTGGGATAAATCATTAATTGTTTCTTTACTTTTCTCATTTTCAAGGTCACTGAGTTTTTCTTTTTTATTTAAATATTCTTGTAATTGTTTTTCTCTTAAAGCTTCTACTCTTCTCACCCCCGCTGCTATTGAAGATTGGCTAATAATCTTGAATTTTCCAATATCACCTGTATTTCTTACATGAGTTCCACCACACAATTCTGTTGAAAAATAACGTTCTTTTTCACTGCCCATTGATAAAACTCTAACTTCATCTCCATATTTTTCGCCAAAAAGAGCTAACGCTCCATTATCAACAGCTTCTTTTGGCGTCATAATTCTTGTTTTTACTTCAGATTTTTTTTCAACCATAGAATTTACAAAGTTTTCTATTTTTTTTATTTCATCATTTGAAATAGGCTTCATATGACTAAAATCAAATCTTAATCTATCTGGTTCAACTAAGGATCCTTTTTGAGTAACGTGAGTACCAAGCACTCTTCTCAATGACTCATGTAATAAGTGAGTTGCGGAATGATAAGCTCTAACATCGTTTCTTCTATTTACATCAATTTTCATTTCAACATTATCATTCACTTTAATAGAACCTTTGGTTACTTTGCCATAATGAACAAATAAGTCTCCTAGCTGCTTTTGCACATCATGTACCTCAAATTTAAATTCTCCAGAGGTAATTTCTCCAATGTCTCCAACTTGGCCGCCAGACTCTCCATAAAAAGGTGTTTGATTTGTAATTATCATACCTTCATCATTATCGGATAAGTTTTTTACTTCTTTGTTATCTTTTAATAATGACAAAATCTTTCCTTCAGCATGGTCAGTTTCATAACCTAAAAATTCTGATGGACCTAATCTATCCTTAATTTCAAACCATATCTTATTGACTGAACTATCACCTGATCCTTTCCAATTTTTCTTAGCAAGTTCTCTGCTTTCATTCATTAAAGTTTCAAATTTTTTATTGTCTATTTTTAATGACTTATTTTTTAAAATATCTTCGGTTAAGTCTAGGGGAAATCCGTATGTATCATATAATTTAAAAGCTACTTCACCAGGTAAAACTTTATCGATTTTTGAAATTTCTTCATTTAGAATTTTCATACCTCTTTCTAATAAAACTAAAAATTTTTCTTCTTCTGTCTTTAAAGTTTCTTTAATTAACGACTCTGCTCTTACAAGTTCAGGATAATTTCCTGACATCTCATCCATTAAAGTTTTAAAAATATTATAAAAAATTGGTTGTTTCGATCCTAGTAAATGAGAGTGTCTCATTCCTCTTCTCATAATTCTTCTTAAGACATAGCCCCTGCCTTCGTTTGAAGGCAAAACACCTTCTGCAATTAAAAATGAACTTGCTCTCAAATGATCTGCGATTACTCTAAAACTAGAAACATTTTTTTCATCAGGTTTAACTTTAACTGCTTCAGAAATTGAATTTATTAATTTTTTAAAATGATCTGTTTCATAATTATCATGTGTGCCCTGAAGCAAAGCTGCAATTCTCTCTAGCCCCATTCCTGTATCTACAGATGGTTTTGGTAAGTTTATTCTTTTATCTTTGGAAACTTGCTCAAATTGCATAAATACAAGGTTCCAAATTTCAATATATCTATCTCCATCTTGATCTTTTGTGCCAGGCAGACCACCTTTTAGATGGTAACCATGATCATAAAATATTTCTGAACAAGGACCACAAGGTCCTGTTTCACCCATGGACCAAAAATTATCTGATGTTGCTATCTTTATTATTTTATCTTCTCCTAGTCCTGTTATTTTTTTCCAAAGATTAAGTGCTTCTTCATCTTCGTTAAAAACTGTGAAATAAAGCCTATTTTTATCTAATCCAAAGTCTTTAGTTACTAAATTCCAAGCTAGTTCTATTGCTCTTTCTTTAAAATAATCTCCAAAAGAAAAGTTACCAAGCATCTCAAAAAATGTATGATGCCGAGGAGTATAACCAACATTTTCAAGATCATTATGTTTTCCTCCAGCTCTTACACACTTTTGGGATGTGGTTGCTGTTTTATAATCTCTTTTTTCTAACCCAGTAAAAACATTTTTAAATTGAACCATTCCTGAGTTTGCAAACATTAGGGTTGGGTCATTATTTGGAACTAAATTACTAGATTCCACAATTTTATGACCATTCTTCTCAAAATATTTGAGAAAAGTACTTCTAATTTGATTAAGTGATTTGTCTGCCATATTTCTAAAATACAGCTTTTTTATATGATGTCTATATATCTATAGGGAAAAAAGGCGCCCAAAAGGGCGCCTTTTAATAACTAAAAGTTATATGCTAATTTTTTTTTGTAGGTACTTCCTCTGGAGATTCTGCTTTTTCTTTCTCAATCGGATTACCTTCAATTTTTTTAGAAATAAGACCAGCTTTTTCTCTAATTGACATTTCTATTTCTGCTGCAGCCTTAGGGTTTTGTTCAAGGAATAATTTTGCATTTTCTTTTCCTTGTCCAATTTTTTCTCCCTTATAGGCATACCAAGCACCTGATTTTTCAACTATGTCTGCTTTTGCTCCAAGGTCAATCAGTTCTCCAGTTTTACTTATTCCTTTTCCATACATTAGGTCAAATTCAACTACCTTAAATGGTGGGGCAACTTTATTTTTAACAACTTTTACTCTAGTTGCATTTCCAATAATTTCCTCTTTATCTTTGATGGCACCTATTCTTCTTATATCCATTCTAACCGATGAATAAAATTTAAGTGCGTTTCCTCCTGAGGTTGTTTCGGGACTTCCAAACATTACACCAATTTTCATTCTAATTTGGTTAATGAAAATAACCATTGTGTTTGTTCTTGAAACTGAACCAGTTAGTTTTCTTAATGCCTGACTCATTAATCTTGATTGAAGGCCTACATGATGGTCTCCCATCTCCCCTTCAATTTCAGCTCTTGGTGTTAATGCTGCTACAGAATCAACTACAATAACTGACATTGATCCTGATTTTATTAAAGTATCAGTAATTTCTAAAGCCTGCTCACCAGTATCTGGCTGGGAAATTAATAACTCTTCAGTATCAACACCTAATTTTTTTGCATAAACTGGATCTAATGCATGCTCTGCATCAACAAATCCACAGATTCCACCTGCTTTCTGTGCTTCAGCTATAACTTGTAAAGCTAAAGTTGTTTTTCCAGAAGACTCCGGACCATAAATTTCAATAATTCTTCCCTTAGGTAATCCCCCAATACCAAGCGCAAGGTCTAAACTTAAAGATCCTGTCGAAACAGACTCAACATCCATAGCTTTTTGTTGGCCTAATTTCATTACAGATCCTTTTCCAAAATTATCTGTAATTTGGCTAATTGCTGCTTCTAGAGATTTATTTTTTTCTTTGTTTTCCAATTCTTTATCTTTAGTGGATTTCACCACTTTTAAGTTATTTTTAGTCATTTTTTGCCTCTTTTTTTAGGTTTTTTAACAATCGAATCATGACTTAAATGTACACATTTTGTTCTCATTGGCAATAAAAATGTTTCTTTAGCTCAAAAAAACCCGAATTTATTTGATTTTTAAATAGTCGCTATTAAGCAGACCTATTGATCTAAGGAGGTTAAATTGAGAAAGAAGATAATTTCTTTCTGAATTAGCTAATGAAATTTGAGCATTTAATAAAAAAGAATTCGATTGAATAACTTCTAGTGTTGTTCTTCCAACCCCGCTTTCATACTCAGCAGTAATTCCTTCATTTGCAATTTCGGCAGCTCTAACTTGCAGTTCAACTGAATTTAATAAACTTTTACTTGATTGAAAATTTGACCAAGCACTTGCAACATTTGTTTCATTTGACCTAGTTGTGTTATCTAAAAGCAATCTTTTTCTAGTTTGTAAATTTTTATTTTTTTTATATTTAGCTCTATTTTTTCCACCAGAATAAAAAGGCCAGGATACTGTTGCTTTTAAAATATCTTTTTCTCTTTCATCATATGTAGAACTTAAGTCATCGCTATAAGATCTTTCAAAAGAGAGTTTTGCTGTCGGTGATAAATCTGATTTAGCAATGATTGTATCTTTTTTAGATTGTTCGTATTCTAATATGGCAATATTTAAATCTGGATTATTTTTTTTTGATAATTCAATTGCTGAACTTAAATCTGCTGGCATAACAAAATTTATTGTAGAATTTTTTTCTAACAAATTAGATTTTGATAAAGGTCCAATTATATTTTCGTAATTTAATTTACTTGTTAAAACTTCATTTTGTGCCTGTATTACTTTTGCCTGTGCTTCTGCTAAAGATGATTCAGATTGGGCAACATCTGAAAGTGTAACTTGGCCTCTTTCAAGTCTAATACTATCTGTCTCAACTTGCCTTTCCAACAAGCTGACGTTTGCTTGATTAATTTCAAATTTTTCATTTGCTAAAATAAGTCCTGTGTAAGCCTCGATAGCTTTATATAAAATATCTTGTTCTTTTTTTAATAATTTTGCTTTTGCAAGTTTAATACCAATTATATTTCTATCATGCTCAGCATTTCTTCCAAAATCTACCAATGTTTGTTCGATTGTTATTGAGGTTGATAATGGATCAACATCAGTAATTGAAGCGTCTCCACCTGATTGATTTGTTAATGTATTTGTATTTTCTTTACTTTTGCTTCCACTCAAAGTTAAGGTTGGAAGATAGTCTCCTTTTGAAATATTTAAATCTTCTTCTGAAACTTTTATATTTTCTCTTTCAGCATTTAGTTCAGGGTTATTTGTATAAGCTTGGATAAGAGCTTCAGGAAGTGTAACTGCAATCACCTTGGGTATAAAAAAAATCAACGAAATTATAACTAAAATTATTTTTTTCATTTATCTGAATTTAATTGAATTAATTTGATGATTACTATTTAATTTCATTACAATCGAGGCATATTTTGGCGCATCTTTAAACATGTTCTGTGTAATTCTTTGATATGTTTGCATAAAATTTACTATATCACTTCTATTCATAATTCTTAAATTTCTTTTATTTTTTGATTTTAACCAAAGTATTTTTTCTTGTTTTATTCTCCATTTTTGAAGCATTTTAAAATTATTAGCTCTAAGATAAATTATTTCATTAATTTGTTTAAACAAATTTTTATAATGTGTTTTCAATTGAATATTAACATATTTTCTCCAAACCAAATTTGGATCTTGTGTTTTTTCTAATGAATTTATTGATCTAACAAGCTCTGAATTTTTTTGAGCTTTTGCACCAACACACCAGCCTTCAAAAATTACTACATCTGGTCTTGAATTAATTTTATACCATAACTTTCTAAGATATCTATCATCTTTTGATTTATCAAATTTTGGTAATCTAAATTTACTAAATTTTTTATTTTTAATTTTTTTAAAAAATTCGTAAATAATTTTATAATCATGAGTCCCTGGCACTCCCCTTATCATTAGCAAAGGGTGTTTTGTAATTGATAATTTTTTTCTATCTTTTCTAATTTTATAAAAATCATCAATAGAAATTTTAAAAACTTTAAGTTTAAAATATTTTATTAGTATTAAAGATATTATTGAGGCAATTGTAGTCTTTCCAGTCCCTTGTCCTCCTGATAAACCAATAATCAATGGGGATTTTTTATTTAATTTTTTTTTAATCCAAAAGCTTAAAGGTATTAAATAAGATTTAAGCATCTTATTTTTATTTTTAAATTTATTTGTTTTTGTTTCTTGTGAATTTATAAATTTAAAACAATCATTCTTTACTTTCTCATAACACTCAACAATATGCTGCATATAAAATTATTTTTTTTGATCTAAAGGATGGTTCTCTCCATCATTAACTGGAACATTTTCTATTTCAAATGGTTTTATGCCTTCAACGCAAGCAATATTTATACCATAGATTTTTGGATTACTTCTTGGTCTGTTATGAGTATGAATACCACAAACTTTACAAAAATAATGTTGGGCAGTTTTTGTTTTAAATTGATAAAGTGTTAAAAGATCTTCTCCTTTAGCTAATTTAAAATCATCTGGTCCAACCACTCCTATAATATATCCTTTTCTTTTACAGATAGAACAATTGCAACGCATAATTTTTTCAAATCCTTTTTCTGGAACATTTACTTCTGCTTCAACTCCTCCGCAATGACATGTTAGTTTTTTCATTTTTTCTCCTTTATTTTATGACCCTTTTCTAAAATCCCACGGGTATTGAAAAGTCATTGACCACATTCCCAATTTATTTTCTTTTGCAAAATCTTCATCTTTGATAAATTTTTTTGAATATTTTCTGTAGGCAAAAGCATATCCTTTTCTAACTAAAAATTTTGACAAACTTTCACCATTAACAAAACATTCAGCAAGTGTCCTTTTATAAAAATCTTTTTTTTTTCCAATACAAGTTGGCATATTGTTTCCAATCTTTTCAATTAATAATATCTTTGCCAACATTCCACACTTTACTTCCTCATTATCCTTCAAACAAGTTTGCTTTAACTCTGGTGTATCAATGCCTTCAAAACGTATCTTCTCGCCATTTAAAACTATTGTGTCACCGTCTATAATTTTAAGACTATTTGCTAATGAAATATTGCTAGACAATAAACTTATAACCAGCAGTACAAAAAGCTTTTTGATATTTAACATGATTTTTAAACTACTCTTGGTTAAAGTTATCCACAAGGCCACAAAATGTGGTTTCAATGTTCACCTTTTGATTCACTTTTGATTCACTTCCAGACTCAAAATACAACCTGATTGACACCATTGAATAACTTGTATATTAATGAGAACAAAAGAAGAACATTTATGAAGCTTACAATACCTTACTATTTACACAAAGCTGGCGCGGGTTTTCCGTCTCCTGCAACAGATTATATTGAAGAAGATATAGATCTAAATGTTCATTTAATCAAAAATGTTCCAGCAACTTTCATCATAAGAGTTCAAGGAAAATCAATGGTCGATGTTGGTATTAATAATGGAGATTTGTTACTAGTTGACAAAAGCCTAACACCAAAAAACTTTTCAACAGTTATAGCAAACGTTCACGATGAACTTGTAGTTAAAAGTTTTGTTCAAGAGAGAGATAAAAAATTTTTAACGTCTGGATCTAAAAATTTTGAGGATAGAATTTTAATTAATGAAGAAGAAGATATTTTTATTTGGGGAGTTGTAACTTATGTCATCCATTCAACATACTAAAAAAATTGCATTGGTTGATTGTAATTCTTTCTATGTTTCGTGTGAAAGATTATTTAATCCTAAAATAAGAAAAAAACCTGTTGTTGTCCTATCAAATAATGATGGCTGTATTGTTTCAAGATCTAACGAAGCGAAAGCATTAGGAATAAAAATGGGAGAACCTTATTTTAAGGCAAAAGACATTATTATTAAAAACAACGTTCAAGTTTTTTCATCTGGCTATTCTTTGTATGGGGATATCTCAAGAAGAGTGATGCGAACTTTAAAACGTTTTAACTCTGATATGGAAGTCTATTCAATTGATGAGGCTTTTTTAGATTTGTCAAATTTTCCTGATGATGAAATAGAAGACGTTGGAAAAGAAATTAGAAGTACAGTTTTACAATGGACTGGTATTCCAACAAGTATTGGGATTGCTAAAACAAAAACATTAAGCAAAGTTGCAAATCATATTGCTAAAAAAAAAGAATCTGGAGTTACAAGTTTAATTGGAGTTAAAAATATTGATCCAATACTAGAAAAAGTAGAAATCAATGATGTTTGGGGTGTTGGAAGGCAATTAACTAAATTTTATCATCAAAATGGAATTTACAATGCTAAACAATTGAAAAATATGTCTAATACTTGGATTAAAAAAAGTTCTAATGTTTTAAGTTCTAGAACTGCAATGGAACTTAGAGGTATTACTTGTATTGGTTTAGAAAAAACTGTATCAAAAAGAAAGAGCTGTGTAGTGTCACGTTCATTTGGTCAAAGAGTAGAAAAATTTCAAGAACTAAAAGAAGCTATTGCAAATTACTGTTTAAACGCTTCAGAAAAAATTAGATCAGAGTCTTTAATTGCAAAATCAATAACTATTTTCATTAGAACAAGTCCTTTTCAAAATAAGTTTGGATATTATTCAAATTCGAAAACAATTGATTTTCCAATTGCAACAAATAATAGTATTGAAATAGTTAAAACTGCCTTGGTTGCTTTAGAAAATATTTTCAAAAATGGTTATCGTTATCAAAAAGCAGGTGTGCTACTAACAGGACTGTCAAATGATGATGGAAAAAAGAATTTATTTTCATCTGAAAAAGATGAAAAGATAAATAGTTTAATGAGATCAATTGATAATACAAATTACAGATATGGAAGATCCGCAATAAGTCTTGCCAGTGCTGGAGTTCGAAAGAGATGGAATATGAAAAGAGAGCACTCTTCTAGAATAGATACGGCAGATTTTTATTCACTACCAACGATTAGAGCGATTTAAACAGTGTTGATTTTAATACCTTTTAGTAAATAATCTGATAGTTGATTGGCTACCATTTCAGCAACTACAATTGATGCTTCAGTTGTAGAAGCAGCTATGTGAGGTGATAAAATTGCTTTTGGATTATTAAACAAGATATTTTCTTTTGCAGGTTCTTTGGAAAACACATCTACCGCAGCACCTGCAATTAAATTTTCATTTAAAGCTTCATTTAAATCTTTTTCATCAACAATATTACCACGTGCAGCATTAATTATATAAGATGTTGGCTTCATTTTCTTATAATGTTCTTTAGTGATCATTGGTTTTCCATCTTTAGGAGCCTTGCAATGAAAACTTATAATATCACTTTTACTTATCAAATCATCAAAGCTTACATTTTCTACGTTTGGATAATCTTTTTTTCTAGATTCTAGCGACTTTGAATTAACCAATACTTTCATATCGAAACCTTTAACGAGGTTGCTTAATCTTACTCCTACATTTCCAAAGCCTACTATCCCTAAAGTTTTTTTAGAAAGCTCAGTTCCTTTTATATTTTTTTTCTCCCACTGACCCTTGTGTGTTGTTTCATTGGCAAAAGGAATTCTTCTAAGTACGGACATTATTAAAGCAAATGCATGTTCGGCTGTTGCATTAGCGTTTCCACCGGGTGTATTCATAACAATCATATTTTTTTCTTTTGCCACGGGTACATCTATATTATCTACACCTGCCCCAGCTCTTCCAATTACTTTTAAATTTTTTGCAGCTACAATTATATTTTTAGTAACTTTTGTAGCAGATCTAACAACCATCCCATCATATTCTGGAATAATTTTAATAATTTCTTCTTCTGACAAACCTGTTTTTACATCTACTGAAATATTATTTTTTTCGAAAATTTTTTGAGCAACATTGCTCATTGAATCTGAAATTAGAACTTTAGGCATTATTTTTTACAGAATTATATGCCCAATCAATCCAAGGTAAAAGAGCTTTCATATCACTATTTTGAACAGTTGATCCACCCCATATCCTTATGCTAGGTGGTGCTTTAGGATATCCATTAATATCATTTGCAACACCTTCTTTTTCAAGAAGTGAGAATAATTTTTTTAATACTCCTCTTTGATCGTCTTCGTTATGTTTTGTAAACCATTCGTCTTTGATTAAAACTGTTATGCTTGTTGAAGATCTAATATTTTTATCTTCACACATAAATTTAAAATCATCACTTTTCTCAATCCAATCTTCTACAATTTTTAAATTTTGATTTGAAATATTCACTAATTCTTTAGTACCACCTACTGACTCTACCCAGTTTAAAGCATCTAGGCCGTCTTCAACACAAATCATTGATGGGGTATTTATGGTTCCTCCTTCGAATATTCCTTTAATTAATTTTTTCTTACTTGCTAATCTAAATAATTTTGGAATTGGCCAAGGTGGTATATGAGTTTCTAATCTTTCAACAGCTCGTGGAGATATAGCTATCATTCCGTGAGCAGCTTCTGCACCTAAAACTTTTTGCCAAGACCATGTAATTACATCAAGCTTACTATAATCCATATCCATAGCAAAAATACCTGATGTAGCATCGCAAATTGTTAGGCCTTCTCTATCTTCAGGTATCCAATCACCATTTGGAATTCTGACGCCAGCCGTTGTACCATTCCAAGTAAAAACTACATCATTTTTAAAATTAACCTTAGATAAATCAGGAAGAATTCCATAGTCGGTTACATGGCTGTTTACGTCTTTAATTTTTAATTGATCAAGTATGTCTATTACCCAATCTTTTCCAAAATTTTCCCAAGCTAAAACATCAACACCTTTACACCCTAAAAGAGACCATAGAGCAGCCTCTAAAGCTCCAGTATTCGACCCAGTCATTATTCCTACGTGGTATCCATCAGGTAATTGAAGAATTTTTTTAGATTTAACAATAACTTCATTTAACTTTTCTTTACAAACCTTGTGTCTATGAGATCTTCCTATAGGGGTGTTTTTTAATGCGTCTATAGTCCAACCTGGACGTTTGGAACAAGGTCCGCTAGAAAAATTTGGATTATCTGGTTTTGTGCTTGGTTTTTCCATAAATAAGTTTTTTAGATATATTTGTTTTTAAAAAAAGATATCACTATTTTTTTTATATATATTTTTTAGCAATAAATAATGAACAATTGACGCAGTAATAACTTATTAAAGAGAAAATAATAAATTTTATTCAAAATCATACGCCACTAAACCATCCAAAGGTTTGGGATCAAACCAAGTCGATTTTGGAGGCATATTTAATTTTTTATCTGCAAAGTTAATTACATTTTCCATTTGAGTAGCAAACAAAGCAAAACCAACTTTTGCATCACCCGAATTTACTTTTTTTTCAATACCTTCTAATCCATGAAAACCTGCTAAAAAATCAATTCTATTATCGTATCTTGGATCCCCTATTCCTAAAGTGGGTTCTAGCAGATAGTAGTGTAACAAATTTATATCTAAATTAATAATATGAAACAAATTTTGATGAGGTTTTTCTTTAAGTTCCAAAGAATACCATTGCTTTTCTAAATACATTCCAAATATTTGAGATTTTTCTGGTTTGTATGAAGAACTTTGTTTTTCAACTTTAAATTTTTTTTTAATTTCCTTAATAAAATCTGAAGGTGAATATCCATATAAATCTTTTATAAGTCTATTATAATCAAGTATCCTTGCCTGGCTTGTTGGAAAAATTGCTATCATAAAATAATTATATAATTCACTTCCAGTATGATCGTGGTTTTTATGCTGCTTAAATTTTGAGAGTTTTAGCAATGCATCCATCCTATGGTGTCCATCTGCAATATAAATCCTATTTATAGAATTAAACAAATCAGATATTTTTAAAATTTTATTTTCATCGTCAACAACCCACATCTCGTGCTTACTTCCATCCATGCCCTCAAAAGAATATTCTGGAGAATTAGCTAACTCCTTTTCTACTAAATCGTTAAGTTGTTTATTGTCGGGATAAACAGCATATATAGGACCTATTTGCGCATTTAAATTATTCATTTGTTTCATTCTTTTTTGTGATCTTTCAAAAAATATTTCTTCATGACCTCGTATATGTAAGTTGTCATAAGCAGACAATTTTGCAGTTCCAACTATTCCTACTTGTGAATGATTTCCTGATGATATTTTATAGATATAAAATGAATTTTTTTTATCTTTTTTTAAGATAGATTTTTTTTTCATTAATTCAAATTGTTCTTTAGATTTAGAATTATCCTTTTCACCAAAAACATTTAAATAACTCCAGGAATTGTTGTTTTTATGATCTACAACAGAATCTTTTGATAAATGATCTGTGCTAGAAACAGCTACTGATGAAGCATTTTCTTTTGTCGGCCTTAAGCCTTTAAATGGATTTATAAAATACATGGAGTTATTTAATTAATAGAAGTGAATAGAGCAACTCTATTTTTTAGATATAAATATTAATAATATTGATTAATTTTTTCGTTATGCAATTTTAGGTAGTTTTTCTAAAGCTTTATTTGCATCAGCCTCATTATATTTGTCATCTGAAAGCTTATTATTGAAATAATCTCCATAGGCTTGCATATCAAAATGACCATGACCACATAAATTGAAAAGAATAGTTTTCTTTTCACCATTTTTTTTACATTCAAGTGCAGCATCTATTGCACCCTTAACAGCGTGTGTAGCTTCTGGTGCTGGAACAATACCTTCGGCATTTGCAAATTTTACGCCTGCTTCAAAGCACTCTTTTTGACCGAAAGCTTTTGGTTCTATAGCTCCTATATCAGTTAAATGACTGACCATTGGGGCCATACCGTGGTATCTTAAACCGCCTGAATGAGTTGATGGTGGCATAAATTGAGATCCTAAAGTATGCATTTTGACTAATGGTGTACGCATTCCTGTGTCTCCAAAATCGTATGCAAACTTACCTTTAGTTAAAGTTGGGCAGGACTTTGGTTCGCATGCTATTACTTTAATATCTTTTTTTTCTCTAAATTTTTTACCAAGAAAAGGAAATACTAGCCCTGAAAAATTGCTTCCTCCTCCTGTACATCCAACTAATATATCGGGATAATCATCTGCCATTTCCATTTGCATTATTGCTTCATTACCAACGATAGTTTGATGCATTAAAACATGATTTAAAACACTTCCAAGAGAATATTTTGTATGCTCATCTTGCGCAGCCATTTCAACTGCTTCGGATATGGCTATACCTAAACTTCCAGTGCTGTTTGGATCTTTTTCTAAAATTGCTTTACCTGTTGGAGTTCTATTTGATGGACTAGCATAACAATTTGCTCCAAAAGTTTGCATAATCATTTTTCTATATGGTTTTTGTTCATAACTAACTTTAACCATGTAAACATCAAGTTCGATTTTAAAGATTGAACATGCAAATGCTAAAGAACTTCCCCACTGGCCTGCGCCTGTTTCTGTTGTAATTTTTTTTGTACCTTCTTCTTTATTAAAAAAAGCTTGAGCTACGGCTGTGTTTGGCTTGTGACTTCCTGTCGGGCTAACACCTTCATATTTATAATAAATTTTAGCTGTTGTATCTAATGCCTTTTCTAGTTTTCTTGCTCTGTACAATGGTGAAGGTCTCCATTGTTTGTAAATTTCTCTAACTGGTTCTGGAATTTCTATTTCTCTATCCTGTGAAACTTCTTGTCCAATAAGTGCCATTGGAAATAATGGAGCTAAATCATCTGGTCCAATCGGTTTAAGCGTACCTGGATGAAGAACTGGAGAAAGTGGTTTTGGAAGATCAGCTGAAATATTATACCAAGTTTTTGGCATTTTGCTCTCTTCAAGAAAATATTTAATTCTATCAGACATATTTTATAAAAGTATTTTCTTAACTTATTTAATGAAATGCAAGCTTAAAATAAGACCAAATATTTATTCATTTAACTTAGTATATGGTAATTCTATGCATTATTCTATTACCCTTAAAGGGAGTGGCTTGATGCAACATTGATCTATTGTCCCAAATAGCTAATTGATCTTTTTCCCACTCCAAAGAGTATTGGAATTTCTTTTTAACTTGATGTTTAAATAAAAATTTTTTTAATTTTGTTTCTTCTTTTTTATTTATATTGTTGAAGGCTATAAAATGACCTGGGCTACAAAATATACTTAATTTTTTATTAATTTTTTTTATTATTTTATGTTTAGAAATTAATTCGTTTTTTTGTTTACCTTTTTCTTTTGTTCTTTCCTGTAATGTAACCGATATAGGTCCTTCAGAAGAATAAATTGCTTTTAGATTTTTTAATTTTTTTTTTATATTATGAGGTAGATTTTTGTAAGCTAAATATTGTGAAGAAAATTCTGTATTTGCCTGTCCTTTTCTAGGCACTAATTTCGATAACAACATTGTAAATCTAGGAGGCTTTTTTGTGTAAATTGAGTCGGTATGGAATTGCTCACCAAAACTTGGTCCCTTATCTGTGGCTTTTCTTTCAACTACAGTTATTTTACTATATCTAGAATTTAAACCTTTTAACCTTGGATAATCGGCTGGAGTTCCTAATTTTTTAGCAAATTTTAAATAATTGTTTGAAGATAAGTTTTGATTTCTGAAATAAATCATTCCACAATTATTTAAAACAGATTTAATTTTTTTTATTTCAACTTTTTTTAAATTTTTAACATCACATACTATTTCTGCTGTAATTTTATTTTTTTTTGGAATTATTTTAATCATATATTAATTGCTCCAAACAACAGGAAACCAATCAGTTCTTAAAGTGTCTCCTGACTTTAAATTAATGCCAGTAAACGGAGGTGATGTTTCTCCACCGCGATCTAAATAACGTACATCATCACCTGTAAAACGTATAGAGAAAGCACGACGTCTCTCTTGAGAATTATTTCCGGATGCGCCATGAACAATTTTAAAATTAAATAAAACAGCATCACCTAGTCTGAGATTAGGTATCATTATTTCATTATTTAATGAATCAATGCTAGGCATTTCCATAAAATCATTTTTATTTTTGTACCACGGTTTATCATTCGACCACTTTGTAGGTTGAACAAGCTTAGGCCATTTATGAGAACCTAATACTAATTTTAAAGTATTTTCTTTATTAACTTCATCAAGAGGTATCCAATAACTTCCAGTATCTTCTCCATCGACACAATAATAAGGCATATCTTGGTGCCATGGCGTTGCTTTGCTTGTGCTAGGTTCTTTTACAAAAATATGATCATGAAATACCTGTATTGATTTCGAACTTGTCGCCTCAGCAACAATTTCTGCTGCTGGAGATTCTTTTACAAATTTTTTAAACTCTGGAATTCGATCCCAATTACAATAATCTTCAAAAAATCTACCATTTTCATTAACACTTGTATTTTCACGTGCGTGTGGTCCTGGATTTTTTAAAACTTTTTCAAATCCTTCTCTTAAATTATTTATCCAAGGTTTAAATACATCTCTTATTACTATTGCTCCATCATTCTTATAAGCATCAATTTGTTTAGAAGTTAAAATCATTATTTTAAATTATCAATATTTGAAATATTTGATAATGAATTATTTAATTGTTCTTGGCTTTCTCTTTTGGATATCACAAATACTGAAACTATTAATATGAAAACTAATATGATTGGAATTAGCATCACTATTGTTATGTTTTGTTGAATTAAAAATAAGTAGACTAATAAAAACAATATAGATCTTATTAGGACATTTATTTTAAAAACACCAATAATAGATAGTGAATGTATTAATAAGTTTTTAAAACTCATTTTAGATGGACCAAAATATCTTGTTCCTCTTTCAGATGGAATTGTTGCTCTATCTTTTGCAACTTTTGCAAGTGAACCTGAAAAACTACTCCAAGTAGCTCTTTCGTTGATCATTTTCTCTACGGTTGATTTTGGCAAACAAGTGTAATTACCATATTTTATAGACTGTCCTGTAAAAGTAGAGGTTATTATCTTGTGAACAAAATAACAAAATTTAAAAAAAATTCCCTCTGATCTTTTAATTCTTTCTCCAACAATTGGTTTATCAGGGTGATAATTCAAATTGTCTACAAGTTGTTTTATTTCTTCTGGTCTATCTTCTCCATCCCCATCCATAGGAATTACATAATCAAATTCTTCATTTTCAAAAATATGTTTTAATCCTACTGCATTGCATCTCGCGTGCCCTTGGTTTTCTTTTATATTTATAATTTTAATGGAATTTAACTTTTCTAAATTAACAGATAATTCAGGCTTAGTTTCAGTTGATGCATCATTAACAATAATTACTGAAAACTCCTGATCTAAATGAGAAACTTCTGAATTTATATTTTCTAAAAGTTTAAAAACAGACTGCCAGTCGTTATAAACTGGTATTAATATTTTTATTTTCATTAGCTAGCAGAGCTTATTAATCTAAGCAAAGATGCAATTATCCCAAAACCCGAAAACTCAATTACTGCAACAATTACTATAACGAATAATATCTTTTTCCATTTATCACTTATATTCATAATTAATTACTTATATTTTATACATTCTAAATTTTTATTACATAGAAAGATATTGCTTGAATTATAAATCCATTTTGGTCTTTCGTCTAAATGATATGATAAGTTGCCTGCCAACCATTCATTACCTTTAACAAAGCTTAAATCACCAATAACTTCGATTTGGTTGCCATAAAATTCTCTAGCTTTTTTAGCCTCCTCTTTTCCAAAATAGTCAGTTCTCTTATCTGTTTCAGTGATTGAAACATAAGCATAAGCAAAAGGAGAAAAAATGAATAAAATTAGAAAGGCTGTAGTAAAGCCTTTTAATTTATTTAAATTAATTTGTGATTGAAAAATATAAATTACCAGAACTCCAAAGAATAAATAAAAAGGTGTCATCCACATTGTTCTTATTTTAACTCCCATAATCATAGAAGTTAAAAAGACCATAGCTATTGGAACAATGTTTATTGCTAATAAAAATAATAACTTATTATCTTTAAAGTTAAATTTGCTTTTTAAATTACTTAAAAATAAAAACATTAAAAAGAAAGGTATTAATATTCCAATTTGTTTTCCTAAGAAGATTAATGGATGGGTTATGTGATCTAAGAAATTTTGATCACCTGTTCCTGTTCTATCAAGGCCATAAGTAATCGTTACATAATCATTTTCAGATAGCCAAATTAAATGAGGCAATAAAACTATTAAAAAAGAAATAATTGATACAAGGCATTTAAAGTCAATTTTCTTTTTATAGATCATATAAACTAAAAAAATATCAATCCCTAAGCCTAAATAGATAAATAAATATTTTGATAAAAATCCAAGACCTGCAAATAGACCAAGTAATAACCAATCTATAATTTTATTATCTCTAAAGCCTTTCCATAAATATAGAGCTGTTAATGACCAGAAAGGCATCAAACAAACGTTAACATTAAATTCAGGAGTGGTGAAATTATAAAAGTAAATTCCTTCTAATAATAAAACTGACAACAGACAAAAAACTTTGTTTTCAAAAAACTCTTCTCCAAGTTTAAAAACAACAAAAAAAGAAATAATTACACAAATTTGACTTAATAAATAATAAGCCCAATCTTGTGCACCAAAAATTTGATAAAAAATTTCAACCAAAAATGCACTCATTGGGGGATGCTTGTTAAATCCCCAATCTAGATTACTCCCCCAAGCTAAAGCTTCAATTGTATCTAATGGCAAATTGTTATTTGTTAATGTTGGAATGAATGTCCAAATAATTAAATGAATTGTCAAAAAAATGTAAAAAAAATTTATTATATTATTTTTATTAATGGCCATTTTACTTAATTTATACAATTAATGGTTCCTTGACACCTATTTATTCATGAATATATTCAGCCACGTTTAAAATTTGATAATGGTTAAAATCTCTAAAACTTACGTTCCTAAAGAAAAAGAAAAATATATGTGTGCAAAACACTTATCTTATTTCAAGAAAAAACTAACTGAATGGAAAGCTGACTTGGTAAAAACAAACAATGAAGCCTTATATAATAGTTCTATGGATGATAATAGCACATCTGCTGATATCGTTGATCAAGCTAGCTCTTACACAGAAAAAAATGTAGAGATGAGAGCTATTAATAGACAAATTAAATTAATTTCAAAAATAGATTCTGCATTAAAAAGAATAAAAGATGGAACTTATGGCTTTTGTGAAGATACCGGTGAGCCTATTGGCCTAAAAAGATTAATGGCAAGACCTGTTGCAACTCTTTCAATAGCAGCACAAGAAAAACACGAAAAAGAGGAAAAAGTATTTGCAGATGACTAGGGTTTAGGGATTGTTTCTCCTTTTTTCATAAAACTATATCCTTTAATTACTGCATCTCTATCAGCTATTTCTAAATACCATCTAGTCAGATTTTTATAATTCTTTAAACCTATATCATGCCACTCGTGTCTAGCTATCCATGGCCAAGTGGCGATATCAGCTATTGAGTATTTTTCACCAGCTAAATACTTTGATTGTTCTAACCTTTCGTCTAAATCTTGATAGATCGATTTGGTAATTTTAAAATATCTTTCCTCTCCAAATTTACTTTTTCCAGGATTGTAATGATGAAATTGATGGTGTTGACCAATAATAGGTCCCACATATCCCATTTGAGCCATTAACCACTGATTGATCTTCAGCCTATCATCAACATCATAAAACTTTTTACTTTTTTCACCTAAATAAATTAATATTGCTCCTGACTCAAATATAGCTTCATTATTATTACTGCTGTCAACTATGACTGGTATTTTGCTAAATGGGCTAATTTTTCTGAAATTAGGTTTGAATTGTTCTCCAGCTGAAAGGTCTACCTTTGTTACATTGTATTTAAAATTGATCTCCTCGAGCATGATACTAATTTTTTTTCCATTGGGAGTATCAGCTGCAAATAATTCTATCACTCTTTTTTACCAAGTCTTTTTAATAAATTTGTGGAGGTTGTTGTAAACTCAAATCTATATTTTTCATTTGGTCTAGCTAATTTAAAGCAAGCTCTGGCCGCTAATGCCCCTTCGTGAAACCCTGATAGTATAAGTTTTAATTTGCCAGGATAGGTGCATATGTCTCCGACTGCATAAATTCCTTTTTGATTAGTTTCAAATTTTTCTGTATCAACACTTATTGTTTTTTTATCAATATTTAAACCCCAATTAGCTATTGGTCCAAGTTGCATAATTAATCCAAAAAATCCTAATACATAGTCTGATTTTAAATTTTTAATTTCTTTATTGTCGTGCTCTATATCAATGCTTTCCAAAATTTCTTTACCATTAACGCTTTTAAGTTGATATTTTGTAAATAAGTTTATTTTACTACTTTTTGCTAATTCATTCATTTTATCAACTGTTGCTTGTGCACCCCTAAATTCATCTCTTCTATGAATTAAATTGATTTTTGAATCTTTTGATAATTCAATTGCCCAGTCTAAAGCGCTATCTCCTCCTCCAAATATTGAAACCGTTTTGCCTTTAAAAATAGATTTATCTTTTATTGAGTAAAATAATGATTTATTTTCAAAATTCTCACACTCTTTGGGGCTAAACTTTCTTGGCTCAAATGATCCAACTCCTCCTGCTATTATTATGTTTGGTGTACTAAATTCTGTTCCTTTGTTTGTCTTTATTTGCCAATTTTCATTATTTTTTTTTACTTCTTCTACTCTCTCACTTAAGTGAAATTTAATATCGAAAGGTTTTAATTGATTAATTAAATTATTTGTTAATTCTTCTCCAGTACATTCAGGAACTGCAGGAATATCATAAATTGGTTTGTCAGGATAAAGTTCGATACACTGACCACCAATTTTATCTAGGTTATCTACTACTTCGCAGTTTAATCCAATAAGTTTTAGTTGGTGTGCTGTAAATAATCCTGTTGGTCCCGCTCCTATTATCAATGCATCAGTTTTAATCATTAAACTTGTTTTTCTGGAAGGTTTACAACTAATCCATCAATTTGCTCTGAAACCATTAATTGACAACTTAGTCTACTATTTGTTTTTGGTTCAAATGCCATATCAAGCATATCTTCTTCTCCATCTTCTTTCTTTGGTAATTTATTAAACCATTCTTCTTTGACATAAACGTGGCAAGTGGCACATGCCATTGAACCTCCACAATCCGCATCAATGCCCGGAATGTTATTTTGAACCGCACCTTCCATTACGCTTAAACCATTAGCAACTTCTATAGTGTGAGATTTACCGTTATGTTCAATGTATGTAATCTTTGGCATTGATTAATATATAAAGACAAAAAAAAATAGGGCAAGTATGTAAAACATACTCGCCCTATTAAATATTACTTAGATATTTACTTTCTTGCGCCTGATCCACTCATTGCAGCAGCCCAAATAATCAGACCAAATGCAATTTTGTTGATAAAGTCAGCTAAGTTGTAAATCACGTTTAGTGATTCAGCATCTACACCACCTGTTAGGTAACCAAATACATAACCTAATGGGTAAATAGCCCAACCTACAGTAACTATCATTCTTAATGCGCTGAATGCAGTTGAAAGTGCTTTGTTACCACTTTTTGCTGCAGCTTTTCCAGCTTCACCAGAGAAGATTTCATATAATACATAAATCCATCCAGCCATACCAATGATAAAGCCAAGCATAGAGTTAATGTAACCTGCTTCTCCTAGGTAACCACCAACAAGCATTACTGTTGAACCAATTAACAGTCTCCAGAAAATGCCTGATGGCACTTTTCTAACAGCTGCTAAGATTAAGTAAAACTCCACCATTTGTAATGGTACAGTGATTAACCAATCAATATATCTATAAACAGTTGGTGAATCTCCAGTTTGAACCCATACACCTCTCATGTACATGTAGTGAATGAATGCAATACCAGTGATCAAACCTGCTACTGTCACAGATGTTCTCCAGCCAGCAGCTACTGAACCTCTCTCCATAAAGAAGAAAGCTGTAGCAGCTAACATACCCATTGAAATTACCCAAAACGAAATTCCAACAAAGTCATCTTGTGCCAACAACACTGTCTCTGCGTTTGCTGCACCTGAAAAGCCCACAAGAGCTAAAGCTGCAAGAGCAAACAATTTAAGTTTTTTCATAAAAAACTCCCTCTCAGTTGTTTTTTTTAGTTTAAATTTAAACCATGGACCTAAACCACACTAGATCCAAAGCATGGTGCTAAATAACAAATTAATTTAGTAAATTGAAGAGTTTTTTTCCCTTTATTTGTATTGATTTTACTAACTTTTTAAAATTAAATACAACTCAAGACTTAATTTTGAGCTAAAAACAAATCAAAATAAAAACAAAGATGAAATCAGACTTTGAAAAAATTTACCAAGAATCTATAAAAAATCCTGAAGAATTTTGGAAAAAAATCGCTGATGATATTTTTTGGTTTAAAAAACCAACAAAAATATTGAACAAATCTAATGCTCCATTCTATAAATGGTATGAAGATGGTGTTACAAACACTTGTTATAACGCTTTAGATTTTCATATTGATAATGGCAGAGGTGATAGAGACGCTTTAATATATGATAGCCCAATTACAGGTAATAAAAAAAAATTTACATACAAAGAATTAAGAGAAAAAGTTTCAAAGTTTGCTGGAGCATTACAAAATCAAGGAGTAAAAAAAGGAGATAGAGTTATCATTTATATGCCAATGATACCTGAGGCTGTTATCGGTATGCTTGCCTGTGGAAGAATTGGTGCGGTTCATTCTGTAGTGTTTGGTGGTTTTGCTTCAAATGAATTAGCCAGTAGAATTGACGATAGCAAAGCAAAAATTTTACTTACTGCTTCATGTGGTTTTGAACCAGGTAGAACAGTTCAATATAAACCTCTTGTAGATGAAGCTTTAAAACTAGCATCTCATAAAATAAAAAAGCTAATATTATTTCAAAGGCCAGATAATGAAGTTGAATTAAATTCTTCAAGTGAAATTAGTTGGGAAGAAGCATTATCGAACGCAAAAAATGTAGATTGCGTTGAAATGAATGCAAATGAATTTGCATATATATTATATACCTCAGGAACAACAGGTATTCCAAAAGGGATTGTAAGAGATATAGGAGGTCACATTGCTGCACTTAAGTGGACAATGAAAAATATTTATAATATTGATCAAAATGATGTTTGGTGGTCAGCAAGTGATATCGGATGGATTGTTGGTCATTCTTATATTGTTTATGCACCGTTATTTAAAGGGTGCACTACTGTATTATTTGAAGGTAAACCAGTTGGAACTCCGGATGCTGGGGCTTTTTGGAAAATAATATCTGACTACAAAGTAAAATCTTTATTTACTGCTCCAACAGCTTTTAGGGCAATTAAAAAAGAAGATCCGAAAGGTAAGTTTTTTTCTAAGTACGATCTAAGCTCATTTAAAAGTTTATTTCTTGCAGGAGAAAGAGCAGATCCAGATACTATCAAATGGGCAGAGTCTCTTTTAAATGTACCTGTAATTGATCATTGGTGGCAAACTGAAACTAGCTGGGCGATAAGTTCTAATTGTACTGGAATTGAAATGATGAAAACAAAGTATGGTTCAGCTTGTAAAGCTGTACCAGGCTATGATGTAAAGGTTATTAAACCTGACAACAGTATAGCTAAGCCAAACGAAATGGGTGATATAGTTGTAAAACTTCCATTGCCCCCTGGAACATTCCCAACTCTATGGAATGCTGATGAAAGATATAAAAAAACGTATATGACAAACTATGAAGGTTATTATCAAACCTATGATGCAGGACATATAGATGAAGATGGATATATTTGGATTATGTCTAGAACTGATGATATTATTAATGTTGCAGGTCATAGACTTTCTACTGGTGCAATAGAGGAAGTATTATCAGAACATCAATCAGTTGCTGAATGTGCGGTTATTGGAATTGCTGATAAATTAAAAGGACAATTGCCAATAGGTTTAATAGCTCTTAAAGCAGGAGCTCAAAAGGATAATGAAACAATATCAAAAGAATGTATTCAAATGGTACGGGATAAAGTTGGGCCAGTTGCAGCTTTTAAAACTGCAATTGTAGTAAAAAGATTACCAAAAACAAGATCAGGAAAAATTTTAAGAGGAACAGTTAGAAAAATAGCCGATAGAGAAGAATATAAAATGCCAGCAACAATTGACGATCCAGCTATTTTAGATGAAATAAAAGAAGATTTAATAAATAATAATATTTTAAAATAATGACAAAAGCTTATTTTTTTATGTTTATTGCAATTTTCTGTGAGGTGTGCGGGACATTACTTCTTCCGTCTACACAAAATTTTACGAAAATAATTCCAACAGCTATAGCTGCCACTTGTTATTTGACAGCCCTATATTGTCTTACTCATGTTTTACATAAAATTCCTATTGCTATTGTTTATGCAACTTGGAGTGGATTAGGAATATTTACAATTGCAATTTTTGGATATTTCTTTTTTAAACAAAGCCTTAGCTGGCAAGCAATTTTAGGATTATTTCTTATAGTCGTTGGTGTTGTTTTGGTTAATAGTTTTTCTTCAAGAGTTATTTAAATTTCATTGGTGTTCCATCTGGCTCACCAATTATCTTTCCATCTTTCATTTTAACTTTGCCATTAATTATTGTTGCAACAGGAGTTCCTTTAAATTTATACCCATCAAATGGAGACCAGCCACATTTACTTTCAATATTTTCATTTCTAATCTCAATTGTTTTGTTCATATCAACAATTGTAAAGTCAGCATCATATCCTTCTTTAATAAATCCTTTATTTTTAATTCCAAAAATTTTAACAGGATTTTCACAAACAAGATTAATTAGTTGATTAAGTGATAATTTGCCATCATTTACATGGTTTAACATTACTGGCATTAAAGTTTGCACTCCTGGCATCCCTGATGGTGAATTAGGATATTCTTTTTCTTTATTTACTTTTAAATGTGGGGCATGATCTGATCCAATTGTGTCATTAAAATTATTTTTTACTCCATACCATAGTCTGTCGTAATGAGATTTATCTCTCAAAGGTGGATTCATCTGAGCATAAGTCCCAAGTTTGTCATAACACTCTGGAGCATATAAGGTTAAATGCTGCGGGGTAATCTCAAATGTAATATTTCCTTTGTGTTGTGATAAAAAGTCAACTTCTTCTTTTGTTGTTACATGAAGAACGTGTGCTTTTTTTTTGTACTTTTCGGCAATTCTTACAATTCTTCTTGTGGATGACATTGCACACTCTACACTTCTCCAAACTGGATGAGTATGAACATCGCCTTTTTTAATTAATTTTTTATTAACATTTAAAATTGCCTCATCTTCCGAATGAACAGCAACTACTTTTGAACTACTTTGGAATACCTTCTC
Organism: uncultured Pelagibacteraceae bacterium; assembly: GCA_902567235.1. Classification (GTDB taxonomy): domain Bacteria; phylum Pseudomonadota; class Alphaproteobacteria; order Pelagibacterales; family Pelagibacteraceae; genus Pelagibacter. Next base: position 86,808 of record CACFLX010000005.1, read on the forward strand.
AATATCTGCTTCATCTGCAACTAATAAATTACCTGTTGAGGATCCTGCAAAAAGTTTAATTCCACAACAACCTTCCAAATCTTTTAAATTTGATAACTCATTCGCGTTATTAGCTGTTGCACCAAAATAAAATGCATAATTGCAATACATTCTATTCTTAGCAAGATCTAATTTTTTTTTAAATTCTACCTTGTTAGATGTAGGTGGATTAGTATTTGGCATCTCAAACACGCTGGTAATTCCTCCAACAATTGCTGCCTTACTTCCTGAATGAAGATCTTCTGTATCGGTTGATCCAGGTTCCCTAAAATGAGTTTGAGTATCTATACATCCCGGCAAAACAGTTTGACCTTCAGCATCTACTATTTCTTTTGCTTCGTCTGAAATTTGACCAATCTGTTGAATTTTTCCATCTTTAATAGCAACATCAACATCTTTTAGTTCACCATCAATATAACATTTCCCTTTTTTTATTATTAGATCTAACATTTTTTTGAAAAGTAACTATATTATAAATTACTTACTTGCAATTATGAATAAAGAAAAAGTTTATATTTTAGAAGATCGCGGAATATTATTTGTACAGGGCAAAGATGCTAAGGAATTTTTACAAAATTTAATAACAAACGATATTGATAAAGTAAATGAAACTAATAGTTGTTTTGCGTCTCTTTTAACACCTCAAGGAAAATATCTTTTCGATTTTTTAATTATTAAACATAAAAATGGATATTTTCTAGACTGCGAAAAAATACAAATTGAAAATCTTTATAATCAATTAGATCTATATAAACTTAGATCTAAAGTTGAAATACTTAATTTAAGTAACGAATTTGTTATAGCAGCATTAAGTAATGAAAAATTTTTAGAATTTGAGGGTACAAAAAACTTATCCGGCTTTACAATCAAATATAGAGAAGATCCTGTATTTTTAGATCCACGAAAAAAAGAATTGGGAGCAAGAATTATAATTAATTTAGAAAAACTTTATTTATCTTTAAAAAAATTAGATTTAAGTGCATCAAATGTTGATGAATATTACAAATTTAGTCATGAAAATGGAATTGCTCAAAAAAATACTGATCAACTTAAAAATAAAATATTTGGTATAGAGTGTAATTTTGAAGAATTAAATGGGATAGATTTTAAAAAAGGTTGTTATGTAGGGCAGGAAAATACAGCAAGAATTAAATTAAAAAATAAATTATCTAAAAGACTACTTCCAATAAAATTAATTGAGGGTGAACTAAAAGATGAAATTATTAAATATAATAATCAAGAGATTGGTAAAGTTCTAATAAAAAACAAATTTCCTTTTGCTTCAATTAAATATTTAAATGAAAATTTTAATGAAAAAAATGAATTTAATTGTGGTAATGCAAAAGTAAAAGTAATCAAGCCTAGTTGGATTAAATAAATTTAATTTATAAAAATTTACTTAAATCAGGTTTAAAATAATTTGGACCTTTCATAACTTTTCCAGATTCGTTATAAATTGGCTTTCCATCAGAACCTAATTTACTCATATTTGATTGTTGAACTTCATTAAAACATTTGTCTAAATTTATTCCGAATGCATGACCAGCGCCATACGCGACGTATAAAATATCTGTTAAAGCATCAGCAACCTCTAAAATATCATTATCATTTACTGCTTTTTTTAATTCTTCCAATTCCTCATTGATTAAGCTTATTCTAAGCTCATTTATTTTATTATTGCTTAGCTCAGCTTTTGTTTTAACTTCTTGTCCAAAAGTTTTCATGAAGATACCTACTTTTTCAAAATTTGTCATATTGCTCCTATTTGATTCTTGCTTAACTTAATGTATAAGAAATATGGCATTACATTCAAAATCTAAATTATGAAAAATAGAAAAGAATATGACAGTATTGGTGGAATTAATGTACCTGTGGATAAGTATTGGGGAGCATCTACACAAAGATCAAGCAAATATTTTGATATAGGAGATTTTTTAGTTAGACCAATAGTGATTAAATCAATTGCTATGATTAAAAAAGCTGCTGCAATAGTAAATGCTAAAAATGGCGACTTAGATAAAAAATTAAGTAAAACAATTGTTAAAGCTGCAAATGAAGTTATTTCTGGAAAATTAACAAGTCATTTTCCTTTAAAAGTTTGGCAGACAGGATCTGGCACACAAACAAATATGAATGTAAATGAAGTAATTGCTAATAGAGCAATAGAAATTTTAGGTGGAAAAAAAGGATCTAAAAAACCAGTTCACCCAAATGACCATGTAAATAAATCTCAATCAACCAATGATGTTTTTCCTACTGCGATGCATATGTCAATCGCTATCTGGGCAACAGAAAAATTAATTCCAAGTCTAAATTTACTTAATTTACAATTAAAGAAAAAATCAAAAGAATTTAAAAAAATTGTTAAAATCGGCAGAACCCATTTACAAGATGCTACGCCTTTAACTTTAGGTCAAGAATTTTCAGGATATCATTTTCAATTAACGAAAAGCATTGAAAGAATTAAAAAAGCTCTGGAAGAGATATATTTTTTAGCCCAGGGTGGCACTGCGGTAGGAACGGGACTAAACACTAGAAGAGGTTTTGACAAAAAAATAGTGTCTGAGATAAAAAAAATTACAAAACTTCCTTTTAAACCTTCTCCAAACAAATTTGCCTCATTAGCTGCTCATGATGCTATAGTTAATTTTTCTGGAACCATGAACACAACCGCAGTTTGTTTAATGAAAATTGCAAATGACATCAGATTCTTAGGATCAGGTCCTCGAGCTGGCTATGGAGAATTAATTTTACCAGAAAATGAGCCAGGCTCCTCAATAATGCCAGGAAAAGTAAATCCAACTCAGTGTGAAGCAGTAACGATGGTATGTGTAAAGGTAATCGGAAACCACAATGGAATAACAATGGCAGGATCACATGGTCACTTTGAATTAAATGTTTTTAAACCATTAATTATACATAATATTTTACAATCAATTCATATAATGTCAGACTCCTCTAAGAGCTTTGCAAAATATTGTGTTTCTGGTTTAAAAGCTGACAAAAAAAGAATTAAAGAATTATTAGATAATTCTTTAATGTTAGTAACAGCATTAGCTCCTCATGTTGGGTATGACAATGCAGCAAAAATTGCAAAAAAAGCTCTGAAGAATAAAACCAAATTAAAACAAGAAGCTTTAAAGTCCGGATTAATTACAGAAAAAGAATATGATAAGATAGTTGATCCAGAAAAAATGACTACTCCAAACTAACTTTTTGAAACTCTTTTGAAATTACATTATTTAATTGTTGAATATTTTTAATTTCATAAAAAACTGATTCGTTAATTTTTTTTTGATCAAAATTAATATTTGATAAAAAGTAATTTTCATCATCAATATTGTATTCTATTTCAAAATACACCTTGTTTAAATCTATTCTATTTTGCCTTGGTATCAAAAATCTTCTATAAAATTCTTGTTGGTCATTAACATCAAATTTTACTTTTGATTTTGCAAATATTTTTTGATTTTTTTCATAAATTACTGGATTAGAAAAATTAATTTTTCCTATCTTTTTTAAATCCAAACTAGAATTTTGTAAGCTTATTTTTTTTTCTAAAAAACTAAGATTTATAACTAAATTTTCAAATAGCCGGTTATTTATTTCATTTAAGCTTATTTTCAAATTTCCATTAAAATTTAAATGAGAAGTTTGGTTTACCTTATGCAAATTTAAAAAAAGATTGTTTAGAAACATATCGCTACTTATTCCAGATAAAATCAAACCTAGATCAAAAAAAAATGGATTTAAATTAATATTTCCAATTAGTTTAGAATGATTCATTACTTTATTGCCATCATCGGTCAGCTCAATACTATTTTGATTAAATTTATAGTTTAAATCTAAATTATTTCTCAAAAAATTTATTTTAGTTTTAGCTTCAATAAAGTTTTCATCTTTTCTATCGAATTTATTTGCAATTTTTAAATTTGGATTTTTAAATTTAATATTACTTGTTGTCACAAAAGGATCTGAAAAGTTTTTTTCCCATTTAAAAGTAAATTCTGATCCAAATAGATTACCAAAAAT